>NZ_QTNB01000003.1:0-382775 GCF_003603395.1 Bacteroides sp. AM44-19 | reverse complement strand
GTTTTCAGAAGAAGCCTCCGTGTCTGATAAGGATACGGAGGCTTTGTTCGTTTATATACCTCCGGAACTGCTCCCCTTAATCCCTGTCATGCGTTGTTGCATACGTATTTTTCTGCTTCTTTTGTCATTCTTTTGTTATCATTACAGAACAAAGTTGGTGTAAAATGAGTTTTTTTTGGAAGAGCAAGAACTTTTCTTCCTTTCTTTCTATTCAATATCAAATGGATTTTTGTAAATTTGGCGTGAATCTAATAGGAAGGGAAAAAATCACGCAATTAATATTGTAATATAAATCATATAATAACTCCTGCAAATATGGAAAACAAGATTCAAGAGCTGACCGATAAGATCTACCGCGAAGGCGTAGAGAAAGGAAACGAAGAGGCACAGAAACTTATCGCAAAAGCTCAGGAAGAAGCCAAGAGAATTATAGAGGATGCTCACAAGGAAGCGGATTCTATCGTGGCTACCGCTCATAAGTCTGCCGATGAACTGGCAGAGAATACAAAATCTGAATTAAAGTTGTTTGCCGGTCAGGCTGTGAATGCTCTGAAGTCCGAAATCGCTACGTTGGTGACGGACAACATTGTGAATGCCGATGTAAAGGCATTTGCTGCAAACAAGGATTATCTTAATGCCTTCATCGTTGCATTGGCGTCCAAATGGAGTGTGAACGAACCAATCGTTATCTCTACTGCCGATGCGGAAGGCTTGACAAAATATTTCGCAGCGAAGGCGAAAGACCTGCTGGACAAGGGTGTGAAGATTGAGCAAGTGAATGGCATCAAAACCTTGTTCTCCGTATCGCCTGCCGATGGTTCGTACAAGGTGAACTTTGGCGAAGAAGAATTTATGAATTACTTCAAGGAATTCCTGCGTCCGCAATTAGTGGAAATGCTGTTCTAAAAACTCCCACAGGATTATGAGTAAATACTATTACTTGGTAGCCGGTTTGCCTGAACTTACTCTGGAAGACAGTAAACTGAGCTATACAGTAGCCGATTTCAAGACGGAACTATATCCTGCCTTGTCGGAAGATGATAAAAAGTTGATAGATTTGTTTTATCTGAAATTCGATAATGCGAATGTCTTGAAACTATTGAAGGATAAGGATGCTGCCATCGACCCGCGCGGAAACTATTCGTCGGAGGAACTGGTGGAATATATCTCACAACTGAAGGATGGCGACGAAGTCTCTGACAGTGTATTCCCATCTTATCTCTCTACGTTCATTTCCGAATACTTCAGCCTGCCTGCCGAGGACGGTTTCTTGTATGAAGACCGCCTGGCAGCGCTCTATTACGCCTATGCTATGGAATCCAGGAATCAGTTTGTGTCTTCCTGGTTTGGCTTCAACCTCACTCTCAATAATATATTGGTGGCGCTCACAGCACGTAAGTTCAAGCTGGACATTGCTCCGCTGATTGTGGGTGATACGGAAGTGTGCGAGGCTCTGCGTACTTCCAATGCCCGTGACTTCGGTCTGGGTACTGAGGTGGATTATCTGGAGCAGCTGGTGAAAATCAGTGAGACGGAGGAACTGGTGGACCGGGAAAAGAAACTGGACCAGCTTCGCTGGGACTGGATGGAGGAGGCCACATTCTTCGATTACTTTACCGTGGAACGTCTGTTTGTCTTCCTGCTACAGCTGGAGATGATAGAACGGTGGATTTCGTTGGATAAAGAGAAGGGTAACCAACTGTTCCGCAGCATTATCGCTGCCTTGAAAGACGAGGTGCAGATACCCGCAGAATTCAGATAAAATAAACAACTAAAAATATATGGCAACAAAAGGAACTGTTAGTGGCGTAATAGCCAACATGGTGACCCTCGTCGTCGACGGACCGGTAGCGCAGAATGAGATTTGTTATATCTCGACCGGAGGAGACAAGTTGATGGCGGAGGTGATTAAGGTAGTAGGTACCCAGGTCTACGTGCAGGTATTTGAGAGTACCCGCGGACTGAAAGTGGGGGCCGAAGCTGCGTTTACCGGACATATGCTCGAAGTAACACTGGGGCCCGGTATGCTTTCGAAAAACTACGACGGTCTGCAAAACGACCTCGATAAGATGGACGGTGTTTTCTTGAAACGCGGGCAATATACCTATCCGCTGGATAAAGGAAGCAAATGGCATTTTGTGCCTTTGGCAAAGGTGGGCGACCAAGTGGAAGCCGCTGCCTGGCTGGGACAAGTGGACGAAAACTTCCAACCTCTGAAAATCATGGTGCCTTTTGAACAGAAAGGTGTGTGCACCGTGAAATCAATTGCAAAGGAAGGTGATTACAGCATTGAGGATACCATTGCAGTGCTGACGGATAGCGAAGGTAATGACATCCGGGTGAACATGATACAGAAATGGCCCGTGAAGCGCGCCATGACCAACTATAAGGAAAAACCGCGTCCTTTCAAATTGCTGGAAACCGGTGTGCGTGTAATCGACACCGTAAACCCGATTGTGGAAGGTGGTACGGGTTTTATCCCCGGTCCGTTCGGTACTGGAAAAACGGTGCTTCAGCATGCCATTTCAAAACAAGCGGAAGCGGACATCGTAATCATCGCTGCCTGCGGTGAGCGTGCCAACGAGGTTGTGGAAATCTTTACAGAATTCCCCGAATTGGTTGACCCGCATACGGGACGGAAGCTGATGGAACGTACGATTATCATTGCCAATACTTCGAACATGCCGGTGGCTGCCCGTGAGGCATCTGTCTACACGGCTATGACGATTGCAGAATACTACCGAAGCATGGGATTGAAGGTACTGCTGATGGCGGACTCCACTTCACGTTGGGCGCAGGCATTGCGCGAGATGTCCAACCGTATGGAGGAGTTGCCCGGTCCCGATGCCTTCCCGATGGACTTGTCCTCCATCATCTCCAACTTCTACGGCCGTGCGGGTTATGTGAAGCTGAACAACGGCGAGTCCGGTTCCATTACTTTCATCGGTACGGTATCGCCTGCCGGTGGTAACTTGAAGGAGCCGGTAACCGAGAATACGAAGAAGGTGGCACGCTGCTTCTATGCCCTTGAGCAAGACCGTGCCGACAAGAAGCGTTATCCTGCCGTAAACCCGATTGACTCGTATTCCAAATATATAGAATACCCTGAATTTGAAGAGTATATCACCAAGCACATCAACGGTGAGTGGATTGGCAAGGTGAATGAAATCAAGACCCGTTTGCAGCGTGGTAAGGAGATTGCCGAGCAAATCAACATCTTGGGTGACGACGGTGTGCCCGTAGAGTATCACGTGACTTTCTGGAAATCGGAATTGATTGACTTCGTTATTCTGCAGCAGGATGCCTTTGATGAAATTGATGCCGTGACCCCGATGGAGCGTCAGGAGGAGATTCTGAATATGGTAATAGAAATCTGTCATACAGAATTTGAGTTCGACAACTTCAACGAAGTAATGGATTACTTCAAGAAAATGATTAACATCTGTAAGCAGATGAACTACTCGAAGTTTAAGTCGGAAGAATACGACAAGTTCCATAAGCAGTTGCAGGAACTGGTTGAGGAACGTAAAGCCTAAGGATGTACTATGTGACTATTTACAATTTACTATTTGCCTTGCGGATGCAGGTGTACGGAGGTTGTAGATAGGAAAATAGTAGAATAGGATGGCAGAGATTTAAATAGTAAATAGTAAATTGCTAAATTGTAAATAAATAGATGGCAACAAAAGCATTTCAAAAAATATATACCAAGATTACTCAGATTACGAAAGCTACGTGTTCGCTGAAGGCAACCGGAGTGGGGTATGACGAGTTGGCGACCGTAAACGGCAAGCTGGCCCAGGTGGTGAAGATTGCCGGCGACGAAGTGACTTTGCAGGTGTTTGAGGGTACGGAAGGTATTCCCACCAATGCAGAGGTAGTATTCTTGGGCAAGGCTCCTACAATCAAAGTGAGCGAGCAGCTTGCCGGACGCTTCTTCAACGCCTTTGGCGACCCCATCGACGGTGGTCCGGCCATTGAAGGCGAGGAGGTGGAAATTGGCGGTCCATCCGTGAATCCGGTGCGCCGTAAGCAGCCCTCGGAACTGATTGCAACCGGTATTGCAGGTATCGACTTGAACAATACGCTGGTGTCCGGACAGAAGATTCCGTTCTTTGCCGACCCCGACCAGCCCTTCAACCAGGTGATGGCGAATGTGGCTCTGCGTGCGGAGACTGACAAGATTATCCTTGGCGGTATGGGTATGACGAACGATGATTACCTTTACTTCAAGAACGTATTCTCCAATGCCGGTGCGCTCGACCGTATCGTCAGCTTTATGAATACCACCGAGAATCCTCCGGTAGAGCGTCTGCTGATTCCGGATATGGCACTGACGGCGGCCGAGTATTTTGCTGTAAACAATAATGAAAAGGTGCTGGTGCTGCTGACGGATATGACTTCCTACGCCGATGCGCTCGCCATCGTATCCAACCGTATGGACCAGATTCCTTCGAAGGACTCCATGCCGGGTTCCCTTTATTCGGACTTGGCGAAGATATACGAAAAGGCGGTGCAGTTCCCAAGCGGCGGTTCCATCACGATTATTGCGGTGACGACTCTGTCCGGTGGCGACATTACGCATGCCGTGCCCGACAATACGGGTTATATCACGGAAGGCCAGTTGTTCCTCCGTCGTGACAGCGACATCGGTAAGGTTATCGTTGACCCGTTCCGTTCCTTGTCCCGTCTGAAACAGCTTGTTACGGGCAAAAAGACACGTAAGGACCATCCGCAGGTGATGAATGCCGCCGTACGTCTGTACGCCGATGCCGCCAACGCCAAAACCAAGCTTGAAAACGGTTTCGACCTGACGAACTACGACGAACGTACCCTTGCCTTTGCCAAGGACTACTCCAACCAGCTACTGGCCATCGATGTCAACCTCGATACCACAGAGATGCTCGATGTGGCATGGAGTCTGTTCGGCAAGTATTTCCGTCCGGAAGAGGTGAATATCAAGAAAGAGCTTGTGGACCAGTTCTGGCCGAAAGCAAACTAAATAAATGTACGATTAGACGATTTACGGTTTACGATTGATATTACTGAAATTGTAAATCTGTAAATTGAGAAATTGAGTAGCTTCAGTCGTCTAATCGTAAATCGTTAAATCGTAAATAAAATGGCTATTAAGTTTCAATATAACAAAACCTCGCTTCAGCAACTCGAAAAGCAACTGAAGGTGCGCGTGCGTACACTCCCCATTATTAAGAATAAGGAGAGTGCCCTGCGTATGGAAGTGAAGCGCTGCAAGGGAGACGCTGCCGCGTTGGACGCGAGGTTGGAAAAGGAAATCCAAGCTTACGAAGCCATGTTCGCCCTTTGGAATGAGTTCGACGCTTCATTGATAAAGGTCAGCGATGTTCATCTCGGTGTAAAGAAGATTGCCGGTGTACGGGTGCCGTTGCTCGAGAATGTAGATTTCGAGATACGCCCTTACAGCTTGTTCAATGCGCCCAAATGGTATGCAGACGGGCTGCATTTGCTTAAGTCACTGGCACATACTGCCATCGAGCGTGAATTTACTGTTGCCAAGTTGAACTTGTTGGAACATGCGCGTAAAAAGACCACCCAGAAGGTGAATCTTTTTGAGAAAGTACAGATTCCGGGTTATCAGGATGCTCTGCGCAAAATCAAGCGGTTTATGGAAGACGAGGAGAACCTTTCCAAGTCATCGCAGAAAATCATGAAATCCCATCAGGAGAAAAGGAAGGAGGCAGAGGCATGATTACGAAAATGAAGAAGCTCACGTTCCTTGTGTATCATAAGGAGTACGAAGCATTTCTGGCACAAATCCGGGAACTGGGCGTGGTGCACGTTGTGGAAAGGCAGTGCGGCGAGATGGACGACACCTTGCAGCAATTCATGCAGAAGCGTACGCTCTACAAGAATATGCTTCAGAGCATGCACACCCTGGCAGACAAACAGCCGGAAGAAAAGGTGCATAAAGAGTTGTCGGCCGATGCTCTGGTGAAATTCTACGAGGACTTGCAGGCGCGGATACAAGACTTGAACCAGCAGATTCCCGCCATCGACAAGGATGTGGCGCAGATGGAAGTCTGGGGCGATTTCGATTGGAGAGCCATCCGCAAGCTGGAAGATGCTGGTTGGTTCGTGCAGTTCTATACCTGCCCGGAGAAAGACTATAACGAAGCGTGGGCAGAGGACTACAATGCCATCGTGGTGAAAGAGAACGGCGGACATCTTTATTTCGTGACCGTCACTCCCCAACCGGTAGAACTGGATGTGGAACCGCTCCGTCTGCCTTCACTCAGCCTCTCCGAACTGAGCCGGAAGAAAGCCGATACGGAAGAGGCCCTTGTGCAGGCACATGCCGGATTGAAAGAATTCTGCAAAGCGAATTACTGCACGTTGGAGAAGTACAACCTACAGCTCCAGGAAGAGATAGACCTGCTGAAAGTCAAGCTGAACAGCGAACATATGGCAGAAGGTGCCGTAGTGTTGATGGAAGGCTGGATTCCCGAAGACTGCGAGGCGGATGTGAGGAAACTTCTCGATGAAAGCGGCACTTATTATGAGATAAGGGCTGCCAAGCGCGAGGACAATGCTCCCATCAAGCTGAAAAACAACGCCTATACACGCATGTACGAAGTGCTTACCAAAATGTACGGTATGCCCGAATATGCCGAGTTCGACCCGACACCGATACTTGCGCCATTCTTCTCGCTCTTCTTTGCTTTCTGTATGGGAGATGCGGGCTACGGTCTGGTACTGATTGCACTCGGGTTCATTTTGAAAAGGAAGATGTCCAAGTCCATGAAAGGCATGATGAACCTGGTGATTACGTTGGGTATATTTACGTCCGTCATCGGTGCCATATTGGGAACCTTCTTCGGTGTAAGCCTCTTTGACCTGGAGATACCCGCCAAACTGAAGGAATTCATGATTGTGGGTAAGATAGGTGAGACTACCTATGACAAGCAAATGCTGCTGGCGTTGATTATCGGTGCGGTGCACATCTGCATTGCCATGACGGTGAAGGCCGTGGGACAGACCGTTCGTTTCGGCTTCAAGGAGTCGCTCAGTGCTTGGGGATGGCTGTTGCTGGTGGTGGGATTTATCTGCACCGGCGGACTTTCCTTCTTCAAGATAATTTCGGAAGACGTGTCTACGTGGGCATTTATCGTGATTGGCGGTGTTTCTGCCATCGGTATCTACCTGTTGAACAATATCCACCGGAATGTATTTGTCAACATCGGTGCCGGAGTATGGGATACCTATAACATGGCAACCGGATTGATGGGCGATATACTTTCCTACATCCGTCTCTATGCCCTCGGCTTGGCAGGCGGTATGCTTGGAGGCGTGTTCAACCAGCTTGCCTTCATGGTGAACGATGCTGCAGGTCCGGCCCTGGGATGGCTGTTCTGCGGTCTGATACTGATATTCGGGCATACGCTGAACATTGCCATGTCTTGTCTGAGTGCCTTTGTACACCCGCTCCGTCTGACATTTGTGGAATACTTCAAGAATTCCGGTTACGAAGGTAAGGGCGAAGCCTATAAACCTTTTACAGTAGTAAAGAAATAAACAAATTAAAAAACAAATAAAAATAGAAACATTATGAATGAAATTTTAGGTTATCTCGGTCTGGGCCTGATGTTGGCCCTTGCAGGAATTGGCAGTTGCTTCGGTACAACTATCGCCGGTAGTGCGGCAGAAGGTGCGTTGAAGAAAGACCCTTCCAAGTCAGCAAGTTATATGATTTTGTCAGCCCTTCCGGCTACGCAGGGACTTTACGGTTTCGTGGCTTTCCTGATGTCTATGGGCAGGGATTTTGCGACAGACGGTCCTTTGATGCTGGGCATCGGATTGGGTGTCGGACTGGTATGTCTGTTCTCCGCTATCCGTCAGGGACAGATTTGTGCTAGCGGTATTGTGGGTATCTCCCAGGGACACGACGTACAGACCAATACAATGATTTACGCCGCGCTTCCTGAATTCTACGCTATTTTGGCGCTGGTAGCTGCATTGATGGTATAATCCGGATTATAAGAAAATAAACCCCAGGGATTTACAATTGAAATCCCTGGGGTTTTTTGTTTAAATTCCTGGGGCTTCAACTGAAAACTCCAGAAATTCTTTTTTGAAACTTCGGGAATTTTAGACGAAAAATGCATGGATGGGCGAGTCAATGGGGCTTTTGTGGCTAAACTATGACATTCCGCAAACGATTGTTTATGCATATTTAATCAGTTTTTTCGATTAAAAGGCTATTTTTCAAAGAATAATACGTACTTTTGCAGCCGTAATTAAGATAAAGAGATTATAACATAATATGACTAAAGAACTACTTACCCCCGATTACATCTTCGAAGCGAGTTGGGAAGTGTGTAATAAAGTAGGCGGTATCTATACAGTTTTGTCTACAAGGGCAAATACTTTACAGACTAAATTTCGCGATAGATTATTCTTTATAGGGCCGGATTTCTGGCAGGGAAAAGAGAACCCTTTGTTCATTGAGTCTGATAACCTTTGTGCAGCGTGGAAAAAACATGCAGCGTTGAAAGACAATCTTTCCGTCCGCGTAGGTCGCTGGAACATTCCGGGAGAACCTATTGTTATATTGGTTGATTTCCAACCGTTCTTTGCAGAAAAAAATGAGATTTATACAGAAATGTGGAACCGCTATCAGGTGGATTCACTGCATGGATATGGTGATTATGACGAAGCATCCATGTTTGCTTTCGCTACCGGCAAGGTGATAGAGAGCTTCTATCGCTATAATTTGACGGAAACGGACAAAGTGGTGTTCCAGGCACACGAGTGGATGACCGGCATGGCCGCCCTCTATCTTCAGTCTGCCGTTCCCGAGATAGGGACTATCTTCACCACCCATGCCACGTCCATCGGCCGCTCCATAGCTGGCAACAACAAGCCGCTTTACGATTATCTTTTCGCCTACAACGGCGACCAGATGGCGGAGGAGCTGAACATGCAGTCCAAACATTCCATTGAAAAGCAGACGGCCCACTATGTGGACTGTTTCACCACTGTGAGCGAAATCACAAACAACGAATGCAGGGAATTGCTTGACAAGCCTGCGGATGTTGTGCTGATGAACGGTTTTGAAGATGATTTTGTACCGAAAGGCGCCACCTTTACCGGCAAGCGCAAACGTGCCCGTTCCACCATGCTGCGTGTGGCAAACTGCCTGCTGGGTGAGGACTTGGGCGACGATACGCTGATTATCGGTACCAGCGGACGCTATGAGTTCAAAAATAAGGGTATCGATGTGTTCCTTGAATCATTGAACCGGCTGAACCGCGATAAAGATTTAAAGAAGAAAGTATTGGCGTTTGTCAACGTGCCCAGCTGGGTGGGAGACCCCCGCGAGGACTTGCAGAAGCGCTTGAAGAGCAAAGATAAGTTCACCGAACCGTTGCAGTGTCCTTTCATCACCCACTGGTTGCACAATATGACGCACGACCAGGTGCTGGATATGCTGAAATACCTCGGTATGGGCAATCGTCCCGAAGATAAGGTGAAAGTAATTTTTGTACCTTGCTATCAGGATGGTCACGATGGCATCCTCAACAAGCATTATTATGACTTGATTTTAGGCGAGGACCTCAGTGTCTATCCGTCCTATTATGAACCGTGGGGATATACCCCGCTGGAGAGCGTGGCTTTCCGGGTGCCTACCATCACCACCGACCTTGCCGGTTTCGGACTTTGGGTGAACAGCCTGAAAAACCAGCATGGCATAAACGACGGAGTGGAAGTGCTGCACCGTTCGGACTATAACTATTCCGAAGTGGCAGACGGCATCAAGGACACCGTAGCCTTGTTCTCTACCAAGACGGAAGCCGAAATCAAGGAAATACGCAAGCGTGCAGGCCAGGTGGCAGAGCAGGCTTTGTGGAAGCACTTTATACAATATTATTACGAGGCTTACGACATTGCACTGCGCAATGCCATGAAGCGTCAACTAAAATAAAAGAATTATTAATCAATTAGTTATCATACAATGAAGATTAAAGTTAGTAATGTAAACACTCCTAACTGGAAAGATGTGAATGTGAAATCGCACATTCCCGCCGAACTGGAGAAACTGTCTGAACTGGCACATAACATCTGGTGGGCATGGAATTATGAAGCCACCGAACTGTTCAGAGACCTTGACCCTGCTCTCTGGAAAGAAGTGGGACAGAACCCCGTACTTCTGCTGGAACGTATGAGTTATGCTAAACTCGAGGCACTCGCAAATGACAAAGTTATTCTGCGCAGAATGGATGACGTATACTCCAAGTTCCGCACATACATGGATGTGAAGCCTGACAGCAAGCGCCCGTCCGTGGCTTATTTCAGTATGGAGTATGGTTTGAGCCATGTACTTAAGATATATTCCGGCGGTCTGGGTGTACTTGCCGGTGACTACCTGAAAGAAGCTTCCGATAGCAACGCCGACTTGTGTGCAATCGGTTTCCTGTACCGCTACGGTTACTTTACACAAACATTGTCTATGGACGGCCAGCAGATTGCCAATTACGAGGCACAGAACTTTGGCCAGTTGCCCATCGACCGTGTATTGGATGAGAAGGGCGAGCAGATGGTAGTGGATGTTCCTTATCTGGACTACTACGTGCATGCTTATGTGTGGAGAGTGAACGTTGGACGTATCTCTCTCTATCTGCTTGATACTGACAATGAAATGAACAGCGAGTTCGACCGTTCCATCACTCACCAGCTGTATGGCGGTGACTGGGAAAACCGCTTGAAGCAGGAAATCCTGCTCGGTATCGGTGGTATTCTGACGCTGAAGAAGCTGGGCATCAAGAAAGATATCTATCACTGCAACGAAGGACATGCTGCTTTAATCAACGTACAGCGCATCTGTGACTACGTGGCCGAAGGTCTGACTTACGACCAGGCTATCGAGCTGGTACGTGCTTCTTCTCTCTATACTGTACATACTCCGGTTCCTGCCGGTCACGACTACTTCGACGAAGGCCTTTTCGGCAAGTACATGGGCGGCTATCCTTCAAGAATGGGTATCAGCTGGGACGACCTGATGGACCTCGGACGTAACAATCCGGGCGACAAGGGTGAACGTTTCTGTATGTCTGTATTCGCTTGCAATACTTCTCAGGAGGTGAACGGTGTGAGCTGGCTGCACGGAAAGGTTTCCCAGGAGATGTTCGCTTCCATCTGGAAGGGTTACTTCCCCGAAGAAAGCCATGTGGGCTACGTTACCAACGGTGTACACTTCCCCACTTGGAGCGCTACGGAGTGGAAACATCTCTATGCTGCGCATTTTGATGAGAACTTCCTCTACGACCAGTCCAACCCCAAGATTTGGGAGGCTATCTATAACGTGTCCGACGAAGAAATCTGGAAGACGCGCATGGTGATGAAGAACAAACTGATTGACTATGTTCGCAAGCAATACCGTGAAACTTGGTTGAAGAACCAGGGTGACCCTTCACGCATCGTTTCCCTGCTGGACAAAATCAATCCGAACGCTCTGCTGATAGGTTTCGGACGCCGTTTCGCTACCTACAAGCGTGCACACTTGCTGTTCACCGACCTCGACCGTCTGGCCAAGATTGTGAACAACCCCGACTATCCGGTACAGTTCCTCTTTACCGGTAAGGCTCACCCGCACGATGGTGCCGGCCAGGGCTTGATTAAGAGAATCATCGAGATTTCCCGTCGTCCGGAGTTCCTGGGCAAGATTATCTTCCTGGAAAATTATGACATGCAGTTGGCACGTCGCCTCGTTTCAGGTGTGGATATCTGGCTGAACACTCCGACACGTCCGCTCGAAGCATCCGGTACTTCCGGCGAAAAGGCGTTGATGAACGGTGTTGTAAACTTCTCCGTACTCGACGGCTGGTGGTTGGAAGGCTATCGTGAAGGTGCCGGTTGGGCATTGACCGAAAAGCGTACTTACCAGAACCAGGAACATCAGGACCAGCTCGATGCCGCTACTATCTACAGCATTCTTGAGCAAGAAATTCTGCCGTTGTTCTATGCACGCAACAAGAAGGGATATTCTGAAGGTTGGGTGAAGACTATCAAGAACTCCATCGCACAGATTGCTCCCCACTATACAATGAAGCGTCAGCTGGATGACTATTACGACAAGTTCTACATCAAGGAGGCCAAACGTTTCAAGATGCTGGCTGCCGACGGTTGTGCCAAGGCTAAGGAAATAGCTGCTTGGAAGGAAGAAGTTGCCGAGAAGTGGGACAGCATTGAAGTGGTGTCTTGCGAAAAGACCGAAGACCTGGTGAAAGGCTCCATCGAGAGCGGTAAGGAATACACCATTACTTACGTTATCGACGAGAAGGGCTTGAACGATGCTATCGGTCTGGAACTGGTGACTACTTATACGGCTCAGGATGGCAAACAGCATGTTTACTCCGTAGAACCGTTCAATGTAGTGAAGAAAGAAGGTAACCTTTATACTTTCCAAGCTAAGCACAAGATGGAAAATGCGGGTAGCTTCAAGGTTTCTTACCGTATGTTCCCGAAGAATGCAGACCTGCCTCACCGTCAGGACTTCTGCTACGTTCGCTGGTTCGTATAAGAGCATAAAAAAGATAATGTGCCTGCGGATATGGCAGAACACATTATCTGTTCAGATAAAAGATATCATCTGCATGATGCAGGCAGACCATCCGTTTAAAGTAAACGGATGGTCTGTTTCTTTTCTAGAGCTTGCTTTTTATTTCGGCTGTCCAGGCGTCAATGCGTTCGGCGGTTTTGTTACTTTCGTTCACTTCGTCGAGGGGAAGTCCTACGAATGCACCGTCTACCACGGCGATGGAAGAGGAGAAGGAATACCCGTCCGTGCTGACTTTGTTGCCCAAGAAGGTACATCCGCTATCCTTCAGGTCCTCGTAGAGTACTCCGATGCCGTCGCAGAATGTGTCGCAGTAGGATTCGGAGTCACCGCAACCGAATAGGGCTACGAACTTCATGGAAAGGTCGGCGCTCTTCAGTACTTTTACACCGTCATACCAGTCGTCCTGCAGTTCGCCGTCTCCCCAAGTGGAGGTACCTAGAACCAGCACTTCATATTCCTTGATTTTATCGGCGGTCATCTTGTCAACACTATGTACGTCGGTGGAGGAAACTCCCAACTTTTCGGCTATCTGGTTAGCCAACTCTTCGCAGGTTCCGGTACTGGAACCATAAAAAACACCAGTCTTTTTCATTGTAAATAAAGTGATTAAATTGTTTGCTGCAAAGTAAAGGCTTTGCCGGAGAACGTGAAATACCTACATGTAGGGCTTTTAGTGTTGTGCCGCTCCCCATTTCGGGTTAGCTTGTGGCGTGGTTTATAGAGGTCGCGGCTACCTACTAATTGGGATGGCAGACTCTCTTTTTGATGAAAAGTAGGTATTGCCGGATTGTTAAAAATGAAGGACATTTGTACCGGTAATAATAGACAAGTGTTTATGGTTAGATTCGTACATTCCACTCATTCGCAATTCCATCCTTCCGTGGCTGGTAAGTGGCTGGTGTGGGGGACTTTGATGATGCTTCTTGCGGGGGTGGCTATCATTGTTTTTTCGGTATTCTCGCATGATGCACTCGATGCGTGCTGTAATTGCATAATCTGTACTTTCAACCGTGTCCCGAAGGAAGGGGAATATTTGTATAACCGCTACCTGCCGGTCATCAGCATGGTGTGGGTGGCGTTTCTGATACTTTTGGTATATGTGGTCCGCTATTGCATGAACAAGAGGAGGTAGCCGGGTGTTCTATAGGTAAAACTGAAAGGAGACTATATGAAAAAGATTGTTTTGCTTCGTCACGGCGAGAGTGCATGGAATAAGGAAAACCGCTTCACGGGGTGGACGGATGTTGATTTGACAGAGAAAGGCGTTGCTGAAGCTGTAAGGGCGGGTGAGCTGCTGGCAGAAAAGGGATTCCGCTTCAAGAAGGCGTATACTTCCTATCTGAAGCGTGCCGTGAAGACACTGGATTGTGTGCTGGACCGCCTCGACCAGGACTGGATTCCGGTGGAGAAATCGTGGAGGTTGAATGAGAAACACTACGGCCAGTTGCAAGGGCTGAACAAGGCAGAGACGGCTGCCAAGTACGGTGACGAGCAGGTGTTGGTATGGCGCCGGAGCTTTGATGTGGCTCCGCATGCATTGGCCGAGGATGACCCGCGTAATCCGCGTTTTGAGGACCGTTATCAAGAAGTGCCCGATGCCGAACTGCCCCGTACGGAGTCGTTGAAAGATACGATTGAGCGTATCATGCCTTACTGGAAATGTGTCATCTTCCCGAATCTGAAGACGGCCGATGAATTGCTGGTAGTGGCTCATGGCAATAGCCTGCGGGGTATTATCAAGCATCTGAAGCATATTTCGGACGATGAAATTGTGCATCTGAACCTGCCTACGGCGGTGCCCTACGTCTTTGAGTTTGACGATGAGCTGAACTTGACGAAAGACTATTTCTTGGGTGACCCCGAGGAGATAAAGAAATTGATGGAGGCTGTGGCCAATCAGGGAAAGAAGAAATGATTTTGGCGCGCGGAAGCGCGCTATTTCTTTATCCTCTCATTCCATGGAGCAGCGTCATGCTGAGCAGTACCCCGACCACTATACAGATGAGGATAAGGAACCAGTTCATGAGCCGTGCGCCCAGCTTGGTTTCCTTGTGCAAGTTCTGTTCAAAGTAGTTCTTGAAGAACAGATAGATGGCAGGCACGGTGGCGCTTGCCAGTAGCAGGTCTTCGGGAATCTTGTAGATGTAGACTTTGGAAAAGGCGATGAGCGCCCAGTGGCAAAGGAACAGAATGACGAGCAGGTTGACCCTGCGCGAGAAAGCCAGCAGCAGCCCGATGGTGAAAACTGCTACCGAGCAGGGCATCACGGTGGTGGTCATCATGGGAAATTCCATTCCGCGTGCCCACGAAAGGAGCGGGTAGAGGAAAGGCATTGCATAGAGTACCCCCACCAGTACCTTGTATTTCGGGTTGCGCTCGAACGGAGTGTAGCCGGTAAACAAATCCCATAGCCACAACACTGCAATCACTCCCCAGAAGATGGCGAGTATATGGTGGTGTCCGCGCGCTCCGCAATACATCATGTAGTACACGACGGATATCCACCCGTTCAGAAATACCATGTAGATTTTCATGGAGCGTTTTGCCCATAAGGTCGGTTTCCGGTAGAGCTGCGTGGTGAGCAGGATACCTGCTGCGGTGATGAGGAGCTGTGTCCACCAGGTGGCCTCGTTGTATTGTGCGATAGTATTCCAGAATATTTCCATTTGTGTCCATTAAAAAAACGGCTGCAAAGGTAGAGTTTTCTGCCGAAAGAATGAAATCGTTTTCTACATTTTGTCTATCTTTGTGCCTCCAAAAAAATAGGTAAAAAGATTCATGGATAAGACTTTGACTGAACAAGAGATTGCCCTGCTGCGCAGGAAACTCGATTTATTGCTTCGTACCGGACAGCTGCTGGTGGAGAGTGCGGCTGATACAAACCGTGTTGTTCGTAACCTGAACCGTGTTGCCGCCTATCTGGGGCTGCCGGAAGAAAAGCTCCACATCGACGTAAGTTATACCATGCTGGTGGTGAATGTGAGCGACGGCCTGCATTCGTTCTCCAAATTCCAGAAATGTGAAAAGCATGGCATCAACATGACTGCCATTTCCGAAATCAGCAAACTGTCCTGGCGGGCTATTGAGAATGACTATTCCCTCGACCAGTATGAGGAGGAACTGGAAAGAATCAAAAACAAGAAGCGGAACTATGTGCCATACGTTGTTGCCATCGGTGCCGGCTTTGCCTGCGGAGGTTTCTGCAAACTGTTCGGTGGTGACTGGATGGCGTTTCTGTTTACCTCTATCTGCGCTTTTGCCGGTTTCCGCGTCCGTGCCCGTTGCATGGAGTTCGGCATCAATCACTATATGAGTATTGCCATTGCCGCATTGATTTCTACCTGCCTGGCCTATGTGTCTTCGTTTGCCGGGCTCTCGGAAACTCCCTATCATCCGTTGTTGGCGTGTGCACTGTTCATCGTTCCGGGGGTGCCGCTGATAAACTTTGTGGATGATATGATTGACAATTATATCCAGGTGGGCATTGTGCGGGCTGTGAATACGGTGCTGATGGTCTGTGCAATGGCCTTCGGCATTGTAATAGCCATGCGCCTGCTGACGGTGGAGGATGTCGTGATTGACAAGAAGTTCAGCGAATTGAGTATGGTGCCTCATGACAGTTATCTGGTGTATGCCATTGCGGCGGCGATAGCTGCCATGGGATTTTCCATGATATTCAACATACAGCGGCGCTTGTTGTGGGTTGTTGCGGTGGGCGGTATCATTGCCGTTTGTACGCGTAACTTTGTCAATTTCGAATTGGGTTACGGACCGGTGATAGGTTCGTTCATGGGCAGCATGGTTGTCAGCCTGATAGCCGTGAAGGCAGTGCATTGGTTCCATGTTCCCAATCATGTGCTGACGATTCCTTCTGTCATCCCGATGATTCCGGGAGTGCTGATGTATCGTGCACTTTTCGGGCTTATCAATATGCACGGTGTGGTAGGCGAGGTGACGGCGGTTGTTTCCAACGGCATCACGGCTTCACTGATTATTCTCTGCATAGCGCTGGGAGTGGCGGTGCCCAATATCTTTGCCCGCCGGTATATTGCCAAGGATAGGCAGCGCTTTCTTCAGGAGGAGCTGCAGAAGCGCAGGGAAAGAGGGAAATTTATAGAATGGTGATATAGGTGGAGGGTGTCAAAAAACTCTTAACACTTTCTTTTAGGCGCGGATTACGCGGATTTCACGGATTTTGTTTATTGAATCCGTGTTATTCCGTGTAATTCGCGTCTGATATTATAACATTATAAAAGTGCTCATATATTTTTGAAAACTTCTCTTCTTTTTTAAATGCCCTTTTTCGGATTATAGTGGTAAATGACGGTTGCGCCTTTTTGCAGGGATGTTTGTACGTCAATCAGACGCTGGTTGCGGCTTCCCCGGAAATAGAGTTCCTCATCCCTCAGTTCTTTCTTGAATTTGCCGTCCACCAGTACGTCGATGTACTTCAGCAGTTGGGCTTGGCGCGGGTTGCGCAGTAGTTTTTCGAAAGTATAGCCCGTATAGCACCAGATGTTTTTCCGGCTCCGCTCCTTGATGGCATGTGCCAGTTGGGTGAATCCTTCCGGCTGGAACATCGGGTCTCCACCACTGAAGGTGACGTCTGCAAAGTTGTCGGCAAGGACTTTTTCCAGAATCTCTTCCGTACTCATCCAGTGCCCGCGGTTGATGTCCCACGACTCCGGATTGTGGCAACCGGGACAACCGTTGGGGCATCCGGCAGCATAAATGGCGGTCCGGAAGCCCGGACCGTCTACTGTGGTATCTTCTAAAATGTCGAGAATAGAAAGCATGAGTAGGGAATTAATAATTAAAAATTAAACATCGCAGGTAGGAAGCTGAACATTAATCATTAAAAATTAAACGTCAACCATTAAAAATGAAGCTCCGCTTTGCACTGCGCAGCCCTTTAATTTTCAATTTTTAATTATGAACGACCCTGTCGTTCAACTCTGCCAGCTTGGCATTGTTCCAGCGGTCGGTTGTCCCCACCAGGTAGCCGGTGATGCGTTGCAGCTTGTCGATATGCTTGCTGCCGCACTTCGGGCATTCTTCCAGGTTTGGGGTGGAGTTTTCGTGGCCGCACTCCAGACAGCGGTTACGGTTGTGGTTTACCGAACCGTAGCCGATGTTGTATTGGTCCATCATGTCCACTACACGCATAATGACTTCCGGATTGTGGGTGGCGTCACCGTCTATCTCCACATAGAAGATGTGTCCGCCGCGGGTCAGCTCATGATAAGGAGCCTCCACTTCCGCTTTGTGGCGGGCGCTGCATTTGTAGTATACGGGCACGTGGTTGGAGTTGGTGTAGTAGTCACGGTCCGTAATGCCCGGCAGCGTGCCGAACTTCTTACGGTCGATGCGGGTGAACTTGCCCGACAGCCCTTCGGCAGGAGTGGCAAGCACGCTGTAGTTGTGCTGGTATTGCTCCGAGAACTGGTTGGCACGGTCGCGCATATAGGTCACGATTTTCAGTCCCAGCTCCTGGGCTTCGCCAGATTCGCCGTGATGTTTTCCGAGCAATGCCACGAGACATTCTGCCAACCCGATGAAACCGATTCCCAGTGTTCCCTGGTTGATGACGGAAGCAATCGTATCGTTCGGTTTCAGCTTCTCGCTGCCTATCCACAAGGCAGACATCAGTAGCGGGAACTGCTTGGCGAAGGCGGTCTTTTGAAACTCCATGCGCTCGTGCAGCTGGCGTGCGGTCACTTCGAGCATACTATCCAACTTGGCAAAGAACCGGGCGATGCGCTGTTCTTTGTCTTCGATGTTCATGCACTCAATGCCCAGACGGACGATGTTGATGGTAGAGAAAGAGATGTTGCCGCGTCCGATGGAGGTCTTCGGTCCGAAACGGTTTTCGAATACACGGGTACGGCATCCCATGGTAGCAACTTCATGCTGGTAGCGTTTCGGGTCATCGGCTTTCCAGTCCTCGCTTTGGTTGAAGGTGGCGTCCAGGTTCAGGAAGTTCGGGAAGAAACGCCGTGCCGTCACCTTGCAGGCCAGTTGGTAGAGGTCGTAGTTGCGGTCTTCAGGCAGGTAGCTCACACCCCGTTTCTTTTTCCATATCTGGATGGGGAAGATGGCGGTTTCTCCGTTTCCTACCCCTTGATAGGTGCTTTTCAGCAGCTCGCGGATGATGCAGCGCCCCTCGGCAGAGGTGTCTGTGCCGTAGTTGATGGAGCTGAACACCACTTGGTTGCCGCCGCGTGAGTGGATGGTGTTCATGTTATGGATAAACGCCTCCATGGACTGGTGCACACGCGATACGGTCTTGTTGACGGCATGCTGTACGATGCGGTCCTCGCCCGTCAGTCCGTCCAACGGCTGTAGCAGATAGTCGGCCAGTTCCTTCTGATAGAGATGGGAATAGTCTTTTCCATTCAGTTCTTCCAGGTTCTTGACTTCCTCGATGAAGCTGTTGCGCACGTAGGGGGCAAGGTAGAAATCGAATGCAGGGATGGCTTGTCCGCCGTGCATCTCGTTCTGGGCTGTTTCCAGCGAGATGCATCCCAGGATACTGGCAGTCTCGATGCGTTTGGCCGGGCGCGATTCGCCGTGTCCGGCAGAGAAGCCGTATTTCAGAATATGGTCCAGCGGATGCTGCACGCATGTCAGGCTCTTGGTGGGATAATAATCCTTGTCATGGATGTGCAGATAGTTCTGGGTGACAGCATCCAGCACTTCTTCACTCAGCAGATAGTCGTCCACAAAAGGCTTGGTGGTTTCGCTGGCAAACTTCATCATCATGCCCGCCGGGGTATCGGCATTCATGTTGGCATTTTCGCGTGTGATGTCGTTGGACTTGATGTTAATGATTTCCAGGAACATGTCGCGCGTCTTTGCTTTGCGGGCAATGCTTCGCTGGTTGCGGTAAGCGATGTATTTCTGGGCAACGTCCTTGCGGCTGCTCTTCATCAGCTCCACTTCCACCAAATCCTGGATGGCTTCCACCGTCATCTGCGAATCTCCCTTGAAAGAGATGCGGTCCGTAATCTGGTGTATCAGTTGCAGGTCTTCCCCCTTGTCTGTATGCAACATGGCTTTGCGGATGGCCGTTGCTATTTTTTCTTCGTTGAATCCGACGACGCGCCCGTCGCGCTTGAGTACTGTCTGTATCATAACCTTTTATGCTTAAATGTGACTGTCTTTTTTAGTTTAATTGCGGAAACAAAGATATTATAGTTATTGATAGGTTTTGCTTTTTGGAAAACTTTTTGTGGTTTAAAAAGTGTTAATCTATTGATTATTAATGATGTAATTGTTTAAAGTGGAAAACTTCTAATGAAAAATAACTTTTAAAGTTATTCATTACTGATTATTATTGCATGCATAAGCATCATCTGATTTCGAAGTGTCAAATGAAGATAAATCTTTTGGGCAGATTGTGAATCTTCGATTTTTTTAGTTATATTTGCAACGAATTGGTTTATTTAAGGTTTTTAGTCCTTGATAATACTTCTTGTTGCCATTCGATTGTATTGCTTTGCTGCTCATGGTATTGGGGCAAAAGTATCATTATTATAATAATCAAAGAAAGGATGAACATGGCAAATGTATTTCCTCCGTTTAAAATTGATATAGCTGGGGCTTTTTGTGTACCTCGTGCATTGAAGGATGTCCGCGAGCAATATCAGAACGGGCAGGTGAGCCGGCAGATATTGCAGGCTGTTGAAGATGCGGAAGTGCGCAGTCTGGTGGAACGGCTGGAGCTGGGAGGCATGAAGGTTGTTTCCGATGGTGGTTTCCGAAGTCGCGATTTTTTGGAAAGCTGGGAGGGTATTTGTTCCAAAGACGGCCGGCCTTTCTCCGAAGGCTCTCCTTTGGAGATTACAGGACGGCTCAGTTTGCTACGGCATCCTATTCTGGAAGAATTCGCATTTCTTGATTCCATTGTGGACGGAGGGGTGATGAAAAAACAGCATATCCCTTCGCCGGCAGAGGTTATGACCCAGATTATTCAACGTGTGGAGCGGACTCAGATAGAAACCGTTTACTCCGACATCCGGCTTTTGACGGATGATATTGCTTCCTGCTACAAATTTTTGCTTACCAAACTTTATGATGCAGGCTGCCGCTACGTCCAGTTCGACGGGGTACATTCGGTGATAATGGAAGATACCATCCGGCTCAACAACCGGGTTTTGCGTGAGCGTCCTGCAGGGATGTATGTTGCATTCCATGCACCGACGGACATGCTGGTGCAACTGCATGGGGCCGATGCTTATTTCCTGAATTACGACTGTGGCGCGTGCGACCGTAACCGTCTGCTCTGGTTCATACACGAGAAGGAAGCGGTGTTCGGTTTCGTGCTGTCCCATTATCCTCAGGAAGACGAATTGGATGAATTGCAGGCAAAAACCGAAAGTGTATTGAACTATATTCCTTTGAAACGTTTCACTTTATGTCTGCCGGATGCCAATGCGCTTCTTTCGCCTTCGGAGGCCGATGAGGAGAAACAGTGGGAAACCGTAAGGTTGGGGATGGAAATGGCTGCGCGTATCTTCTCTTGAAAAACGCCGCATTCCATCATTCCGAATGCCACACTTCAGCAAGGGAAATGCCACACTTCACAGAGGCAAATGCCATTGATTGGGCCTCGTGAAGTGTGGCATTTCGATTGACGAAGTGTGGCACTCCTCTTTTAGTCTCCGGTGTGTCCGGTTTATTATTTGACAGCTTCGGCTATCTTTTCCTGAAGCTCGTCACCGTGCAGTCCGCGTGCAAGGATAGTTCCTTCACCGTCAATCAACACAGTGTGGGGGATGCTGCTTACGGCATAAAGCTGTGCGCCTTCGCAGTTCCAGTATTTCAGGTCGGATATTTGCGGCCACGTGATGTTCAGCTTCTTGATGGCTTCTTTCCATGCGTCAGCACTCTGGTCCAGAGATACGCCTACAATCTCGAAGTTCTTGTTCTTATATTTGGCGTAAGCTTCCACCAGGTTGGGCATCTCGCGACGGCAGGGGCCGCACCAGCTTGCCCAGAAGTCAACAAGGACAACTTTGCCCTTGCCTACGTAGTCGGACAGTTTTACCGTTTTTCCTTCCGGCGTCTGCATCTCGAAGTCTGTAAACTTCTGGCCTACGGCAGTGGCTTTCATCTTTTCAACGTTGTTCTTTATCTTGACGATGGCTTCGTCGTTGTCGTAAGCTGCAGGGATTTGGGGCATCAGCGGGTCGAGGTCTGCCACATCCATGTAGTAGTAGTTCTGCTTCAGCAGGAGTACACCCACCGGGTTGGTGATGTTCTTGTTGATGCCGGCTTTGATGGCGGATATCATGCTGTTTTCCAGATTTTCCATCTCTTTGCCTTTAGCCTCGCGTTGTTCGTCGGTCAGTGTGGTGTCCGACATGGATTCGTAGATGCTCATCATTTGTTTGTTCAGACCGTTGATTTGGGCTCTGATTTCCTGGTAGGCATCATTGTTGGCAGTACCGGTGGCAGAGTTGTTTTCCTGCGACAAGTTGATTTTAATCTTGCCGTTTTCCAGGAAGAAGTCGATGGCTGCGCCGTCTTTTCCTTCGGCTTTGTAGGAGATGTAGCGGTTGACAGCAGTATCTTGTGTACCCTTGAAGGTAAATGTTCCATCTTTGATGACAGCAGAGTCCAATTTTACGAATTGGCGTCCTTCCACGGTTTCCAGATATACGGTGTCGCCGTCGGCTGCACCCTCTACAGTTCCGGTTACGGTGTAACCGTTGTTTCCACTGTTACAAGCTGTAAATACAGCGGCTACAGCGAGCAGATAAGTAAACTTTTTCATTGTTTGTTTTTTTAATGAATGATTATAGCTGCAAATATAGTAATAAAAAATCCCCTCCGATATGAACCGGAGAGGATTTTTATAGTTTTAATCCCATTTTTAGCGATAACGCTGTGCTTACTATTATTCGGCAGCAGCTTCTTCAGCAGCAGGGGCTTCTTCGGCAGGAGCCTCTTCGGCCGGTGCTTCGGCAGCGGCTTTTGCAGCAGCTTCAGCAGCTTTCTTTTCAGCCAGTGCTTTTGCTTTTTCTTCGTTTATCTTCTTTTCAGCTTCCAGACGTGCTTTTGCTTCAGCTTTCTTAGCTTCGTCTTCCTTAGCCTTCAGAGCAGCCAAACCGCTTTGTTTGTTGTTCTTCCAGGCTTCGAACTTAGCATCAGCTTCAGCTTCGCCGAATGCGCCTTTCGCTACACCGCCCAGCAAGTGCTTCTTCATGTAAACACCTTCGCGAGAGAGGATGTTACGAACTGTGTCAGTAGGTTGTGCACCCTTCAACACCCAGTCAAGTGCGCGGTCGAACTTCAAATCTACTGTGGCAGGATTGGTGTTAGGATTGTAAGTACCAATCTTCTCAATAAATTTACCATCACGTGGTGCTCTTACGTCTGCAATAACGATAGAGTAGAAAGCGTAGCTTTTACGTCCATGTCTTTGCAATCTGATTTTTGTTGCCATTTAATTAAAATGTTTTTAGTTAATGATTTGAATTATGCTACTATCTCGTAATAGCGGGTGCAAAGGTAAGAAAAGATTTTGAGTTATGAGTTATGAGTTATGAGTTATTTGTTGGCATGAGGGGTGTTTTTTTTAAATGTTCACACAACGCCACCCATCACTCATCACTTATCACTCATCCTTCTCCCGAGTATTTCCTGGGGTATCTCAGCAGAATGGCGAGTATGGCGCATGCTCCCATGCAGAAGGGGTAATACAGGTTTCCGATGATGCTGATGGGTGAAATGCCGGCAAGTCCGGAGGCTATCAGCATTTGCGCTCCGTAGGGGATGATTCCTTGCACGAGGCATGAGAAGGTGTCCAGTATGCTGGCTGTTTTCCGACGGTCCAGGTGGAAGCGGAGGGCGATGTCCTTGGCTATGGGGCCGGTGGTGATGATGGCAATGGTGTTGTTGGCGGTGCAGAGATTGGCGATGCCGACCAGGGCGGCGATGCTGAATTCGGCTCCCCGCTTGCCGCTGACGTGGCGGGTCAGCCGGGAGATGATGAAGTCGATGCCGCCGTTGTAGCGGATGGTCTCGAGCATGCCTCCGGCCAGCAGGGTGATGATGATGAGCTCGCCCATGCCGGTGATGCCCGTTCCCATGGCTCCGAACCAGTCGAAGAAGGCGGTACCGGTATAGATACCGATAATTCCAGTAGAGAGGATGCCCAGCAGCAGTACCAGCATGACGTTGACACCTGCTACGGCCGTGCCCAGCACGATGAGGTAGGGGATTACTTTTATCCACTCGATGGTCTGCACTTGGGGCGGGGCAGAGACGGACAGTCCTTGAAAGATGTAGATGCCCAGCACGACAAGCGCTGCGGGGACTACAATCATGAAGTTGACGCGGAACTTGTCCCTCATCACGCAGTCCTGCGTCTTGGTCGATGCAATGGTGGTGTCGGATATGAAGGAAAGATTGTCTCCGAAGAACGAGCCTCCCACCACGATGGCGACCATGTAGGGCAGGTCGATGCCCGTCTTTTCCGCCAGTCCCACGGCTACGGGAGTCAGTGCGACGATAGTTCCTACGCTTGTTCCTATCGAGAGGGAGATGAAGCAGGCGGCAATGAAGATGCCCGCCAGCAGCAGGTTGTCCGGCAGTATATGTAAGGTCAGATTTACGGTCGCATCAATGGCGCCCATCTGCTTGGCGCTTTGGGCGAATGCTCCTGCAAGGATGAATATCCATACCATCAGCATGATGTTCTTGTTGCTGGCGCCTACGGAAAACTGATAGATGCGCTGTTCCGGATTCAGGCCGCGCGTGATGGCGATGGCATAGCAGGATGAGGCGAGGAAGGCTACCGTGATGGGGACTTTATAGAAGTCGTTCACCAGGAGCGAAGTCACTAGATAGAGGCAAAGGAACACCGCCAACGGGCTGAGTGCCCACCAGCCGCCTTTGGTTTTAGGGGTTGTATCGGTTGTTGCTGACATAGTTGTATTGTTTGGTTGAGATTAATGTTTCACCACAGATTTCTATCTTTCAATCAATTCCATGTTAATCGGTGTTATCTGTGGTGAAATCAATTCCGCCGCAAAGGTAACAAAAACAAAGGGCGGCACAAAATGGTTTTGTCCCGCCCTCCATCTATCAGCCCTTAATTTTCAATTTACAAAGTTACTCCGGTCTTGAAGATGGCTATTTCCTTGTAGCCTTTCTTTTCGTTGTTCACGAATTCACCGCTTGCTACTTTGATGATATATTCGATGAAGCGTTCGCAGGTTTTCTCCATCGGTTCGTTCTCGACGATAACTCCGGCGTTGAAGTCTATCCAGCCCGGCTTGTTCTTTGCCAAAGTGGAGTTGGTGGAAATCTTCATGGTCGGCACATAGGTTCCGAAGGGCGTTCCGCGTCCTGTGGTGAACAGCACCATGTGGCATCCGCAAGAGGCAAGGGCAGTGGCGGCTACAAGGTCGTTTCCCGGAGCAGACAGCAGGTTCAGTCCCTTTACTTTCAGGCGTTCGCCATACGGAAGTACCCCTTCCACGTAGCTTGTGCCGCATTTCTGTGTGCATCCCAAGGCTTTGTCCTCCAATGTCGAGATGCCTCCCACCTTATTTCCCGGAGACGGGTTTTCACCTACCGGTTCACCGTGTGAAAGGAAATATTCCTTGAAGTCATTAATCAGCTTCACCGTGTCCTCAAACAGCTCTTTGGTGCGGCAGCGGTTCATCAGGATGGTTTCTGCACCGAACATTTCCGGCACTTCCGTCAGTACGCTGGTACCGCCTTGTGCTACGAGGAAGTCGGAGAACATGCCCAGTAGCGGATTGGCGGTGATACCGGAGAAACCGTCCGAACCGCCACACTTCAGGCCTACGCGCAGTTCGCTTAAGGGAATATCCTCGCGCTGGTCCTGGATGGCTTTGGCATAAAGTTCGCGCAGCAGCTTCATTCCTTCTTCGTATTCATCGCCCACCTTCTGAGTCATCATAAACTTTACGCGCTCCTGGTCATAGTCTCCCAGGAACTCGCGGAACACATCCGGCTGATTATTCTCGCACCCCAAGCCTACCACGAGTACGGCTCCCGCATTGGGATGCAGCACCATGTCGCGGAGGATTTTCTTTGTATTCTCGTGGTCGTCGCCCAACTGGGAGCAGCCGTAGTTATGGGGATAAGCCATGATGGCATCCACGCCCTTTCCGCCCGTTTCGCGGCGCAGGCCTTCGGCAAGCTGGTTGATGATTCCGTTCACGCAGCCCACTGTCGGAATAATCCATATCTCGTTGCGCACACCTACGTCGCCGTTCTTATGTTTGTACCCTCTAAAGGTCAGGTTTGGCGCGCCGGTATTGAGGTTTAGAGTTGTAGTATTGAGGTCTACATTGACGGGGTTGTAAGTGTATTCCAGCAACCCGGACAAGTTGGTCTTGATATTGTTTTCATTCATCCAGTCCCCCTGCTTCTGCGCTTTCCGGGCGTGGCCGATGGGATATCCGTATTTAATGACGTTTTCGCCTTCCGCAAAATCTTTCAGTGCAAATTTGTGTCCGGCAGGAACATCCTCATTCAAGGTGATTTCCTTTCCGTCCACCGTGAGTTTTTCACCGGCCGGGAGTGCTGTGATAGCCACTGCAACATTGTCGGCAGGGTTGATTTTCAGGTACTTTGCCTCCATCATGTTATTTACGATTTAGCTATTTACGATGTACGATTGAAGTTTGCTTTGTTTTACGGTTGCGATAGTTGCTTTTTCTTGCGGGCATGGCATTTTCAATCGTACATCGTAAATCGTCCAATCGTACATCCTTATTATTTGTTGTAATAAAACTCTATATTCTCCTTCGTCAGCAAGTCAATCGGCATGAAGTTCTCCCTTGTGATTTCCTTCTTCAGAATCAGGTATTCGCACAAGGCCTTGATGCCGTCGAATCCTTGCAGGGTGGGCTGCTGTGCTATGAGGAAGAAGATGCTTCCCTGCTTCAGGCAGTCTACGTTGCGTTGCAGCAGGTCATAGCCCATCAGGTTGAAGTCTTTTTTCTGCTTCTTCAGCAGGTATTCCCCGATGATGTATGCTTTGGAGTTGAAGGTGATTCCGTTCTTTACGGTAGGATGCTCTTGGAAGAACTCGTCCAGCATCAGTGTGTCCTCGCTGTCGCGCTTGGCATGCAGGTCCAGTTCCCAGATGCGGCAGGCGGGATGATGCTCCTGCATGTATTCGCGGAAACCTATTTCGCGGCGTTCCTGCTGGTTCGACCCCACGATGCCTTCATTTATCTTGCGGAAGATGACGATTTCCTGCGCGTCTTCTCCGGCAAGCAGCATCAGCATGCGGGCGGCAAAATATCCGCTCTGGTGCGAGTTCTGCCCGTAGAAGGAGAGGGCGGGCTCTTCCTTTATGTTGGAGTCTATATATATATAAGGTATATTATGTTGCGTCAGCTCATCCGTGAAGGGCTTGGTGTATTGCGGAACGGTGGGGGCAAACATCACTCCGTCCGGCTCCAGTGCCAGAATCTGTCCGGAGGCTTCCGCGAATGAATGATAGTCATACGGGTCATAGTAGGAGAGGTGCACGGCGACGTTGAAGTCAGAGTAAGTCTCTACGGCGTTGTGTATGCCCGTCTCCACGTCTGTCCAGTATTCGCCTTTCTCGTGCAGTGGCAGCAGGCAGGCAAATGCGTACTTCTTGTTCGAAGCCAGTGCGCTGGCATACATATTGGGCTGGTAATCCAGTTGTTTCAGGATTTCTTCCACCCGCTTCCGGCTGGACTCGGACACACCGCTACGCCCGTGAATCACACGGTCGACGGTTCCCACGGATACATCGGCCATCTTGGCGATATCCTTTATTCTGACTCTTTCCATCTGTATATTTACGATTTAACGATTTACGATGTACGATTGATGTTGCTTTGGCTACGATTCTACAATGTAATCTCAATCGTCTAATCGTAAATCGTCCCATCGTACATCTTCTTGTGCTCGCACACAATTATAATCTTAATATTTTCGATACAAATATATGATAATTTTTTGTATTTCAAAAATTGTTGTATCTTTGTGCCCGTACACGAAGACTATGAAGAACGAATGTTATTTTGATTTACTCTCCATAGTTTCAGGTGTTTAAGTTCTGTTTATACCTCGAAATGATAAATTGAAAGGAAACAAATTAATTTCATATTAAAATAAAACATAGAAAGATTATGGGAAAGAAAGTAGTTACATTAGGTGAAATCATGCTGAGGCTGTCTACTCCGGGAAACACCCGTTTTGTGCAGTCCGACTCTTTTGATGTGGTATATGGCGGCGGCGAGGCCAACGTGGCTGTCAGCTGTGCCAACTACGGACATGATGCTTATTTTGTAACCAAGTTGCCGAAACATGAAATAGGCCAGTCGGCTGTCAACGCATTGCGCAAGTATGGCGTAAAGACGGATTTCATTGCGCGTGGTGGTGACCGTGTAGGTATCTACTATCTTGAGACCGGTGCTTCCATGCGTCCCAGTAAGGTAATCTATGATCGTGCACACTCTGCCATTGCCGAGGCAGATGCGGCGGACTTTGATTTCGATGCCATCATGGAAGGTGCAGACTGGTTCCACTGGTCAGGTATCACTCCCGCCATCTCCGACAAGGCCGCCGAGTTGACCCGCCTGGCTTGCGAGGCTGCCAAACGTCACGGCGTTACGGTGTCGGTAGACCTCAATTTCCGTAAAAAACTCTGGACCAAAGAAAAAGCCCAGTCCATCATGAAGCCTTTGATGCAGTATGTGGATGTCTGCATCGGCAACGAAGAGGATGCTGAACTCTGTCTGGGCTTCAAGCCCGATGCAGACGTGGAAGGCGGCAAGACGGACGCTGAAGGCTACAAGGGAATCTTCAAGGCGATGGCGAAGGAATTCGGCTTCAAATACGTAATCTCTACGTTGCGCGAGTCTTTCTCCGCTACCCACAACGGCTGGAAAGCAATGATTTACAACGGCGAGGAATTCTACGAGTCAAAGCGTTACGACATCAATCCTATCATCGACCGCGTAGGTGGCGGCGACTCTTTCTCAGGTGGTATCATTCACGGCCTGCTGACAAAACCCAACCAGGGTGCCGCCCTCGAATTTGCAGTAGCCGCTTCCGCCTTGAAGCACACTATCAACGGTGACTTCAACCTTGTTTCCACAGAAGAGGTAGAAGCGCTGGCAGGAGGGGATGCAAGCGGACGAGTACAACGCTAAGCTCATTTACGATTTGACGATTTACGATGTACGATTGAAATTACTTCTACAGTGAACTCGGAGGAATTGAAAATACGATTGAAGGTGTTCTCTTTGAGAATAATCAAGATGGTAGATTGTATGCCTAATCGGATTTCGTCAATGGCTATAGCTAAACAAATAGTGCGTTCAGGGACTTCACCTGCTGCCAATTATAGGGCAGCTTGTTTGGGAAAGTCTGATAAGGATTTTCTGAATAAACTGAAAATGGTAGAGGAAGAACTGGATGAAACTATACACTGGTTGGAAATTATTGCTGAAAGTGAGATGATTCCTGCTAATAAACTGCTTGGGTTGCAACAAGAGGCGCATGAATTGTATAAAATAATAGTGAGTTCTATTGTCACTACAAGAAATCGGTTAGCAAAGGAAGTTTGAATCGTCAAATCGTAAATAAAAA
Source organism: Bacteroides sp. AM44-19 (assembly GCF_003603395.1). Classification (NCBI taxonomy): domain Bacteria; kingdom Pseudomonadati; phylum Bacteroidota; class Bacteroidia; order Bacteroidales; family Bacteroidaceae; genus Bacteroides; species Bacteroides sp. AM44-19. Next base: position 353,560 of record NZ_QTNB01000003.1, on the reverse strand, counting down.
GAATAGATATAAAGTAAAGTAATATTAATCGTAAATCGTAAATCGTCAAATCGTAAATAAAAAGATGAGTAAATTTGATAAAATCTCAGTATTGAATAAGATTGGTTCTACTGGAATGGTGCCTGTCTTTTATCATAAGGATGCAGAAGTTGCAAAGAAAGTTGTAAAGGCTTGTTACGATGGAGGTGTTCGTGCGTTCGAATTCACGAACCGTGGTGACTTTGCCCACGAGGTGTTTGCGGAAGTTGTGAAGTTTGCGGCAAAAGAGTGCCCGGAGATGGCTATGGGTGTAGGTTCCATCGTTGACCCTGCTACTGCGGCGCTGTACTTGCAGTTGGGTGCATGTTTCGTTGTAGGCCCGTTGTTCAACCCTGAGATTGCTAAGATTTGTAACCGTCGTCTGGTAGCTTATACTCCGGGGTGCGGCAGCGTTTCAGAGGTAGGTTTCGCGCAAGAAGCAGGTTGCGATCTCTGCAAGATATTCCCGGGCGACGTGCTTGGGGTCAAACTCGTGAAAGGTTTGCTGGCTCCGATGCCCTGGTCCAAGCTGATGGTGACCGGTGGAGTGGAGCCGACTCAGGAAAACCTGACCTCCTGGATTAAGGCGGGTGTGTTCTGCGTAGGTATGGGTTCCAAACTCTTCCCGAAGGATAAGGTCGCTGCTGAAGACTGGACTTATGTTACGGAAAAATGTAAAGAAGCGTTAGGTTATATTGCCGAAGCAAGAAAATAAATAAGAAATTCATTTTGTTTAAAGGTGTTTAAAGGGGACAGCCATCGAAGCGTTTCGGCGCTTCGGTGGCTTGTTTTTTACTGGAAAGTATACTCCCGATGAACAACAAACTGTTTATAAGTGTAAACTATACCCTTAAACTCTAAAACAATGTTATAAAACGCGCGAAAAATGTGCTGGCGTTTTGTGCGTGCGGATAAAACACTTACCTTTGCAGTGCAGTTGGGAAACTGCATTTGGATTTGATAAATAATAAAAACAGTTTTCAATAAAGGATATTAGTTGTTAGGTAAAAGGATTGAAAATAGATTTTTTTCATAAGCTAAATGTTTTGAATAAATAGGTAAATTAGGTAAAGGTAAAAATTGGATTTTGAAGTTTTCAGAATAGGTAATTGAAGTTTTATTTTTCAGGTAAAGAGAAAGATTGATTTTTAGGTAACATTGACGCAGTTTAAAAGAAAAGCCTTTAAGGCTTTTCTTACAGGGGCGAGGGGTTCGTGAGAGCTTGCTCGTTTTTTTATTCCTATATTCTTCGCATTTTTTGTATATTTTGTCCGGACTCTACTTCTTTTTTGTATCTTTGTGTCGGATACCCATTAAAAACAAGCAGCAACTCTAAAGCTTAAATAGCTCTGAATTTGGAACATATATTGAATATATTCGATTGGCTTTTATACATATGGTTTGCAATAAACATACTGTATCTATTGGTTTACAGTCTGGCGTCACGCCGGCGTGACCTGCCTCTGCCCCCTCCAGCCAAGGAACACAAGCGTTTTGCCATACTGATTCCTGCCTACCGCGAAGATGCCGTGATACACGAGTGCGTCCATTCATGTCTGGAGCAGGATTATCCCGCCGACTGTTTTGATACGGTTGTCATTTCGGACCGTATGCAGCCCGAAACCAACGCTTCCCTCGCTGTGCTTCCTGTCCGCCTGGTTGAAGTGCATTTTGAGAAAAGCACCAAGTCCAAATCTCTGAATGCCGCCATGGCTGCCATCGGCAATGACTATGACATCGCTTTGGTGCTCGATGCGGACAATGTCATCCCTTACGATTATCTGAGTGATATTAACGACCTCTTCGCCAATCCGGAAGTCGAGATTGTGCAGACCCACCGGAGTGCCAAGAACCTGAACAATGACATGGCCCTGCTCGATGCCATCAGTGAGGAAATCAACAATACCATTTTCCGTCTGGGGCATGCCAAGCTGGGCTTGTCGGCTGCCCTTATCGGTTCCGGTATGGCGTTCCGTTATGACTTGTTTCGTGATACGATGGCTGACATCAAGGCTGTGGGCGGTTTCGACCGTGAATTGGAGCTGACCCTGCTCTATCGCGGCAAGCGTTTTTATTATCTGCCCGAAACCTTTGTGTTCGATGAGAAGATACAGAACACCGGCGATTTCTCCCGTCAGCGCCGCCGCTGGCTGTCGGCACAATGGCACTACTGCCAGACTTTCGCCAAGTTTCTGTGGAAGGCGCTTGTTGCGCGTAACTGGGACTTCTGCGACAAGCTTTTCCAGCAGCTTTCCATTCCCCGCCTGCTGTTGATGGGCTTCACGTTCCTCTTCTCCGTGTTGTTTACGGTTTATCGCTGGACATGGGGGCTGAAGTGGTGGCTGCTCTTGGTGTTGCTCGCTGTCGCACTGCTCGTTGCCGTTCCCAAAAGGTTCTGCACCAGCCGCCTGGCAATGGCCCTGCAAAAGATACCCTATACATTCCTGCTGATGGCAGGAAACATCTTCAAGCTGAGGGGAGCAAACAAGACCTTTATACATACCAGGCATGGGGTGGTGGAAAAATAGAAAGGGATACACAATAAACAAGTCTATAAGCAAACAAATGATATACGGAAAAATCACTTTAGAAGATTGGCGTACAGTCTGTGTAGAGGGAGAAGAGCCGGAATCTTCTTTTGAAAGTTATAATCTGAGACTTTTCTTTTTCGGAACTTTGTATAATCGGGACACCTTGCAGGCAACTCCGGATGATACCAATGCCAAGCTTGCTGCTGATGCGTTTCTATCCGATCCGGCATATGGCTTTTCACGCCTGGACGGTTCGTTCACCATAGTATATTATTCAGAAAATGAATGCGGAGTGGTGCGCGACCATCATGGCACGCATTATCCCGTCTATTGTCACATTGATGGTAATTTTGCCACTTCCTGGCAATTTTTAGAGGACCAACTGGAAGAAAATTTCGAGCCTAATCTGGTTTCATTGAGTACATTCCTTCAGCGTGGCATTTTGAAGAAGAATAATTTCGCCCTATTCGATGTTCATTCTTTAGGTGCCGGCGAAAAGTTCTACATGTTGACAGAGCTTGGTTATCTGATGCCGGTTTGGGCTTCTGTAAAGTTAGAGACACAAGCGAACGTACATTCCATGTTTGATTCGCTGAAGGAAAGAAATCCCGGCTTATATGAAAAGGTGGCAGATGACATTTATTGTCTGAAGCGCGACAGCGTTTTTGAGCATGAACCCAAGGTGGCGACTGAACGGAATCCGGATGTAGAAACCTACTCCCGCCGTTATGGAGAATTGCATGCGCAAGCCATCCGCCGGCGTATCGGCCATAGCCGCAGGGTAGGTATCCTGCTGAGTGGCGGCTATGATTCCGGTTCAAACCTTGCTGCGCTGCGCAGCATTTACGACGGCCAGATTGACTCCTATTCCGTGGGCTTTAAAGGAGATGCCTGGACGGAGCTGCCCATGGCCCGTCTGATGTCTGAAACCTTTGGTACCCTCCACCACGAGTACGAGATTGACGGTACGGAAACCAGTGCCTTGCCCGACATTGTCCGTTTTCTGGGTGAGCCTTTTATGGAAGGCGGGCTGATGGTAAACTATTGTGCCATGCGCATGATAGGCGATGACAAGCCCGACGTGATTCTGGGAGGTGACGGCAGTGACCAGTATTTCGGTACTTCCGGCCGCGAAGTGGCGTTGCATTATCTATCCGCCCGCATAGGATTGCGTCCCTTGCTGCGTGGCATCAGCCGTCTGCTGGAGCATGAAACCTTTGATACCGGTGGAAAGCTTTCCCGCATCAATTTCCATTTGGATAAGATACTTCATATTCTGGAAGGGGAGCGTTTCGGCTTCTCCGATTCTGCCTTGTGTGTCCTTCTGCAAAATCCGAAAGAAGATTTTGAGCCGGTAAAATCACTACGGCCCGATATCCACAGTTTCGAGCATCTTTATGCGCAGCATGCCATTCTTTCCGATTTGGAGACTGTAATCAACCGTATCATTCTTTTCAAGGCTTCCAGCATGGCACGCATGTTCGGTAACAATCTGACGTATCCTTTTATGGACCTGGAGCTTTTCCATTTCCTGCAGGAGCTACCGGTAGGGTTGAAGTGCAGGGGCAACAGTGTACTGGACATTGCGCGGGGTCGTTCCGTTTCTAAATATCTGTTAAAGCACCATTATAAACCTTTACTTCCCGAGGCCATTACCTTGAAGAAGAAGCAGGGCGGTTTTGCACCTATGCCACTGTTCTTCCGTGATAGGGCCCGACGTGCTTTCTTTAAGGAATTCATTCTTGCTTCCGGCATTATGGACAACTATCTGCGCCGTGATGCAGTGGAGAAGTTTCTTACAGATTATGAACAAGTTGCAGAGAAGGAGGGCGGTTGGTTCTGGCATAGGCAGAACAAGGCTTTGCAATATTTCAACCTGTTGACGCTTGTTGTGTGGTGGGAAGAGTTTGTGGAAGGCCATGAGGTGAAATTCTGAAAATATGATTGAAAGTATGAAAGTTTCCATTATTGTTCCGGTTTATAATGTTGCCAAGTACATAGAACGGTGTCTGCTGTCTGTGTTGAACCAGACCTGGCCGGATTTGGAAGTCATTCTTGTGAATGACTGCACTCCGGATAACTCTATGGAGATAGTCAGACGGGTGGTGGCTTCGCATCCGCGCGGAGCGGTGGTGAGATGTCTGGAACATGAAGAGAACAGAGGGCTTTCTGCTGCAAGAAACACCGGTATTTCAGCGTCTGTTGGCGATTATCTGTACTTCTTGGATAGCGACGATTATATTTCAGCGAATGCAATAGAGCTTTTGGCGGATGCAGCGGTGCAGAAGCGACCGGATTTTGTGATAGGCAATTACGAGGTGACCGGCGCCAGACGTTGGGCTCCTCCTTTATCATTAGGCACCGGGTTTTATGAAGGGAATGCTCTTGTACTTTCCACTTATGTGCAGGGAAAATGGTATGTCATGGCATGGAACAAGCTGGTGAGTCGTCCCCTCGTTTTGCAGCATAAACTCTACTTCCAGGAGGGCATTGTACACGAGGATGATTTATGGTCATTTAAGTTGGCATGTATGTCTCAAAGTATGTATGTCGTCGGTGAGACCACTTACTATTATTCTATGCAGCCAGACTCCATCATGCGGGCGCCGTCTATGCGTAATTTGGAATGTCGTGTGCTGGTGCTGGGTTATATCTACGATTTTATCCGGTCTTCCCGGTGTTTGCAGGATAACCGGCATATATATATCTATTTTGAGACTCTGAAGGCAAAATATTTTGACCGTATTCTGTATTTCACGAAAGACACATCCTTTCATTATCAGAGTTATTTGGTATTCAGGAACAAAAAGTATGCGTCTTTGTTGGAGATGACGGGCCTGCGTCCCGAATGGAAGCTGATGTTGCAGAACATCCATTATGTGCTTCCTACGTATGCCGGCTATCTGTATTTTAAGGCTTTTGTAAAGTCAGCCTACTATTTGTTGGTGTTGTCTATAAAAATGAAGGCAGTGTTTCATGCAAAATGAGCGAATATGAATAATCTTCCGGAAATATCCGTTATAGTACCCGTTTATAAGGTAGAAGAGTACTTGCCCCAGTGCATTGACAGTATTCTTGCACAGACCTTTACGGATTTTGAGCTGTTGCTGGTAGATGACGGGAGCCCTGACTGTTGCGGGGAGATTTGTGAAGAGTATGCCGGGAAGGATATGAGGATACGGGTGTTCCATCAGGCTAATGCAGGATTGAGCTGTGCCCGGAATACTGGTTTGATGAATGCTCGTGGAAGATATGTAACCTTTATTGATTCAGATGATTATGTAAAGCCTTGTTATCTTGAAAGGCTGTACGGTGCATTGCCTGCCGATAAAACGAAGGAGGGAGTAATAGTCGGTTCTCTTGATGCGTATCTGCCAAATGGGGACTTTCAAACGTTTCACGTTCCCGAACAAGATATAGCTTCGGAACAGATGTATCTTATATTGACAGACTTGATAGACAAGCGTGTTGCGTACGCAGGCAGCAAGCTATACGACCATCGGATTATCAAGCAATACCGGGTGGGCTTTGTTCCTTTTGTTTCCGGACTGGAAGATATGCTGTTTATGTTGGACTACCTGATGTATGCGGATTTTATGGTTATTCGTGATTACAATAATTACGTTTATAGAGTAGGGTATTCTGTAGATGTGTTGTCTGTGCGTATAAACAGCTTTCCGGCAGAATATGCAGCATTCTCCAATTTTTTGGAAAGGGTCTATGTGTATCAAAAGAAATTTAATTTGGAGGATAGCTCACTGGATAGAACATGGAATTCATTGACTGTCTTTTTCCATAAAGTGATTTTGGCCATCTATAAACCAGAGCATAAGTATACCCGGCAGGAACGGTTGTCTTTTTTACATCAAGTCCTTTTATCAGACAAAGAATGGATAAGACGATTTTTTCTTCCACAGTATAAAGCGGATGTGTTGGGCAAATTCTTGCTTTGCAGGGTGGGGGCATCGGCTTTTGATGGGTGGATGCGTTTCTTGTCAGGTATAAAATTCAAGAAAATGTTTGGAGCGAAATAACGGAGGGCATTATGAATATCTTGTTTATACATCCTGTCATGTTCCATCCCCAACGGGGAGGGATTGAAAGAGTAAGTGACCTTTTGTGCCGTGAATTCATAAGACGGGGACACCATGTTCTTTGTTTACATAGTGTGCGGGATGAAAGCCGCATGGATTATGCATATCCTGCATCCTCTTATTTTTTCCCATATCAGGTTCGGGAAGTAGAAAAGAACGGGTTGTTTTTCCGTAGTTTCCTGCAAGAGCACCGTATTGATATGGTCATAGACCAGGACCCGCAGACTTATTATACATTATATTCCTTCTCTAAAACCTTGCGGGACGTGTATATTATTTCCGTGATACATTATAATCCTCTTGGCATATATCATCATTTGGGAGAGTTCGTAATGTGGGTATCAGGAAAAAACACAATCATGGGAAAAATCAGAAAGGTGGCCCGTATCCTCAAAATTCCCATGCTTAAGTATGATTACAAGCGTACATTACAATCAGATTATGGAGGTATTTTTCGATATACAGATGCATTATGTTTACTTTCCTTGAAATTTCTTCCTGATTTGTGGCAGATATATTCAAAAGATTTGAGCCGGGTGATTGCCATCCCCAATCCGAATACATATCCTGCTCAAGAAAATACAGATTTTCTCAAGAAGAAGCAGATATTGTATGTAGGCCGGATAGAGTGGCGCCAGAAGCGTGTAGGACGGCTGATTGATATCTGGAAGCGTATATATAAAAAATTTCCCGATTGGGAGTTGGTCATTGTGGGAGACGGGCCGATAAGGCAGACATTGGAACAGAAAGCCTTAAAGATGGAACGGGTTGTTTTCACCGGTTGGCAAGACCCTGAACCATTTTACCGGGATGCAAGCATCCTATGTCTGACGAGTGACTTTGAAGGGTGGGGAATGGTATTGACCGAAGCCATGACATTCGGGGCGGTTCCGGTGGCGTTCAATTCGTATGCAGCTATCACAGATATTATTGATGATGGGAAGAACGGATTGTTGGTTCCTCCGTTCTCGCATAAGGAGTTTGCCCGGAAGTTGGGCTCATTGATGAAAGATGAAGAACTGCGCAGGGAGATGTCAAAAAATTGTGTGCAGTATGTGAGGCGCTTTGACATACAGAATGTGGCGGACGAGTGGGAAAATGCCTTTGACCGACTGAAATCAACAGCTCGTCAATGATGCCTTTTCAGTATCCGGTGAGCGAATGCACGTATGCCCGGAGTGAAAAGATAGAGCAACGAGCAGGTCAATATCCCATAAGTGGAAATCAGAATCATTCCATAGAGAATCCAATGTGTAAAAGAGCTTTCCGGTGTAAAGTCATTGCTTGGATAGAGATGGTAGCATACTATTCCCGGCAGCAGTATAATCAGCAGATGCTTGATGTAGCCCATCCAATAGTGAAGAACGGGTATTTTGAATCCTTGCGAATAAAGAAAGTAAGGTTTCCAAATGACTATGATGAGAAATAGACTGGTTATGTTGCCCATCAAAATTCCCGGCAGTCCCCAAAAATGTCCGGCAATGATGGCAACAGTCAGGTTGATGATTACTTCCGCAATGGGAGCCCAAGTATCTTGAAATAAACCATACCCATAGGTAAATTGGTCTATGGCACCTCGGGTGTAGCTGATGAACGAGTTGATGATAATCAGATACAGAATATGTTGGGGCAATACGTATTCACTTCCTAGCCATAATGAAATAAAAGCGCCGGTCAGTCGAATCAGGGCAAATGAAATGGTTCCGGCTATCAAGAAACGGATACCCATCAACTCCCAGAATACTTGCTGGATACGTTTGGAATCACCTTCGGCTATCAGGTTACCTACTCCTGCATTGGTACTCCCTAATAGGTTGCTGATAAATATACTTATCTTATCAATAATGAGCGTATAGTTCCCATAGTAAGCCACAGTTTTGAGTGAGACGAAGGCATATACCAGAAAGGGAGTGGTTTGGAACTGTACGAAACTGCCCAGTTTATGGACAAAGAGCTGTTTGGTATACCGGGTTACTTCCGGATATTTCTTGAAAAGCAGCTTTCCTTGTTTCACTTCGCTTTTCAGCCAAGGGTATACCTGGTTGACTTTCCAGTTCAGGATAATGGAATAGACAATGCCCAGCAGAAGTTCCAGGCTAATCCATAGGTAATAGTTGCCCGTATAATAGACTAATCCCATTTGCAGACAAGTCTTTATCAGTACGGCACTTTGAAAATAGGCTGTCACTACATAGTTCTTCTGGTCTGCTCCCAAAAGGGTTTGCTTGTAATTGGCAAAATATCCTATTAGTGAAGTGGTCAGATACGAGAAAAATGCAAAATAGATGACGCCTAAATCAAAGACATTATTGGGGAATATCAAGGGCAGGAAGCATGCCAAGGCACATCCTGCACTTAGAATGATAAAACCGATACGGCGGTAGATGAAACCGAAAACGGAAATTATTTCATTGATTTTCTTTTCATCGTGTTCAAAGAGGGGTTTATACAGAACGTAGCCGATGGCTGTGCTGATACCCAATTCTGCAAGGTTCAGAAAACCCAAGAGATTGTTCAGTGTACCTATCAGCCCCATAAAGTCTGCGCCCAATGCATCCAGAAAGATTTTTCTGGAAAAAAATGATAGGGCTAAACTCAGGAAATAAAAAATGAGATTAACCCGCGCATTGAGCAATGATTTTTTAAGGCGTGACTCCTGAGGCATAAGTTTTTTGTTATTACCAGCAAAAGTACACAAAAAAATAGTATGCTCCCTTTTTTTGTGTATTTTTGTAGGTAAATGGTTGAATAATGAATTTATGGAGAAATGGCTGAGTTTTATTGTTCCGGTATACAATGTGGAAGATTATCTGTCTGAATGTGTAGATAGCTTGTTGAATCAGGATGTTCCGTCAGAGCTATATGAGATAATACTCTATGATGACGGGTCTACTGACGGAAGTCTGCGGATAGCACAGAAATATGGGGCTGATTATGCTAATATCCGTGTTTTTACCCATCTTAATTCCGGAGCGGCTGAAACTCGGAATGAAGCCATTGAAAAGGCGGTCGGCAAATACATCTGGTTTGTTGACAGCGATGATTTCATTGCTCCCGGCTTGTTGTCTCGTTTTTATGAGAAGACCCGCGAAAGCCATTTGGACATGCTGATATTCAATAATGTGGCTTTTGAAGACGGCAAATGCAGGCGTTTTGTCGGATTTGACGTACCTGAATCACCGATAAAGACGGGGATAGAGCTCTATCAGGATTTCTATTACAATCCGGTACTGACCAATCGCTTGATACTCCGTGACCTGCTGATAAAGCACCGTTTGCGTTATATTCCAGGGAATAAGGCAGAGGATTGTGTGCTGAATCCTCTTTGTTTTTATCATGCCAATGCTGTCTGTTCACTTCCGGTCGATGCTTATTATTATCGGATGCGTAGTCAGTCGGTGTCTCATCATGTTGATAATCAGAAAAGAATTATAGAGTCTTTATTGGAAGGGCTCGAAAACCACAGTGACTATGTGAAAGAACATCCGGCCCCTGATTTCTGGATGAGGGTTTGTGTACACGATATACGACGGGTACACATTTGGCTGGATACAGCTTGTGATAATAGAAAAGAGAAAGGCGAGTTCATTGGCCGGGAGAGATTGGCTCTAAGGTCGGCGTTAGAGCGATTGCCTTTCCGGTTGTCCATTGATTATGCTGTCTTATGTCTGGCTTCGCTTTCCCCTCTGTTGATACTGGATGTGCAACGTTTTTTACGTACAATGAAACGATGGATAAAAAGATGAATACTCTTCCGCTTATAACGCTGGGCATACCTATTTATAATGCTGCGGGTCTTATAGAGCGTACATTATTGTCTGCCCTTAACCAAACGTATCCGAACATTGAATTTATTTTTGTCGATGATAAAGGGGATAGTATGGATATAGTTCGCAGGGTAGCCGGGGAACATCCACGCGGAAGTGCTGTCCGTATTATCGACCAAGTGGTCAATCAGGGTACGGGGGCGGCACGTAATACCATTGTCGAGAAGGCGACGGGGGAATATCTGTTTACAATGGATTGCGACGATGTGCTTATACCGGAGTGCATTGAATTGCTGTATAATAAGATGCAGGAACATCCAGTGGATTTTGTGGCGGCATCCTTCGTCCGGCGTGATTTGGAAGGAAAAGTGTATCCCGGTGGATGCCAGTACGAGGATACTCTAATTACTGATGGAGATTATGCAGTGGCTAAATATCGTTACGGACGGGGGCAGAATATCTTTGTAGCTACTTGGAACAAGCTTTATCGGACGGATTTTCTGCGCAAAAATGAGGTTCGTTGTATTCCTCATTATCTGATTGATGACCCTTGGTTTACGTATCAAGTGATATTGCGGGCCCGTTCTTGCCGCTTGTTGCCGGATTGTACACTGTTCTTTACTTATAATCCTCAATCGGTCACCAGTTTGAAAGAGCTGCAAGGGTATTCAGAGTTTTTGACAGAACAATATATTGGTACGCAGTTGTTGAAGTCCGGGTATATACACTCTTTGACCGGCGAGTCTTTCTATAACGGACTGATGTTGGACATCATGAAAATGAGCCTTTATCATGCCAACCGGGTATATGCTTCTGCATGTATTTCGCCGGAGAAGAAGCGGCAATATCTGGAAAATCTTTTATCCCGCCATTTTTCTTATCCGTCACATTGGCATTTGGATAAAAATTTGATGAAGCTGCTTCCTTTTCTTCTGTTCTATATGATGCCTATGGCCGCTAAAAAGTGGTTGGTTGGCTTCATGGTCAATATAAATCTGAAGGATAAGGTGAAGCGCTGGCTTCATTTTTAGCAAGTGGCATTGTTGTTCATCTATTAATAGACGGATTCACTGTCCTTTATCGGCATGTAGTAGGGAACCAGGTATTTGATGAATCCTTCGGCCACTTCCTTGTTAGGGAATCCCAGCCGATAGATGTTGAATTCTTCGTCATATTCCTTTATCGTGAGGTAGCCGCTTTGGTAAATCACGGCAATGGGATTATCCTTGAACGACTCCACGTCTGTCAGTGTCTCTGCAGTCACTCCTTCACTCGTAAGGTCGGGCAGACAGAAGTTGTTGTCTTTCAGCAGTTTCACAAGGTAGGTGGGGGTGCCGGTCTCGAACCAGTAGCTGCCGAACTCCAGGGAACGGAAGGTATTCAGCAGGCTGAAGGGGTTATACAGATTGGTTCCGTTCTGGCGGAAGCGGTAGCCGTCGTACCGTTCTTTCAGTCGCAGGCAGACCTCGTCGTAGGTGATACCGTAGTTTTCGGCTATCTGGTGCAGCGGTTCTTCAAAATAGGTGTGTATCTCCTTGTCGGTCATTCCGCAGAGCGTCTGGAACTGTCGGTCCATGGAGAGGTCTATCAAGTTGTTCAGGTCGCTGAACACACTGACCTTTCCGAATTTCGTCCCCCCCGTCAGGAATCCGAAGCGGATATACCGGTCCTGCGTTTTCATTACGGAGTAGAAGGCTTTGAGTGTGTTGCGATATTCATTTTGCAGCTCTTCGTCACCAATGGCCTGGAGCATGGGTTTGTCGTATTCGTCCACGAGAATGACCACGCGCTGGCCGGTCTGCTCGTAGGCGCGGCGGATGATTCCCTTGAAACGCAGTTCGGGGTTGACTTCGCTGGGGACAGTTCCGTAGATGCTTTCCCACTGGCAGAGGGTATCGTTCAATACATTGATAAGGCTGTTCTTTTCATCGTATTTGCTTGTGTTTAAATCCAAATGCAGTACCGGATATTTCGTCCATTCTTTTTCGAGCCGTTCCATTTCCAGTCCCTTGAATAGTTCCTGCTGTCCGTTGAAGTAGGCTTCCAGTGTGCTGATGAGCAGACTCTTTCCGAATCTCCGTGGGCGGCTCAAGAAGTAGTAGTTACTTGTATTGACCAATTGGTGAATCAATGCAGTTTTGTCTACATAGGTGTACTCACCAAGACGGATTTTCTCAAAACTCTGTATTCCAATAGGGTACTTCATACGGCTGATTTTTTTTGATGCGCTTTTTGCTTAATCAAAACAAATGTATGAATAAAAAATGAGGTGGCAAAGCTTTTGTCCTTATAGGGCGATTTTTCTCATAATCTTCAATTCCAGTCCTGTTCTGTTTTTGAAATCCTGTATATGGCAGTTATAATTTGCACTGAAAAATGGCCGTTGCCTATTACATATATAGGCCTTTACGGAACAAAAATTCTTGAATGAAGAGGTTCTACTTATATGTTCTACGGTTGCAGCCAGTTGTTCACAGCCTGTCTTTACCCAACCTCTATATTGTCTGTCCTTCAATTCTACAAAAATCAGCTCATCGTCATAATGGAGCAACCCGTCACACACCTGTTGGGTTTCTTCCTCTTTCCCGGTTTTCAGGACCAAGCAATGGTCTATTCCATAGAAACCTATTGGTTTTGAATTAGGATTATCGACAATTCCTATCCATTTGGATTTATCTGTCTCGTCAATATAAGCGGGATTCCTCGCCGGTGGAGTATCATCACATAGCCCGAATAGCTCTTTATTGGAAACACTTCTTCCGTTATTTTCCATATTTATCTTCAAGTTGCAATAGTTCCGTAAACAAATAGCCGCTTTCTGCCAGAAGTTCATTCAGATAGTTCTCATCAGAAGGAAGTCCACAGTAATCTGCCAATTTGGATACAGTTCCCCGATTATTTATCTCGTATATTACCAGGTCATCCGGAGATAAAAGAGATTTTATCGGGACGATTCTGTCCAATTCCTTCAAATCGCTTTCTGTTCCGGCAACTCCCATCGTTGTGTCAACTTGTTTAGCCTTGACAGCCAATGACAAATCATTTATGATGTACGGGCTGTGGGTGGTTATAACCAGCTTGTTTTCTGCTGAATAATTATTGAACTCCAATAAGCTATACAACATATTCCGCTGTGAAACCGGAAACAGATTTTGTTCCGGCTCTTCAACGATATTGATAAAAGCCGTTTTATTGAACTGTGAAGATACTGCCGACAGAGCAATCCTTCTCTGCTCGTCGGTCAGAGTCGTATCAGCCCAAATGGATTTGACGGCATCATTAAAGCGTTGGGATTCATTATGGCTCATTTTTTGCGGATTCTCAACCTGTCTTCTTACAGCATTGGCCAGATAGTAGGAAACCAGATAGAGAGGAACCAGTGACTGGAATCCACTCGATGCTTCCGACAGTTCCACCTGATAATCGTTTCCGGTCACATTTATCACGTCATGCTGCTTGTCATATTTTATTTCTGCATCATTAATCGGCAGAGACAGGCCATCCTTGATTTCATCCTTAGCATTATTGAACTCTGTAATATATTCCAGCAGCGAATCCGGCAAAGACTTGAACGACTTGGCTTCTTTTATGATACTGATAAAATTTCTCTCGGCAGGCACGTACATTATCTGTGGCAGGAAATACTTCCGAGACTGCTTTTCGGATATCTGAAAGTCACCTTTCTGATATTTCATTGAATAAGCCTCACCTTCATATTCTATTTCGGCAGCATCGCTGTGGGCATTGTTAAAAAAGTAATTTGCTATACGGTGGTATCCGCAATAGGTCTTTCTGAACTTTACTGCGGAAAAGTCACTTATTGCATAATCGCCTCTGACCAATGCCTTCTCTATCCAAGTGAAAGTGGAAATCAATTTGGCGACACAACTTTTACCGCTTCCTTGATTCCCGATGAATACAGAAACTTTCTTTATGTCTATCCAACCGTCATCATCCGGACAGCCTTGCCTGATGGGGCCGAAATTCTTTATTCTTATTTTTGCCATATATTAGGTATGAAACACATTTGATAGCAAAGATACTATATTTTATTAAAAGAGAGGGTGTATACCCTCTCTTTTCTTGGTTACCACTTCTCTTTTTTTACTTCAAAACACGGGCATTGTTTCGTCCATTCCATCGGTTCCACCTCTCCGTTGTTGTTCAGGTCGGGGCTGAGGTCGCGATGTCCCGCCACTTTTGCTTCTGGATAGTCCATCAGTAAAGCGCGGACCAGTACGCGGAGTGAATGCCGTTGCCATTCGGTGCGCGTGTCTTTGGGATTTCCATAGTGGTCCAATCCGCCTTCGTAGGCGATTCCGATAGAGTGGGCATTGTAGCCGCGGGCGTGGGCGCCGGCCCTCTCGACCGGGCGTGTGGTCAGGATTTGTCCGTCACGGCGGATGTAGAAATGATAGCCCGTGCCGTCAAATCCACGTCGGCGGTGCGCGGCTTCCAGAGCCTGCCCGGTAAAGGGACGGTCCTCGCACGTGGCGCTGCAATGTATCACAATCAAGTCGATTTTTCTCATTTTTTTCTACTGTTTGCCTTTGGGGGCTGTTCGCTAAAGGGAACCACCACTGTTCATGGCGTGTGCGCTGAATGCACCCAAAAGTGCCGAAGCTACAGCGATGATTACTTTCAGAATCTTGTCCCAGGCTGATGATTTTGTACTCATGATGTTTGATGTTTAATCCTTAATCCCTCTTTTTTATCCCAGCGGATTCTCCCCCTGGTCTCCGTCGGAACCTCCGCCATCGGGATTATTGCCGCCGGAACCTCCGCCGGTACTATCCTTGTCGGCAGTTACAAGCTCAAAGATGAGGTTGTTTGCTCCACCTTTGGTGGTGGCGTTGCTGTCGTTCACCAGCCGCAGGGTGTTGGCTACCTTGAAGCGGATATTGACGCGTTCGATGTTTTTCACGGTGCAGTCTTTGGCCAGTTCGGTGGCACGGCATTTAAAGGTGGTGTGGAAGATGCCGAAGCCGTCCAGACGGACACTGTTGCCGTCCGTCAGCGTCTGGCGCATCTGTCGTACGATGGCTTTGCCTACGTGCTCCACGTCTTCGGCCGACATGGCTCCCAGTGCTTCAATGTCTTGCGCGATACGGGCAAGGTCGAAGATTTTGGCATCTTGGGGCTTGCGTTTCAGGGTGTAGACCATGGGGGAGCTACTGTCCCCGATTTTCTTGTGGCGCTGTGTGCGCACTACTAATGCTGTTGACATGATGTTTGATGTTTAATGGTTAATGTTTCATTCCGAAAGGGGAAAGGAGGTGTCTCCGCGGCGATGGCCTCTGCTCCGTTTCGTTGATACAAAGATAGGACATGGGGCAGGGAGGAAGGGAGGTTGGGGGAGGTAGGAGGAGGTTGGGAGAGGATAAGGGAGGTTATTGTTTCTTTTGTTTTGGATTTGTGACAAATAGGAGGTATATTTGTATTCGCATAGATGTGCGTAAACTGAATAAAAAGACATGGAATATGTTGGAAAACAGTAATCAGGATATGTGCTGTTTTAGCTCGTTTTGATGAAGTGCGTGAAGTGGTGGTATATGCCAATCTTGAAAACGAGGCATTGCGTGAGCATATAGACAGAGTGGGGGTGAGGATTTATGTGAAAAGGGGGGGAACCTTCTAAGAAGGCTCCCCGAAGACATTAATCATAAGCTGCACTTGTGCGGGCGTGTACCGTCGGCAATAAGGGTTCATGCCCGTGGCAAGCAGGCGTTGTTCCAGCCCCGGGGCGGTGCGTATCCATTCGTTCAGCCGGTTGACGGCAGTCTGCTGGGCAATGCCCGGAAGGTAGTACATGGCCAGTTCGCCTTTCCCGTAACTGCGGACGGGGAAGCGAGGCTCTGCAAAGGAATCATTCTGTTTCATCATATTCTTTAAAGTTCAGGTTGTATGTTTTCTTTAATAGGGATAACACGTGATTGCACAGTTTGCACATGCTTGCACCTATTCTCTTCTTTCCGTCTTGTAAAGATACGGATTTTTACTCGAATAACCTGCCTTGTTCTTCATTATTTTTCAACCAATTCTCATTGTCGAACTGCGTGTTCACCGGTCCCAGTTGCTCTCCTTGGGGGGTGTGGATGACGTCTTCCTCGCAGGGCCAGTAGCGTCCGTTCAGGTGGTTGTAGACGAATTTGGCCTCGGTGTGGGCGCTGCCCAGGTGTTTGAAGCGGACTTTCTCGATGTAGATGGTGGCTATCTGTTTCGTGTCGTTACGGTCTACCACGAGGCAGAAGTCGGACATGTTGGCGAAGTTGGCGGAGCCGTTGATGTCGTTCATCTCGACACGGCGCCGGGTGCCGTCCTTTTCGTTGCGGTTCACCTTGCGGGGGTGGGCCACGAGGATGACGAGGCACTGGTTGCGGGTGGCGAAGCGTCCCAGCTTGTTCAGCGTGTCGGTGATGTAGTCCATTTCCGTCTGCCCCGGTTCCAGACGTTGTTCCAGGCGGTTCATGGGGTCGATGACGAGGATGCGCACCCCTTTGCGGCGCACCACCTGGCGGGCTTTCTCCAGGATGTGGTCGATGCCGTAGCTCCCGTCGTCGGGCAGGATGTGCGACACGTTGCGGTCCAGCCAGCCCACTGCCTGCCCGTAGACGGCTTCCGTCATGCCCGGTCCGGGGGTGAAGCGGTGGCCGGTCAGCTTCTCCGCCAGCTTGTGCAGATGGTAGGCGATGGGCATGTTTTCGGGGCTGAAGAAGGCGATTTTCCACTCGTGGCGCAGGCAGAGGCGCAGCACCAGCTCGTCGGTGAATTCGGACTTGCCGTCGCCGGGGCGTCCGGTCATCACCAGCAGGCGGCGGGGCTCGAAGGTGCAGTGTTCGTCGAAGTTGTCCCAGCCGGTGTCGGCACCCCGCTGCAGGCCGTTCTCGTAGAGGGAGCGCAGGTCGTCGCGGCAGTCTTCGGCGGTGAAGATGCCTTCCAGGGGCACTTCTTCGGCTTGCTCGATGCAGATGCGGAGGCTTTCGGCGCCGTATTTCACCAGATGCTCGTTGGCATCCTTGCAGCCCTCGCCGAAGTGCACGATGCGGCAGCGTTCCACTCCGATGCGGCGCGTGAGTTCCTGCCGGAGCGACTGCCCTGCCGGGTCCTCGTCTACGGCGATGTAGATGGTCTGCTTGTCTTCGAAGTGCGACTCCACGAAGCGGTCCAGCCACGTGAGGTTGCTCTGGGCGCCGGCGGGCACGGAGACGACGTCCTTGCGTCCGGCGGCGATGACGGCTGCCGCGTCGAACTCGCCTTCGGTGATGATGCACTCCGGGGTGCCCAGGATGCTGTCCACGTTGTAGGGGATGAGCTCGGCCCCCTTCACCATCATGAAGTGCTTCAGGGCGCTGCGGTACTTGGTGTTGACGAGCGTCCCGTTCTCGAAGTAGTTGAAGCAGATGCAGTTCTCCTCCTGGCTGCTCTCCGGGAGGCGCACCGTCTCTTCGGTGATGCGCAGGGTGCGCAGCAGCTCCTGCGGCAGGCAGCGGACGGTGGTCCAGTAGCGTTCCAGGTTCTCGGAGAGTTGCATCCGGGCAGGGTTGAAGGTGGGACGGCGGAAGTGCTGGGGCGGTGCGGTGGGCTTCCGGTGCATGTCGCGGCGTTGCTGCTTGAGGCGTTCTTCGGCGTCGTCGGGCACGTAGAGCTTGTAGCCGCAGTGGTGGCAGTAGCACAAGCCTTTGTCCAGGTCTACGGAGAGTGACTTGTTGCCTTTGTGTCCGCGGGTGTCGTTACATTGCGGGCAGATGATCTTGATTTTGCCGCTGATGCGGCCGCGGGTATCAATGCCGTGTTGATGGAAATTTCTCATATAGGTTTGCTTTAGTAGTTTTCTGATAATTTTTTAGACGCAGATTTTAGTTTCAGGGCAGCCTGAGGGGTTGAAATGCCACACTTAGCGGGTTGAAATGCCACACTTCACGGGGGTAAATGCCACACTTGGGACGTGCTGAGGTGTGGCATTCGGAACGTTGACATGTGGCATTCGGAACGCTGACGTGTGGCATTCCGGATGCCGGAGTGTGGCGTTTCAGCCGGGTTTCTGTTTCGGCTTTTTCGATGAAGGCGGCGGGGTTTGCGACGTCCACGAACGGGCAGTTTCGTTCCAGAAGGCGGTATTGTCCGGTCGGGGTGGCGCTCCGTCGGGGATGGGGCAGCCCAGGTAGGTGCGCCGTCCGTCCACAAGCAGCTCGTAGCGGTAGGGGTCGGGAGGTGCAGCGGCGGACTGCTGCTTTTCGAGGCCCTGCAACAGCATATGCAGTTCCTGCGAGGTGCGCTGGCCGGCCCTTACGAAGTTGACGAAATATTGTCGGGTGTCTTTCATGTTCAGCAGCACATTGCCGTTGTCGTGCAGTATGACGTGCTGCCTGAATACCTCCACAGCCTCTTTGATGTGCGTCTTCAGCAAACTGCCATAGCCGCTGTGCATGCAGGCCACGTCCAGCCAGGCACTTTCTTCGGTGAGTTTGTCTATCAGCGTATGCCAGGGTTCGATGGGAGCGGGTGTTGTTTGGGGTGATGAAAGTGCATCGGCAGCAGCAGCTTCTTTTTCTTCTGTTGTTGCTGTTGTTGTTTTATTAATATCTATAGTCTTCTTATTAGTATTTGTGGCGTTTTTAGCTAAATACTTGTTGTTTAGTGTATTGCTTGACAAATCAGACTGTTTTTTGCTTTTATTCCTCGATACTTTTTGCTGTTTTTCGTCATTTTTTGCTTTGGAATCCGGCTTTTCTTGAGTAGTTTTTTCCGTTTTTTCGCCTTTTTTGTGTAGGGGATTCAACTCTTTGGGCATAAAGTATCCGTCTTCGTCCAGTTCAAAAAGGTCGTATTCCAGGATGATTTTCTTAAGGTAGCATAAGGTAATTTTCTTGCTGTCGCAGTAGGCACGGAGATAATCCAGTTGCGCGCGCGGTTCTGGCAAGATTGACAGTTTTTCGATGATAATCCAGTAGGCACCCAGTCCTCTGAGTCCTTCGTTGTCTACCAAGTGTTTCATTCTGGGGTCGAACATTGACATTAAGGAGTGTTGGAAATAAAAATTCTTTTTCATATATATTTTTTTAGAGGGAAAAAGTAGTGCGTAAAGCGGGGCTGCTTGTTGTGGCGACGGCGTTTTCCGTAGTATTTTTCTCTATGTTTAGTGATGCAAAGGTAGGGATAATAGGATAAGCCTGCAAATGGACTTTTGTAGGCTTAATGTATGCTTTGGCGTGTCCAGAAGCTATTGTATGGGTGTTCTGGCCTTCGTCTGGGGAACTGAAGCCTACAATGGTGAAATATGTGATTTTTTTATAGAAAGTAGCCGGTGGAGCTCGCTCTTTAGGCGGCCTTCTACTTGTTACATTCGTAAACATTTGACTCACAGTGGCTATTACTCTCCGGACTTTGTTTTGTGCATACGTGTCATCTGCCTTATGTGGGCCAGACTGCGCAGTTCGCTTTGGGAGAAAGACGATTTTCCTTCCAACAAGCCGCCAATTGCCTCTGCAATGATTTCCAACTGATCCAATAATGGATTTCTACTGTGTGCAGTATTCTTTTCGATGCTTACTGCGTTTTGACCTCCGCTTTGGAGGGTCAAGGTTGTTTTTTTATGTTCATTATTAGTTAAAAAATATCTTGGCAAAGATACTTAATTATTGGTATTCTACCATTTACTATACGAAAAAGAAAAGTGCACGAAAAAAATGGGGGAGAATTTGTAAAACATCTATAAATCATTAACTTTGTACATGATTATTTAAATCAAATGGAAAAAAATATTTTGCAATCAAGAGTTATAGATGTACTGCGGTTTCCTATGATTGTTGGAGTCGTTCTGTGGCATTCTTTTTTTGAAGGTATTATGGGATTGGATATTCCGGATTCAGGGATACCGATATATCATACTACTTCTTTTTTTATATCACGTATTTTGGCTTCAGTGGCAGTTCCTTTATTTTTTTTTATTTCAGGGTATCTCTTTTTCTTTCGCACTGCCTTTTCTGTTGATGTCTATAAAAAGAAGCTAAAGTCAAGGATTAAAACCTTATTAATACCATATTTGTTTTGGAACTTTGTAGTACTTGTGGGACATTGGATTGTTACAGTTTTATCACCGGTACAATTGACATCAGGTGCTTATAAACAAGTGAGCGATTATACTGTTTGTGATTATCTGATTAGTTTTTGGAATATTAATGGAATGCCGGTAAATGGAGCTTTATGGTTTATACGTGATTTAATGGTCATGTTGGCCTTTTCTCCATTAGTATACTGGTGTCTTCGTTATTTTCGTTGGTATATATTGGTAGTGCTTGGTTGTATTTGGCTGGTAGGGGGAACTTTGGAGATTCCAAGAATGGATGCTGTCTTTTTCTTTTTTGTGGGAGCATGGTTTAGTATTACCGGACGTAACTTTGTTGCTGACTTTAAATCTTTTTTTCCTTGGGGAGTAGCCTTGTACTTTCTTTTTGCTATAGGTACAATTGGCGTAAGAGGAGCAGATGGATTTCTATATGTAGCCAATGCCGGCATATTATTGGGCATTGTATCGATTATAGCTTTGACTGCTTACTTTGTGGAACGGGAAAGATGGAAATCTTCTTATTTTTTGATAAGCTCTTGTTTTTTAGTGTATGCATGTCACCAGCTTCCCTTGAATATGTTCGTCCGTATTCTGTTTAAGTTTATGTCTCCCGTTTCTGATTGGCAATTTATGCTTATTTATATTGTTAGTCCTTTGGTGATTATTCTTGTTAATCTTTTGTTATACGCTTCGTTGAAAAAACTTTTTCCACATTTTACAGCCATTATTACAGGTGGAAGAGGTTGAATGAGAGCTTAATTTGTTGCGCATCCTTATCATAAAACGCCGTAGCCACGGGAATGTTTCTCCCGACTTCAGGTTGTAGTACAACGATTTGGATTCATAAATCATCTGGAACGTTTCCGTACAGAGTACCGGTTTCTTGGTTAGGCGGTTGATTTCGACAGCTTGTGTCATGGAACTTTCTACAAACAGCATGTTGTCTGTGGATGAACCGTATTCTTTGGCTTTGAAGGAGGCGTGGCAATTCGCCCGTTGGCGTGCAGCCATATCCGGCAGGTTCAGCATGACGAGCTTATTGTATTTTACATGGTTCTTCTGGAGCCAGGCTTCCGTCTCCGGACGGTATTTCTCCAAGCGTGAAGTGACCAGTGTGCCGATGGTGACTTTGGGAATGAATAGCGGAGGAGCGTTCAGCAGGAAATGACGGTACTTCTCGCCGTCGTCGTTCTCTTCCGGAGTGGGGTCTGCGCAAAGCACGCCGTCAATGTCCATACACGTTTTTTGCAGGATGGAGTGGTTCATTATGTTCCATTGGAAGAAACGGGGATAATCGACTATTTCGAAAAAATAGTCTACGGAATGGGAGTGTAGTGGGACTGCATAAATGACGCAATATTGGATGTTGTATAAATGTTCTATGTCCTTCAGGAGCTCGCGGCATTTCTTCATGGCTTTTCCCGTGGCTATGCTATCATCCACAACCAATACATTATGTATATTGTTCATGTTGAAAGTTTTCCCCCGTTCTCCGGTCTGATAGATATGCCCGTTGCGGAAAGAGTCTATGTCCGTGACCGGCAGGTTCAGGTAGAGCGCCAGCAGGTTGGCGGGAAACATGCCACTGCGGGGCACGCCGACAATGAGGTCGAAATCCCGTGGCAGAATGCTGAGATGTTGCAGGATGCAATGGTTTAGGTCGTCTATGTTACGATAGTTCATGTAGCTTTCTCCTTCAAAAAATTATCGATTATGTCGTATATTTTCTTTACACTGTGCCCCCAGCTGTGGGTCTCGGCAAAGGCTATGCGCTGTTTGGCAAGTTCTTCGTCATCGGCTTCGGTCACAGCACGGTCTATGGCCGAAAGCCATTCTTCCGGGGTGGTGGCCAGGTGCGTGTGATTTGCGAATATGTGGCGCATGGTGTGGGTACTGGTTGCGACAGTGGGTTTACCCATAGCCAGGTATTCGTCTATTTTCAATGGATAGTTACCGTCGGTAATGTCGTTCACCATTTGCGGGTTGATACAGACATCGTAGGCTGTGATGTAAGCGGGCAACTCGTCCACCTTTTTCTGCCCGGTGAAATACACATTTTTCAGGCTGTGGATGTGGTGTTGGCGAAAACCGTCGTCCTCCGGTCCGGTGAACACAAAATTGTAATCGGGACGCTGGCTTATTATTTGATAGAGCAGGTCTCCGTCAAGGCGGGTACTGTTTATCGTACCCATATATCCGATGATAGGGCGTGGAATGTCTTGCATGTCACCGGGTGTTTCGTATTTCTTGGCCGGATTGTACAGCTTTAGGTTTACGCCGGTTTCGATGGGGTAGGTATGGGGATTGTAGGCTTGCAACTCTGCGGCAAAACGGGTGGAGTTTGCCAGAACAAGGTCGGCCGAAGCAGCCAGTTCCGGTTCAAGACGGGTGCCGTGCCTGCGCCAGTAGGCTTCGCCTATGACGTAGTCGCGCCGGTAATAGATGCTAACAGACGGATGGATATACTCCTTCAGATAGCGGCTGCGGTAAATGTCTGTATCGATGAGGTGGATGTAATTTTTGAAGTCGAGCGCGGCAGCCTGCTCTACAATCCATCGGGCTATGCGGGCATTGTTTTTTCTGTTGACGATATTGAAAAGCGGTGCAGGCAGGAAGTTGGCCGAGAACAACATGAAAGGACAGTCCAGCACCCACATGTTGGCGTTGATTTGCCGGAGCGGTGAAGTCTCTCCCTTGATGACAGCCATGCGCCGGATGTAGGACGGAGATTGTCTGTTCCCTCTCAGCCGGATGGAAATGTCCATCGGAGTGTTGATGTAGAGCACTCGGTTCTGCTTTGAAATTTCCAATGCAGTATTCTTGATGGTACTACCTATTTCGATGTCCCATGTTTGCAGGCTGGTGATGATGAAGTCTCTCATGATGTTTGCCGGTTACTGGTGAATACAGTGATATATCTTTACATATTCTTCTGCAGTGTGTTTCCAGGAGAACAGTTTTACACGTTCCAGACTGTAATTTACTTGTTGCTGATAGAGTGTCGCATCATTTTCCAGGCGTAGCAAGGCATCTGCTATTTTTTGCGGTTCTTGAGGGTCGACTAAAATGGCACCTTTACCGGCTACTTCGGGCATTGCCGAAACGTTGCCCGTCACTACGGGAGTGCCGCAAGCCATAGCCTCCAGTATCGGAATCCCGAAACTTTCACGCAAGGAAGGATAGAGAAATGCAAATGCTGCATTATAAAGGGTTGCTAAATCTTTGTTGCCGATATATCCCGGATAATACAGATGTTCTTTTATCCCGGTGATTCCTTCTTGCTGAAGAAGCTGGTCGATATATTCTTCTTTTAAATCGGCAATGAGAAGGGGGCGTTTCGTTTGGGATGCTTTCAGATACAACGCGTATGCTTTCAGGGTACGTGCCGCATTCTTTTTGGGGTCTGTATTTCCAAGAAAGAAAAGAAAGTCTGGGTGCGGTATGTATTTCTGCACAATACTCTCATCGGGTGTTTCCTGCATCGTAAAGTAAGCGCTGTAGCCGTTGTAAACGGCTTTAATGACTTCTTTGGGAAGTTGCAGCGCTTCGCGTATGCGGGTACACTCGAACTGAGAAACTGTAATAATATTTCTTGCTTTCTTCAGGATGCGGGGAACAATCAGGCGACGGTAATGCCATCCCATTTCCTGATAGAAGGAAGGACTGCGATGCTGACGCGGCTCCAAATAGATAATGTCATGAAGCGTCAGCACCAAAGGGACGGGACACCATAACGGGGCTGTATTCGATGTACAATGCAGCAAGTCCGCTTTCAGTTTCCTGACGGCCTGGGGCAATGCTATCTGCTCCCACAAAGGATAAGTAGGGCAGCGAAGCTCAATGATATGGAGGTTTTCCGATTCTTCCAGGCACCAGTCCTCCCCCGGAGCAACGAATACGTAATATTCATTACCGTCTTTCCGCTTTTGCAGTTCTTTCAGTGTCTCCAGGATGACAAAGTCCATGCCATGCTTGTCTTTGCGGAAAATGCGTTGGGCTTCGATGGCGATTCTCATTTTGCTGCCTTTCTTTTCTTTTTCCGTTTAAAGATTCTTGTGATGTGGCTCATGGAAGAGGTGACTACCAATATGGGCAGAGACCAGAAAGCGCTCCGGAATTTGCGGCTGATTTCCCCTTCGGGCATGGCCATCAAAAAAGTGATGAATAAAACGGCTAAAAGTGCATACCATTTTGTAGCAAGCGGCCACTCCAGAAACGTCATTGCCACGGCACATATCGTGATATATAAGATGAGCAGGAAACGGGATGGAAGTAGCCATTGGAATAATTTTTCGCATAAATCCCACTTTCCTTGTAAGAATGCTATCGGAAATTGTTGCAATGCCAGTATGGAGCTGCGATACTGTGAGCCCAACCAGCGCTGGCGTTCTTTGCTGTACCCCGATGTATCGTCCGTCTTTTTGCAATAGCAGACTATTTCTTCCATGTATTCGGTATATATGTTTTCCTTCAGAAGTTCCATTTCTGTAGCTTTGGCCAAATCGCTTCCTGATAATCTGGGAGCGATTTCCTGGAACATCTCAAAATCAAACATCATGCCCGAACCGATGAGGGCGGAGGAGAATCCCAGTGCCGTATGTGCCTTGCGGAAGAGGTGGTTGTTGATTTCTTCGCTGGTGGCGTTTAATACGGCGATGTTGGTATTCAGGTTTTCCGTCATGCGGTGGGCTTGGATGGCATCACATCCGGAGTAGTAGGCATTGTTGAAAAGCTCTAATGCGTTAGGAACAACTTTGTTGTCTGAATTGAATATGGTGATGGCATCGTACTCATGAGGAGAATAGCGCTCCATGACCTGCTGTATGGCATATATCTTTGTGCAATGTTCTTTATCGGGCACGACAATGTTGACCGGCATCTGGAGCAGCGTAACCAAATCTTCTTCGGACAGTTGTGTGGCAGCCACTGCGATGTCGTATTTTTCTCTCGGATACGTCTGCGTGTCAAGGAAATGATTGATGGACTCTATCACTTCCTTGCCGTTTTTCAGCACAACAAAGAGGACCAGGAACCGATGTCGCTTGGGGGACGGTGGATAGGGATTCTTGTATTTCCGCAAGGAGGCCAATGCATAGATAAACAAGTAGGCTACGGGGATGGCCAGCAATAAGAAAAGAACCGCGTCTGTCATTTGCAAGGCATTGTTGTTCTCGTCCATCCACCAGTCGGGATTGAATATGGAAAAAATGTCGTTCATATATGTTTTCTATTTAATATTTTCTATTTCTTTTTCATTTTTTGTTGGGTCAGCAGTTGGTCGATATGCTCCCCGTTAATCAGGACTGACAAAAATAAAATGATTATAAATCCTGTAGGGAATTGAAAGAAAAAGGCATTTCCATAGGCACTTATCATTAGTCCGAAAATACCGCAAGCAATGGCCGTGAGTATTCCACGTAGCTCGTTATTCTTAATCCGAAACATGATAAGATAGCAACCTCTTAACAATGTACAGACATATATGGTAAGAAAAAGCACTAATCCTACAATGCCGGTTTCCATCCATATCTTGACATAAAAAGAATCATGGGGAATGAGTGTTGTGAGACGGGAACCATATTTTCTGGCTTCTACCCCTCCCAAACCAAGTCCTTCTCCGAAAGGTTTGTATTTTAGATATTCAGCCAATCTTTTTTGGTTTTCTTTGCGGACAATGTATGAGGCGTCTTCTGTAGGTCTGAAAGCTGTACGCATGCGTCTGATGGAAGTGTTGCTTTCACCGATATAGGTATGGGCGAAAAAGACATAAAAAAACAATCCGAAGAAGACTGTAGCTCCCATGAGCTTGATATTTTTACTGAGGAAAGTTAACAATATGATTCCTCCGATGGGGACAAACAGTGCACCGCGGGTTCCGGAAATGAACAAGGCATATATGGAACAGACGGCAATAATTGCATAATAGATTCTTATGGAACGTTCTTTTATGAAGATAGCCGAGATACCGAACAGAATGGCGGCAAAGCCCATGTTGGAACCGAAATTTCCGGCATCTGTGAAAAAGGAAAAATATCGGGTGACATCGGATAAAAGGTGTGTCTTGTACATTTCCGTTTCAATCAGCATGGTTGTTTCTGTCTCATCAAAACCTGCATATTTCTGGTAAACAGCTTTGGCTACGGCTGTCAATGTGAATATGGACAGAAAAAGCATAATGACGCGCAACCGCTTGTAGGAGGTCATTGTTAAAACGCCAATTAATGACATGACAAGGGTACTGTATATGATTCCACGGGAGTAAATCCAAGCTTCCGTGAGAGCTGTTGGATTCATGATTTCAGCCGCAGTATATATGGCCCATATGCAACCTCCGAACGTCAGAATGTTTTTGGTGTATTTCCATGCAATCTTACCTTGTTGGTGATAGGAATATATCAGGAGCGTCACAAGCAGGGTGACGGTTGCGACATCATACCAGACACTCAACCCACTGCCCTGCGTGTATCTGTACCAGGGAATGAAAAAGTAATTGAATGTGAATAGGAAACATACACCGGCAAAAGGGTTTCTTAATGCTTGTATTGCTATTATCAGGAAGAAAGGGGAAAGGCAAACGTATGCAGTGATATCCCAAGTACTGAATAATATGCTATAGATGAGTGCACCCAGTCCGATGATGAACACTAATAATGTTACCGCCAAGGGAGATATGCTATGTCCTTTGATATCCGTTTGCATTTATTTGACAGCTGCTGATTTTGATGTTAAACCTAATTGTGCCAACCGGCTGAAGAAGCTGTGAACCGGGGTGTGAGGAGGCAATTCTCCGGTGAAGCTTTCAACCACTTCGCGGTCTGCATTGTTGAGATACATAAATAGAGGAGTTCCTTCCAATTCTTCCTTTAACGGTTTCAACCGGGTGTCGTCATCTCTGCCCCACAATCGGGCGGCGTTGGCTATCAGCAAATTGAAATCTGCTTTTTTCAATACCGACATAGGTAGAGTTGCGGTACTGACAGCAGGATATTCCACTAAAATGATGTCCGGTATTTCTTCTGCTTCATTCAGAACCCAGAAGTCAGACAATTCTTGAGCTTGTACATATCCCTTGTTTTGGGTATCGAAATCGTGGTCATATTTTACAAGGCGCACTTTTATCCCCTCAGTTTCCCAGTAATCAATGAAATATTTGGCAAGGAATGATTTTCCTTCACGTTTCTCCATGCTGAGCAGGTTTATGACAGTAGGACGGTCCGGGTGCAGGTAGTTGTTCAATTGCCGGCAACTATAGGCAGCGGCAAGCCGGTTACAGGCCTTGAGGAATCCACGATACTTCAAGTTGCTTACACCGTTGAATGCTGCAATGACAGAGAGTCCGGTCAGGCGTTTGCTGCGGTCCGGGTCGCGGAGAGTGCGGTCTAACAATTCAATCAGCAGGAAGTAGCCGCTTATGAATATCATACTGCCGAAGAATGCGGCAAGGACGTAGATAATTCTTTTTCTGCCATTGTCTGTCAGCGGATACTCGGGGGATGCTATGACCTGCAGGTTGGCAGTTGTCATCTTGATATTCTGCAAACGGAGGTGTGCTTCGGCAAGGCCTCCTATTTGTCGGCGATAATTGTCTTCGGCAATGCCTACGGCACGTTCTTTCCGCTTGATTTGAGTGCCTACGGGTGAGAATTCCCGGTATTGGTCGATAATGTCCCGTTGGCGGTCAACCAATACTTTCACTTCAGCTTTGGCTTTCGCCTCATTGATGCATGCCGTCAGCCATTCTGTCACCATTTCTTGAATGCCTACCCCTTCCTTGGAGAAACCATACTCGTTTAAATTATCGGAGAGATGGCTTATCTTTTCTTCTGCCTTTTGCAGAGCGTCTTTTTCTCTTTGAAGTTTATCACTATTCTGCTGGCTCTGTTCTGTGGTGAATATTTCTTGCTCAAGAATACTTTGGTTCAGGGTACTAACTTTTTCCAGTTCTTGCAACAAATTAGTATTTGTGCGTATAATCTTGGCACGTATGTCCATTTTATTCTCTAACATCTGGCGTAAAGCCACTGCGCTTCCATAGTTTCGCTGCACTTCTTCCATACGGTCGTCCGTCGCATATTTGGTCAAAGCTAATGCCTTGGATTGCTCGTCGTAGTTGATGACTTGTTTTTGAACACTATAGTCTGTCAAATCATCTTCTTCTGCAGTAAGTGCTTTTTTGGCTATGCGCACTTGTTCTTCAAAATAGGCGATGGCACTGTTCGTGGCACTGAACCGGAGTTGCTCATAAGCCTTTAACAGTTCATCTTCCAATATCTTGAGGGTGTTTTGCGTAATACCGGGATCGGAGGAGGTATATACCAATTCTATCAGGTCGCTGGTACCCAGTCGTTTAATGGTGATTGTGCTTAATGCGCTATAACTGTAATAAGGGTAGGGACGGTTGAATATGGAATAGACAAAATTACTGCTGTTCTCTTTCCGGTAATTCATCAGATTATTTGTAGTTTTATCCAAAGAGGAACGGTCTACCAAAGCCAGCACTTCTTTAGGAAGGATTTGGACGAGCTGCCTATAATGTTTGGCTTGAATGTACATGTTGTCTTTCCACTCATCACCGTATACGAGGCTGGTTGCAAGCAGACGTACCGAAACCTTTGCCAAAGTGTTTTTGGACTTGCCTATATTAATGATATTGTCGAAGGTACTGTTGATATTGATAAGCTGGCTTCCGTCCAGATTGGTGCTGTTGGTTACACCTGCATATAGACTGCTGTTTACCGTATAACTGTATGGTAAAAACTGTGTAAAGTATATGACTAATGCTGTAACAAGGAGGCTTCCCCACAATAACCAATAACGGATGCGGTAAAAGAAGCTTGCCAAAAATTGTACTATATTCATAATTAGTTTTACTTGTCTGTTATAACTTTAACATTAGTCAGCATCTCTAACAATACGATTGAATTGTGTAAAGCTACGCGGCTTTGCTCATAATTAGTCACGGCACCGGTGCGGCGTGCACGTTCCAAAGAAAGTGCAATGATATCAATGGCTCCTTGTATGAAATTATTTTCAGATATTTTCATCTGTGCGTTATACAATGCAGCCGTTTCCGCTTTGGCCTTTATGGTAGCCAGTTGCTCGGTAACCGCATTGTAGGCTTCCAGAACTTTTAGCCTTCGCTCCTCCATAACTCCTTCCTGCGTGTACTGCAATTGCTCTATCTGATAGCGGTAGTCTTTCAGTTTCAGTGGTCGGTTGAACAAGTCTCCTAAGGTGATGCCGAAGCTGGCCCCGACATTGAAGTTGTGCTGGGCACTCGACATGGTTGTCTGGTACATAGGGGTGAACTCGTCACTGGCATTGCCTATAATATTGTAGCGTCCGTAAGAATAGTTACCGTTCAGTCTGAAGTAGTTCCACCAACTCCTTTTTTCCAGGCGATATTGGTTCCTCACTTGCTCCACTTGGGACTGTGCTCTTTTTACTGACGCATTCTCTGTCACTGCATCAAGAAAGACCGATAGAGGAGGAAGCTCTAATTTTTCAATTTCTATAGATGCCTTCGGACTGATTAATCCTAATGTGTTGACTTCTATTTTTTTATCCTCCATCTTGAGTTGCTCCAATATCTTGATGCGCTCCTCCCGTGTCAACTCCTGCTGCGCAGCCACAGACAAAGGTACCCCCAACAATCCTAAAAGGATTACACTGTAAATGATGGACTTGATATATCTTTTTATCATCTCTAAAACCATATAATTCCTATTATCTTTTTATACATTCTCTTTTTGCACAAACGCTGTCAGCGTCTTGCACAGTATCTTCATGTCCAGCCAGAATGAAAATTCTTGGGCGTACTTAATGTCCAGTTGCTTTCGCTCTTCGGCCGACATCTTCCCGGTACCGCCTCGTTTCTCCACTTGCCACAGTCCCGTCAGTCCGGCGGGAGCCATGAAACGCTCGATATACGCGTCGCTGGTCAGCAGCTCGGCCTCGTAGAGGGGGAGCGGGCGGTTGCCCACGATGCTCATGTCCCCTTTGAGGACGTTGAACAGCTGCGGCAGTTCGTCAATGCTGTACTTGCGGATGAAACGGCCCACGCGGGTGACGCGGGGATCGTTCTCTATCTTGACAAACGTATTCTGTTTTTCTTGGGCCTTCTTTTTAAGGAAATCTTCTTCGGAGATGACGAAATCGTCCGAAATCAGCAGGGTAGCCTCCTCTTCGGAAGTGCCGGTCAGGTCGTCGAAGCGGATATCGGGCTGCTCGTCCGTAAGCTCTTCCTCTATCTTATATTGGTTGAGGGCGTTCAGCTCTTTCAGGCGCTTGTCGGCATTGGTGTACATGGAGCGGAACTTCAGGAAGTTGAATATCTGGTAGTTGCTGCCCACACGCTGGGACTTGTAAATCACTCTTCCCTTGCTTTCCACGCGGATGGCTATGGCTGTCGCGATGAGTATGGGAGACAGCACAATCAGTACGGCAACGGCAAAAAGGATGTCGAATATGCGCTTCCACATAGGCAGGTGGAAGGTGTTGAATATCTTACGGTGTGACTGGCTGAATTCCTGCAACTTATGCTCCTTGCGCAGTTGGAGGAATTTTGTCATTTGCTGGAGGCTCTCTTCGCTGGCCATGGGGGAAAGGGTGTTGTTGACACCTGCCTGCAGATAGAGCTTGCGGTGTTCCTTCTGCAGTCCTTCGGTGATGAGGATGATGTAGACACGGGGGAAGCGCTTGTGCAGGAAAGTGATATTCTGGCTGTCCTTTTGAGGGGTGCTTTCTTCGTAAAGAATGGATGTGTTGTACCGTTCGCGGATACCGTCGATGACTTTCGCCGCTTTGTTGCAGGATGAAACAGCCATGAACATGCCTCCCGCAATTTTGCTCAAGTGGTCGATGGTGACGCGGTTGCTACCTATGTAGATATAATATAACATATCCATTGATTTTGTCGTTTAGAGAAATTTCTTGATACGGGCCTTCAGCTCCATAGGATTGAAAGGTTTCAGTATGAAATCCTCGGCTCCGGCTTCGAGCAGGTTGATGCGCTCGGTGGTACTTTCCTCACTGGAAAGCATCACAACCGGAATGTCCTTGAAAAGTGAATTGCCTTTCAGATATGCCAGGAATTCACTGCCGGTCATCTTGGGCATGCGTATGTCCGAAATGATGAGAGCGGGTTCGTTCCCCTCATTCAGCCATTCTATGGCCCTGACGGGATCTTCGAAATAAACCAGCTCATTCTCTTTCCCTAAATAGACCGAGAGTACCTTGCCTATGGCAGGTTTGTCATCTACAAATAATATTTGTTTCATTGTTTATGATAGTTGTTTGCTATATTTATCTATATACATTTTCTTCTACCGGGTGTTCGTACCATTCCGTATACTGGGTTCTGTCTTGGGCCCAATAGATGAATTCCGGATATGCGCTTGCCTCGGGGATATCAGTACGTGACACATTGATTGTTTCTTTGGGATAGCGGAAGCCATACGGCACGCAGATTGCCCACGTGTTGTTGCCTGCTAAGTCAAGATTCTCTTGCTGTATGGTTCCGGCGGCAGTGGCGCCATATCCCCAAAATTCGTAAAGATGGACTTCCATGCGTTGTTCCATGCTTTTATATTGATAACAGATGAAGAAGTCCAGATTGTCTTTTGAGAATGGGGGCTCTGTCCGGGTTTGGTCTGCCAGTTCAATAATGACTTCATAAGTGTACTTTTTGGCGGTTACTCCAATGCCGGTATTTACCATCTCACCCGGTTCGACTCCAAATACATTGTGTACTTCGCCTGCGATGGGGATTACGACACTCGGATCGGAATCTTCCATATAAGTAACGTTATTGTACCTGAATTTGTTGTACGAGCTGTTGAATGACTCCTGGAAACGCGAATCGTCGCCTCCGGTCTTGACTTCCCGGATATCGGATTTATTGATTCCGGTAATCCGGAGCCCTACGCCCAACGGCTTGCTTGCTCCTGCTGCAGCAAGGGTCACGTCGAGCTGTATGCGCTTGATGTGGTTCGTCTTTTTCTCGCGGTGATAGTAGGTCTCCACGTCCAAGACCACGTCGTTGAAGTCATAGTCGCCTACCAACGGGAAGTTGTCTTCGAATACGTACGTATAGGAGACCGGGTCTGTAGGGGTTTCTGAGCCGGACTCGTCCGGAGTATTGCCTTCGCCCGTACAGTCTCCGGCAGGAATGGTGATGGGGGATTCTCCCCATTTGGATATGGTTCCTTCGGTGTTCTTGATGGCATCAAGGAATTTGGCTTCCCACCAGATGTCCTCGGTGATATCATCGTCAATTTCTTTCACTTCATAATGAATGTTTCCCTGGCTGGAGAAATTCCCTATATCTTCAATTTTATTGATTTTTACCAGTGCATATTCATTGTTTGGACCCATAAATTGTGCTTGTGACAATTCTGCTTCATCAAGTACGGTTATCATGGAGTTGTCACCCATCGTGATTTGGGTGTTGTAATTGTTGCTATGGTCCCCGAAATCCTCTATCTCTGCAGAAGAGGTGTCTCCCATGTTCAGTGTGCCTACAAATTCTTCCGCATATAGATAGCATCCGTTGTCTATAGTGATGTTGCTGTCGGTTTTCCCGATATAGGCTTTGCCCTGGTTGATGAATTTGCATCCGCTGTCGAAATTCATTTCATCGACACGTACGGTACCGCAATTATAGAATGCTCCTCCCTGGCTGACATGGAAATCATCTATTTCCATAGTGCCGGCATTGTAGTTGTAGCTGCCTCCGGATGCATTGGTCAATTCGATGTCGTTCCCTTTGATGGTTCCACCCGCGTAGACGATAAACCGGCTGGATTGCACTAAAGTGAAGGTGTGCTCGTCCGGTATCACGATTTCCCCTCCGT
This sequence comes from Bacteroides sp. AM44-19, assembly GCF_003603395.1. Classification (NCBI taxonomy): domain Bacteria; kingdom Pseudomonadati; phylum Bacteroidota; class Bacteroidia; order Bacteroidales; family Bacteroidaceae; genus Bacteroides; species Bacteroides sp. AM44-19. The sequence continues at coordinate 320,230 of NZ_QTNB01000003.1, read as the reverse complement.
CAATCACATAGAATTCGAAGCCTCGTTCAACGGTCATGTTGTTTCCATTGGGTTCCCAGCTGCCTTCAATGATGATGATGGCCGGATTGTCACTTCCCATGCCGTCCTTGCTGATTTTATTCCTATATATATTGTCTTTGGAGATTTTGTAGGCTTTTCCGTTTTGAAAATCGGTATTCGGCCTTATTTCTTCGGCACTTGATAGCATTGCGGTGATTTCCGCCTCAGACTTTTCCGGTGAATAGGTCTCGATGCTGACACTGCGTGTCCATGCGGCACGTGTAGTTGCAGGGGAACTGCCGAAAGCGGCGTGGAGCTGACCGTTTTGGATGGATACGTATTTTACTATGTTGCGGCTGTGTGCATCGGTGCGGCACACAAAAGCGCTCGTCAGCACAGAAGGGCAGTCCATGACGGTAGTAAATACTGTTGTATTATTGGCGGTGCCTTCTGCCAGCAGTTTGGCAGATGACCGGCTGATTAAGGGGTTCTTGTCGTAAATACGTATGGTATAGTCGATGCCGGTATCTTCGGATACAGAAACATTGACCCGGACCTGCTGAGTCATTTTCCAATCCATAGCCGGATCTATGTTCTTGACCGGAAACCTGTCTTGATAGGCTGCTTTCACTTTTTCGGGGTTAAAAACATCGTCTTTACAACCCTGCAGCAGTATGCCTACTGTAAGAATAACAAGCGGCAGAAAGCGTTTGTATAGGGTATTTTCTCCCATATTTTACATTTGTTTTGCTTGATTGTAAGCAAAAGTACGTTTATTTAAACTAATAAGCTTTATTAATGGGGGATAAAAGCGTGTTGGTTAACGCTTTTTAACGATTTTGTATGGATAGATAATGCAAGTTTGTCTTGAAAATTATCAATATTACTAAATGCCCTCTGTATTGCCGCTTTACTAAATCTTGGTGATTTCTCCTGCCAGGTCGGAATTCATGCGGTGGCGGATTTCGGCTTGGTCCAGTCCATGCCCCAGGAGGAACATGAGTTTGGTGACGGCACATTCGGGGGTACTGTCATAGCCGCTGATGACACCTGCCTGGAGAAGTTGCAGACCGGTTTCGTAACGTCCCATCTCGACGGCGCCACTTTGGCATTGGGTGATGTTGACGATGACAATGCCACGTTCGCTGGCTTCTTTCAGCTGGCGGATGAACCATTCTTTCTGGGGGGCATTGCCGGAACCGAAAGTCTTGAGGACAACAGCTTTCAGGCCGGGAACATGAAGCACGGAGTTGATGATGCTTTCCTGGATGCCGGGAAAGAGGGTGAGCACTACGACATTGGTGTCGAAAAGGTAGTGCGGCTTCATGGGGCGTGACGGGTCGGGACGGTGGATGAGGTGCTCGTTATAACGGATATGGATGCCTGCCTTTGCCAGTGCGGGATAGTTGAAGGAGCGGAAAGCATTGAAATTCTCGGCATTGATTTTGGTGGTACGGTTGCCCCGCATCAGCTCGTTCTCGAAGAAGATGCACACTTCGGGGACGATAGGGGTGCCGTCCGGATGCTTGGCGGCGGCTATTTCAATGGCGGTGATGAGGTTCTCTTTCCCGTCGGTGCGCAGGGTGCCGATGGGAAGCTGGGAACCGGTGAGGATGACCGGCTTGGAAAGGTTCTCGAGCATGAAACTGAGGGCGGAGGCTGTATAGGCCATCGTATCGGTACCGTGCAGGATGACGAAGCCGTCGAAATTGTCGTAGTTGTAGTTGATGATTTTTACAATCTTTGCCCAGAGGGAAGGCTCCATGTCGGAAGAGTCGATCGGTGGGTCGAACTGATAGGAAGAGATGCGGTAGTTGAAGCGCTTCAGTTCGGGAACATGCTGTAGCAGTTGGTCGAAGTTGAAGTTCTCAAGCGCACCGGTCTCGGGATTTTCTATCATTCCGATAGTTCCGCCAGTGTAAATCAATAGTACGGAAGGGCAATCGACTTTCATGATATTCGTATTAGAGCTTTTTTCGGGCACAAAGATAGTGAAATATGAGATGGGGAGAAAATAAAAGAGACAAGTCTTTGCAGATTTTGTCTCTTTTATTTTTTCATTGCGAAAAATATATTGTATGAAATTTGAATAAGCTCACTGTTTCAAATCTTCCTTCAACTGCCTGATAGCCTTTTCCGCATCTCCTTCCTTCTCGTTGAGCAGCGTGACGAAGCGGCTGCCGATGATGGCACCGGATGAGTGGGCGCAAGCGGCATCGAATGTCTGCTTGTTGCTGATGCCGAAGCCTACCATGCGTGGATTGCGCAGGTTCATATCCTCTATCTTCTTGAAGTAGGCTTGCTTCCGGGTGTCGAAGTCTTTTTGGGCACCGGTGGTAGCGGCACTGGACACCAGATAGATGAATCCGTCGGTGTGGGCGTCTATTTCGCGGACGCGGGCTTCGCTGGTTTCGGGGGTAATGAGCATGATGACACGGATGTCATACTTCGAGGCGATGGCTTTGTAACTCTCTTCGTAATCGCGGAAAGGGAGGTCGGGAATGATGACGCCATCGATGCCGCATTCCACGCACTTCTGGCAGAAGGCTTCGAAGCCGAACTGCATGATGGGATTGAGGTATCCCATAAGGACAAGCGGGATGCGGACATCGCGACGGATGTCGCGCAATTGTTCGAAAAGCAGACGGAGGGACATGCCGTTATGCAGGGCGCGGGTGGCGGCATTCTGGATGACAATGCCGTCGGCCATGGGGTCACTGAACGGAATTCCGATTTCAATCATGCTGACTCCGTTTCTTTCGAGGGCACGGATAACGTCGGCTGTACCGTCGAGGGTGGGACAGCCTGCACAAAAGTAAATGGACAGCAGATTCTTGGGGCTGTCCTGGAAAAGTTGGTTAATGCGGTTCAACATACTATTTCTATTTACAATTTTACAATTTACAATTTACTATTTGGCTGCGCAATATATGCTGCATGGTACGATTTACAATTTTACGATTTACAATTTTACAATTTACTATTTACTATTTACTATTTACCATGTACAATGTACAATTTGCCATGTGGCGTATATTGCGCAGCCAAATAGTAAATAGTAAATCGTCAAATCGTACCTCCCTTGAGTTCTTTCAGGAAGTTTGCGATGCGTTCCACATCCTTTATTCCCGGTGCCGTTTCGAAGCGGCTGTTGATGTCGATACCTGCGAAATAGGGATGGCGGAACTCCCGGAGGGCTTTTACGCTGTAGGGGTTGATGCCACCGCTGAGCAGGAACGGGGTGGGACCGTTGTAGCGGTGCAGGAGGTTCCAGTCGAACTGGTTGCCGGAACCGCCGTACTGCGGGGTCTTGGTGTCGAAGAGGTAATAGTCGCACAGACCATTGTAGGCAGATACGGAAAGCAGGTCCTTGGGCAGCAAGATGGAGAAAGCCTTGATGAGGTGCAGGCCTGCATTGCGCAGGGAACGGCAGTACTCGGGAGCCTCATTGCCATGCAGCTGGATGTAGTCCAGGCTGAAACGGTCGGCATACATCAGGATGTTTTCCTTACTTTCGTTGACAAAGACGCCGACACGCTTGGCGCAGGCTGGCAGATACCCGGGCATCTGGCACAGACAACGGGGAGATTTTGGGTAGAAGATGAAACCAATCATATCTACACCTTGCAGTTCTACATTGCGGATGTTTTCTGCTTCGGTCATTCCGCATACTTTGATGAGAGGAGACATTTTATTTACGATTTACAATTTACTATTTACAATTTGGCTGCGCGATGTAACGCTGTATGAGAGACTTTTGTATTTACAATTATCAACTTTCAACTTTTAATTATCAATTAAGAGACTGTCTTGGATGAACTCTTTCAGGGTTTCGCCCGGATTGGCTGTTTTCATGAAGGTTTCGCCGATGAGGAAACCGCGGAAGCCGGCGGCACGCAGGCGGCAGATGGTTTCGGGGTCGGAGATGCCGCTTTCGGAGACAAGGAGCGGGGATGCCGGTCCGTGGGTGGCTTCGCGCAGTTGCCGGGCTATCCGGAAGGAGTTCTCCACATCGGTGACGAAGGAGCCGAGGTTGCGGTTGTTGACACCCACCATGTCGACCTCCTTATTTATATAGGAGAGTTCCGAAGGGCTGTGGATTTCGAGCAATACCTCCAGCCCGAGTTCGTGGGCTTGGGCGGTGAGGGTGCTGCACTGCTCCGGACTGAGGCAGGCGGCAATGAGCAATACGGCGTCGGCACCTACGATGCAGGCTTGCAGAAGCTGGTACTCGTCGATGATGAAGTCCTTGCGCAGAATGGGGATGCGGACGAGCGGACGGGCCGTGCGGATGTCGCGCAGCGTACCGCCGAAGAACTTCTCATCCGTCAGGATGGAGAGGGCGGCGGCGCCGGCGGCTTCGTAGGAGGCGGGTATTTCCTCTGCTTGGGCAGCCTCGTTTATCCAGCCTTTAGAGGGTGAACGGCGTTTGAACTCGGAGATGATTCCTGTAGAAGAAGCGGCAAGGGCCTGCTTCATGCTGCGGTGGTGGGCCGCATTCTCCCGGATGATGATTCCGGCCTGCTCCTGCAACTGTTCCGGAGAGACGGTCTGCTTTTGCAGTTCAATCTCTGTTTGCTTATGGGCGATGATTTCGGACAGTATATCTTTCATTGCTTCATTTATTAATCTCGATAAATTTTTTCAGTGTCGCCAGCGCCCGTCCGCTATCCAGTGATTCGCGTGCGATGGCGATGCACTCTTCAATCTCTTTCTGCGGCTCCATCACCTGGATGGCAAAGGCGGCGTTGACAATGACGCATTGCGTTTGTGCAGGTGTGGCATGCCCCGTAAGGATATTGTCGAAGATGCGGGCGGCATCTTCCTTGCATACGCCGCCGAAGAGTTCTTCGGGACGGGCATCCTTGAAGCCGAGAGCCTGCGGACGGTAGATGCGCTCGTAGTTGCGGGTCATCACCTTGAACTCGTCCGTCAGGGAGATTTCGTCGTAGCTGTCGAGGCTGTTGACCACGGCAAAGTCAATGCCGAGCTTATAGAATACGTTGGTGTATAGGCGCATCTGCGAGAGGTCTGCCACACCGAGCAGCTGGTATGCCGGACAGCATGGATTCACCAACGGGCCGAGCAGATTGAACAAGGTGCGCACTCCCAACGTCTTGCGTACGGGACCGACAAACTTCATCGCCGGATTGAAAAGCTGGGCATGAAGGTAGGCGATGTTGCACTCCTCCATGCTGCGTTTCAGCGTGTCGGGGTTGTTGGTGAAGCGTACGCCGTGCTGCTCGATGACATTGCTGGCTCCGCTCACGGAAGTGGCTCCGTAGTTGCCGTGCTTGGCAACCTTGTAGCCGGCGCCCGCCACCACGAAACAAGCGCAGGTGGAGATGTTGAAGGTGTTCTTTCCGTCGCCGCCCGTACCCACAATGTCGATGGGGCGATAGGGGGCGAAGTCGATGGGAAGGCGTGTCTCCATCAGTGCTTCGCGGAAACCGATAAGCTCGTCCACAGTGATGCTCCGCATCTGGAAGGCAGTGAGCAAGGCTGCTATCTGCGCCTCAGGATACATTTCCTTGGTGATGTTGAGGAGGATTTGTTTGGTTTCCTCCGACGTAAGCTCTTCGTGGTTGAAGAGACGGGTGAGTATTGCTTTCATCTTTTTATTTACGATTTGACGATTTACGATTTGACGATTGAATTTACTCTTTTTCTGAAGTGCCTCATTTGAAAAGCCAGTTTTTTACGATTGTTTTTCCGTCGGGTGTCAGTACCGATTCAGGATGGAACTGGATGCCGTGTATGTCATACTCCCGATGTTTCAGCGCCATGATTTGTCCTTCGGGGCTGATGGCGGTAATGGCCAGCGCTTCGGGAAAGTCCTTCGTATCCACTACCCAGGAGTGGTATCGTCCGACGGGAATCCTATCGGGTAAACCGCAGAAGATATAGTCTTCTTCGAGAGAAATACCTTCATAATCCTTTCCCCCCAATCCTTCATCACTAATTCCTAATCCTTCCTCCCTCGTCCCTAATCCCTCACTCCTAATCCTTATCTCCGTCTGTACCCCATGGAACACCTCTTCCAGATTGACCAGCTTTCCGCCGAACGCTTGTCCGATGGCTTGTTCGCCCAGACAGACACCGAGTATGGGTTTCCGTCCGGCATAGGTGCGGATGACATCCAGCAGCAGTCCGGCTTCCTCGGGGACACCGGGGCCGGGTGAGAGGATGATTTTATCGTATGGCTCCAATTCTTCGAGCCGGAATTTATCGTTGCGCAGCACATCCGTTTCTGCGCCAAGCTCTTTCACCAGATGGGCAAGGTTGTAGGTGAAGGAGTCGTAATTGTCTATGATAACTGTTTTCATCTTTTGTATTTACAATCTATTTTATTTACTATTTGACGATTTACGATGTACGATTGAAGTTACTTTATTTACGATGTACGATTTGGCTGCGCAATGTACGCCGCATGGCAAATCGTACATCGTAAATCGTCAAATCGTACATAAACTCACATTTTTTCTGCCATCTCAATCGCCTTTTTCAGTGCGCCGAGCTTGTTGTTCACTTCTTGCAGTTCGTACTCGTCGTTGCTCTTGGCTACGATGCCGCCGCCTGCCTGGAACCAGAGGACACCGTTGCGGCTGACAAAAGTACGAATCGTAATCGCCTGGTTCAGCGAGCCGTTCAGTCCGATGAAACCGATGCAGCCGCCGTAGGCTCCACGGTTGTGCGGTTCCAGCTGGCTGATGAGTTGCATGGCGCGTACCTTGGGGGCGCCGCTCAGGGTACCGGCAGGGAAGGTGTCGATGAAGGCCTTGACGGGGTCGGCCTCTTCGCGGAGCGTTCCGCTGACACGGCTGACGAGGTGGATGACATGGCTGTAATACTGCATCTCCTTATAGAAGTCCACCTTTACATCGTGGCAGTTGCGGGAGAGGTCGTTGCGGGCAAGGTCCACCAGCATCACGTGTTCGGCGTTCTCTTTGGGGTCGTCGTGCAGGTACCGGGCATTGAGGGCATCCTGCTCTGCATCGCCGGTGCGCTTCGTGGTTCCGGCAATGGGGTCGATATAGGCATGGCGGCCTTCGATGCGGCAATGGGTTTCGGGGGACGAGCCGAAAATGCGGAAGCCTCCGAAGTCGAAATAGAACAGATAGGGAGAAGGGTTGATGCTGCGCAGGGCACGGTAGAGCTTGAAGTCATCGCCTGTGAAACGCTGCTCGAACCGGCGGGAGAGGACTATCTGGAAAACGTCGCCGCGCAGACAGTGGGCGATGCCCCGGCGGATATTCGCCTTGTGCTCCTCGTCCGTAAGCGGAGAGGTGGTGGGGCCGATGGCACGGAAATCGTAGGCGGTGTAGTTACGGTTATGGATGGCCTTCTGCACCTGGTCCAGTCCGCTGGTCTCGCCGGGCGCCAGCATCTCGAGAAGCAGCATCTCATTCTTGAAGTCGTTGAAGACGATGAGGTACTTATATAATATGTACAGCATGTCCGGCGCATCGTTGGTAGCTTCGCGGCTGTCCTTCACGGGGATATTCTCGAAGTAGCGGACAGCATTGAAGGAGGTGTATCCGTAGAGTCCGCAGTAATTGCTGTATTCGCCCTCCACGCGGAAGCGGCAGAGGAAATCGTTCAGTGCGTTTTCCACCCGGTATGCATCGGTTATGGGATGCTCTTCGCGGCTGTCGTCCGGCAGGCGGAAGATAGCCGTGCCGTGGTCTATGCTGACACTTGCCAGCGGACACAGAGCGATGAACGAACGGTTGTTCTCACTGCCGTGATAGTCGGAACTCTCCATAAGTGCGCTCTGCGGAAAGATGTCACGCACCTTCAGATACGTGCTCACCGGCGTATGCAAGTCGCCGAGCATGGTGCGGCTGATTGTTTTATAATCATATTGTTTCATTGTATCTTGTATTTTATTTCATTGCATCTCGTATTTTCAAATAGCTCATCACTTATAACTTATAACTCATCACTCAAATACGTCTCTATATCCTTATCCCCCCGTCCCGACACCGTCAGCACCACCACGTCCGTCGGCTTGAACTTCATCTTCTCCAGCGCACCCAGTGCGTGGGCGCTTTCCAATGCGGGGATGATGCCCTCGAGCCGGGTCAGTTCGTAGGCGGCACGGATGGCTTCGTCGTCGTTGACGGCGAGGACGATGGCACGCTTCTGCTTGGCAAGGTTGGCGTGCATGGGGCCGATGCCCGGATAGTCCAGTCCGGCAGAGATGGAATAGGGCTCTTCTATCTGTCCGTCCTCGTTCTGGATGACGTAGGTGCGCGAGCCGTGGATGATGCCCATCTTGCCGAGGGCGATGGTGGCGGCTGTCATTCCCGTTTCAATGCCTTTTCCGCCGGCTTCGGCGAGGACGATTTGCACGTGCGGGTCGTTGACGTAGTGATAGATGGTGCCGGCTGCATTGCTTCCTCCACCTACGCAGGCGATGAGGTAGTCGGGGCATTCGCGTCCCTCGTGTTCAAGGAGCTGCTTCCTGATTTCTTCGCTGATGACGGACTGCAGGCGTGCCACCATGTCGGGGTAGGGATGCGGGCCGACGGTGGAACCTATCACGTAGTAGGTGTCCGACGGATGGCAGCACCAGTCGCGGATGGCTTCGTTGGTGGCGTCCTTCAACGTCATATTGCCGCTGGTGACGGGAACGACGGTGGCGCCGAGCATCTTCATCTTCTCCACATTGACGCGCTGGCGCTCTACGTCGGTCTTACCCATGTAGACGATGCATTCCATATTCATCAGTGCGCAGACGGTGGCTGTGGCCACACCGTGCTGTCCGGCTCCGGTTTCGGCGATGATGCGGCGCTTGCCCATGCGGCGTGCCAGCAATACCTGCCCGATGCTGTTGTTGATTTTGTGGGCACCGGTGTGGTTCAGGTCTTCACGCTTGAGGTAAATCCGGCAACCGTACTTCTCGGACAAGCGGTGTGCCAGGTAGAGTGGGGAAGGGCGTCCCACGTAGTCGCGCAGCAACTGGTCGTATTCACGCTTGAAGTCCTCACTTTGCAGCACCTTGAGGTAGGTGTTCTGCAACTCTTCTACACATTTGTGGAGGATTTCGGGAACGTATGCCCCGCCGAACTCTCCGTAATAACCTTCTTTGTCAACTAAGAAATTCATCATGTTATTTACTATTTGACGATTTACTATTTACTATTTCAGAAATCAAAACGCATTATTGCTTAAACGAAAAAAGCCCCGTCGCTTGGTGCGACAGGGCTCTTTTTGTTTTTTACTATATATTACATATATACATACGAGCGCTGCTCCCTTACGACTGTCGGAGTTGTAACGGGTGCCACCACCAATATGTATTTACGAACATTGTTTTCATTGACTTTTTTTGTTTTATCAGCGGCAAAGACAGTGCAAACCGAATGTATAATAAAATGAACTCGTTCATTTTTTATGCTGAGGTGCAGCCTGTCTTCGTTTTCGCGACAAATATAAGCACTTTGTTTTAACTGCCAAAATAAATATGACTTTTTTTCCGGATTAAAACATTTTTCTTGAAATATTGTTCTTATAGGTGTAGTAAAAACGAATATTCATTCAAAAAAAGAAAGGAACAAACTATGAATAGAAAACATTTAGTTGCCATAGGCGTGGTTATTGCTGTACTATTGTTATTATACTGGCTCTTTGTGGCCGAAGATATGAATGCCTGGCTGAATGTAAACTGATTTTTCGGGATTTTCGTGTGGAGTTATTCGGATAAAGATGTATCTTCGCAAAAAAACATAGACTCATGAAAGGATTAAGTTATTCATTTTTGCGCGCGATATGTGCGCTGGTTATCGGTTTGGTGCTGGTAATGTTTCCCGACCAGGCCGGTGATTACTTGGTGATTACGATAGGCGTCATCTTTCTGGTGCCTTCGCTTATCAGCATCATAGGCTACTTTGCACAGAGCACGGAGATGCGCCGCCGCTTCCCTATCGAGGGGGTGGGCAGCCTGCTGTTTGGCTTGTGGCTGATTATCATGCCCGGTTTCTTTGCCGACCTGCTGACATTTGTATTGGGATTTATCCTGGTGATGGGAGGAGTGCAACAGATTGCCTCGCTTTCCGCTGCCCGTCGCTGGATGCCGGTACCGGGAGGTTTTTATGTGGTTCCGGTATTGATTCTGCTTGCCGGCTTGGTTGCGCTGTTCAATCCTACGGGAGTACGCTCCACGGCATTTATCATTATCGGTATCAGCAGTCTGGTCTATGCGGCTTCGGAACTGCTGAACTGGTTCAAGTTTACGCGTCGCCGCCCGAAGACACCGGATGCTTCTGTAAAGGCAGTGGACGATATTGAGGATGCACAAATTATAGAATAAAAAAACAGACCATCTGTTGAGGTTGAACAGATGGTCTGTCAGGAGTAAACGGATGGTCTGTTCATGCCACACGGACCATCCGTTTTTATTGTTTCAACCATTCATTTATCAGCTCCATCACTTGCTTCTTTTCCTCTTCGGGCAGTGTGCCGATGCGTGCCCGATGGCTTCCACCGGGCTCTACGAATACATGGATGTTCTTCTTCCCTTTCAGCCAGGTCACTCCGGCAGCCGTCCACGGGTCGTTCTGTCCGTAGATGAATATCATTTTCGGGTCATTCTCTTTCAGGAACTTCGTGATTTTCTTGCTTAGGGTCTTGTCGAAGGGCATGTCTTTCAGCTCTTCGGGAAGCATCAGGCGATGCAGGTAACCCTTGCTCGATTGGATGGAAAGATACTTCTTGAAAGGTTTCGTATCGTAGCCATAATAGCCCAGCTCGCGGGCGGCCTGCACGAAGAATGAGGCTGTGGGACTGTCGGCAATGAAGTAGTCGGGATTACTGATGTCGAGCAGATGGGCAAATATCTCATCGTCCGAGGCCGTGGTGGCAGGGATGCTGCTGACGGGAGTTCCCCACTGCCAAAGGGCAAAAGAATACTCCAGCACGCAATAGTCGTATATCTCTTCAACGGGTGCACGGAACTTGAGTCCTTTTTCATCGCAATATTTCTTAAAGCGGGGGAGCAGTGCGGCTTTCCGTTTCAACACTTCCAACTGGAAGTCCTCAATCCGTTTGCGGTCCTCCGGAGTAGACACTTTCCTGAGGAAAGGCTCGTGGCGTCCGTCTTCCGCCCCGTAGCAGAGCGGAGCTACATAAGGCACGGAAATATCCACGTCGTCCGGATAGAACGTGCGGTAGAGCAGGGTAGTCTGCCCGCCCTTGCTGATGCCGGTCGCAATCCATTTGCCGGGATAGATGCTTTTAAAGGCGTTGCGGACGGCGTGCAGGTCGTCTGCGGAATTCTCGGCGGTGAGGTATTGCCAGTCTTTAGGCTCAGGGGTGGATTCCAGGAAATAACGGTATTCCACAAAAATCATGTTGGCATCGAGCAGCTCGGAAAGTTCCTCGCGATACTTGGGATTGAGGGCATAGGCGGCTCCATAGCCTTCGGTTACAATCACCGTGGGACGGTCGAAGCCGACGTGGGAGACAATCACACGCTGGCGGAAACTGCCCTTTTCGGGACGACGGTGGTCCAACGGCTGGGTAAAATAGGTTACATACTTCTCGGAGAACCGGGTGGACTCCAACGGACGGGTTTCCGTAATGGCGGAAATCCGACCCAGTTTTTGCTGCAGATCGGTTTGTGCCGGGGCAGCAGCCGAAACGAACAGCAAGGCAAACAGCAGGAACGCTGCATAGCAGTTACGTAAATTCTTCATGATGACAGGATTGTTTTATCTGACGGGCAAAGATAGGTTATTTCCCGCTTACCGCCAACAGTTGGCATGGACGAAAAAAGAGAGAGAACTGCCTCGCGGCACCTCTCCCCCCTGCAAACTTAAAACAACCAACAAAAGAATGAGATAGGGATTAAGGATTCATCCTTCATCCTTCATCTTATAAACAGCAACTCGCGATATTTGGGCAACGTCCACATTTGATTGTCGACGATGAGTTCCAGCTTGTCGATGTGGTAACGGATTTCCTCCATCATCGGTACGATGTTGTCGTGGTAGGCGATGGCTTTTTCACGTTCACTCTCAATTTTGTTGGCAACTTTACGCGCCTCGATCATGGCATCCACATGCTCCTTGATGAAAGCGGTGCGGTCGGCAATCTCTTCGATGAGTTCCAGATTCTTGGCAGACAGTTTTGCAGCCTTCTCTGCCGGGAACAGATCCTTCATCTTGTAGACATTGTCCACCAAATCGGTCTGATACTGTGTGGCTACGGGGATGATATGGTTCATGGCCAAATCTCCGAGCACACGGGCTTCGATTTGGATTTTCTTGGTATAGGTTTCCCATTTCACCTCGTTGCGAGCTTCCAGTTCCTTCTGCGTCATGACTCCGATTGTCTCGAACATCTTGATGCTTTCCGGCTTCAGGTAGTTGTCGAAGATAACGGGAACGCTGGTTTCGCAATCCAGACCACGACGGGCAGCTTCAGCTTTCCATTCGTCACTGTAACCGTTTCCATCGAAGTGGATGGGTTTACAAATCTTGATGTACTTGCGGATAACGTCGAGGATGGCGGAGATTTTCGGCTCCCCCTTTTCAATCAGTTCGTCCACATCTTTCTTGAATTCCGTTAATTGCTCGGCAAGGGCAGAGTTCAGCGCAATCATGGCACTGGCGCAGTTGGCTTCGGAACCCACGGCGCGGAACTCGAAGCGGTTGCCGGTGAAGGCGAACGGGCTGGTGCGGTTGCGGTCGGTATTGTCTATCATCAGTTCCGGAATCTGCGGGATGTCCAGCTTCATGCCTTGCTTGCCGCTGAGGCTGACGAGGTCGTCCTTGGTGCTCTCTTCGATGTGTTCCAGCACCTGGCTCAACTGCTTGCCCAGGAAGGAAGAGATGATGGCCGGAGGCGCTTCGTTGGCACCCAGCCGGTGGGCGTTCGTCGCACTGGAGATGGAGGCTTTCAGCAATCCGTTGTGACGGTATACGGCCATCAGCGTATTCACTACGAAGGTGATGAAACGCAGGTTCTCTTCGGGCAGTTTGCCGGGTGCGTGGAGCAGGATACCGGTGTCCGTACCCAGCGACCAGTTATTATGCTTGCCGCTACCGTTGACACCCTTGAAGGGCTTTTCGTGCAGCAGTACGCGGAAACCGTGGTTACGTGCCACTTTACGCATCAAGGCCATGATGAGCATGTTGTGGTCTACCGCCAGGTTGCATTCCTCGAAGACGGGAGCCAGCTCGAACTGGTTGGGAGCCACTTCGTTGTGACGGGTCTTGACGGGGATGCCGAGTTTCAGCGCTTCGATTTCCAGTTCCTTCATGAAAGCGGCCACACGGCTGGGGATGGCCCCGAAGTAATGGTCTTCCAGCTGCTGGTTCTTGGCGCTGTCATGGCCCATCAGCGTGCGTCCGGTCATCAGCAGGTCGGGACGTGCGGCGTACAACCCTTCGTCAACCAGAAAATATTCCTGCTCCCAGCCCAGATAGGCAACCACTTTCTTTACTTCCGGATTGAAATAGTGGCATACGTCGACGGCAGCCTTGTCTACGGCACGCAGGGCTTTCAGCAACGGTGCCTTGTAGTCCAGAGACTCACCGGTATAGGCGATGAAAATAGTCGGGATGCAGAGCGTGTCGTCTACGATGAATGCCGGGGAGGAGGGGTCCCATGCCGAGTAGCCACGTGCCTCGAACGTATTGCGGATACCGCCGTTCGGGAAACTGGAAGCGTCCGGTTCCTGCTGCACGAGCAGTTTGCCGGTGAATTCCTCCATCACGCCGCCTTTGCCGTCGTGTTCCACAAAAGCATCGTGCTTTTCGGCAGTACCTTCGGTCAGCGGATGAAACCAGTGCGTATAGTGGGTCGCCCCCATTTCAACCGCCCATTTCTTCATACCTGCGGCAACCTCGTCGGCTATGCTGCGGTCCAGCGGAGCTCCGTTGTCAATCACATCCGTCAGTTTGGCATACACCTTGCTCGGCAGATAGCGGAACATCTTCTCCTTGTTGAATACATACTTGGCAAAATACTCTGACGGACGTTCCGCCGGGACTGCCACTGCAACGGGTTTCTTCTTGAACGCCGTTTCTACTACTCTGAATCTCAATTTTGACATAATACCTTAGAGTTGTAATTGTTGGTTTAATAAAACTATGTTAGAGTGAAAAAACTTCTTGTTTCGTTGTTCCCGGGAAGGCGGTCAGACCTGCCCGGGATAAAATCATTATGCACCGTAGGCCGATTCGCCGTGTTCGTAAATGTCGAGTCCTTCTTCCTCCACACGTTTGGAAACGCGGAGGCCGTGGATTTTGTCGAGTCCTTTGAAGATGATGAATCCCATGCCTGCTGCCCATGCGCCTACTACGAGTGCACCGAATACCTGCGCTCCGAGAAAGCTCCAGCCTGCACCGTAAAACAGTCCCTCACTGGTGGAAAACAGTCCGGTGAGGATGGTTCCCGTGAAACCGCAGACGCCGTGTACGGAACTGGCCCCTACGGGGTCGTCAATTTTCAGTGTCCGGTCGATGAATTCCACCGAATAAATCATCAGGATGCCGCAGATGGTGCCGATGATTACCGCCCCGAAGGGAGAAACCATGTCACAACCGGCCGTGATGCCTACCAATCCGGCCAGAATGCCATTCAGTGTCAGAGACAAGGAGGGTTTGCCATATTTCATCCAGCTTACCGCCAATGCAAAGAAACCGCCTGCGCAGGCTGCCAGATTGGTGGTGAGGAATACATGCGAGATGGCCCTTGCATCGTCCGTAGTGGCTGCTGCCAACTGTGAACCGGGGTTGAAGCCGAACCATCCGAACCAAAGGATGAATACACCCAGTGCCGCAATCGTGAGGTTATGTCCCGGAATGGCTCTTGACTTGCCGTCTTTGCCGTATTTCCCGATGCGCGGGCCGAGGATGGCCGCACCTACCAGGGCAATCCAGCCGCCTACGGAGTGGACGATGGTGGAACCTGCGAAGTCATGGAAAGTTGTTCCGAATGTTTCCATCATGAAGGAACCTGCCTCACCGTTCATCAGCCAGCCGCCGCCCCAAGTCCAGTGACCGGAAACGGGATAAATCAGCACACTGATGAAGATGGTGTAAACCAGGTACATGGAGAATTTGGTACGTTCTGCCATAGCGCCGGACACGATGGTGGCAGCCGTTGCGCAGAATACAGTCTGGAATACCAGGAAACCTTCCGTGGGAAGCCCGCCTCCGTCGTAGAACGAGAGGTCGAAGAAATGGGGCATTCCTATGAATCCGCCTGCACCGAACATCAGTCCGAAACCGATGAACCAGTAGAGCAGGCTGCCAAACATGAAGTCAACGAAGTTCTTCATCAGGATATTGGCCGTATTTTTTACTCTGGTGAAACCGGCTTCGACCAGTGCAAAGCCCGGTTGCATGAAGAATACCAGCATGGCTGCAAGCAACATCCATACAGTGTTCAGTCCGTTGGTCAGTTCACTTAAAATAAGTTTATCCATAATTTCTTGTTGCTTTTAGTTGTATTGTATTTTCTTGGTTGTGGTTTGTAGCTGCCCGTTATCTTTCTTGTTCGGCATTGTAGAGTGCGATGTCGCCTCTCTCTGCAGTACGTATGCGTATGGCATCCTCAATGGGGATGACGAAGATGCGTCCGTCGCCGATTTCACCGGTTTGTGCAGATTTGATGATGGCTTGTACGGTCTTTTCCGCATTCTTGTCGCGCACCACGATGGAGATAAGGATGCGCTCGATGGAACTGGTGTCGTACATGACACCACGGTAGATACGGGCTTGTCTGGATTTCCCGATGCCCCGTACATCATAATAGGAGAACCATTCGATGTCCGCTTCGAGCAGCGCGTCCTTCACGTCCTCGAACTTGGTCTTTCGGATAATAGCTTCAATCTTTTTCATACCTTAAATAATTTACGATTAGACAATTTACGATTTACTATTTGCCTTTCGGTGTGTGTAAATCATAGGTTTTTCATCTTAGAAACTTAGTCCGACTACGAAATAGGCACCTTCAGACCTTGGATTCCAGGTTGCTTTGGCAAACAACGGGAGGGAGAAGGAATCGGTGATTTTGATGTCTTTTGATACTCCCAGGCTGACGTCGCATACGGCAAATCCGTTGGCTCCATAGAAGTCCGTGGCCCAAGGGGTAGCGCCTATCTCGGCCGTCCAGTCCAGTCCGCCCAGTGTGAAGGGAGCTGCTACGGAGATGTAGGATGAATAAGCACGGTCACCGTCTTTGTCAACACCGTCGTCGCCTGCAAAGTTGGTGTACCAGTTTACGGCTACGGGGCCGAAATCATAGCCGATTTGCGCTTCGAACAGATGTGAGTTGGCAGCATTGTGTGCGCCGTACTGGAAGTATTTGGCTGTCACCCCATCTCCGGTCACATTGTACCAGTAGTCCGTCACTGATACGCTGAAGCCTCCGGTTGAATATCCCAGTATGAGGTCGAACTCTTTCGTGTCCGAACTCTCGATGCCTACGGAGCCCCAAGCTCCCAGAGAGAAACCTTTGTAGGCGATGGATGCGCTCGGCTGGAGGCTTACCCCTCCCAAATCCTGGCCACGCCACACGTAACCGCTTACGAGGTCGACGCCTGCCGACGCTTCCACTTTATCCTGAGCCTTTGCCGTGAAAGGCATTGCCATTGATAACAGCGCCATTGCCATTATTCCCCATTTTACACTTCTTGTTTTCATACCTTTTTACCTTTAAGTTTAGAAAAATTCCGGATGATCAGTCCGACTAGATTATAGCAAGTACCTCGCTAATTCAATTGTTTTTTTATTTCAGCCACTTCCGGATGCGCTTCATGGCTTCCACGCAGTCTTCGTGCTTGCCGAAGGCCGTCAGCCGGATATATCCTTCACCGCTGGGGCCGAAACCTACACCCGGTGTGCCCACTACATTGGCTTCGTACAGCATCTGTTCGAAGAACCGCCAGGAGCTTGTTCCGTCGGGCGTTTTCAGCCAGATGTAAGGAGCGTTCACACCACCGTAGACTTTCAGCCCGGCCGTTTCAAGGCCCTGCTTCATGGTCCGGGCATTGTCCATATAATAATCTATCGTTTCCTTTATCTGCCGCTGTCCCTCCGGTGTGTAGATGGCTTCTGCCGCCCGCTGGGTGATGTAGCTGGTGCCGTTGAACTTGGTAGATTGGCGGCGGTTCCAGAGCTTGTTCAGTGGGATGCGTTCGCCTTCCAGCGTGGCGGCAGTGAGTTCTTTCGGCACAACGGTGTAGCCGCAGCGTACTCCCGTGAATCCGGCAGTCTTCGAGAAGCTGCGGAACTCGATGGCGCATTTCTTCGCTCCCTTTATCTCATAGATGGAGTGGGGTACGTCATCTTCGCGGATGAAGGCTTCGTAGGCGGCATCGAACAGAATCAGCGTGTCGTTGGCGAGCGCATAGTCCACCCATTTCTTCAGCTCGGGCTTGGTCAGGGTAGTGCCCGTGGGGTTGTTGGGGTAGCAGAGGTAGACGATGTCGATGCGCTTGTCTGGAATCTCCGGGATGAAGTCGTTCTCGGCGGTACAAGGCATGTAGGTGACGTTGCTCCACTGGCCGTTTTCCTCTAGTACTCCGGCACGTCCGCACATCACGTTGCTGTCTATATAGACCGGATAAATCGGGTCGGTCACTCCCACGCTGTTGTCGTGGCGGAGAATGTCGCCGATGTTTCCCGTGTCGCTCTTTGCTCCGTCGTTCACGAAGATTTCCGTAGGACCGAAATGGATGCCTCGCGGAAGGTAATCGTGCTTGAGGATGGCTTCTATCAGGAAGTCGTATCCCTGCTCGGGACCATATCCACGGAATGTCCGTGCGTCAGCCATCTCCTCCACTGCCTTGTGCATCGCTTCGATGCAGACCGGTGGCAGTGGCCGGGTAACGTCTCCGATACCCAGACGGATGACCTCTTGCTTGGGATGTGTTATCCTGAAAGTATTTACCTTCTTGGCTATGTCTGAAAACAGATAACTACCCGGTAGCTTTAAAAAATGTTCGTTTACTAATGCCATAATCTTTTCTTGGTTGATAGTTGGTGATTAGTCAATTAATTCAATTTTGCCGTCGAATACTTTGGTGGCTTCTCCCGTCATCAGTACATGCCTGGTGGCGATGTCCCATCGGATGGTGAGTGAGCCTCCGTCCATGATGATGATGGATTCCCTTCCTGCGCGTCCGGTGAGGAAGGCTGCCACGGCGGTGGCACAAGCTCCGGTTCCACAGGCTTGGGTGATGCCCGAGCCTCGTTCCCAGACACGCATCCTTATTTTTCCTTCTCCCAATATCTGGGCAAATTCTACATTGATGCGTCCGGGGAAGAGAGGGTGATTCTCCAGTTTGGGACCGATGACTGTAAGGTCGATGGCTTCAATATCATTGACAAAGATTACCAGATGCGGGTTTCCCATGGATACGGTAGTCCCTACATATCGTTCTCCGTCCACTTCGATGGGCTGTTCTTTCATCGGTTTGGCTCCTTTGCCGTCG
The DNA here is from genome assembly GCF_003603395.1 of Bacteroides sp. AM44-19. Lineage (NCBI taxonomy): Bacteria > Pseudomonadati > Bacteroidota > Bacteroidia > Bacteroidales > Bacteroidaceae > Bacteroides > Bacteroides sp. AM44-19. The sequence goes on along the minus strand of NZ_QTNB01000003.1, from coordinate 301,779 downwards.
TAGTCTGCCGGTTCGTCGGCAGGTATGCCCATGTCTACGGTTACAGAGTTGACCTTTCCGTCTGCCAAGTGCAGGTTTAGCATCCTTATACCTGACAGTGTATCGAGTGTGATTTCTGTTTTGGAGGTCAGTCCGTAGTCAAAAAGATATTTTCCGATGCAGCGGCTTGCATTGCCGCACATCCGGGCCTCCGAGCCGTCGGCATTGAATATCCGCATGCTGAAATCGGCCTTGTCCGAAGAACCGATAAGTACCAGACCGTCACTTCCAATTCCCGTATGCGGTGCACTCCATGCCCTCGCAAGCTCTTCCGGATGGCTGATAGGATATTGGGTCGTATCTACATAAATGTAGTCGTTTCCGGCACCGTGCATCTTGGTGAATTTTATAGCTCTTGTCATTTTGTCCTTTATTGGTTGGTTAGTATGTCCTTTTGTTCTATTTCGATGCAAATATACGACGTTTTGTTTTATAATTAACTGTAAAGCATATCTATTTTCTATTATTTTTTAGCAAAACTTTCATTCAATGAGAATATCTACTGTCAGGCTTTCAATTTAAAAGCATATGGCTTTGTTTTTATATAAATTGTAATCCATGTGAAAGTTTAGTTTGATTCAAAATAAGAAAAAAGATTTTTTATAAGACTAATTGCTATCTTTTTGAAAACAAAAAACCGCTCCATTGCGGACATAATGAAGCGGTTTGTTTGGTTTTTGTTTCTAAATGTATAAGGAGCGGCTATTTTTTCTTTAAAATTTCTTCCAGCACTACCGGTTCATTGGTTGTGATGAAATCTACTCCTTGGCTGATGAGCCATTCCATGTCTTTGGCTTCGTTTACGGTCCAGGCGTTTACTTTCATGCCGAGGTCGTGGCATTCCTTTATCCATTCAGGATGTTTTTGGAAGACACTGAAGTGATAGTCGGGACCGGCACAACCCCATGCTTTCAACTCCTTGGGGGTAAGGTCACCGGTCAGGTAGTAGACGGGGGTGCCTTTGGGTGCCAGACGGATAAACTCCTTGGTGGCATGTTGGGAGAAGGTGATATATTCCGTACGGTCCTCCAGCCCTTTGTCCTTTATCATTTTTACGATGCCCTCTACGGCTCGTGTTTCCTGTTCGGGGGTCTTGTGGGCTTTCAGTTCGAGGATAAGGCGGGTTTTCAGGCTTTTTGCCTTGTCCAGATACTGTTGCAGGGTAGGGAGTTGTTCGCCGTTGTCCAGTTGTACGGCGGTGCATACCTTGGCTGTGGCATCTTGCATAGTCACGCCTTTAAAGGTGGCGTCATGATTGACAACCAGCTGATTGTCTGTGGTGAGCCAAACGTCGAACTCGGAGCCGTAGCAGTGGATAGAATCAGCCTTTACAAGTGCGGCAAGGGAGTTCTGGGCCGAGCCGTCCGTAGTCCAGAAACCACGGTGGGCAATGACTTCCTGGGCCTGGATAGTGCCGCATGCAGCAAAGAGCAGGGCAGAAGCAAAAAATTGTTTTTTCAGATTCATAATGATTAGGGTGTTTTGTTTTGAACACAAAGATAAGTATTATATTTCTTTTATTAAATCTAACCCCTGAGTAATTTCAGTATGTACTTTCCGGGCATCACGATACGGGCTTTCAGTTGGGGTGAGCTGTTCAACTCATATAGGATTTTCCAGATTTTCCCTCCCAGTTTTCCAAAATCCGTCAGTCTCAGGATGGCATTCAAATCGTGGATGTCGGTTACTTTCTGCCTTGCCAGTTCTTCCATCAGGCCTTGGTAATTATGCGTCTGTCTGTTGAGCGTGTACTCCGGTGGAGTCAGAAGAATCTCCTCCTTCCTTCTTCCCGTCTCCCCTTGGGGAGATAGAGAGGGGTTTTCTTTATTCTCTTTATTTAGTTTATTTGCTAAAGCGCTGCTTGTCTTGGCATCCCTGATTCTCTGCTGGTTAACCAGTCCACCGCGACGTCCGGCTTCCTTTTTAGCTTCTTGTTGGGCGTCCCATGGCTCCATGCGGCGGCTTAGTCCGGGGGATGAGAAGCTTGTCTCGTTCACCTCGAACAGTGCATAGTCATAGATGATTCGCTTCAGTGTGGCGGTTGTCACCCTTGCTTTTTGTGCCAGTATGGGAATCACTTTCAGGCTGGCTTTATATTCATTCTGCAATCTGAGGAATTCGAGCACTGTCCAGTAAATGCCATATCCTTTCATACCTTCTTCTTGTATCATAATCATTAATTTTAGGTTGCTGCCGGCATTGGCATCATGTAGTAAATAAGCCTCCATAGCTTTTGATATTGGTGTTTTTTGTTAGTTTACTATCGGTCTCCACTCCATAAAATTCTCAATCAGAAAAGTCCGCCAGCCTTGTTGTTCCGCGTCCCAATAGGCTACGTGAGCTTTAATGCTTGTCATGTCATGTTTCTTTTTGAAGTCGCTTTCGTAGGAAACAAGGGTTCCTCTTCCCATGTAGAAGCTGCCGTCCTGCTTTCGGTAGGCTATCAATGCATATCCGTATCGCATGTATTCCAATAGGGAATTTATGCGTTGTGCCATCCATTGTACAGACTCCATGCTCAATGTCGTGTTTTCCGTAATCCGTTTTTCCCATAGCTTTTTTGTTTTTTCTGTTTTGGATACAAATTTCTCCTCAAATTCAGTTTTTTCTTTTCCCATTTTTTATGTTTTTAGGGTTAGTAAATGTATGATAATCAGCAATGAAAAAGGGCTACTCCTTTCAGTACGGATGGCTACGCCCTTGCCTTGTTGAGGCTACACCATCCGACGAGAAAGGTGTAGCCCTTCTGTCCGGTTGCTGACGGCGGCAAAATTACTGCCTTTCCAGGTACTGAACTATCAGTGATTTATCCTTACATCATATCCGTATGGGTCAATCAGTGTGGTATCTTCCCGTTTTATGATGGCCCATACCTTCTCCAATTCGGTGATTATGGTGCTGTAAGTCAAAGGCTTTTGCTCTCCTCTGGCTCTCTTTGTGAAGTTTTCGGATGCTACGAGCAACTTGGCTATATCCGTTATTTTTCTAATTTTTGTGCCTTCAAAATAGCCTGATTTAAAGGCTCTTAAGTAACCTACATAAACATGGGTCTGGTCTCCGTAGTAAACCCGTTCTGACAATAGCTTTTCATCCACTATGGAACTGTGTTCTTTTACTTTTGTTACTTTTAGTTTCTGTGTATCAGATTGATACGACATGCTTCTCTGTTCGTTACTGTTGAGATGCTTCTTTTTTTGAGTTCTTTCATTTGTGTAATTCTTTGTTCGTTTAACTGTTTTTTATTCTGGTTAAAAAATGCGAAAGTATAAAAAGTGAGGGAGAAATAAGGGAATTTTGGTGGGAAATGTGAAGGGTGAGTTGTAAATGGTTGATATATAAGATGATATGCTGTTTAAAAAACGTACGTTTAATGAACGCAAAGATAGAGACGTTTTTTGTAATGGCAAAATGTTTGATAGAAAAATGTTCCTAATAATAAATAATGATAAGTATATTGCATTGAATTTCAGTAGTATATACAATATATGTAATCAGTTAAAATCTTCTTATTTTTAGCTCTTTGAGTATGTCTTGTATAAGTTCGAAATAGCTGTTTTTTAAACGTACGATTAAAAAACGCTTTTTTGTTTCTAATGCGTTCGTTTATAGTCTCTTACCAAAAGGTAATGAACAACCGCAGAGAATTTGTTGACAAGAAGAGCATAGTGCTTGTCAAACTTCCCATAAAATGCTCGCAAGTGATTGAACTACAGTTCTGTAATGGTAGTTCAAAGCCCCCAAGGAATACCTTTTTCTAAGTAAAATCAGCAAGAATAGAAATGGATAAAGAGACCGAAGTTTGGTTTGCCATGCGTGCCACATACCGCAGGGAGCTTGAAGCTATGCATCTTCTCGAAAAGGCAAATCTTGGCTGTTTCATTCCCATGCAATATAAGATAAGTATCCGTAGGGGCAGGAAAGTCCGTGCTTTGGTTCCCGTCATCCGTAACCTGGTTTTTGTCCACGCACGTCCTTCCGAAGTGCAGCGATTTAAGTCTCAAATTACTTATTTGCAATATATTACTGATACCCGTAGCGGTCAGAAAATAATCATTCCCGACCATGATATGCAGCGTTTCATAGCCGTCGCCGGTACCTACAATGACCATCTTCTCTATTTCCAACCCGAAGAACTGAATCTCTCCAAAGGTACGAAAGTTCGTATCACCGGTGGCGACTTCGAGGGTCAAGAAGGTGTTTTTCTAAAGGTAAAAGGTGCCCGTGATCGTCGTGTAGTGATTGCTATACAAGGTATCATCGCCGTTGCCATGGCGACCATCCATCCGGACCTCATCGAAGTAATCAAATAATCGTCGATAATCAATGATTAGTCATTGGTGATAGATAAATCATAACTCTGAAATCATAAATCAAAATAGCATGTCTCTTTTAGAAGAAGCACTCCTCCTTCAGCGTGCCGCGCACGATCTGATGTATTTGGGTATGGACGGCAGTCCTATCTATAGCGATGACTTGTCTCGTCGTAACAGCGAAGTCTATCGCTTGACCACAACTTTGTATAATTCCGGCACTTGGGGCACCACGGTGGAGGAGCAGGCAAATGTATGTCTTGCGCTCTTGAAGGGGTATAGTGCCTCGTTCATTGACCATGGTGAAAAACAGCAGCATGTGCAGGAGGTATTGAGGAGTTGCTGGGATACCCTTGATTCCCTTCCTTCCTCTTTGTTGAAACTCCGTTTGCTTACGGCTTGTTATGGAGAGGTTTTCGATGAGCCTTTGGCCGACGAGGGCCGTTCTATCATTGCTTCCTGGAATTCCGCATCGCTCACGGCAGAGCAGCAGGAAGCAGTTGCCGAGTTTCGGAATGTGGTGGATAATCCTTATCCGTGGGAAGAAATAGAGGAGTAAAAGCAGAGATAAAGCTGAAGAAAGACAGAAATATGAGAAACTTTGAAGATTTGCAAATAGCAGTAGCCGGTACCGGTTATGTAGGTTTGAGCATTGCTACTTTGTTGTCACAGCATCACAAGGTGACAGCCGTCGATGTGATATCTGAAAAGGTAGAGAAGATAAATAATCGTATCTCTCCGATTCAGGACGAATACATTGAGAAGTATTTTGCGGAGAAAGAACTGAATCTTACTGCCACTCTTGATGGGGCATCAGCTTACAAGGATGCCGACTTTGTGGTCATTGCAGCTCCCACCAACTATGATCCGGCAAAGAACTTTTTCGACACACATCATATAGAAGACGTCATTGACCTTGTGCTGTCTGTTAATCCGGAGGCGACAATGGTAATCAAGTCCACCATTCCAGTTGGTTACTGCCGTTCCCTCTATGTGAAGTATGCTCAGAAGTTCGCACAGATGCCACCATTAGCGGATGGCAAGCGTCGTGAGTTCCGTCTTTTGTTTTCACCGGAGTTTCTTCGCGAATCAAAAGCACTTGAAGACAATCTCTATCCTTCACGCATCATCGTAGGCTATCCCAAAATGATGTCTGCTGAATGGGAGGAGGAGAATGAAGCAATCCGCAAGATTCAAGGCAATCACATGAAAGAGTCTGCTGAGATATTCGCTAAGCTTTTGCAGGAAGGTGCCATTAAAGAGAACATCGATACACTCTTCATGGGATTAAAGGAAGCCGAGGCAGTAAAGCTCTTTGCGAACACTTATCTTGCCCTTCGTGTAAGTTATTTCAATGAGCTTGATACCTATGCCGAAGTAAAGGGTTTGGATTCAGCTGCCATCATTCAAGGCATTGGTCTTGATCCTCGTATTGGCACTCACTACAATAACCCATCATTTGGTTATGGCGGTTATTGCTTGCCAAAGGACACCAAACAGCTCCTTGCCAATTATGCAGATGTTCCTCAGAACATGATGACTGCTATTGTAGAGAGCAATCGTACCCGTAAGGACTATATTGCCGATGCTGTTCTTCGCAAAGCTGGCTATTACAATGAGAACGCCGTATGGGATGCGAACAAAGAGCACGAGTGCGTAGTAGGTGTCTATCGCCTGACCATGAAATCCAATTCCGATAATTTTCGCCAAAGTGCCATTCAAGGCATCATGAAACGCATAAAGGCGAAAGGTGCGGAGGTTATTGTTTACGAGCCTACCCTTGAGAACGGCACCAGCTTTTTCGGCAGTCAGGTTGTCAACAACCTTTATGAATTCAAGCAAAAATCGAAGGCTATCATTGCCAACCGCTATGACTCTTGCCTCGATGACGTGCTGGAGAAAGTATATACTCGTGACATCTTTAAGCGCGATTAATCTATGGTGACATATAATGTGAATTTGGAGGGCAAGACAGTCCTCGTAACAGGTGCTGCCGGTTTTATAGGTTCTAATTTGGTAAAGCGCCTTTTCAAAGATATACATGACATCAAAGTTATCGGCATTGATAGCATTACCGATTACTACGATGTGAATATCAAGTATGGACGTTTAAAGGAGATTGAAGCTTTGGGGTGCGACTGGCAGTTCTATCAGGCTTCGATTGCTGATAGAACATCATTGGAGAATATCTTTACAGAGCATAAGATTTCCGTCGTTGTAAATCTCGCAGCTCAGGCAGGGGTGCGCTATAGCATTACTAATCCCGATGCCTATATTGAGAGCAACCTCATCGGTTTCTATAATATTCTTGAGGCATGCCGTCATCATGAGGTGGAGCATCTGGTATATGCTTCTTCGAGTTCGGTTTATGGCTCGAACAAGAAAGTACCATATTCTACTGACGATAAGGTGGACAATCCGGTGTCGCTTTATGCGGCCACGAAGAAGAGTAATGAACTGATGGCGCATGCGTATTCAAAACTGTATAATATTCCGAGTACGGGTCTGCGTTTCTTTACAGTCTATGGTCCCGCAGGTCGTCCTGATATGGCATACTTTGGCTTTACAAATAAGTTGCGTGAAGGCAAGACGATCCAGATATTCAACTACGGTAACTGCAAGCGTGATTTTACGTATGTGGATGACATAGTGGAGGGTGTGGTTCGTGTGATGCAACATGCTCCTGAGAAACAGAGTGGGGAGGACGGACTGCCAATCCCGCCATACAAAATATATAACATCGGTAACAATAATCCGGAGAATCTTTTGGATTTTATGACTATTCTTCAGGAAGAATTGATTCGTGTGGGTGTGCTGCCTACGGATTATGATTTTAAGTCACATAAGGAATTGGTACCTATGCAGGCGGGTGATGTGCCTGTGACTTTTGCAGATACTACTCCGCTGGAGGAAGATTTTGGGTTTAAACCATCGACTTCGCTTCGAGTTGGTTTGAGGGCGTTTGCTGAGTGGTACGTTAAGTATTATGGTACGTGCGAATAAACATTTGATTAAGATTTATAGATATACGGGAAGAACCCTGCGTTAATATATGTTAGAGAAAAATTCGAAAATATACGTTGCAGGCCATAGAGGGCTTGTAGGATCAGCAATATGGAACAACCTCCTTCAGAGAGGCTATACTAATCTTGTAGGCCGCACTCATAAAGAACTCGACCTCACTAACCAAGTAGCTGTTAAGAATTTTTTTGATGAGGAGCAGCCTGATGCTGTAGTCCTTGCCGCAGCTTTCGTTGGTGGCATAATGGCTAATTCACTCTATCGTGCCGACTTCATTATGATGAACATGAAAATCCAATGTAACGTCATTTCCGAGGCATATGCACATGATGTAAAGAAGCTTCTCTTTCTTGGTTCTACTTGTATCTATCCAAAGAGTGCACCTCAGCCTATGAAAGAAGATTGCCTTCTTACCAGTGAACTCGAATACACTAACGAGGAGTATGCCATTGCCAAGATTGCGGGGCTCAAGATGTGTGAGTCGTATAACCTACAATATGGTACCAACTACATTGCCGTAATGCCTACCAATCTCTATGGCCCTAACGACAACTTCCACTTGGAGAACTCGCACGTAATGCCTGCTATGATGCGTAAGATTTATTTAGCTAAGCTTATTAATGATAGCAATTGGGAAGCAATTCGCCAAGATCTCACTATCCGTCCTGTAGGAGCCAATATCAAGGAGAATGGCGAAGCTGTTCGTTATGTGATTAATGGCAATAGTTCAGAGACTGAGATTCTCAAAATCCTAGCCTTTTATGGTATTGAGAATAATAAAGTATCTCTTTGGGGCACAGGCAAACCTCTCCGCGAGTTCCTTTGGAGCGAGGATATGGCTGACGCATCTGTTCATGTTCTCCTTAACGTCAATTTCTCAGACATCATAGGTGTCGAAAAATATTCAAGTGTTCATTATGGTAACAAAGCAGATGGCATCGTTGACCGCAACCACTCCACAGGCCGAGGAGGTGCCATTCCAAGCCTTGGTGAAATTCGCAATTGTCACATTAATGTCGGTACAGGTAAAGAGCTCACCATTCGTAATCTCTCCGAACTTGTAGTGAAGGTCGTTGGCTTTACAGGAATCGTGGAGTTCGACACTGCCAAGCCCGATGGTACCATGCGTAAACTCATTGATGTCAGCAAGCTCCATTCTCTCGGCTGGACGCACAAAGTTGAGATTGAGGAAGGTGTGCAACGCCTGTTCTCCTGGTACACAGAGAGCTTGAAGGTTTAAATATAATCAGTAACAAAGAAACATAGCATATTTATGAAACAAAACATAGCATTAATCACCGGTGTTACCGGTCAGGACGGTAGCTACCTTTCGGAATTCCTTCTTGCCAAAGGGTATGAGGTTCATGGTATTATCCGTCGTTCGTCTGTGGATTATCGTGAGCGCATCGCTCACCTTGAAGGCGCTCCTAACTTTCACCTGCATTATGCTGATATGGGAGACTCTATGTCACTTGTTAAACTTGTGGGTAAGGTGCAACCTACTGAGATTTATAACCTTGCAGCGCAATCTCACGTTCAAGTATCGTTTGATGCTCCAGAGTTTACAGCTGACGTTGATGCTGTTGGCGTACTCCGTATCCTTGAGGCCGTTCGTACCAACCATTTGGAAAAGACTTGCAAAATCTATCAGGCATCTACCTCGGAACTTTATGGTAAGGTAGAAGAAGTGCCTCAGAACGAAAATACTCCCTTCCACCCATATTCACCATACGCTGTAGCCAAACTCTACGGTTTTTGGATTGTCAAGGAATATCGTGAGGCTTACGACATGTTCTGCTGCTCAGGTATACTCTTCAATCATGAGTCTGAGCGTCGAGGTGAAACTTTTGTAACTCGTAAGATTACCCTTGCAGCTGCACGCATCGCTCAGGGCAAGCAGGATTGCCTCTATCTTGGTAACCTCGATTCGTTGCGTGACTGGGGTTACGCCAAAGACTATGTAGAGTGTATGTGGCTCATCCTCCAGCATGATAAGCCTGAGGACTTTGTTATTGCTACCGGTGTTCAGCATACTGTTCGTGAGTTTGCTACACTTGCTTTCCATCACGCAGGCATAGAACTCCGTTGGGAGGGCGAAGGCGTGAACGAGAAAGGAATCAATGTAGCTACAGGTAAGGTCGTTGTAGCAGTGTCTGAGGACTTTTATCGTCCTACTGATGTGGTGAACTTGTGGGGTGATCCAACTAAAGCAAAGAAAGAACTCGGTTGGAATCCACAAACAACCTCTTTTGAACTGCTTGTTGAACTTATGGTAAAGCATGATATGGCCAAAATTGCTGCTGATAATGCTGCTGCAGATGTTCGCAAGATGAATCTTGTTGAATATCTTGAGAAAGGTATAGTCAAATAATATCTATAGTTCATATATAATTTGCAACAATTCGCTTGCAATCTTTTAAACAGGTAATGAAGCACTTCTTTTTCTAAAACGAAATGTACTATTTAAGATGTTATGATTGAAATTATTGATAAAGTAGATTGCTGTGGGTGTAATGCATGTGGTGATATATGTGCACAAAAGGCTATAACTTTCAAGAATGATGAAGAGGGTTTTGGGTATCCAGAAATCAATAATGAGCTATGTACCGATTGTCATCTTTGTGAAAAAATTTGTCCAATTTTAAATATCAAGGAACTTAAAAAAAATGACTACGAAAAGCCATTATGTTATGCTGCACAAACTAAAAATTTGGAGTCGTTGTTTAATAGTACTTCCGGTAGTGCTTTTGCAACATTAGCCGAAAAGATGTACAAATTGGGTGGATATGTAGGTGGTGCAATTTTTAATGATGACTATTCTGTAAAGCAGTTTATATCTTCAAATAAGGCGGATTTAGAAAAACTACGAAATTCCAAGTATGTACAAAGTGATTCTCAAGGTTTTTATAAACAAGTTCGTGACTTACTTAAAGCTGGTGAAAAAGTTCTTGTTTGTGGTTTGCCTTGCCAGATGGCAGGTCTTCGCTCTTTCTTGCGTATTGATTATGAAAACTTGATAATCATAGATTTAATTTGTTTAGGCATTAATTCTCCAAAGATTCTCCGTGGTTACCTTGATTATATGGAGGAAAAACATCAAAGTAGGATAATATACTATAAAGCTAAAAACAAGGAATTGGGATGGCGACAACTTACTACTAAGATCGTTTTTGAAAATGGTGATGTTGAGTATGATAAGAAAGATACTAACTATTTTACTCATGGATTCATTGCTACTCATGCTTACGAACGTCCTTCATGCTATGAATGTAAATTCAAAGGATTCCCAAGAATAGCAGATATAACAATTGGTGATTTATGGGGTGCTGAGAAGATTGTTGGACCAAGTTATGATTATGATTTAGGTACATCAGTAATTATGATCAATTCAGCGAAAGGAAAACGGTTTTATGATAGTTCAAAGATTTCAATGAAAGATAAAGAAATACCCTTTGAAACTATATTACCAGGAAACAGAGCATTAGTAAGTTCTGTCCCTAAACCTGATATTGACAGAAATCAGTTTTATAATGATTTAAACACAATGCGCTTTGAAGAATTTGCAAAGAAATATATAAAATTGCCTGATTCAGAAACTACATTCAAATTTGTATGTAAGAATGTTGCGAAATACGTTTATTATATAGCTAAAGCATCGGGATTAAATTGTAAAACGCTCTTTCAAAATGTGTTTTACAATTTGTTTTCTAGACAGTTTAAATGTAATATTATTAGAGGTGAATTTGTGGTATTTAATAAATATTGTATATTAAATATTGATAAAACTGCCCAAATTAACGTTTCTGGAATCTTATTCTTAGGAAGAAAGGAAATCAAAGGTTCTAAGAAAGAGACTTTATTGGCTGTTCGCCGAGGTGCAACGTTAAATGTAAAAGGAGGAACGATTAATTATGGGGCAGATATTGAAATTTTACCAAATGCAGAATTATCCCTTGGAAAAGGAATTGCTTTTAATTTGAACACAACAATTATTTGCGGTTTCAAAACTACTATAGCAGATGCAGTATGTTTAGGTCGTGATGTAACTATCCGCGATAATAATGGTGGACACTTTATATCTCGAAGAACATTTAAAGATAAACGAGCTGTAACTATTGGTACTCATACGTGGATATGCGAACATAGTATTGTAATGCCAGGAGCCAAAATAGGAGCAGGTGTAATAGTTGGTGCTAACTCTATGGTGTCAGGTAAAATTCCCAATTTTACTCTTGTTATAGGTTCTCCGGCTGAGGTCGTTGACGAAGATATTTACTGGAAAGTATAATCAAAATGATAACATTCAAAGAACTTAAACGCAACTTGAAGAAGGACGTTTCTGACCTCTCTCCCGTCAAGGTGTCACTTCTCGGTGATTCGGCTACTCAGTTCCTTGCTACTTCCATTAAGGGCATGGGCGTTGAGAGAGGTTACAATATCCACCTTTTTGAAGCGGAATACAATCAGGTGGAGCGTCAGGTACTCGATCCGACAAGTGACCTTTATCAATATGGGGCGAAGTACACCATCGTTTTTCAATCGACTCACAAGCTGTTGGAGAAGTATGCAATGATGTCTGCCGATGAGCAGGATCATATGGCAGACAATCGTCTTGATTTTATCCGTACCATTTGTGCGCAGGTCCCGGGGCATATCATCTACTACAATTATCCTGAGATTGAAGATACAGTCTTTGGCTCGTATGCCAACAAGGTACAGAACAGCTTCACCTATCAGCTTCGCAAACTCAATTATGAGTTGATGAATTTGGCCCAGGAGTGTCAGAATCTTTTTATCTGCGATCTTTGTGGATTACAGAACAAGTTTGGTCGCGATATGATGTTCGACTCTACCGTTTATGTTGGCACTGAAATGCTTCTCTCGCTTGATGCGCTTCCATATGTTGCCTCTCGCACAATGGATATCATTAGTTCCATTGAGGGAAAGTTCAAGAAGTGCTTGATTTTAGATCTTGACAATACCGTATGGGGCGGTGTCGTAGGTGATGATGGTTGGGAGAATATTCAAGTTGGTCACGGGTTGGGTATCGGTAAGGCTTTTACTGAGTTCCAGGAGTGGGTGAAGAAGTTGAAAAACCGTGGAATCATTGTGTGCGTGTGTTCAAAGAACGATGAGGATAAGGCAAAGGAACCATTCGAAAAGAATCCTGAGATGGTCTTGAAACTGGACGATATTTCGGTTTTTATTGCTAATTGGGAGAACAAGGCAGACAACATCCGTACCATTCAGAGCATATTGAATATCGGTTTTGATTCTATGGTCTTCCTTGATGACAATCCTTTTGAGCGTAATATGGTTCGTGAGAATGTTCCTGAGGTGACGGTTCCTGAACTTCCAGAAGATCCGGGAGAATACCTTGAATTCCTTTACACGCAGAATTTGTTCGAGACAGCATCCTACAGCAATGCCGATAAAGACCGCACAAAACAGTATCAGGTAGAGGCAAAGCGTGTGACAGCAGCCAAGGCATTCACGAATGAGGTGGATTTTCTCAAGTCACTCAATATGGTGAGTGAAGTGAAGAACTTTGACAAGTTTAACACCCCTCGTGTGGCTCAACTATCACAGCGAAGCAACCAGTTCAACCTTCGTACAATTCGCTATACAGAAGATCAGATAACTGCCATTGGGCAAAGCGACAAGTATGCTACCTTCAGCTTTACTCTCAAAGATAAGTTTGGAGATAATGGCTTGATTGCTGTCATTATTCTGGAGAAAAAGGACTCTGAAACTCTCTTTATTGATACATGGCTTATGAGTTGTCGTGTGTTAAAGAGAGGTATGGAGAATTTCACTCTTAATACTCTTGTTGAATATGCTCGCCAGAATGGCATTAGGAAGATTGTTGGAGAGTACCTTCCAACAGCAAAGAACGGTATGGTGAAGGAACATTATCCTAATCTTGGCTTTGAGACAATTGAAGGGGTAGAGACTGCTCAGTGGGTACTTGAAGTTGAAAAGTATCAAGATAGAGAATGTTATGTTGAAAAAAGTAATATATGACAAGAGATTCTTATTTTGATATACTTCGTGGCATTGCCATACTTCTTGTGATTGCAATTCATACTTATCCAGGAGGAGATTTTGAGACTGCAGAAGGTTTTGTCAATATATGCTTAAGGGAATGTTGTAATGTGGCAGTACCTCTTTTTCTTGCAATATCTGGCTACTTTATTGGGAAAAAAGATTTAAGTACAAGAGGTAAATACATTTCTTTTCTAAAGAAACAGATTCCAAGAGTGTATTTTCCTTGTATTTTATGGTCTATACCAATATTAGTTTATGGAATATATGCTGGACGCTCTATTATTAGTGCTGCAGCAATATTATTTTCTTGTTCCGCATTTGCACCTTATTACTTTATTGCATTGATTATTCAGCTTTATATCTTAACAGTGTTTTTTAAGTTTTTAATAATCAGTGGGTTACGATTATGGGGGGGGTAGCGTCTTGTTTATGAACACGATAGCTGTAATCTTTCTTAATTATTTTATTATCGGCAAGTTTGAAATGCCTTTTGTTTTTCTGGTTGGTCCATTTTTCTATTGGATGTCATTTTATTATCTTGGTCTGTATATTTCTCAGAACCAAGATGTAATTATCTGTCGAAAGATGATTCTTTGGGCAATTATGGTATTATTTACTTTTCAGTTGTTAGAATGTTATCACATAGGTGTTGGAATAAAAGTGACTTCATGGGCTTGGGCCTTTTTAATCATAGTTGTCTTATTCAGTAATAAGTTGAGAGAATGGTTTAAGAATCACGAGAATAAGTTTACTCCATTCGCGTTCCTAGGTAAGTACTCTTTTGGTATTTATCTCAGCCATGTATATGTTTTGATAGTGCTTAATAAACTGCCTATAGAAACCTATTGGTTTGTTGATTGGCTATTTGTTACAATTGCGACATTTTTATTAGTTTGGTTGATGGGCAGAATACTGCCAAAGCAATATATTAAACTTTTTGGAATAAACTAAAATATTTTTACAATGAAAAAGAATGAACTTTTGATAAGATTGCAGGAGATTTTCCGTGACGTTTTTGATAATGAAGATATCGTGATATCTAATGATACTGTAGCTGAAGATATCGAAGAATGGGATAGTCTTGCACATATACAGCTCATCAAGGAGCTTGAGTCTGTATTTGGCATTAAACTCACATCAAAGGAGATTCTTTCGTGGGATAATGTTGGAGAAATGGTTGACGCTATTCAGGCTAAACGTTAATCATATGAAGCTTACAAACATAAAAGGTGTTGAAATTCCTATGATTGGTCTTGGTACTTTTCCTTTTCAAGGGAGAGTTATGGCTGATATGGTACTCAATGCTTCAAAAATTGGCTATCGGCTCTTCGATACAGCTGATGACTACAGAGGCGAATCAGGAATCGGTCTAGCAGTTTCTGAACTTGATTCCATTGGCCTTACACGAGAAGATTTATTTCTCCAAACTAAAATTTCAGATAATAATGCTCATACAGATGAACCTTTAAAAGGTATTTTCTTTAATCCCAACAGTAAGTTTATGAAACGTCATACTGTTGACGAAATTGTACGAGAGAAGATTGCAACATCACTTCGTGAAATGAAGACGAACTATCTAGATTCTCTTCTTATTCATTATCCATTTCCTGGTTATATTGTTGATATCTGGAAAGTAATGATAGAGTTGAAGAAAGAAGGATTGGTAAGGTACATTGGAGTTTCCAATTTTCATGAAAGGCATATTCAAAAGCTTATTGACGCGACAAACGTAGTCCCTGATATTAACGAGTGTTACATCAGTCCAATTGGCACGAAGCAAACATTAGTAGATTATTGTAATAGTATTCAGTGCCTTTTTATGACGTATTCGCCATTGATGGATATGGCGGCTGGAAGAGTCCAATCCGAACCAATCAATAACTTGACAGAAAAATACAGAAAAAGCGTTGCTCAAATTATTCTAAGATGGAATATTGATAGAGGTTGTTTGCCTCTTCCTAAAACAAAGAATGTTCAAAGATTGCAAGAGAACTTTGAAGTGTTCGATTTTGAACTGACTGGTGAGGAGGTTGATGCTATCTCATCACTCAACTTTGATTATCAATATATTGTTGAATCAAAAACATGTCCAGAGATATGATAAAACATATAATAAACAGTGTTATCCGCAAAGGATACTGGTTCAACAATGTATCTTTTGATGGATGCAGTAGGCTAATAAAATATAAAGTTTTTAATACAGATGTTGTGAATCTTGGATCAACCTCAGCAGTACATGCTTTTAATTATGAAGGTATGGGAATAAAAGGTGGTAATTGGGCTATGCCTCGCAATCCGCTTCTTGGTGATTACGCTATACTAAGGAATTATAGTAGTTTCTTAAAAAAAAAGGGATCCATAGTTATTATTTCTTTATGTCCGTTCAGTGCTTTTTCTGGAAGTTATGATTATTTAGATGATCGATTTTATACAATTTTATATCCTACTACTATTCCAAATTATTGTTATAGTCATGAATTACAAGTACGTTCAAGGTGGAATAATCCTTTATTAACTTATCCAATATTTGCACTATTCTTGGATATTTGGCATATATTCATCAGAGGAAGAAAAAAGAAAATCACTGAAGAAGAGTTGCAAAGAGATGCAGAATATCGAATGAAAAGTTGGATGCACGAATTTTCTATAAAAGATTTTTCTTTAGAATTATCATTGAAGAATAAGGATGCAATAGAAGATGCTGCAGGATATTTAAATAATATAATTGGTTATTGCCGAGATAATGGTGCATCGCCTGTTATTGTTATACCTCCTGTTTATCATACACTTAATGAAATGTTCTCTCCTAAAATTAAAACTATTTTGTTTGATAAATTGCTTGGTAAGATTGATGATAAGTCTGTTCCTTTTTTAAATTATATGGATTCAAAGCATTTTACTAATGATATTTCTCTATTCAGAGATAGTTTCCTTCTGAATAATTCTGGTGCAAAAAAGTTTACTAAACTTGTCCTTGAAGATTTAAGAATAATCTAATATTTCATACTGTACCATTAAAAATCATTAATGTTAAGCGACTGTTGGTAAGCATTCATTATTTGCAAAAATCTGTCAAGGAGAAAGATGAGAACTCGCATACTTTCATTCTTTGGTTAATTGTAACAATTTGGAGCATTTTACTGGGCAGTAGTAATTGTTGATATGAATAAAATAGTTATTATAAACCATGTTTTCACAAGTGAATATGTTAGAAAACGTTGGTTGTTATTTGCTAAAGAGCATAAAGATATTGATTTGACTTTAATTGCGCCCAAAGATTGGCAATATGGAGGAGTAGGTGCAATGGCAACTGGCGGTAAAGAATTGTTTTATTGTCCAAAAATTGACGATAATAATTATCATGTATTGCCTGTAAGTTATTCAATTGATAGAACTGGTTCTTGGCTGTCAACTGAAATGTTATGCGAAATCGAGAAAATAAAACCTCAATTAGTATATCATATAGGAACTCATCTTCAATCATCTTTATTCCCAGTTTTGAAGTTATCCAAAATACTACCCAATACTAAGTTTGTAACTTTTAGCATGAGGGGGCCAAATTGGGATGTTTTTTATAATTGGGAAAAACATCCAATAAAATCTATGCTTAAATTCTTTTACCACTTCAATCATTTAAGGTGCTTAAATAGTAATAGTGATGCTATTATATGTCATTATCCAGACGCAATAAAAAGTTTTAAGAAGGAGGGTTATAAAGGTCCAATTTATATGTGCACACAAGTTGGTGTTGATACTGACGTATATAAACCTAATGATGACTTTAGAACTGAAATCCGGGAAAAATACGGATTAGGGGATTCTTTTGTATTTGGGAGTGCAACAAGATTCACTGCTGACAAGGGACTTGATGATATAATCGACGCATTGCCGAAAGACAAGGATTGGAAATATCTGATGATTGGTGGCGGTCTCAAATCTGATGAAAACCGTTTATTGCAACATTTAAAAGCGAGAGGTATTAAAGACAAGGTTGTTATGACAGGACATATTAATCAGCAAGAAATGTGCAAATATTGGAATGCAATGGATTGTGCATTACACACACCTAGGACTGCTGATTGGGTTGAGACCTTTTCTGTCGCTCTTGTTCAAGCGATGGCAACAGGGCTTCCTGTTATAGGATCAGATTCAGGATCTGTACCTTATCAGTTAGGTCCTGATGCATTAATTGTTAAAGAAAGAGACACTATAGCTTTAAAAGATAAAATGCTTTGGGTGCTTAATAATCAAGATGAAGCAAAAAAAATTGGATTTAAAATGAAATGGCGAGCAGAACATTGTTTCTCAACTCATCATCTTAACGATTGTATCTATGATATATTCATGGATATTATCAATGGTACTTTTGATCCCAATAAGGTGGATCAAGCACAATATAAAGTGCCAGTAGGAAATTCGTCTATTATCTAGTAATTTGCTATTCAATGAAGTTAGATAGTAAAAAGCAGATAGCTTTGGGAGCTATTATGTCGTACATATCTATAGGAATAAATATTGTTACAGGATTAGTGTTTACTCCTTGGATGATTCATTCTATTGGAAAGGAGAACTATGGACTGTTTACATTAGCCCTCTCTGTAATTTCTCTTTTTGTATTTGATTTCGGGTTAAGTTCTGCGATTACTCGATTTTTGTCTATCTATATAGCTGATGGAAAGAAAGAGAAAATAGAACAGTGTCTTGGACTTGTACTTCGTATATATCTTGTTATTGACATATTCTTGTTTTTAGTTTTATGTAGTGTATATTTTTTTATTCCATATATATACAAAGAGTTAACCTTGGAAGAGATAGAAAAGTTCAAGGTTATCTATATAATGGCAGCTTCATTTTCTATTTTTTCTCTGCCATTTATTCCTGCAAATGGAATTTTAACAGCTAATGAGAAATTTGTGCAAAATAAGGTGTGTGACATAATTCACAAAATATTAGTTGTTTTGACTATGACAGTTGTATTGCTATATAATGGCGGTTTATATACCCTTGTTATGGTTAATATTTGGTCTGGGATGATTGCATATTTGGCAAAATTGTGGTGTATATATAGGTTTACAGATACAAGAATTGATTTACACTATTTTAATAGATTGGAAATTAAGGAAATACTCCAATTTTCTGGTTGGATTACAATTGTATCTATATGTAAAAGGTTAATTTTCACTATAGCTCCTACGATATTGGGTTTTTTTTGCGGTTCAGCCAGTATTGCAATATTCGGGATTGCTAATGCCATAGAAGGGTATGTGTTTTATTTTGCAGACGCTTTAAGTGGATTGTTATTGCCACGAGTTTCTAGGGTATATATTAAAGAACATGGAAATGTTCTGCCTCTGATGATAAAGGTTGGGCGTATACAACTTTATATAGTTTCCGCTATTGTTTTTGGATTTATAGTCCTTGGTCAAGATTTTTTAAATTTATGGTTAGGCGAACAGTTTGCCGATTCGTATATTTGTATAATATTGTTAATTCTTCCATGTGTATTTCAACTACCACAAGAAGTAGGATCTCACGCGATAATAGTTCAAAATAAGGTTAAAGAACAAGCGAAGGTTTTTATAATCATGGGATTGCTAAATATAGTATTTGGGGTTATATTAACTTCATTGTTTGATGTTTTAGGTATGTGTCTATCTATATTTATCTCTTCCTTTGTGAGGACAATAGGACTAGATATAATAATGTACAGGAGCCTTAAAATAGATGTTTTTAAGTTCTTTAAATCTACATTTATAAAACAAACGGCACCTCTTCTCTTGGCCATGGGAATAAGCATATACATCAATACAATATTTGAATGTAGTGGTTGGTTACTATTTGCTGTAGAGAGTTTGCTCTACTGCATATTATTTTCAGTCTGTTCGTTTGTTGTTATGAATGAAGACGAAAAAAGAATAGCCAGTAATTTTTTGTCTAAAGTAAAAATATGAAAATAGGTATTATGACAATGTGGAATGCTATTGATAATTATGGTGGCATTCTACAAACATATGCACTTCAACGATATTTGCGAGATTTGGGACATGATGCCTATGACATTCGGTTCACAAAAATAGAAGGAAAAAATGTACGTTTAAAATTCTACATTAAAAGAATAATATCTTTTTTACATATTAGATTGAGAGATGTGGATCGTGCTGAATATGATGCAAAAAAAAGACGATTTGGTGATTTTAGAAGAAAATACATAAACTTAAGTAAAGAGGCCTACGTCTCTCTACAAGAACTTCAAACGAATGTTCCTACCGCAGACGCTTATATAACAGGTAGTGATCAAGTTTGGGCCAGATCTTTGAAAAAATCTATAAATGAAAGAGCATGGTATTTGGATTTTGGATTAAAGAATACAATTCGAATTGCCTATGCTGTAAGTTTTGGACATAGCTATTGCCCAGTAGAAGATGATGTATTATTTAAACAATTGGTAAGTAGATTTTCCTATGTTTCTACAAGAGAGATAAACGGAATTCGATTCTGTCGAGAAAGAGGTATAAACGCAGAAAGATGTATAGACTCAACTTTTCTTTTGTCAGCAGATCATTATATAGGGTTAGCGACAAATAGGAAATATCAATCTGATTTCGCATACCTTTATTTATTAAACGTAGGGACTCCAAACGAAATCCATTTCAATGAGGTTCTCAAAGAAATTAATAAAAAAGGCTATAAAGCCATTTGTACGACAGCTTCTGGTTATAGTCCAGCAAAAGAGATTTATGAAGGAGTTGTCTATGATTATGCATCGGTAGAGGAATGGTTAAGTAATATTTTATACTCAAGTATTTTTTTTACCACATCATTTCATGGTATAGTTTTCGCACTGATGTTAAAAAAACAATTTATTTATTTGCCATTACAAACTAATGGTTCTGGTAATGACAGAGTGTTTGATCTATTGGATTGTGTTAAACTAAAGAACAGAACAGCATCAATAAATAATATTGTTGAATTGATGGAAAATTCAATAAATTATGATGATGTGGATTTTTCATCTATTATTTCAATGATAGCCCAATCTAAATATTTTTTAACTAAATCATTAAGCGTTAATGATAAAGAAAATTTTGATTAAGATATATAATAGAGTCTCTAACTTTCAATCCCTTTTGTTGACTATTTTGTATAAGAATATTTTCGGACAGGTCGGTTCTATTAGAATTTGGGGAAGTATAAAAGTTTTGTATCCTCAAAATATAAGCATAGGTGATAGATGTAGCATTAATCATGGCGTGTATTTAAATGCATATAATCCTATTATTATAGGAGATGATGTTACTATTTCTGCAAACTCAATGCTTGTTGCTACAGGTATAAATATTCAGTCATGGCTACGCAAAGAAACAGGTGACAAACACTTGCACAATACAACGATTAAGATAGGAAATAATGTGTGGATAGGTGCTAACTCATTGATATTAGGGGGGTAAATATTACTGGTAGTAATGTAGTCATTGCAGCCGGCTCAATTGTTACTAAGTCTTTTAGTGAATCCAATGTTGTTTTGGCTGGATGTCCTGCAAGGATAATCAAGCAAATTAATGAATAAATTAACAGTGTAATAAATGATAGTATGAAAGTAATACAAGTTAACTGTATGTATAAAAGGGGAAGTACAGGTAAAATTGTATTTGATTTACATAACGAATTGTTATCAAAAGGGTATCACGATTTAGTTTACTATGGTAGAGGAGCATCCTCCCAAAGCGATAATGTAAGAAAATTCTGTTATGAAATAGAAGCTCATATTCATCATTTTTTTGTTAAGTATTGTGGAATATTAAGATATGGAGGTAATTTTATATCAACTTATCGTGTAATAAAAGCGATTGAAGAGCAGAAACCGGATATAGTACATATTCATTGCATTAATTGTTATTGTATAAATATATATAGACTGTTGTATTATCTTGGTTCGAATGGCATCAAAACAGTTATTACGCATCATGCGGAGTTTCTTTATACGGGCAATTGCCCTCATGCATACAACTGTAATAAATGGCAGAAACCTAATGGATGTTTTGATTGTAATAATTTGGAGGAAGCCACAGGTACTAAGATAATAGATAGATCCCATATATCTTGGTTAAAAATGAAGAAAGCATTTGATTCTTTTCAAGAAGACAAATGTATAAATGTTGCAGTATCTCCTTGGGTGAAAAGCAGAATTAAATTATCAGTTATAGCGAAAAGGCTGAATTGTGTTGTAGTCAATAATGGCGTTGATACGGATATATTCAAATATAAGCCGGGTGGGAAATTGCATTTTGAGGGTGATTATGACGCAACAATCTTGCATGTAACATCATCGTTTTCTCTAGACAGAAAAGATCCTAAAGGAGGGTGGATGATTGTTCAACTAGCAAATATGTTGCCTAACATTCGTTTTGTTGTGGTTTGTTTGAATAATCAAGTAAAAGAAGATGAATTGCCAATCAACATTCATTTATGGGGGGCTGCAAAAAATCGAGAAGAATTAGCATCTTTGTATAGTGCTGCTAATGTTACTTTAGTGTTATCAAAAAGAGAAACTTATTCTATGGTAACGGCAGAGTCTCTTTGTTGCGGAACTCCAGTTGTGGGATTCTTGGCAGGAGGACCAGAGAGCATAGCAATAGAGAAATTCAGTACCTTCGTTGAGTATGGTGATTTAAATGCAATAAAGGAATCAATATGTAAAATTATTATTGCTAATATACAAAAAGCGGATGTTGAGCGTGAAGCAAAAAAAATATATGCAAATTCTACAATGCTAAGTAATTACTTAAGTATATATAATTCCTTATATAAAGCAGAACAATAAGATGAATTTTGATATATTTTTTTTTCTATTTCTGTATCTTATTCTAGTTGGTTTACTTGTTAGCAACGAGAAGAAAATATCAAAAATTATATTATTATGTCTTGGACCGGTTTTACTACAGTCCTTAAGATCTCCAACTTGTGGTACAGATGTTTGGGGTAATGGGTATGGCTATTATCAAAAATTTACATTAATAGGTGAAATACCATTAAGTGCAATATTTACTACAAAAATAAATAGTTTTGAACAAGGTTATGTCGTTTTTAACAAATTAATATCTTTCATATCTGATAATCCTCAGATATTTTTGGCTATAACGTCGTTATTTATTTTTTCCTTAATTGGTTATATATATTACCGTTTCTCTGTTAATGTTTATTTGTCAACAATTATTTTTGTATGTTTTGGTCTTTATACGTTTAGCTTTACGGGGTTAAGACAAGCTATAGCATTTTCAATAACATTCTTTTCGTTTAAATTTATTGTAGAAAGAAAAATCAAACATTTTTTAGTTAGCGTATTTTTGGCTTTTTCTATTCACTCTTCAGCTATTATTTACTTTTTTGTGTGGCCTTTATGGAACATAAGGCATACGAATAAACTTGCAATTAGTTTATTAGGTATTACACTTCTTTTATTGCCTTTCTATGGCGCAATATTTTCGTTTGTTGTACCATTATTATTTAGAGAAAAATACCTCACATATATGAATGGAGGAAGCGCTATTAATCTAATAATTTTATATTTGTTTATATATCTATTGCCGCTATTTATTAAGACTAACGATTTCTCTGTTAAAAATGATATTTATAAAAATAACTTAGAACTTCAAATAGAAAATTTTATAAGATGGATGGCATACTGTTCTTTTTTATTTCAGAGCTTAGGTTTAATAGGTGGAGATTCGATAACTCGTATTGCTTTTTATTTTAGCGTTTTTTTACCACTATATATACCGATAATCTTCAAACGTGCGAAATTCAAATCACTGATATATACATGTATAACAATATTATTTATAGCTTTTTTTTATCATGATACATCCAAGGAATTTTACAATATTGTTCCGTATATATTTTTTTGGGAATTAATATAACCATAATGAATAATAATCAATTTTTCAATAATTTCTTTTTGAATGTTTTTTTCAATAATAACAATTTGTTTTAATAGCGAAAGAACTATTGAACGCACAATAAGGTCAGTATTAACGCAGACTTTTACGGATTATGAATATATCATTGTAGATGGGGGATCAAAGGACTCAACTCTTGATATAGTCAAGAAATATGAACCTCTGTTTAAAGGTCGTATGAAATGGAAGAGTGAGCCTGATAGAGGAATATATGATGCCATGAATAAGGGTATTATGCGATCCTCTGGCATCATCATTGGTATTGTGAATAGCGATGATTGGCTAGAACCAGAAGCTCTGGCTTATGTATATAGAAAATTTGAGGACAATGGAAAACGAGAAGATGTAATTTATGCTGGTGATATGTATTTTCATCATAGAAATGGTAAGAAAAGTGTATTGAAAGCTAGTTTAAAGAAACTTGCGCAATATGCAAAAATAGGTGATATTGCAGGAATTCGGCACCCTGCAACTTTCGTTCCAATGAAATTATACGATAAATATGGAATGTTTGATATACGAATGAAGATTTCCGCAGATGCAGATTTCTTGTTAAGAATTTTTAGAGCTGCTGGCGTTGATGGGTATGTACTTATAAATCAGTGTGTTACTAATATGTCTGATTGTGGCACATCAAATACTCTTTCTTTGGATTTTATATCAAATAAGATGTTGCCAGATAGAAAATATCTTATGGGAAATATGAACTTTTCTAGCCTTAAGCAAATTTTTTGTATATCAATTTGGTATATAAAAATGATTGTGAAAGTATTGTTAAGTAATATTGGAGCATTTCATGTCAGGTAGGTTTCTGCTATATAATGAGGCGGTTTGCTTTGATTCAATTTTCGAAGGTCACCGTGGATTATACATCGTGAACTTGGATTAGGACGAACAGACTTCGATTAGTTCGGTATAAACGGAGTTGAAGAATCAATTACTTCAATCATGGAAAGAATAGCGGTAATATTACCAGTATACAAGAACGACAAAGTGCCTTATGTGCGCTTGTCTTTTGATAGTATTTTAAAACAGACTTACAAAGGATCCTTCAAACTTATCATTGGAGTAGATGGTCCTGTGGGAGAAGAACTGGTTTCTTGTTTGAAAGATTATGAAATCAAGGACAATGTATCAGTACAGTGGTTTCCTAAAAACAGAGGCTTAGCTATTGTGCTGAACGACCTACTTGATATCTGTTTCAAGGAGGGCTATGAATACATCGCTCGTATGGATGCGGATGACATCTCAATGCCTCAGCGTTTAGAGAAACAGATGGCGTACTTGTTGGCTCACCCTGAGATAGATGTGGTGGGTGGTGCCATTGAGGAAATTGACGAGAATAGCGAGAGTCGTGGTAAGGTGATTGTCTATCCTGAAGGTCCGAAGGAGTGCTATGAGTTCTTTGCTCGCAGAAATCCTCATGCGCATCCGGCGGTTCTGTTTCGCAAGAGCTTCTTTGATAAGGCTGGATGCAGGTATCGTCCAGAGTACCGACAAAATCAGGATACAATGTTGTGGCTTGATGGTATGAGGAAGGGAACTCAACATGCTAATGTACAAGATGTGATTCTTCGTTTTCGATTTACCAATGCTCTCTTCAAGAAGAGACGCAACGGTTGGGCTTTTGCCAAGAAACAACTCAAAGACCGCAAGATGATCAACAAGACTCTTGGCTATGGTTTTAGTGCTACGGTTTTCGGATATATGATGTTCATTATGCTGGTAAGCCCTGCATGGGTGAAAAAAATTGCGTATAAGGTATTCAGATGACAGATAAGTGCTCAATTTATGACTCAAAAAGGCCATTCCCATTTAGAAGTAGAATTTATAAATATGAAACGTGAATTGTTTAATAGACAGGATACTATATACTTACGTGGTTTAGCAATTATAGCAATTGTTCTTCATCATGTTTTTTAGTTTACATCTTCAAAATACGGAGTAGTATATCCGTTTTTTCTATCAATATTATTGAGTAATTTGGGAAATATGGGATGTGCTGTATTTTTCTTACTATCAGGATACGGTTTGTCTTGTTCTGTTGAAAAGAATTTTCCCATTTCTATATCATACGTTTATAAGCACTTAATAAAACTACTTGAACCATTTCTGTTTATTTGGTTAATAGATACATTTTTTGTTCATTATTTGGATAGTATTTCAATAACAAACCTATTTACTCTATCAATATATAGCAATCAATATTGGTTTCTTAAAGAGATATTGCTGCTTTACATAATATTCTTATGTCCTTGTGTGCTGTGTGAAAAAATTACCCCCCCCCCCCTAAAAATGACTATATTGCCAACAATCCTTGTAGTTGTTTTTATTATCCTCAAACCTGATAGTTTTTGGTGGAACACTACTTTATGTTTTCCAATGGGTGTGTTATGTTCATTATACAAAGAGAATATTGCCAACTTTTACATAAAGAATCGTGGTGCTTTAATATCATTATCATTTGTTCTCTTTATAATTTCATTTATTTTGTCACATTATGTTTCTTATTTTGAGATTTTGAGAGCGATTTCGTTTGCTACCTTTGTAGTAATGATTGTTCCCTACCGCAGATATAATATTAAGCTCTTTGAAATTTGCAGTACAGAGAGTTTGAAAATATACATTTTTCATGTATTCTTATTGCAGTTTTACGTCTTACAAAATCCAATTATATATTTCGCCATGGTTGTTGTTGGAACAATTATGCTTCTTGTAATTTATAATCTTATTGAAAGATGTATAGCACTAATATAATATCTCAGCTTATGGCACAAATTACAGTTTTGACAGATGATTTGAAGCATTTCAGACTGCGTGAGGAGGAAGCTCGCAATTCTAGTATTTAGGTGAGCTGATATAGAAATTTGTAGAGAAACCTGTGAATAAAACTCGCTTTATTTAGTATTATCAATAAAAGCTAATCCCAATCATTTATTTTTTTTAGTACTTCTGCAGCATCTCGATAAAAGAGATGGTTAAAGTAATGAATTCATCAAAATAGTATGTACAAGAATATTGAAATAGCTGATGTTATAGGCAGTGCGTTTTTTTATGGAAGAACAAAGACTCAGTTTACTTTTGAAGAAATTGAGATAGTATTTACAGAGATAAGGCAGAAAGATCAGTTTATCAGCATTGAAAACAAGAACAGATCACTTCGACATATAATGGATCTGATAGAGGTTGATAACATTGAAGTTGATAGAACTATTGTTCTCCCCAAGAACAAAGCTATACAAGATCGCTTTGAACGTCAGTTCTATCGTCTTGATATCGAAACGCGGGATTTGCTTTCTGAAATCGTTAAAAGCATTTTTGAATTATGAGAGAAAAGAAATTTTTAGACACAGTACATGGGTATATCTCGGTTCCTGAAACTTATTGTGATAAGTTGGTTGATACTCGATATTTTCAGAGATTGAGACGTATTGAGCAGACCTCAGCACGTTCATTATTTCCTTGTGCACGACATGACCGTTTTGTACATTCATTGGGTGTGTTTCATCTTGGCAGAAAGATTGTAGCTTCTATATTACGTCAGGTTGAGATACCCGAACCTCTTAAACACACATTTCAAATAGCGTGTCTTCTTCATGATTGCGGACATTCACCTTTCTCTCATACACTGGAAGAGCTGTTTGGAACACGTGAGGAACTTTTTGAAGCATATAAGCAAGAAATTCATGATAGAAAACTTGATGTAAGAATTGCGGATGTAGATATTGCGGATAAGGCATACGATACCAAGCAGCACGAGATTCTTTCTGCCCTTTTGAGTGTAACAGTCTTTTATGAAAGGATAATTGAATTAGGTGGAAATCCAAGCCTTGTTGGGCGTATGATTATGGGCATTCCTTACAATACAATTGAAGAATCTTTAGAAGATTGTTTTATTTCTTTGCTCCACGGAGATGTAATCGATGCTGATAAATTGGATTACATCTGTAGAGATAAATGGGCCTCTGGTTATTTAGCAGATTCTGTTGACTTGGATAGACTAATAGACTCAATTGTTTTACATAAAGGCATAGAAGGAAGATATAAAATCGCATATAGCAAAAGTTCTATCAATGAGATACAGGCTTTGATTGATAGTAAGAATTTTCAGACGAATTGGGTTTTCTTGCATCATCAAGTAGTTTACGAACAGAAGTTGTTAAAAGATTCTGTTACAGAACTTGTCAAGTGCTTACAGAATGATGGTCAGCTGCACCCCCAAGCCGTTTTTAATTACAAAGCATTCTATGAAAAGCAACTAATTTGTGGCAACCCAGAAAAAGGGTTTACAGAAATCTATATGCCAGCAGATGATGATATTGTTTATTTGATGAAAGTACATCATAATAAAATTCCTCATTTGGATGAATGGCTTTCTAGAAATTACAAGTATTTTCCGATGTGGAAGTCGCATCCTGAACTTGTGGCATTATTGGGTAACGAATTAAGCAAAAAACTTTTGACTGATAAAGGTGCAATTTATGATAAAATCTGTAACTTGATTGATGAACGATTCGGTTACACAGCTTTTGCTTTGGATGCAACTCCTCGAATAAAAGAGGTAAAGAAGGGACAGATTGATATTCAGTTCGCTGAGGATTCGTTCATTGATTATGCAGATCTTGGTCTACCCAAAGCTGAGAATGTATATAAGGATCAAACCTTTAAGTATCTGTTTGTTAAAAATGAAGTTAAGCCAAAGATGAAAGAAATAGTTGAAGGGATTAAGAAGCTCATTCAAGATTACGGCAAATAGTCCCCAAATATCTTTTGATGAATACTGACAGGCTTGATGTATACATCGCTATGGTGATGAAGTTTCAAAGTTTAAATAAATACAAGATAAAATGATACTGAAATGGTTCTTTGACCGAATAATTGCTTTATTCAGCCTGCTATTTCTTTGGCCTGTATTGCTTGTTGTGGCAATCATGGTGAAGGTGAAGATGCCCGGAGGTCCGGTATTCTTTGTTCAAAAGCGCGTGGGTAAAGATGGTAAGTTGTTTGCTTGCCATAAGTTCCGTACAATGACTGTCAAACATAATGGTTCTACTGTTTCTGTAGCAGGTGATAGCCGTATTACCCCCTTTGGTGTAACTCTTCGTCACTATAAGTTGGACGAGTTTCCCGGATTGTGGGATGTGCTGATTGGCAACATGTCTTTTGTGGGGCCACGCCCTGATGTGCCTGGGTATGCCGATAAACTGATTGGCGATGATAGGGATGTGTTGAAACTTCGCCCGGGTATTACCGGCCCAGCAACGTTGAAGTATCGACTGGAAGACGAAATGATTAGTGAATATGTGGCGAAACGTCAGGCGGAGGGGGATACTCGCCCTATGCAGGAGATTGCCATTGAATATAACGATACGGTTATCTATCCTGATAAGGTACGCCTGAACTGCTATTATTATCGTCATTATAGCTTTGTCAAGGATATTGAGATGATTTTTGCTACGGTACTTGGACTCAAAGTAAAATTTGCCGGTGAGGAAGTATAATTGATTGGAAATGAATAATCAAAATATGATGTCTACAGAAGAAAGAAAAACTATATACCTTTGTCTAGCACACATGTCAGAAGAAGGTTTTGAACAGAAATACGTAAAAGAAGCATTTGATACCAATTGGGTGGTTCCTATGGGCCCGAATGTGAACGCATTTGAGCAGAATCTTGCAGATTTTGCCAATGCAAATTTAGATGGCTCAAAGCTTGACCGAAAGGTGGTATGCCTTTCAGCCGGTACTGCTGCCGTTCACTTGGCATTGATTGCCTGTGGCGTGAAGGCGGGTGATGAGGTGTGCGTGCAATCGTTCACTTTCTGTGCTTCTTCGCACCCGATCACTTATCTGGGCGCGAAGCCGGTGTTCATTGACTCGGAGCGTGAAACTTGGAATATGGATCCGGAATTGTTGGAGAAGGCTATTGTTGAGCGCAAAGCTGTTACAGGTAAGTATCCGAAAGCGATAATCCCTGTAGCGCTCTATGGTATGCCATACGATTGTGAGCGGATTATGGCGATAGCGGACAAATATGGTATTCCTGTGATTGAGGATGCTGCCGAGGGAATGGGCTCTCGCTTCAACGGTCAGGTGTTAGGTACGTTCGGTCGCTTCGGTGTGTTGTCGTTCAACGGCAACAAAATGATTACGACTTCGGGCGGTGGTGCATTGATTTGCCGCAACGAGGAGGATGCGAACAACATTATGTGGCACGCTACTCAGGCACGTGATGCGTATCCTTATTATCAGCATACGGAAATCGGTTATAACTACCGTATGAGTAACGTGTGTGCCGGTATCGGTCGTGGGCAGATGACGGTACTTGATAAGCATATTGCGCATCACAAGCATGTGCAGGCATTGTATAAGGAGCTGCTGGAGGAGGTTAAAGGTATACATCTGCATGAACAGCCTGAAACCATGAATCCCAAAACCGGTGAACGCAAATTCGATTCCAATTTCTGGCTCTGTGCTGCCACTCTTGACGAGGATGTAAAGATTCAGGGGCAGGAGAGTGCTTACAAAGAAGTCATAAAGACTGCCGTGGGTGGTGCTGCGGGTGTGATTAAAGCGGTGGATTCAGCCGTAACCGATTGCCAGCCCAACGCCAATGTAGAGGCTCTTCGCGTGTTTATGCTTTCGAAAAGGATTGAATGTCGCCCCGTGTGGAAGCCGATGCACAAGCAACCGGTATATGCTGACGCTGTGGCATACGTGAATGGCGTGTCGGAAGAGATTTTTAAGGTTGGTTTCTGCTTGCCAGCAGGTCCGTATGTGACGGAAAATGATGTACGTTATATTGTAGATTGCATCAAGGAGGCGATTATCAATTAATATGAAACAGTTGCTTATAGGTGTTTGGCAGTTCATCAGCTATTTGTTTTGGCCTCAGAAGACGGATAAATCAAGGTATGATGTTGAATAGTTGATTATGATTTTACTATTATTCGTAAAATCAACACTTTATAAATCATTTTCAGAAAACAGCTCCTGCAGGGCTGTTTTCTTTGTTTAGTACCGGAAAATGAAGAACTATGGAAATAAAAGTAGCCGGATTGATAGACTTGTGAAATTTAGTATGATATCTGTTTCATGAAGAGGTTCTTTGTTCTGCATCAATTATCTTATAATTAATACTTTATCACTTTTCTCAGAAAAACTACTCCCAAGCACCTTTTTTCTTTGGCTACATAGTTTTTAATCCTCACCTTTGCATCGTTGATCAACGAAACGTGTGAATAGTAAAACGAATTTAAATCTCTAAAGAAAAAAAGTATGAGTGTAATTTTTAGGACGGTGGAGAGACCGTCGGACCCCAGGGTTGAAAACTCTCCCAAGAAGTATTATCCGCAGTTGGTGACATTGGGGCAAAGCGTGGATTTGGCATTTATTGCACAGAAGATGCAGGACCGCTCTTCTCTGTCTATCGGTGACATCAAGAGTACGATGCAGAACTTTGTGGAAAAGCTGAAAGAGCAGTTGCTGGAAGGAAAGACGGTTAATATAGCCGGGCTGGGTGTCTTTATACTGGCAGCCAAATCGAAAGGTGAGGAAAAGGCTGATGACGTGACAGCCAAGAGTGTGGAGAGCGTCCGTATCTGTTTTCAGGCGAATAGGGAACTGAAGATATCGAAGGCTGCTACCCGTGCTGGAGAAAGGCTGGATTTGGTGAGTTTGGATGATTATCTTAAGGGGAAGACTTCTACAGATGGCGGCTCCGGTTCGGAAGGAGGAGGCTCGGACTCGGATGGAGACCAAGGTGAGAATCCGCTGGGATAACGGTAGCTATGAATTATTAATCAGATAATGGATAATCTTTATGAAGAAAACGTGGAATGTGATTTTGAAACTTATTATTGCCGTAGCGAGTGCTGTGGCAGGTGTGATTGGCGGACAGACAATGATGTTTTAGTCCGATAGGATTTGATAAATAAAAAATGAGAAGAGCTGCTGGCAGGAAATCTGTCGGCAGCTCTTTTTTTAATCCTTGTATGCTTCTTCGTGTACCCCCGCTACTGCTCGTCCGCTGGGGTCGTTCTTTCCTTGGAAAGAGGCGTCCCATGCCAGCGCTTCGGCGGTGGAGCATGCCACACTGGGCACGCTGGGAACGCTTCGGGCCGCGCTTTCACTGGGGAAATGCTCTTCAAAGATGGTGCGATAGTAATACTCTTCCTTATTTTGCGGGGTATGTATCGGGAAGCGTTCGGCGGCATGTGCCATCTGTTCGTCGCTGACGGCAGCGGCAGTGATGGCTTTCAGCGTATCAATCCAACTGTAGCCCACACCGTCGGAGAACTGTTCTTTCTGCCGCCAGGCAACGCTCTGAGGGAGCATGTCGGCAAAGGCTTCGCGGACTACTTTCTTTTCTATCTCCTTGCCGGGGCACATCTTGACTGCCGGATTGATGCGCATGGCAACATCCAGGAATTCTTTGTCGAGGAAGGGGACACGTCCTTCCACTCCCCAGGCTGCAAGGCTTTTGTTGGCACGGAGGCAGTCGTACAGATGCAGTTTGGAGAGCTTGCGCACGGTTTCTTCGTGAAAGGCTTGCGGGGTGGGCGCCTTGTGGAAGTAAAGGTAACCGCCGAACACCTCGTCCGCACCTTCGCCGCTGAGTACCATCTTGATGCCCATGCTTTTGATGACACGTGCCAGCAGATACATGGGGGTGGAGGCGCGGACAGTGGTTATGTCGTAAGTCTCAATGAAATAGATGACGTCGCGAACAGCATCGAGGCCTTCCTGAACGGTATAGTTTATCTCGTGATGCACGGTACCGATATGACGGGCCACTTCGCGGGCTTTAATCAAGTCGGGAGCACCCTTCAAGCCGACGGCGAAGGAATGGAGCTGCGGCCACCAGGCATCTGCCTTGTTGTCTGTCTCGATGCGTTTGGCGGCATATTTCTTGGCGATGGCAGAGATGACGGAAGAATCGAGTCCGCCACTGAGCAGGACACCGTAGGGGACGTCGGACATCAAC
Organism: Bacteroides sp. AM44-19; assembly: GCF_003603395.1. Lineage (NCBI taxonomy): Bacteria > Pseudomonadati > Bacteroidota > Bacteroidia > Bacteroidales > Bacteroidaceae > Bacteroides > Bacteroides sp. AM44-19. The sequence goes on along the minus strand of NZ_QTNB01000003.1, from coordinate 269,419 downwards.
TGGCGCTGTACGGCGGCTTCAAGGGCGTCGTGCACAGCCGTGACTTGTGTGCTGTAGGCTGTCCGGCCTATCGAAGCCGGCGCGGCATTGCGTTCGGCGGCAGGGGTGTAGTTGTCTTTCACAGCGGCATAGTCCATCCAGTCGCGGGTGTACCAGCGGTGCATCTTGCCCTCGCGCCCACGGTAGTAGTGGCCGGGAAGGAAAGGCTCGTACTCGTCGCAGAAACCCTCAAGGGCTTTCAGCTCACTGCCGAAGTAGATGTGTCCATCCTTGTCGCGTCCTATATAAAGGGGGATTACGCCGATGGGGTCGCGAGCGATGAGGTAATCGTCCGTTTCTTCATCATAGAGGGCGAAGGCGAAGATGCCGTTCAGCTCTTCGAGGAAGCGGATGCCTTTGTCTTTGTAAAGGGCAAGGATGACTTCGCAGTCGGAACCTGTCTGGAAGGCGTATTTTCCGGCATAGCGGGCACGGATGTCGCGATGGTTGTAAATCTCGCCATTGACGGCAAGCACCTGTTTGCGGTCGGGTGAATATAAGGGTTGTCCGCCGGATTCCGGGTCGACAATGGAGAGGCGTTCGTGGGCGAGGATGGCGGAGCCGCCTACGTAGATACCACTCCAGTCCGGTCCGCGATGACGGATTTTCTGCGCCATCCGTAGCGCTTTGTTTCTCAACTCAGGAGTTTGAGACTGTATGTTGAAGATTCCTGCTATTCCACACATGAGAATTAAAAATTAAAGGTTAAAAATTAAAGAAAGGGAAATCATTTCTTGTTTTCTTTTAGAGGTTCGAGGTAACGATCTATTTCTGTTGCCACTCGTCGTCCGTCGGCCAAGGCACGTACTACGAGGCTGGCGCCGTGGGCGGCATCGCCTGCCACGAATACGTTCTCTGCAAACTTCGGTTGCTCGGGCTTGAGGAAACCCATGGCAAGAAGCACCATATCGGCTTCGATGACCTCTTTCTTACCCGTAGATTTCATGGTAGGGCGGTTACCGTCTGTTGCCGGAAGCCACTCCACTTCTTCCACTTCCACACCGCATACCTTGCCATTCTTCCCGATGAACCGGGTAGAGGCGAGGGACCATCGACGGGTACAGCCTTCTTCGTGGCTGCTGGTGGTTTTCAGTACGACGGGCCATTGCGGCCAGGGAGTATCCGGGTTGTGTCCTATGGGCGGTTGGGGCATAATTTCAATCTGGGTTACGCTGACGGCTCCCTGGCGGATGCTGGTGCCTATACAGTCAGACCCGGTATCGCCGCCGCCGATGACGAGTACCCGTTTGCCGCGGGCGTTGACGAGCTGGTCTTTCGGGAAGGTATCTCCATCCAGAATATGGTTCTGCTGTGCCAGCATGTCGAGGGCAAAGTAGATGCCTTTCAGCTCCCTGCCCGGAATGGAGAGGTCGCGGGCGGTGGGCGTACCGGTACAAATGGCGTAGGCATCAAATCCGGCAGGCAGTTTCTGTACATCGACATGGACTCCCATCTTGAACAAGATTCCTTCGGCCTCGAGGATTTTCATGCGGCGGTCGATGACGGCTTTGTCCAGTTTGAAGTTGGGGATGCCGTAACGCAACAGTCCTCCCGGCATCGGTTTGCTGTCGAATAGGGTAACTTCGTAACCTTTGGCGTTCAGCCGTACGGCAACGCTCAATCCGGCAGGGCCGGCGCCGATGACGGCTACTTTCTTTCCGTTGCGTTCGGGCTGGAGGGGGGTGATGTAGCCCTCGCGAAAAGCAGCCTCGGCAATGGCGGCTTCGTTCTCGCGGATAGTGACCGGTTCGTTGCACGAGAGTTTCAGTACGCACGACTTCTCGCAAAGGGCAGGGCAGATGCGTCCCGTAAATTCCGGAAAATCATTCGTACTGTTCAGTATTTGATAGGCTTCGCGCCATTTGCCCCGGTAGAGCGCGTCTTGGAATTCCGGGTCTTTATTGCCCAGCGGACATGCCCAGTGGCAGAAGGGTACGCCGCAGTCCATACAGCGCGAGGCCTGGAGCTTGCGGTCGTGGCTGTTCAGTGTCTGTTCCACTTGGCTGAAGTCTGTGATACGTTCGTGTATCGGACGGTAACCCGCCTCTTGGCGGGGGATATTGAGGAATGCTTTTGGATCTCCCATGATGAACAAATTAAAAAGTTAAAGAATTAAAGAATGAAAGGGGAATTTCCTCAGTCTTTCATTATTTCATTATTAATTCGCGATTCAATAATCGCGTTGCATTTCTGCAATCTTCTGTTGCAATTTCTGCATCTGCTCCTCTTGCAGTACTTTTTTGTATTCGATAGGGACTACCTGGATGAACTGGTCGGCATAGCGTGGCCAGTCATCGAGCATGGTGCGTGCCAGTTTGGAACCGGTGTACAGGTAGTGCTGGCGGATGAGCTCGTGCAGTTCCTTGCGGTAGGAGGCCTCTTCGATGAGACTCAGTTCTACCATTTCCATGTTGCAGAAATAGTCGAAGTTGCCGTCCCGGTTCCATACGTAGGCCACACCGCCGGACATGCCTGCGGCAAAGTTGCGTCCCGTCTGTCCGAGTACTACCACGCGCCCGCCGGTCATATACTCGCAGCAGTGGTCGCCTACACCCTCCACTACGGCTGTGGCACCGGAGTTGCGGACGGCAAAGCGCTCGCCTGCACGGCCGTTGATGTAAACTTCACCGCTTGTGGCGCCATAAAGCAGGGTGTTGCCTGCAATCGTGTTTTTCTCCGCCTCGAAGTTGCTCCGTACCGGGGGCAGGACGGCGATGCGTCCGCCACTCAGACCTTTGCCCAGATAATCGTTGGCCTCGCCTTCCAGCTTGAAGTTGACACCCGGGACAAGGAATGCCCCGAAACTCTGCCCGGCGGAGCCTTTGAACTTCACGTTCAGCGTATGTTCGGGCAGCCCTTTTTCTCCGTATTTTGCGGCAATGACACCAGAGAGCATGGCGCCGCAGGCACGGTCGGTATTGGCGATGGTGTACTCCAGCGAGATTTCCTTCTGGTTCTCTACGGCTTCGGCGGCGGCATGTAGCATCTCTACATCTTTCACATGGTCGATGCCATGCTGTTGGTCGGTGACGTGGCGGATGGCGGCTTCATTGTCTACGCGTGCCAGTAGTTTGTCGAAGCTTATCAACTGATGTTTCCTGATTCCGTCATCCGGCTTGCGGACGATAAGGTCTGTGCGTCCAATGATGTCATCCAGGCGTTCCACACCGATTTCTGCCAGGTATTCGCGTACTTCCTGCGCCAGGAACGTGAAGAAGTTCACCAGATACTCGCTGCGTCCGCGGAAGCGTTTGCGCAGTTCTCCGTTCTGTGTCGCCACCCCTACGGGGCAGGTGTTCTGGTGACATTTGCGCATCATTACGCAACCCAGTACAATCAGGGCACTGGTGGCGAAACCGAATTCTTCGGCTCCGAGCATTGCCATCAGTATGATGTCACGGCCTGTTTTGAGCTGTCCGTCCACTTGCAGCATCACTTGTCCGCGCAGGCCGTTCAGCACCAGTGTCTGTTGCGTTTCGCTCAAACCGAGTTCGGGCGAGATGCCGGCATAGCGGATGGATGATGCAGGAGAGGCTCCCGTACCGCCCTCTGCACCCGAGATGACTATCAAATCGGCCTTTGCCTTTGCCACCCCGGCGGCAATGGTGCCCACACCGCTTTCTGCCACCAGCTTCACGCTGATTTTTGCCCGTGGGTTCACGTTCTTCAGGTCGAAGATGAGCTGTGCCAGGTCTTCGATGGAGTAAATGTCGTGGTGGGGTGGGGGGGAAATCAGCGAGATGCCCGGAATGGAGTGGCGTGTCTTGGCAATCACTTCATCCACTTTGAAGCCCGGCAGCTGCCCACCTTCGCCCGGCTTGGCGCCTTGGGCAATCTTTATCTGTATTTCGTCCGCATTCACCAGATATTCTGCGGTGACACCGAAACGTCCTGAGGCCACCTGCTTGATGGCGCTGCGCAGACTGGTGCCGTCTTCGCGCGGCATGAAGCGTGCCCGGTCTTCGCCTCCTTCGCCCGTATTGCTCCGGCCATGCAGCTTGTTCATGGCAATAGCCATGGCTTCGTGGGCTTCGCGGCTGATGGAGCCGTAGGACATGGCGCCGGTGACAAAGCGCTGTACGATGTTCTCTACCGGTTCCACCCGGTCTATGCTGATAGGAGCGCGGCGGAAGTCGAGGAAATCGCGCAGGAAGATGGGAGATTCCTTGCTGTCTACCATGGCAGTGAACTCCTTGAATTTCTTATAGCTTCCCAGGCGTGTGGCAAGTTGCAGTGTGCTGATGGTTTCCGGGTTCCAGGCGTGCTTCTCACCATCCTTGCGGAAGGCATACAGTCCGCGGTTCGGCAATAGCTCCGCTTCCCCCTTCTTTTTAAGAACCTCCATCCCTTCCTTGTGGAAGGCGATGGCGTCGCGTGCCACTTCATCCAGGCGTATGCCTCCGATGCGTGAACTCAGTCCGCCAAAGTAGGCATTGCTCAACTCCTCGCTCAGTCCTACGGCCTCGAAAATTTTCGCGCCCCGGTAAGAACGGATGGTGCTGATGCCCATCTTGCTCATAATCTTGAACAAGCCTTTGCAGACGGACTTGATATATTTCTTTTCGGCAGTGGCGTAATCGAGCTGTATTTCCTTTTCGTTCACCAGTTTGTCGATGACGGCAAAAGCCATATACGGATTCAGTGCGCTGGCTCCGAAGCCCAGCAGCAGTGCGGCGTGCATCACTTCGCGGATTTCGCCGCTTTCTACAATCAGTGCCGTCTGCACCCGTTTGCCCACGGAGATAAGATGGTGGTGTACCGCCGACACGGCAAGCAGTGACGGAATGGCGGCATGGGCGGCGTCTACGTCGCGGTCGGAAAGCACGATGTAGTTCACTCCTTCGTTGACGGATTCTTCCGCCTGCTTGCAGAGGGTTGCCAATGCTTCCTGCAATCCCTGGCACCCTTTTGCCACTTCGAAGAGCAGGGGCAGTTTCACGGTCTTGAAGCCTTTGTACCGGATGTTGCAGAGAATATCCAGTTGGGCGTTGTTCAGGATGGGATGGTTCAACCTCACCATCTTGCAATGGTTTTCGCTGGGTGTCAGTATGTTCATGCCTACGGCTCCGATGTATTCGGTCAGCGACATTACCAGTTCTTCGCGTATCGGGTCGATAGGAGGGTTGGTGACTTGGGCAAACTGCTGGCGGAAATAGTTGTACAGTAGTTGCGGCTTGTCCGAGAGTACTGCCAGCGGGGTGTCATTGCCCATGGAGTTGATGGGTTCGGCACCGGTGGTACACATCGGGACAATCAGCCGTTCCACGTCTTCTTTGGAGTAGCCGAAGATGCGCAGCATGCTGTCGTAGTTCTCCACGCTATGGGAGACTTTGCGACCGCTTTTCAGTTCGTCCAGCTCGATGCGGTTGCCGGCCAGCCAAGTGCGGTATGGTTTGGCTTCGGCAAGTTGTTTCTTCAGTTCGCCGTCATAATATATTTCGCCTTTCTCGGTGTCTATAAGCAGTATCTTGCCCGGTTGCAGGCGTCCTTTTTCCTTGATGTCTCCCGGCTCGAAATCCATCACGCCGACTTCGCTGGCCACTACCATCATGCCGCCCTGCGTAATCAGGTAGCGTGCAGGGCGCAGTCCGTTTCTGTCGAGCATGCCGCCTGCATAGCGCCCGTCGCTGAAAAGCAGTGCCGCCGGTCCGTCCCACGGCTCCATCAGGATGGAGTGGTATTCATAGAAAGCTTTCAAATCTTCGCTGATGGGATTCTTTTCGTTGAAGGATTCCGGTACGAGCATGGTCATGGCGTGCGGCAGGCTCAGGCCCGACATGATGAGAAACTCGAGCACATTGTCCAGTGAGGCACTGTCGCTCATGCCCGGTTGCACGATGGGGCGTATCTCCCGGATGTCTCCCAGGGTGGGAGAGGAGAGTACACTCTCACGGGCTTCCATCCAGCCGCGGTTGCCGCGGATGGTATTGATTTCGCCGTTGTGTGCCAGCAGGCGGAAAGGCTGTGCCAGTCCCCAGGTGGGGAAAGTGTTGGTGCTGAAACGGGAGTGCACCAATGCCAGCCCGCTGGTGAAGTAGCTGTTGGTGAGGTCGGGGAAGTAGTTGCGCAACTGCAAGGAAGAGAGCATGCCCTTGTAGACGATGTTCTTCGTAGAGAGCGAGACGATGTAGAAATCCTCGCGGGTGGGGATGTCCGACTTGCGTATTCTGTTCTCTATCCTTTTCCTTATTATATAGAGTTTGCGGTCGGCGGTTTCGCTTTCCGTAAATCCGGTGATGAAAATTTGCTTGATGTCCGGTTCGTTGGCAAGAGCCGCTTCTCCCAATATTTCGGGGCAAGTGGGCACGTTGCGCAGATGCATCAGGGTCAATCCCTCCTTTTCAATCTCTTCGATAATGACGCTCAAGATGACAGCCTGGTCTTTTCCGTCTTTGGGAAGGAAAAGCAGGCCGGTGCCGTATTTTCCTTTCTCGGGAACGGGAATGCCCTGCAACAGAATGAATTCGTGCGGTATCTGCAGCATGATGCCGGCACCGTCTCCGGTTTTGTTGTCCGCCCCTTCCGCTCCACGGTGGCGCATGTTTTCCAGTACCTTCAATGCCGATTCTACCAGTTCATGTGATTTTCCTCCCTGGATATTGACCAGCATGCCTACTCCGCAGGCATCGTGCTCATGGGATGCCTCATACAAGCCCAACTGTTTGGGCTGTCGCTGGTAATCCTCTGCTTTTGTTTTGTTGTTAAAAAGTTCTTGTTTCATGATTATAAGCTTTCTTTATTGCTGTATAATATTGTTTGTGGTTTCAAAATGTTCGGCAAATATATGGTATTAATTGCAAAATGCTAATATGTATTCCTGCCTTCTTTCTTGCAAAATTCCTGCGATAGAAGATGAAGTTATGAATTGATAGAAAACACCCTCTGTTTTCTTTTAATCCTAAATCAAAATCAGACGGTTTGATTTGGATTTATAAATTAAGCCTTTTGCTTTTAAAATAATACTTTCTTTAACTTTTTGATGTAAAAACAACTTTTTTCTATTCTTTTGATAAATAAATAGTGGAAAGATTAACTTTATGTTCTTAAGAATATGTATATTTGCAACGCAAAATCAAATACTGATACATTATGTGTGGAATAGTAGGCTATATAGGTCAAAGGAAAGCCTACCCCATTCTTATCAAGGGTCTGAAGCGGTTGGAGTACCGTGGATATGATAGTGCGGGGGTAGCATTAATCAGTGATAACCGACAGTTGAACGTGTACAAAGCGAAAGGTAAGGTTTCGGAACTTGAAACTTTCGTTGCTCAAAAAGATATTTCCGGTAGCATTGGTATTGCACATACACGTTGGGCCACTCATGGAGAACCTTGTTCCGTCAATGCCCATCCCCATTATTCCTCTTCCGAACGCCTCGCCCTCATCCATAACGGCATTATTGAAAACTACGCCGTCCTTAAAGAAAAACTTCAAGCCAAAGGTTATGTATTTAAAAGCAGCACTGATACCGAGGTGCTGGTACAGCTCATTGAATACATTCAGGTGACAAACCATATTGACCTGCTGACGGCGGTGCAACTTGCCTTGCAGGAAGTGATTGGGGCGTATGCCATTGCGGTGCTCGACAAGGACAATCCGGATGGGATAATCGCTGCACGCAAGAGCAGTCCGCTGGTGGTGGGCATCGGTGAAGGAGAGTTTTTCCTGGCTTCGGATGCCACGCCGATTGTGGAATACACGGATAAGGTGGTGTATCTGGAAGACGAAGAGATTGCCCTCATCCGTCGGGGAGAGAAGCTGAAGGTTGTTAACCTGAAGAATGTGGAATGTCCGCACGAGGTAAAGACGGTAGCGCTCAATCTCGGCCAGCTGGAGAAGGGCGGTTATCCGCACTTCATGCTGAAGGAAATCTTCGAACAGCCCGGCTGCATTCACGACTGCATGCGCGGGCGTATCAATGTGGAGGGTACGAACGTGGTTCTTTCTGCAGTGATTGATTATAAGGAACGTCTGCTGGCGGCCAAACGCTTCGTCATCGTGGCATGCGGTACGTCATGGCATGCCGCCCTCATCGGCAAGCATTTGATTGAAAGCTTCTGCCGTATTCCGGTGGAGGTGGAGTATGCCAGTGAGTTCCGTTACCGCGACCCGGTGATTGACAGCAACGATGTGGTGATTGCCATCTCGCAAAGCGGTGAAACGGCCGATACGCTGGCTGCCGTGGAGCTTGCCAGAAACCGTGGGGCATTTATATACGGCATCTGCAATGCCGTCGGTTCCAGCATTCCCCGTGCCACGCACACGGGTTCCTATATCCACGTGGGACCGGAAATAGGGGTGGCATCCACCAAAGCCTTCACCGGGCAGGTAACGGTGCTTACCATGCTGGCCCTGACACTTGCCAAAGAGAAAAAGACGATGGACGAAGGGCAATACCTGGCAATTGTCAAGGAATTGGGACATATCCCCGACAAGATGAAGGAGGTCTTGAAACTGAACGACCGTATAGCGGAACTTTCCAAGATATTCACCTATGCACACAACTTTATCTATCTGGGACGCGGATACAGTTATCCCGTAGCCTTGGAAGGCGCCTTGAAGTTGAAGGAGATTTCGTATATCCATGCCGAGGGCTATCCTGCCGCCGAAATGAAGCACGGCCCCATTGCCCTGGTGGATGCCGAAATGCCGGTAGTGGTCATTGCCACCCGGAATGGGCTTTACGAAAAGGTGCTGAGCAATATCCAGGAAATAAAGGCGCGTAAAGGCAGGGTTATCGCCATTGTGACAAAGGGAGATACGGTCATCAGTAAAATAGCCGACACTTGCATCGAGCTTCCCGAAACAATGGAGTGCCTTGATCCGTTAATAACTACGGTACCTCTGCAATTACTTGCCTATCACATTGCCGTGTGCAAGGGAATGGATGTGGACCAGCCGAGGAATCTTGCGAAGTCGGTGACTGTAGAATGAGGACATGTACAATTTACCATTTACAATGTACAATGGGGCTGCGCTTGGGAGGGGTAAATGTAAATGGTAATTGTATGCTATAATAAGGAAAAGAAAATTGTACACTTAAAATTGTACATTGTAAATGGTAAATTGTAAATAAATAGATGGAACAACTGAAGCATGAATGCGGCGTCGCCATGATACGCCTGCTGAAACCGCTGGAGTACTATGAAGAGAAGTACGGAACATGGATGTACGGACTCAACAAGCTCTATCTCCTGATGGAGAAACAACACAACCGTGGGCAGGAAGGTGCCGGACTGGCCTGCGTGAAACTGGAAGCCAGTCCCGGCGAGGAATATATGTTCCGTGAGCGTGCTCTCGGCTCGGGCGCCATTACCGAAATTTTCGGTACGGTGCAGGGCCACTTCAAGGACTTGACCAAGGAACAGCTGCACGATGCGGACTATGCCAAGCGTGTGCTGCCCTTTGCAGGGGAGGTCTATATGGGACACCTGCGTTACTCCACTACCGGAAAGTCCGGCATCTCGTACGTGCACCCGTTCCTCCGGAGAAACAACTGGCGTGCCAAGAATCTTGCCCTCTGCGGCAACTTCAACATGACGAATGTGGATGAAATCTTCGCACGCATTACCGCCATCGGCCAGCATCCGCGCAAATATGCCGATACCTACATCATGCTGGAGCAGTTGGGACATCGCCTCGACCGCGAAGTGGAGCGCCTCTTCAACCTTGCCGAAGCGGAAGGGCTGGCAGGCATGGACATCACCCGTTATATAGAAAACCATATCGACCTTGCCAACGTGCTGCGCACTTCGAGCAAGGAGTGGGACGGGGGATACGTGATGTGCGGACTTACCGGCAGCGGAGAGACTTTTGCCGTACGCGACCCATGGGGCATCCGTACAGCCTTCTGGTATCAGGACGACGAGATAGCGGTGCTTGCCAGCGAACGTCCCGTGATACAGACAGCCCTTAATGTTCCTGTCGAATCCATCAAGGAGCTGCAACCCGGACAAGCCATGTTTATCAACAAGGCCGGCAAGGTGCGCACCGTGCAAATCAACAAGCCGCGCGAGGTGAAACCTTGTTCCTTCGAGCGCATCTACTTCAGCCGGGGCAGTGATGTGGACATTTACCGGGAACGTAAACTGCTGGGTGAGAAACTTGTACCCAACATATTGAAAGCCATCGACAACGATGTGGACCATACCGTCTTTTCCTTCATCCCCAATACGGCAGAAGTTGCTTTTTACGGAATGCTGCAAGGATTGGACGACTACCTCAACGAGGAGAAGGTGCAGCAGATTGCCGCCTTGGGGCATAGTCCCAGCCACGACGAACTGGAGCATATCTTGTCGCGGCGCATACGGAGCGAGAAGGTGGCAATCAAGGACATCAAGCTGCGTACCTTCATAGCCGAAGGAAACAGCCGGAACGACCTTGCCGCCCATGTGTACGACATCACTTACGGAAGCCTTGTCCCGGGAGTGGATAATCTGGTCATCATCGACGACTCGATAGTGCGCGGAACCACCCTGAAGCAGAGCATCATCGGCATCCTTGACCGTCTGGAGCCAAAGAAGATAGTCATTGTAAGCTCTTCACCGCAGGTACGCTATCCCGACTACTACGGCATCGATATGGCTAAGATGAGCGAATTCATCGCCTTCAAGGCTGCTGTGGAACTGCTGAAGGAGCGCGAGATGCGCGATGTGATTGCCGCCGCCTACCGCAAGTCCAAAGAGCAGGTAGACCTGCCCAAAGAGCAGATGGTGAATTACGTGAAGGAGATATACGCTCCCTTTACCGACGAGGAAATCTCTGCCAAGATGGTGGAACTGCTCACTCCCAAAGGGACGAAAGCCAAAGTGCAGATTGTCTACCAGCCTCTCGAAGGGCTGCATGAGGCCTGCCCCAAGCATCCGGGTGACTGGTACTTCAGCGGCGATTATCCTACGCCGGGCGGTGTGAAGATGCTGAACAAGGCATTTATTGATTATATAGAACAAGTTTATCAATTTTAATTGAATCAATGAGAAATGTAACTCTAATCCTCGACGACGGGAGCCGCTTCCACGGCAAGTCGTTCGGCTTTGAAAAACCGGTAGCGGGAGAGGTGGTCTTCAACACAGCCATGACGGGTTATCCCGAAAGCCTGACCGACCCTTCGTATGCCGGACAGCTGATGACGCTCACCTATCCGTTGGTGGGCAATTACGGTGTGCCGCCTTTTACTCTCGAACCGAATGGGCTTGCCACTTTTATGGAGAGCGAGCATATCCATGCCGAAGCCATTATTGTAAGCGATTATAGCGAAAATTATAGCCATTGGAATGCGGTGGAAAGCCTCGGTGACTGGCTGAAACGCGAACAGATTCCGGGCATCACGGGCATCGATACCCGCGAACTGACAAAGGTGCTTCGCGAGCATGGGGTGATGATGGGACGTATCGCCTTTGATGATGAATCGGATGAAATGCCTGAGGCCTCTTATGCCGATGTGAATTATGTGGATAAAGTTAGCTGCAAGGAGGTTATCCGTTACAACGAAGGAACCGGTAAGAAGAAAGTGCTCCTTGTGGATTGCGGCGTCAAGCATAACATCATCCGCTGCCTGCTGAAACGTGACGTGGAAGTGATTCGCGTTCCCTGGGACTATGATTATACTGGGATGGAGTTCGACGGGTTGTTCATCTCCAACGGCCCTGGCGACCCCGATACCTGCGATGCTGCCGTGCAGCATATCCGCAAGACAATGCAGAACGAGAAACTGCCCATCTTCGGCATCTGTATGGGAAACCAGTTGCTTTCCAAAGCTGGGGGCGCCAAGATATACAAATTGAAATACGGCCACCGCAGCCATAACCAACCGGTGCGTATGGTGGGTACGGAACGTTGCTTCATCACCTCACAGAATCATGGGTATGCCGTAGACAACAACACGCTGACAGAAGACTGGGAACCGCTTTTCATCAATATGAACGATGGTTCTAATGAAGGAATCCGCCACAAACGCAATCCCTGGTTCTCCGCACAGTTTCATCCCGAAGCTGCCAGCGGGCCGACGGATACGGAGTTTCTTTTTGATGACTTTGTGAAGTTGCTTTAGTAAGAGAATTTTATCAAGAATGGTTGCGTTCGTAATCTCTTGATAATCAGTATGTAAAAGACGGTATAATGAGTCCCGTACTGAATGTCATTCAGTCCCAGAGTGAATACCTTTCAGTCCTATACTGAATGCCATTCAATTAGTGACTGATTGTGTAAGGTAAGAGAAAGATAAGGTTTTATTACTACTATTACATTTTTAATAAACAGATATGCAAATGAAAGAAAACAATATAAAGAAAGTCTTGCTGCTTGGTTCCGGCGCACTGAAAATCGGTGAAGCAGGAGAATTTGATTACTCCGGTTCGCAGGCGCTCAAGGCATTGAAGGAGGAAGGCATCTACACGGTTCTCATCAATCCGAACATTGCCACGGTACAGACCTCGGAAGGAGTTGCCGACCAGATTTACTTCCTGCCCGTCACTCCTTACTTCGTGGAGAAGGTGATAGAGAAGGAGCGCCCGGACGGCATCATGCTTGCTTTTGGCGGACAGACGGCACTGAACTGCGGTGTCTCCCTCTATAAAGACAAGATTTTCGAGAAGTACGGCGTGACGGTTCTCGGCACTCCCGTGCAGGCCATCATTGACACGGAGGACCGTGAAATCTTTGTGCAGAAACTGAATGAGATTGATGTGAAGACCATCAAGAGCGAAGCCGTGGAGAATGCGGCGGATGCCCGTCGCGCAGCCCGGGAACTGGGATACCCGGTCATTGTCCGTGCCGCATATGCGCTTGGCGGACTGGGTTCGGGCTTCTGCGACAATGAAGAAGAGCTGAATGTGCTGGTGGAGAAAGCCTTCTCCTTCTCCCCACAGGTGCTGGTGGAGAAATCGCTGAAGGGATGGAAGGAAGTGGAATACGAGGTGGTGCGCGACCGCTTCGACAACTGCATCACGGTCTGCAACATGGAGAACTTCGACCCCCTGGGCATCCATACAGGTGAGTCCATCGTTATTGCCCCGTCACAGACGTTGAGCAATACGGACTATCATAAATTGCGTGAACTTGCTATCCGCATTATCCGTCACATCGGCATTGTGGGAGAGTGTAACGTGCAGTATGCCTACGACCCGATGAGCGAGGACTACCGGGTAATCGAGGTAAATGCACGCTTGAGCCGTTCGTCTGCACTTGCCTCTAAAGCAACGGGTTATCCGTTGGCGTTTGTAGCGGCAAAACTCGGCTTGGGCTATGGCTTGTTCGACTTGAACAACTCTGTGACAAAGACTACAAGCGCTTTCTTCGAACCCGCCCTGGACTATGTGGTCTGCAAGATACCGCGTTGGGATTTGGGCAAGTTCCACGGGGTGGACAAAGAGCTGGGTTCAAGCATGAAGTCGGTAGGCGAGGTGATGGCTATCGGCCGTACTTTCGAGGAAGCCATCCAGAAGGGGCTTCGCATGATAGGCCAGGGCATGCACGGCTTCGTAGAGAACAAGGAACTGGTGATTGCCGATTTGGACAAGGCTCTGCGCGAACCTACCGACAAACGTATCTTTGTCATCTCCAAAGCCTTCCGTGCCGGGTATACGGTGGACCAGGTGCACGAATTGACCAAGATAGACCGTTGGTTCCTGGAGAAGTTGATGAACATCATGGATACCAGCAGGGAACTGCACTCTTTTATGGCTGATGGAGAGTTGCCAATGATTCCCGTGGACTTGTTGCGTAAAGCCAAAGTACAAGGCTTCTCTGATTTCCAGATAGCCCGTGCCCTCGGCTTGGAACAAGCAATGGACGGCGAAGAAGCCATCCTTGCCGTCCGCAATTTCCGCAAGAGTGCAGGCATTCTGCCCGTAGTGAAGCAGATAGATACCCTTGCCGCCGAATATCCCGCACAGACCAACTATCTCTACCTAACGTATAGCGGCACGGCAAATGATGTCCGTTACCTCGGCGACCACAAGTCCATCGTCGTATTGGGCTCCGGCGCCTACCGCATCGGTTCTTCCGTAGAGTTCGACTGGTGCGGCGTGCAGGCCCTGAACACCATCCGCCAGGAAGGCTACCGCAGTGTCATGATAAACTACAACCCCGAAACCGTGTCTACGGACTATGACATGTGCGACCGTCTTTACTTCGACGAGCTCACCTTCGAGCGCGTGATGGATATTCTCGAACTGGAGAATCCCCACGGGGTGATTGTCTCTACCGGTGGTCAGATACCGAATAACCTTGCCCTGCGCCTCGATGCGCAGAAGGTACCTATTCTCGGCACAAGCGCCAGGAGCATCGACAATGCCGAAGACCGTGACAAGTTCTCCGCCATGCTCGACCGCATTGGTGTAGACCAACCCGAATGGCGGGCGCTGACCTCCCTGGAGGACATCAACGCCTTTGTGGATAAGGTGGGCTTCCCGGTATTGGTCCGTCCTTCCTACGTATTGTCCGGCGCTGCGATGAACGTCTGTTCCAACCGGGAGGAGCTGGAACGCTTCCTGAAGCTGGCGGCGAATGTCAGCAAGAAACATCCCGTAGTGGTGAGCCAGTTCATTGAGCATGCCAAGGAGGTGGAGATGGATGCTGTGGCGCAAGATGGAGAGATTATCGCGTACGCCATCAGTGAGCATATCGAGTTTGCCGGAGTGCATTCCGGTGACGCCACTATCCAGTTCCCGCCACAAAAGTTGTATGTGGAGACGGTGCGCCGCATCAAGCGCATCAGCCGCGAGATTGCCCGTGAGCTGAACATCTCCGGTCCGTTCAATATCCAGTATCTGGCACGCGAGAACGACATCAAGGTGATTGAGTGCAACCTCCGTGCCAGCCGTTCGTTCCCGTTTGTCAGCAAGGTGCTGAAGATAAACCTTATTGAACTTGCCACGAAGGTGATGCTCGGCATTCCGGTACAGAAGCCGGACAAGAATCTGTTCGATTTGGATTACGTAGGCATCAAGGCGAGCCAGTTCTCCTTCAACCGTCTGCAGAAGGCCGACCCGGTACTGGGTGTGGATATGGCAAGCACGGGCGAGGTGGGTTGCATCGGCAGCGATACTTCCTGCGCCATTCTCAAGGCGATGCTCTCCGTGGGATATCGTATTCCAGAGAAAAATATCCTGCTTTCTACCGGTACTCCGAAGCAGAAAGTGGACATGCTTTCTGCCGCGCGTATGCTTCAGAAGAAGGGGTATAAGATATTTGCCACGGGTGGTTCCAGCAACTTCCTTACGGAGAACGGTGTGGAGAATACGCGCGTCTACTGGCCCAGCGAACCCGAACGCCAGCCGCAGGCACTCGACATGCTGCACCGCAAGGAGATAGACATGGTGGTCAATATTCCGAAGAACCTCACCGCAGGCGAGTTGGATAACGGCTACAAGATACGCCGTGCCGCCATCGACCTCAATATTCCGTTGATAACGAATGCCCGTCTGGCAAGTGCGTTCATCAATGCATTCTGCACGATGATGCCGGATGATTTGGCTATCAAGTCGTGGGCGGAGTACAAATGATGATTTAATTTGCTATCTTTGCTGAAAACTAAGTTCGATGGAAACAATTTTGACCCAATACTATCAATCTCCTTATGGCGAGTTGCTCCTCGGCTCTTTCGGCGATAAACTCTGCCTATGCGACTGGATGCTGAACGAGAAACGTAGAGTACCCGTTGATAAGCGTATACGGCAGGCGCTGCATGCCGATTATGAGGAAGGCACTTCGGAAGTGATTGCAAGGGCAATCATTCAGTTGGATGAGTATTTTGCCTGTAAGCGGACCATATTCGATGTTCCACTGCTTGCAGTCGGAACAGAATTCCAGCGGACGGTGTGGCAGGAGTTGCAGAACATCCCTTACGGAAAAACAGTGTCCTACGGCGAGCTTTCACGAAAGCTGGGCAATCCGAAAGCCGTACGTGCGGTGGCGGCTGCCAATGGGGCAAATGCCCTCTCCATACTCATCCCCTGCCATCGTGTGGTGGGCAGCAACCATACGCTGATAGGCTATGCCGGTGGACTGGCAGCCAAACAAGGGATGCTGGCATTGGAAGCGGACTCTTGCGACGGACCGTCAGGCTCCCGTATAGGACAGCTGTTTTGAGGTCAGGTTTGTTTCTGGTATTCCGCCGGTGTCATCCCCGTCATACGTTTGAAGAACTTCGAGAAGAACGACGGATTGGGAAAGTTCAGTTCGTCTGATATTTGAAACACCAGTAGATTACTGTGTTTCAGCAATACTTTGGCTTCGAGGATAACTGCTTGATTAATCCATTGCATCACGGTTTGTCCGCTTGTTTCACGTATCACCGAGCTCAGATAGTGCGGTGTCAGGCATAGTTTGTCGGCATAGAAGTTGACGCTGCGTTCGTGCTTGCTGTGTTGGTTCACCAAAGCGATGAAGCGGCGGAATAGCTCTTCCTGGCGTGAAAGGCGTGCCGGAGTTGACTTGCATGTGTGCTCGTGGATATACTTAAGGTTATAGAGAAGTGAGACAATCAAGTGCTGTACAGCTCCGCGGCGGTAGGGCAAACAATGTAGTATATTCCACAATAAAGAGAAGAAGCTGCTGATGTGTGCCCATTCCTCGTTGTTGCATGAAAGGCGGATTCCGTTTCGTGTATAAGCTTCCGAAAGAATGGAATTCTGTAGTACGGGCAGAAAATTGGCAGTGGGCATGATGACTTGGAATTCGTAGTCGGGACTGACTTCCGATATTTCTATCAGCGAATTGTCAGGGATGATAATAATATCGTGGGCTGTAGCTTCATATTCGATAAGATTGATGGAGATTCGGCCCTTACCTTGCATGATGCGTACAATCCTTCCTTCTTTGGCACGATAAGGTTGCTGGGTGCGGAATAGCCTGAATCCCATTGCTTGAAAACTGATGACCATTCCCAAATCGTCGTTTATAAATCTGTATTCGGAATGTTCTATAAAATCCGGATTGTTGCGGATGTCCTCGAATGCGACGCTTATCGGTTTGTTCTTTTCCATATCTTTCCCTTTATGAATAATGTATATTTCCACCGCAAAGATAATAAAGTGTTCCTATTATTTGTCTTTTTCTACGAAATGTCGTACTATTAGAACATCTTTGCGCACAAATGGATTGTAAGGTTATAGGGTTATGCCTTTATCTTTGCATGTGTATAGAACAAAACCATGTAGAATAAACAAGAAACAGAATGGATATGAAACGAACCGTTTTCTTTTTTACCCTTTCTCTTGCCGCCATGCTGGCACATGCCCAGCTCACGTTGGAAGAGTGCCAGCGCCGGGCGCAAGACAATTATCCGTTGGTCAGGCAATACGGACTGATAGAAAAGGCACGCGGGTACGACCTCTCCAATGCCGGAAAAGGTTACTTGCCCCAGTTTTCCCTATCCGGCAAGGCCACGTACCAGAGTGACATCACCCGGCTACCGGTCGAAATCCCTAATCTCGACATCAAGACTGCTTCGAAAGACCAGTACCAGGTGATGCTCGAAGTGCAGCAGACCCTCTGGGATGGTGGGGATATACGTTCCAGAAAACGATTGACGCGTGCCGCCTCGGAAGTGGAACTGGAAAAACAGCATGTAGACATGTATGCCTTGACTGACCGGGTGAACCAGCTCTTTTTCGGCATCCTGCTGTTGGACGAACAGCTGAAACAGAACAGCCTCTTGCAAGAAGATTTAGGAAGAACCCACAAGCAGGTAGCCGACTATATAGCCAATGGCATCGCCACCCTGAGCGACCTGGATGCAGTCAGCGTAGAGCAACTGAACACCAGGCAGCACCGTGTGGAATTGGAGACCACCCGCCGTGCATACCTCAGCATGCTTGCTGCCTTTACGGGCAAGGATCTCTCTTCCGAAACGGTTTTATTGAAACCGGCTGCCGAAGAAAACATAGACCGGCAGATGAACAACCGCCCCGAACTTCGTTGGTACGATGCGCAGGGAGAGCAACTCCGCCAGCAGGAGGCAGCTTTGAACACCCGGTTGATGCCGCGTTTCGGCCTTTTTGTACAAGGGGCATACGGCAATCCAGGGTTGAATATGCTGAAGGATGAATTCAACGCCTATTACATGGCGGGGGTGCGCATGTCCTGGAATTTCGGCAGTCTGTATACATTGAAGAACGACCGCCGCAGGATAGACAATACCCGCCAACAGATAGAAACCGGCCGGGATGTGTTCCTTTTCAACATTCGCCTGCAGGCTACGCAGCAGGATGCGGGCATTGTATCCATGCGCCGCCAGATGGCGGATGATGACGAGATTATCCGTCTGCGTGGGAATATCCGCCGTGCAGCCGAGGCCAAGGTGCAGAACGGGACAATGACCGTGACCGATATGCTGCGGGAGATTACCAATGAAAGTATGGCACGACAGACCAAGGCATTGCATGAGGTGCAGTTGCTGATGAACATCTGGCAGCTGAAATATACGCTGAACAATTAATGACTATAATCCGTAATTTATAACTTGAAATAGTATGAAATCATTGAAATTATTTCCTTTTTTATTTCTCCTTGCCGCCTGTACCGGCGGTACTCCGAAATATGATGCGACGGGAACGTTCGAGGCTACCGAAGTCATCGTTTCTGCCGAGGCGTCCGGAAAACTGCTGAGTTTCGACATCGAGGAAGGTACGACACTGATAGACGGGCAGGAAGTAGGCATTATAGATACCGTCCAACTCTATCTGAAGAAACTCCAGTTGGAGGCCAGTGTCAAGTCCGTGGAAGGCCAGCGGCCTGATATCCTGAAGCAAGTAGCCGCCACTCAGGAACAGATTGTGCAGGCACGGCGCGAGCGCGACCGTGTGTCCAACCTGCTCCGTGTGGGTGCCGCCAACCAGAAGCAACTGGATGATGCCGAGTCCCTTCTCGAAGTCCTCCGCAAGCAGCTCGACGCACAGAACTCCACCCTGCGCAACAGTGACCGGAGCCTGACGTGGCAAAGTTCCTCTGTCGGCATCCAGGTGGCGCAGATAGAAGACCAGTTGCGCAAATGCCACATCACCTCTCCGCTGACGGGAACCGTCCTTGCCCAATATGCCGAAGCCGGAGAACTGGCTGCTCCCGGCACCCCTCTTTTCAAAGTGGCGGATATGGAGCAGATTTACCTCCGTGCCTACATCACCTCCGAGCAGCTTGCCGAAATCAAGCTGGGGCAGCAAGTGAAGGTTTATGCGGATTATGGAAAGGAAGTGCGGAAAGAATACCCCGGCATCGTCACCTGGATTTCCGATACGTCCGAATTCACTCCAAAAACTATCCTGACGAAAGACGAGCGCGCCAATCTGGTCTATGCCGTAAAGATTGCCGTGAAGAATGACGGGATGCTGAAAATAGGAATGTATGGAGGCTGTAACTTTAACTAATATCTCCAAACGTTACGGCAGCGTGGAAGCCCTGCGGGGTGTCTCTCTGTCAGTGGCTCCCGGTGAGCTTTTCGGCATCATCGGGCCGGACGGTGCGGGCAAGACATCGCTTTTCCGCATCCTCACCACTTTGCTGCTTGCCGACGGAGGCTCGGCTTCGGTCTGCGGTCTGGATGTGGTGAAGGACTACAAAGCCATCCGCAGGCGGGTGGGGTATATGCCCGGACGCTTCTCCCTCTATCCGGACTTGACGGTGGAGGAGAATCTCAATTTCTTCGCCACCGTCTTCCACACCACCATCGAGGAGAATTATGATTTGGTGCGCGACATTTACCGGCAGATAGAACCTTTCCGCAAGCGCCGCGCCGGAGCGTTGTCCGGCGGCATGAAGCAGAAACTCGCCCTTAGCTGTGCCCTTATCCATAAACCGGATGTCCTCTTTCTGGACGAACCCACTACGGGCGTCGACCCCGTGTCCCGCAAGGAATTCTGGGGAATGCTTCGCCGACTGAAGGAGCGGGGTATCACCATCATTGCTTCCACCCCCATCATCGACGAAGCGCGCCAATGCGACCGCATCGCCTTCATCAACGAAGGAGAGATAAAAGGCATCGATACCCCCGACCGTATCCTGACACGCTTTGCGGGCATCCTCTGCCCTCCGGGCTTGCAGCACGAACGGGTGGAAAACCACGAAAACAAGGTGATTGAAGTGGAAGGGTTGACCAAGCGGTTCGGTAATTTCACCGCTGTAGACCACATCTCCTTCCAAGTCCATCGGGGCGAGATTTTCGGTTTCCTGGGAGCCAACGGGGCAGGCAAGACCACCGCCATGCGCATGCTTACGGGACTTAGCCGCCCCACCGGCGGCAAGGCATGTGTGGCAGGTTTCGATGTGGCTTCCCAACCCGAAGAAGTGAAGAAGAACATCGGCTACATGAGCCAGAAATTTTCCCTTTACGAAGACCTCAAGGTGTGGGAGAATATCCGCCTCTTTGCCGGTATCTACGGCATCCCCGAAGCGGAGATTGCCCCCAAGACGGATGAGCTGCTCCTCCGCCTCGGGCTGGAAAAGGAACGGGATACACTGGTGAAAAGCCTTCCGCTGGGCTGGAAGCAGAAGCTGGCCTTCTCCGTCTCCATCTTCCACCGTCCCAAGATTGTCTTTCTGGATGAGCCTACGGGTGGGGTGGACCCTGCCACGCGCCGCCAGTTCTGGGAGCTGATTTACCAGGCTGCCGACGAGGGCATCACCGTCTTTGTCACCACCCACTTTATGGACGAGGCGGAGTATTGCGACCGCATCTCCATCATGGTAGACGGCGTCATCCGTGCACTCGACACTCCCGGGGAGCTGAAACGGCAGTTCAATGCCACTACGATGGACGATGTATTCCAACAACTGGCTCGTCAAGCTGTGCGAACCGCCGACTGAAAATCCGTGAAATCCGCATTATCCGAGCCTAAATATAAATATAGACAATGAAACAATTCATATCTTTCATCCGAAAAGAGTTCTTCCATATCTTCCGCGACCGGCGCACGATGCTGATTCTGCTGGGCATGCCCATCGTGCAGATAATCCTTTTCGGTTTTGCCATCACCACCGAGGTGAAGAACGTGCGTGTGGCGGTGCTCGACCCGTCGAATGACGTAGTTACCCGCCGTATCATCGACCGCATGGATGCAAGCGAATACTTCACCGTCATCCGCCGCCTGCATTCTCCCGCCGATATGGAGGCTTCTTTCGGAAGAGGGGAGATTGACATGGCGCTTGTTTTCAGCGAGCGTTTCTCGGACAAGCTTTATACCGGCGAGGCGCGCGTGCAGCTTGTCTCCGACGCCACAGACCCCAATATGGCGACTATGCAGGCAGGCTATGCCGCAAACATCATCTCCTCTGCCGGGCAGGAGATGCTTCCGCCGGGAGTGCATGCCGCTGCCATCGTACCCCAGCTCAAGCTGCTGTACAATCCGCAGATGAAGAGTGCCTACAACTTCGTGCCGGGTGTCATGGGGCTTATTCTGATGCTGATTTGCGCCATGATGACCTCCATCTCCATTGTGCGCGAGAAGGAGACGGGGACGATGGAGGTCCTGCTGGTTTCTCCCGTCAAACCGCTTTTCATCATTCTGGCAAAGGCGGTGCCCTATTTTGTGCTGTCGTTTGTCAACTTGACCACCATTCTTCTGCTTTCGGTCTATGTGCTCGATGTTCCCGTGGCGGGCAGCTTGTTCTGGCTGGTGGTGGTGTCGCTGCTATTCATCTTTGTCTCCCTGGCGCTGGGGCTGCTGATTTCCACAGTCACCCGGACGCAGGTTGCCGCTATGCTGGTGTCCGGACTGATGCTGATGATGCCCACCATGCTGCTTTCGGGCATGATATTCCCCATTGAGAGTATGCCCGTTATCTTGCAGGCCATTTCAGCTGTGCTTCCTGCACGCTGGTATATCCAGGCGGTGCGTAAGCTGATGATTGAGGGAGTGGATGTTTCGCTTGTGCTGATGGAGGTCGGCATACTTGCCACGATGGCGGTATTGCTGATAACGGTGAGTTTCAAGAAATTCAAGCATCGGCTTGAGTAAAGAGCGGATATGAATTTTATATTAATTATTCAGGCAGAAGAACATAAGGACAAAAGGATACGGGAAATCTGTTCTTTTGTTCTTATGTCTAAAATCTTTAAAATATCGTCTTATGATAAAGTTTCTCATTGAAAAGGAATTCAAGCAGTTGTTCCGCAACTCCTTCCTGCCCAAGCTGATTTTCATTTTCCCGTGCATGATTATGATACTGATGCCCTGGGCCGCCAATCTGGAGATAAAGAACATCAATCTGAATATAGTGGACAATGACCACAGCGTCTTGTCTCGCCGTCTGGTAGATAAAATCGGTGCATCCACTTATTTCCGCCTGACAGCGCTTCCCGATACATACGATGAGGCTTTGCTGGCCATTGAAGCAGGTTCGGCAGATGTCGTGCTGGAGATTCCCCGTGATTTCGAAAAGGATTGGGTGAAGGGAGAGGCGCCTCGTCTGCTGGTGGCGGCCAATGCCGTGAACGGCACGAAGGGCAGTCTGGGAGGATCCTACTTGTCTTCCATCATCAGTGACTATACCCGTGAACTGGGTTCGGAGTCGTCTTCGCAAGGGCTTGCCGGGAAGCCGCTTCCCCGGGTGGACATCACTACGCAGAATCTTTACAACCCCACGCTGAACTACAAGCTTTTCATGATTCCTGCCCTCATGGTAATGCTGCTGACGCTGATTTGCGGTTTTCTCCCTGCCCTCAATGTGGTGGGCGAGAAGGAGGCGGGCACCATCGAGCAGATAAATGTCACCCCCGTCGGCAAGTTCACTTTCATTGCCGCCAAGCTGATACCTTACTGGCTGATAGGTTTTGTGGTGCTGACCATCTGTTTCGTTCTGGCATGGGTACTTTACGGCATTCTGCCGGCGGGACATTTCCTCACTATCTACGGCATGGCGCTGTTTTTTCTACCGGTGGTGTCGGGGTTCGGGCTGGTCATATCCAATCATTCGACCACGTTGCAGCAGGCCATGTTTGTCATGTGGTTCTTCATGCTTATCCTTATTCTGATGAGTGGTCTTTTCACCCCTATCCACAGTATGCCTGAGTGGGCGCAATGGATTACGCGCATCAATCCGCTACGCTATTTTGTGGAGGTGATGCGTACCATCTATCTCCGTGGTGGCGGATTTGCCGAACTGCTTCCGCAACTGGGAGCCGTGTTGGTCTTTGCATTGGTCTTCAATCTGTGGGCGGTAAAAAGTTATAAGAAAAGTAGTTAACTGATTTTTCTTTATTATTATCCTATTTGGCTCTCTTTTTTGAAGAAGGGCTACACCATTTGCCTTGGATAGCTACACCCTTTTGTGTTTAAGGCTACACCATGAGGAGGAAAAGGTGTAGCCCTTTTATTATGGATAATAAAAGCTGTTTTTTGTGCGGAAAAAGAGTACAAGTAGTGATATGTATCTAATGATAAAGACAACTGTTATACTTGTCAATTAATTGATAGAGTTTATATGATATTTATCAGTTTCATTATTGGAGAAAACTCTTATCTTTGCACGCGAATAAATAAATATCTTATACCAAAATGAATACACAGACTACTTATCTTGCCTCGAAACCGCATTATGAGATTCTTGACGGACTTCGTGGCGTGGCGGCTGTCATGGTTATTATCTTCCATCTTTTTGAAGCACATGCAGGCGGCAGTCATCTTACTCAAATTATCAATCATGGCTATCTGGCAGTGGATTTCTTTTTCATGCTTTCCGGTTTTGTTATCGGTTATGCTTATGATGACCGTTGGAACCGGATGACCGTGGGCACTTTCTTCAAACGCCGTATCATTCGCCTGCATCCTATGGTGATTATGGGAAGCATTGTGGGCGCTGCCTTTTTCTATTTTCAGGAGTCGCCTTGTTTTCCACCTATCGAGAATACGTCCGTTGGAACCATGCTGCTGGTAATGTTACTGGGCTGTACTTTGCTTCCCCTTCCGCTGAAGTTTGACATTCGTGGCTGGACGGAAATGCATCCGTTGAATGGCCCGGCGTGGTCGCTCTATTATGAATATATCGGTAATATTCTGTATGCGTTGTTTGTACGCAAGTTCAATAAGGTGGCCCTGTCGGTGCTGGTATTTGTGGCAGGGTGTTTTACGGTATACCGTTGTCTGACTGCTCCTGCCGGCGATATTGTGGGTGGTTGGGCCTTGAACTGGGAACAGCAGTATGTGGGTATGGTCCGGCTGATGTATCCGTTTTTCGGCGGATTACTTCTGTCACGCCTCGGCTGGCTGATACGGCTTGAAAAGCGTGCTTTCTGGTGGTGCAGCCTGCTGATTGTGGTGGTTCTTTCCATTCCCCGTATCGGAGGTGAGGACGGCTACTGGATGAACGGGCTTTACGAGGCTTTCTGCATTATCTGCGTCTTCCCGGTCATTGTTTCAATGGGAGCGGGCGGCAAGGTGACCGGTAAGCGCTCTACTGCCGTATGCAAGTTCCTGGGAGACATTTCCTATCCGATTTATATTACCCATTATCCATTGGTATATACTTATACGGCTTGGGTATGCAACAATAACGCTACAATGGTGGAAGGTATCCCTTATATGATACTTACTTTCGTGGGAGCCGTTGTCCTTGCTTATGCTTGTTTGAAACTCTATGATGAACCGGTGCGCAGGTGGTTGACAGACCGTTTTCTGAAAGGGAAAAAGAAATAGTTCCGCATAGCTATGGATATAAAAAATCTCCCGTTGCATTATCTTGTGCAGCGGGAGATTTTCTTTTTAATGGTCGGGCGTTATTTTACGTCGATGAATTTCTTGGCCTTTTCTTTTTCTGCTTCTGTAAACTTAGGCAATGTAATGTTCAACACGCCGTTTTCTACATGGGCACCAATCTTTTCCTTATCGACATCGTCCGGAAGAATCATGGTTTGCTGGAACTTGGTGTATGAGAATTCGCGGCGCAAGTAGCGGCCTTCCTTCTTTTCGTCCTTGTTGTTCTCTTCCTTGCTTTCTGTTTTCTTTTCCATGCTGATGACCAGGTTGTTTTCTTCGTCGATGTGAACGTTGAAGTCTTCTTTTGTCATACCGGGAGCAGCCAATTCAACTTTGTACTCTTTTGCTGTTTCGAATACATTGATGGCAGGGGCGGTGGCATTTGCTTTTACCATCCAATCATTGTCAAAGAAATCATTAAAAATACTCGGTAACCAATTTTGGTTTCTTCTTACAGGCATCATAGTTATAGTCTCCTATTGTTTAAGTTAAACATGCTATTTAGTTTTGAACTCCGGTTCTTTGTCTTCGGGTGTCTGCCTTTTGGGCTTTTCACCGTCCGTTTCTTGAACCGTCGTTCGCTAACTATATTGCAAACCTTATGCCAACCGGTTTTTGTTGACTCTATTGACTATTTGTCATTAAAAATCTGACTTATTTGCTTGTTTAATGCCATTTTGCTATCTTATTTATTTAAAATTGATAGATTTTCAGACTAATTTAAAACGCATTCTCCAACGCTTGGCTTCTTCGTTCCAATCGTGGCTGATGATTTTGAAGGTTCCGATTTCTGATGTATTCTCCACATGTACTCCGATGCAGAGGCATTCGTCGTAATCGCCTACTTTTACGACACGTACCGTTTCCGAAGCACCATCGGGCAGGCGTTCCAAGTCGAAACGTCCTTGCGCTTCCTCTTGCGTAATGAATTCTGTTGTGACGGGCAGCTGTCGGGCGATAACCTCGTTTACGACCTCTTCCAGCTTCTTTATTTCTTCTTCCGTGGGGCAGGCGGCAAGACGGTAGTCCAGCTTGCTTTTCTTCCGTTCTATGTGTGCTGATATGGAGCGGCCGCAACCGAATAACCTTATCATGGTTTGGTTGATGATGTGCTCCGTTGTATGCATAGGTGCGATTGACACATCCTGAAACTTGGGACTTGGTTTATTTATTTCTATATTTGTTTCCATATTAATTGATATTGATGTAATTAACAGCGCAAAGATAATGAATAATATGGATAAGAAGGTACTAATCTATTGTCGTGTTAGTACGCAACAACAGACAACTGATAGACAAAAAGAGGAATTGTTGAAGTTTGCAGCAGAAAACCATTGGAACGTTGAAGAAGAGGATATTTTCATAGATGTTATTAGTGGTTTTAAAAAGGGAGAGTTCCGTCCTGAATATGTGAAGATGCTTGAAAGAGTTGAATATGGGGATATTGATATAATTTTATTCTCTGAATTTTCTCGTCTTGCAAGAAATGCTACAGAGTTATTAGAACAAATCAAATTGTTTATAGATAAAGGTATTAACTTGTATTTTGATAAACAAAAATTGTGGGTAAGAGATAGTAATAAAGATGTAGGTAGTATTATTTTATTGCATGTGCTTGCTGTTATGTCAAGCTATGAGATAGAATTGTTTGTTGAACGTTCATTAAGTGGCAAGATAACAAAAGTGCAAGCAGGTCATGGAGGCGGGGATGAACGTGCGTATGGTTATATGCACAATGAAAATAAACAGATTGTTATAAATCCTATCGAAAGTAAGATTGTTACTCGTATTTTTGAAATGTATGTTGGTGGATATTCTTCAATTCAAATATCAGAGATATTGAATGCTGAGAAAGTACCTGCTCCATACGTAAGAAAATTGAATGAGTACAAGAAGAATAGAGAAGCAAAAGGATTGGAGGTGAAAGAGTATAAATTTGATACAGATAATTTAAAATGGCGTATTTCTACAATAAACAGACTTATGCACAATGAGTTATATAAAGGTAATCGTAGAATAACATTTTATAAACCAGACCCTACCAATCCACTTCCGTTATCCGAAAGGCAAGATAGAGAGATTGTTTATGAATATTCGGAACATGTGGAAAGTCTGCGAATTGTATCAGACGAGTTGTTTCAGCAAGCCCAAGATAAACTTTCCAAAGCGCATTATAATAAGAATAATGCAGTCAGGCATGAGAATTTATTGAAACATTTAATGGTATGTGGCGAATGCGGTGCTAATTTTTCTGTAGGGAAATCAAATGAAACATCTAAAAATTATATCAGTGGTGGACGTACTTACAAATGTTATGGTAGAGTGAATCGTAAAGATAAACCACGAACATGCACGAATGGGGCAGAACTTCGACAATGGAAATTGGATGGGCTTGTTTTACAGTTGTCAATTCAAATGTTTGCTGAGATTAATATTCAGCAGACCAATATTTTAAAGATAGAAAATTTAGGGAAAGAAATCGAAGAGTTGGTTCAAATAAAATCATCAAAGAATACAGAATTGGTTGAAGCGGAGAATCTTTATAAAAAGACACTTAAACGTCTTATTGCGATTGAAGACGATGAGGTTGCAAAGAATTTGATTTCAGATGCAAAACATAAATATGATGAAACTAAAAACGTGTTGAACAAAACTATGGATAAATTGTCACGAGAAATCACAACAAAGAGAATTACTATTGATAATTTGAAGCGTTTGAATGCCAATCCTTTGTTGATTAATAAAATGGATGAGATTAGGAAAAATAGGGATTTGATAAAGACTATGGTTGATGAATATATTGATAAAATTACTATATTTCGTTTACATGAACTTTGGTTGTTGGTTGTAGTATCTTATAAAGGAGGTGAGGAGATGTGGGGAACAATTAAATGCGCTCGTTATAAAAAGGAGGAGATGTTTTACAGTGAATTGCATTGTCATTATGGTGTTGAATTTCAGGGGTGGTTACTTAATAATACGGAACATTGTTTTTCGTATGATAAAAGTACACGTATTATTACTTATCATGGTGGAAGTAAAATATATGTGGAGTTTAAATCAGGTGAGTATGATTATGATACATTTAATCAAATGATACAAGAAACAGGATGGATGGGATGTTTCCCTTTTTATGCTTATGAAGATAGTGATAAAAATTTAAGCGTACCTTTTAATGAAGAATTTAGAAAATCTTTACAAGAGAACAGAATTGATTGGAAAGCACACAATGACAAGGTCTTGGAACGTTTATTATCCAAGTCATAAATAATAATATTCCTACCGCCGTAACCCCTCACTCAGGGGGAGGATTTTTGTAGTCCCCCCCCCTATAGTTTGTAACGGGTGGATTTCTATAGTGGAATCCTATCCTGCTATTGCCGAAATAGGGTTATACAGATATAAGCCAACAGTATTTTTAGTTGATTGATTATTTTTTATATTGGTTGGAATGTTGTTTTCTTTACACCATTCATATAATTTACTTTTTCCTACTTTTAAATTCAGTGCTTTAAAGGTTGATAGATTTTCTTTTAGGGATTTGGAACAATCATAATATAAGCCAATTAATTCATTATTGATTTTCCCTTTTACCATATTTCGTACAGTCTTAGCTGAAAGATTGTATTTGATGCAATATTGAGGGTTTATTATCCATTTTCTTTTTTCTGTCTGCTGTTGTTTAATCATTGTTGAGTATTTGTCAATGTTTTCATTATATGCATTTTCTGCGATATCATATAATTCTTGTTTGCTTATTGGGTCCTTGCTGTTATTGATGTAATAGTATAGTTCGTTGGCTAAACAGTGCAGCAAATGTTCAAATTCAATTTGTGGGTACATATATTTGCGTACTATAGCATTTAAAAAGAGTTTTTTTCTACGCCCGTTCCCGTCTTTAATTTTACATACTCTATTGGAGTAAACACAATTACCATTATTAAGTTTTGTTTTTTCCTTGAACCAATATCTTTTGATACAGCAATAGTTTTCAGGTATTGTAATATATGGAATATCTTCATTGGCTTCTTCCAAATTATTTTCAAAGAATGGATATTTTTCTCTGTATTTTTCTATTAAGTCTTTATGGGAAAGGTTCCAAAAATTGGTAATATATTCATGGTCCTTTATTTCAACTACAACTTTATCTCTCTTTTCCATTTGTAACTGTATATTGTATGGTGTTGGCTTTTCTTTTATACTGTTAGAAATGGAAATATCATCATAATTATAAATGATAAGATTGTTTATAAGTTTACAATTTGCGTAGCTCCCTAAATAAAATTGGTAGATTGCTCTATTATGATTATCTAATTCTATATTTGTTATAATATTATCATATAGTATCTGATATTGATTTTGATTTAGTGGTGTATTGAAAATGTATAGAAGTCTATATCTGTTTCCTTTAGTAATATGTGAAAATGTGGTATACGCAATGCTTGGCTGATATTTCAATGTTACTAATAATTCATCGAATGATAATAATGTATTATCAATATCAAATACTATTATGTTAGTATGTAAAGCCCTTTCTTTCTTCTTATAACCAAAGAGGGATTTTATTTCCTTGTCAATATATGTGCAGGAGAATATATATCCTTGTTTTATAAATTGCTCCAATTCAGAAATAGTAATTTCCTTTTCTTCAAAGGATATTTTGTTGTAGTCTTTACTGGTAGGTTTTTCTGTGTAACCATTGACGGAAATCATCAATTTAAAAGAGAATTTTTCATTTTTGTACATGTTAAGGTTGATATTATTGTGTGACTTGTACGTGTCACTTATTTAGGATGTTAAGGTTTGATAGTTGAACAAAGGAAGCAATGTAACCTTAACAAACCATTACTTCCAAGTATACCTACTTTCAACTATATAATATAAGTATATTTTGTTTATGCAAATATACGACTTTCTAATGTCTATTACCACCTTTTGATAAGAAATTTTGCCTGAAAAGCCCTCAAAAAGTACAAGTATGGTATAAAGTGTCTTATTATTATCTGATTTTTGTGAGGTGTTATCAATTTGTTGTAATACAATGTGTTATATGAAATATAAGTGACTGGATATATATCCGAATGTTAGGTAGCACACTGTTTGCTATTTATTTTTTGCCCCTATTTCCCGATTTTGACAAAAGGGTTCCTTTTCGAATGATGCACTTTGAGTTTTGAAAAGTTTTTTCGTTGGATAATCCGTAATTTCGTAAAGAACCGTAGGAAATCCCAAGTATATTAGGCGAAAAATATTCAAAAACATTGGCTATGCTTCCGAAATAGTGGTGGGTGTCGTTCTCTTTTATATAAAGATGAATAACTGTTCGTTCTTTTTTCTCTTTTTCTTCCATAATTCAATAGTTTTACTGCAAAAATAAGAGTTATATGGCATAAAATGAATAAATGTCATATTTTTAACTATTTCTAGCGCAAATAAATTGCATGTATTAAGTATATGTCATACATTTGCATTGTAATTAAAACGAAGACGATATGAAACAATATAATAAACAACAAGTGATGAAGGACGCTCACAGAATTTATAAGAATGATTTCCAACGTAGAGGGCGCACATGGTCGGAGTGTTTGACAGCGGCTTGGCGTTGGGAAAAAAATGCTGTTAAGACACGAGCAGAAAAAAAAGCTAAACTTGACGCTATGATTGCCGTAAGTTGGGCGACATATAATGCACGCAAAGATGAAAAGTCCAATAAAAACGAGTTTGAAGGTTTATCACCTGATACAGTTTCTTATGCGATGGGTTATGGGCGGAACTTGTATTGCGGAGATTAAAAAAGTGTGAAATCAGCTATTTCTGATAGTAACTTACATTTATTGAATGGTCGTTTAGTAACTGTAAGTAATTAACTAAAAGTAGAATTATGGGTAACTATGTGGCATATTTGAGGCAATCTACTACCAAACAAGAAAAAAGCGGGCTGGGGATTGAGGCGCAAAGAAATATTATTCATTCTTTTGTGAAAGAAGGTCTAATAATAGCTGAATTTGTGGAAACCGAAAGTGGAAAAAAGTCAGACCGCCCTAAATTACAAGAAGCATTGGCTCTGTGCCGAAAAACAAATTCTATCCTTATTGTGGCGAAACTTGACCGATTAAGTCGTAATGTAGCTTTTACCTCAAAGTTATTGGAAAGTGATGTTGAAATTACATTTTGTGATTTTCCCCAAGCGAATCGCTTGATATTACACATTATAAGTAGTATTGCGGAATATGAAGCCAACTTGATAAGCCAACGTACACGATTGTCATTGAAGGCAAAAAAGGAACGAGGTGTTCAGCTTGGAAAAAGTGAAAATCTAATGAAAAAACATAATGAGGCAATTGCACACAGCAATCAGACCAACAGAACCAAAGCGCAAAATAACGTCAACAATATGCGTGCTGTTGCATTGCTTCGTTCAATGGTAAAAGAGGAATTAACACTATCGCAAATGACAATTCGACTGAATGAACAAGGTTTTGTTACCTCTAAAGGCTGCAAGTTTCAGATTGTTCAAGTTCAACGATTGATACAAAGATATATAGTGTAGTGTTTTATCTTGCTTTAAAACACTACCTTTGTGAAAAATAAACAGCTCTAAAAGGATGTTCTTTACTAAATTCTTTCTATTTTTGCATCGTTGCAGTTGCAACAGACATATTTTAGGAAGCGTTTCGTAATTATTCCACTTTTGATGAACTTCGACAACTCATTAATGTGTGTTTGGAATAGTAAAGAGAACGTTCTCCTTTGGCTTGTTATTATCCTAACTCGATATAACGGTCAAAGTGGGGCTGTTTTTCTTTTTATTCATCACACAAGGCAGTCGAAGGCCCATCAAGAGGAATAAAATGGAATTTTGGCTCCACTTTCTTTTTTATGCCCAGGTATTAATTCAAATTGTACTCTTAGAGCCATGGTGTACTATAAATAATTTATGGCACAATTTAACTGTGATGGATGTGGTTGTAAGGTTTCAGATGTAGATGTACAATGTCCTAAATGTAATGCTCCGATTGGTAAGCTGCAAATAGTTTGTAAAGTTTGCGGATGTGTGCTTTTTGAAAGAAATGCTACTTTGCTTGAAAATAACGTTTTTTCCAAAGAGACAGAAAACTATTCTTGTCCTAATAGTTGTAACGGTGAAATACAAACTGTATTTCAATACCCCAATAATGGCAGGAATAAATATGATGTAAATCATTCATATCTTGATGAGGCAAAGAGACTTTTTATTTTTTTATTTGTTTTGATGCCCTTGTCCTCTTTTTTTTCAATATCTGCACAAGTAATCGGGATGACTGGTTGGGATGGCATTACTTATGATTTTTATTGGAAAAACCTACCTAATAAGGCTGATGATTTTGACAAATTTGACATTATATCAACTTATATGCATGGTTTTAGTGATTATGAAGGCAATGTAAATTCAATGACTATATCACAATATACAAATGATAGACGATTGTTGAAAGAATCAATTTTTCATTTTAATTCAATGCAAAAATTAGTAAGTTATAAAGAGAGGAATACAACGGTTAATTATATGTATAATGGACCTCTTTTACAGTCGGTTAGTTTGGATTTAGATAATAATTTAAATTCAGTAAGCTGTTTTCTTGGTAATTATTATGTGTATAATGGAAGTAAATTGTTGCAAGCTAGAACAAAATATGGTGCAATAGTTTCGTATAAAAGAGATGCGAATGGTAGAGTTATACAAGCTGATTATAAGATAAAGAACTATGCTCAATGGATTTTTAGGTATGAATATGGCATAGATGATAATATTATGACAATTAAAGCCTATGATGCAAATGGAAAGTATCTTGATGCCAAAGTAGAATCAGTATATGATGATAAAGGAAGGTTGATAAGCCGTTTGATGAAAAAAAATTCCGAAATTCTATATAAGTACCAATATGATGATAAAGACAATTTAATTTATGAGGAAGAGTATTCGGCTTATGATATACATCCTAGGATTTACGATTTTCATAAATATGAGAACACTTATGATTCTAAAGGACATTTAATATCTGTTCTTAGATACACGGGAAGCTATAAAAGAAATATGCGTTTGGAAAATCGTAGAGACCTTGTTACTATGGGAGAAAAGGCAATGAAAATAGAAAGAAAAGATTATACTATAAGTGGTAAAGCTAGTTACAAGTATGATACAAATGGTAATTGGATTGAACAAAAAACTAATTTTTCTGGGCGGGAACAAATCATTTACCGATTATTTCAATATCGTGAAAATGCTCTTTCGGAAAATCAACACAAAGAGGAAAGACAAAGTTTGTTGAATAATGATACCCAATGTAAATCGGTTACAGAACCGCAATATCCCGAAGGTAAGGTAGCTCTGTTTCGTTTCTTGGCAAAGAATATAAAATATCCTACATTGGCGCAAGAAAATAATATTAAAGGAAGGGTTGATGTACGGTTTGTTGTAAATGAGGATGGTAAATTATCCAATTTTGAGGTTGTTAAAGGTGTGCATCCTTATCTTGATAAGGAAGCATTGCGTGTTGCTAAGTTGTTACCTTACTTTATTCCTGCATTAGATAAGCAAGGTAATCCAGTCCGTGCTTATAGTACGGTATCTTTTACTTTTTGAGTAATTTAACAAATTTAATCATAAATCTTTTTCAATGGAAATAATGAAATTTTTATCGTTGAGTTCGCACCTCTTTAAATCAATGGTGGTATCTAATACTGTTGAGAATAAAAAAAGTGTAGTTGTACTATGTGGTAGTAGCTGTAAATATACCTATTATTTGTTGTCGTTAATTTCATGTTTTAGAGTGATAATGGCATTTTTATTATTTTTTGGGGTATTGGGGTGTTCTTCCAATTCGACTAAAAAGAAAGCGGAAAAGGAAAAAGAGTATTCTGCAATAGAGAATGTGGTGGCACGTACCTCTTCGGAAAAATATAATTTGGTAAAATGTGAAGGAAAATGTGGAATTTATGATGTGGATGAAGTTGAAATATTGCCGTTACGCTATGATGAGATTTTGTGTACGATAGAAGATGGTAATAATGATTTTTTTATTGTAGAATTGGATGGAAAAAAAGGAGTTCTTCTATCACATGAAACTCCATTTGTTTCTATCGAATTTGATAATATATATTATGATGATGGGGTGTATCAGGGTTTCTTTGAAGTTGAATTGAATGGTAAGGTAGGGCTGTTTGACAAAAATGGTAATAATGTGGTTCCTTGCCGATATGATAATGTGCAATTGAATCGGATTGGGTATCCTTATGGTATATTTATTGTACGTCAAGGTGATAAGTACGGCTGTGTTATTAATGGTAAAGAAATGATTCCTTGTAATTATTATAGCATTATTATTACAGATGATTATATAATGACAAGTCTTCATGGTGAATCTTCTCAGGTTGCTATGAATATATCCAATAAATATCAAGTATATGAGAATGGTTATATGAGATAAGAAACTATATTACTCTGAATAGTTTCTCTAATTCATAATTATTCAGAGTAATTAAGGTAGTAGGGCTATTTTTGTGTTGCTGCATAATTTTTAGTGCATGGTATATAAATGGATTTTGCAAAAATATAGGATATGAAAAAGATACTTATTATAATTGTTTTAATAGGTGTTATGGGAGATTTATTCGCTCAAAGAATTAATAGTAGAGGTGAGTATATGGTAAAATCTGCCATTGTTGAATCTTATGGTGGACGAGATTTTTCTTATAAACTTGATTTTGAGTATGATACTTCAAACGATTTGGTAAAAGTAACACGAAGCGGTTATCACGGGAATGATAAATATGTTCATGTATATACATTTCGTAGTGGGAAATATTCTGATGAAAAGTATATATATTATACTGGGTATAAAAATGGAAAGGTGTTTGATACTAATAAAAATAAGCCTTTGTGTTGGTTAGAGAAAACATATTATAGTTTAGAGCGTAAATCTTATAATAGATTTTTTGTGGTTAAAAAAGAAGCGTATGGCGATGATGGCTTTTGTGAAACGACTGATTATATATATCGTGATGGAGAACTACAAGCAATTCATAGAGGGACAAACAGTATTGGTGACAATGAAATAATGATGCTTACTTGGAGAAAAAGAAATATAGTGTCTGAAAGAATGGAAGGGGGTGGAAATTGGAGTAACGATTTGGAATATTATATGGAATCGGAAGTTGTAAATAATACCAATTTGAATATAAATTTCTTCAACTTAGGAGGTACGGGTAAAACATACAAGGATGAAAATATCGGGTTTACAGAATGGTTTGGGCTTAATACGTCAATGGCGTTAAGAGGGAATAAAGATGGTTCAGGATATGGCAGTAGTACGATAAGCCCACATTATGAATATGAATTAGATGGAAATTTAATTAAGAAAGTCAGATATATTCATCTAATTGCAGGTAAAGAACATGATTACATCTACAGAACACTGACTTTGGAATATGTGTATTAATTATTAATACGTTAGTTATGAACTTTATACAGAAAATATTCAACATTTCTACTACTAATAATAATCCTCTAATTCCATTTGATGAAGTGGTGGCGAAAAAAATGTGGCGATATTTACGACATGGATTTGTGCTAATAGGAGTTAATGATATTGATTGCGTAGAGAAAGGAGTAATACAAGAACTGCAAGCAGATATTATAGAAAAAGATTTCCGTTATATTCCAATATTCGGTTGTTGCATGGATGGTGGCTATCTACTATCCTTTGCTATTGTTAATTTGAATAAGACTAAAGAGCAGCGTAATTTTACTGCTTTAAAAAGTTTTGTGACTGAAATTTCGGTTAAATATAGGCAACAAGTATTTATCTGTGAAAACTCTTCATATACTTCCATAAATTCTTTGATTGATAGTTTCTTTGAAGCTTGCTTAAAAGAAACTGGTTTGCCTCACGTATGTAGGGGTTATTATCTCAATCCTTCACCGATGTCTTATTCGGAAAGATATATGCGTGATATGAAAATGAATGAGATATTTATTGATATATGACAATGGGTAAGATTGACTTATTCAAAGTTGTATATGATTCTTTAAGTACTAGAGAAGTATGGTGATACTTCTTTATTCATTATCTTTTTTGAGGGAGTAATCTCGTTTTTCGGGGTTACTCTTTTTATTGTCTTTGCGCAAATTTAGGTGCGTAAAAGAGTGCGTAAATTGATTTGCGTAAGATAAATGCGCAATTATGATTTTTTTAGTATATGTTTTAATGCTCTGTATTATAGTTGATTAATTAAGGATGTGTTCATTTCGACTGTATGCATAGGAGGGTACTCCTGCTTGTTGTGGTCATTGAGATGAGGTTGTTGTTCCATGTATAATTTCAATAGTTGATATATAATTTGATATTTTATCGTTTGAGGTTGGCCAGCACTTCTTCTTTCAAGATGCTGTATATATGTATGTCTGTATATTCTCCAGAAGCCAGCAGTTCTCCGCAACGTTCTGTTCCCTCATGGATGAAACCGAGGCGAACCGGTACCGCGTTACTGGCTGCATTGCCCACGGCACAGCGAATTTGTATCCGCTTTATCTCTTTTTCTTGTACGGCCCACAGACACAGCTTGCGGACACTTTCAGTAATGATGCCCCGGTGCTGGTATTCCGGCAGTAGCCAATAGCCGAGTTCTGTACGGTGGTTGTCGAAATCGGAGAAATGGAAACCTATCAGTCCGCAGATTTCATGCTGCTGGTTCCAAATACCGAATATAGGTTCATTTCGTTCGGCAGGAGCAGATAGTACCTGACGTAAAAAAGCTTCTTCATCAGCTGTTGTGCGCATATTATCCACAAATGGCAGCCATGTTCTTAAGTAATCCCGGTGTGTGTCGATGGCATGGTAGATGGCTGCGGCATCTTCTATTCTGATTTCCTGCAGATAAATGTCCGGAAGGATGGGGAAGGAAATGGGAGAGGAGAGGATATGCACGTCCCTTGATTGGGAAAGCTGTATCCTTTCCCTGATTTTTCCCCAGGCATGTGTATCGAACAGACAGCTTTCACGCATGGTGTGATACATCTCCTTGAACCGGGACATGGGGATAGTGAAGCTCAATAAGTCCGCTTCGAAGTATGGGCGGACGGAGGGGTCGAAGAATCCCAGGAAAGTGCGTTTCCCTTGTTTCCGGTTTTCAATGATGGTTTGGGTAATGACGGAGCAACAGCCGGAGCCGAATGGGGCTGCCACGGCATCCGATGCATTGTTGTCGAAGAAGGTCCATGTCGCCAGTCCGGATAGAATGTCGGGAGTTGGCAGGAACAGCAGTCCTTCCACTTCATCAAAGGAAGGTATCTTGTCTATGCGGGCAAAATGCAGATAGGTTTTGTCAGTTCTGGAAATCTGTAGCTCATTGACAAAATCTACCACCATTTCGGGAGTCTTCTTGTATTTCTCTTTCAAGGAGACAAAACCCGGGACGCGCTCGGGCATTTCTGTAAATCCGGTATAGAACTTGCCTCCTCCGCAGGTGATTGTTTCGTTGCTGAGACTGACGGTTTTGCCGTCTCTGACTTGTTTCATGCATTTGAAGAGACAACCGGTTACTTTCTCTGTAGATGCCCCCATTCGGTCTGAATACCAAAAGGCGATGGGGAGTTCGGCGTGTTGGCCGAAAGCTTCCTGATAATTGGCAATAAATGTGTGTATATTCATGATGCTCGGATGATATTATGATATGGTCTTTCTTTGGATTTTCCGTAAAGGTAATTCAATATTTTGATTCTTTTGCTTGCAGTATGCCTTTTTATCACTCTGCTTTCGAGCTTTTAATGATAGTAGAATAGGTTTTTATGGTATTTTAATTACTTTTGCATGAGGATTCTCAAAAAGTATTGCCTTTAACTAATCGGAAAGCCGGATGAAAAATATAATCATATTCTTGTGTCTTTGCACCATCTGTATGTGCCGCCTTCATGCTGCAGACAGCAGCCGGGCGGATTCTTTGCTGCTGAAACTGGACCAGGCGATAAAGGAGCGTCCCATATATATGGAGCAGAAAGAGCTGAAACTGGTGGAACTGAAAAGACAGTTGCATCGACAGATACCGGATGAAGAACGTTTTGCCATTCTTGGCACATTGCTGGATGAGTACCGTTCGTTCAATACGGATTCTGCATTGCACATGGCCGAGGAAAGGGAACAGATAGCCATACGTCTTGGAAACCGGGAATACATAGACAATGCCCGCATGAATAAAGCAGATGTTTTGGGAATGACCGGTATGTATAAGGAAGTTATGGATTTGATGCGGAATATCCATATAGACCGGTTGCCGGTGGATATCCATCCATATTATTACCATATCTACCGTACGGTCTATGGCCTTATGGCCGATTATGCCGTGACGGCATATGAAAAGAAGCTTTATACGGAGCTTACGGACAAATATCGTGATTCGTTGCTGTTGGTCAATAAAGATAATCTTCTGATACATACCTTGATTCAGTCCGACCAGTATAATGTACGCAATGAATATGACAAGGCCATCCGTTTGCTGACGGATTATCTGGCGCTGCAGAAGGACTATGAACACGACGTTGCGATTTGTGCCTATACTTTATCAGAGTCTTACCGGCTGAAAGGGGACAAAGAGAAGGAAAAGGAATACCTGATTGTTTCTGCTATGGCGGATATGAAAACCGCTGTCCGTGAATATATCTCTTTACGCAAGCTCGCCGTACTGCTTTACCAGGAAGGAGACATCGAGCGTGCCTATTCTTATGTAAAGATATGTATGGAAGATGCAGCCGCCTGCAATGCCCGGTTGCGCAAGCTGGAGATTCTGGAAATCTTTCCCATCATTAATGATGCTTACCAGCAAAAGACGGAGAAGCAGCAGGAGCAGATGAAATGGGCACTGGTATCTATCAGCCTGCTTTCACTTTTTCTGTTACTTGCCATATTTTATGTATACAAGCAGATGAAGAAAGTGGCTGCCGCCCGCAGGGAAGTGATTGACGCCAACAAACGGTTGAAGGAGCTGAATGATGAGCTTCACCTTTCCAATGCACAACTCAAGGAGGCCAACCACAGCATTGCCGAAAACTCCTATCTGAAGGAGGAGTATATCGGCCGTTATATGGACCAGTGCTCGGTCTATTTGGAAAAGATGGACAATTACCGCCGGTCGCTGGGAAAGATTGCCGCTACCGGAAATGTGGAGGAACTCTACAAGAACATCAAGTCTTCTAAATTCATAGAGGGGGAATTAAAGGAATTCTATACCAACTTTGATAATACCTTCCTGCAGCTGTTTCCTACTTTTGTAGAAGACTTCAATGCCCTGCTTGCCGATGATGAGCAAATATCCTTGAAAGCCGGCGAACGGATGAATACAGAGTTGCGCATCTTTGCATTGATACGTTTGGGCATTACTGACAGCGTGAAGATAGCCCAGTTCCTTCGGTATTCTGTTACCACCATTTATAACTATCGTACGAAGGTTCGCAACAAGGCTGCCGGTGACCGCGACTTGTTGGAACAGGAAGTGATGACAATTGGCAAGTCGAAGAACTGAGAATAGGGGTTTTGAAGCTTGGAAGTGTCTCTTTTACCCTTATATTTTCACTACTTTTTTAGTTGGGTAATAATTTTATATATTATTGATATATAGTGGTTTAAGCCTTTTTGAATGATGTAAACCACTACTTTTTTACTCTTTCCTCCACTATTGGCTTCTCTTATCTGATACATTTGCATTGTTCCTCTTCGGAAAGAGTGACACATGTGATTTATGTTTTTATTATTAACTTTAAATTCTTATATTATGCAAAAGTACAAAATGCCAATCAGCAGGCTACGGATGATGGTTTGTCTGATAGGAATGTTACTTCCGATGTGCATGTTCGCACAGCAAATTACAGTACAAGGTGTAGTGAAAGACCAGACCGGTGAAACGGTTATTGGCGCCAGTGTAATGGAAAAAGGAACCACAAATGGGACAATAACCGGTATTGACGGTGATTTCTCTTTGAACATGTCTTCGAACGGTACTCTTGTCGTTTCATTTGTAGGCTATAAGACTCAAGAGGTGCAGGTGAAGGGACAGAAACAGCTTCAGGTAGTTTTGTCTGAAGATGCCGAAATGCTGGATGAAGTGGTGGTGATAGGGTATGGCACCATGAAGAAAAGCGACCTTACAGGAGCAGTGTCCTCCATCGGTAACAAGGATATCAAGGATTCCCCCGTATCCAATTTGGGACAAGCCATCCAGGGAAAAATCTCAGGTGTGCAGATTGTAGATGCCGGTAAACCGGGAGACAATGTATCCATCAAGATTCGTGGTTTGGGTTCTATCAACAACTGCGACCCGCTGGTCGTGATTGACGGAGTGCCTACCGACTTGGGCTTGTCTTCCTTAAATATGGCCGATGTGGAACGTTTGGATGTATTGAAGGATGCTTCGGCCACAGCCATCTACGGTTCCCGGGGAGCTAATGGAGTTGTGATGATTACCACCAAACGCGGTACGGAAGGAAAAGGAAAACTTGCTGTATCTGCCAATTACTCTTTCCAGAATGCTACGAACGTACCTTCTTTATTGAACGCGGCGCAGTATGCCGAGTTGAGTAATGACATGATGGTGAACAGTGGACGCAATCCTAATCCGGAATGGGCCAATCCTTCTGAATTGGGTGCAGGTACCGACTGGATGGATGAATTGCTCCGTACGGGTGTGATGCAGAACTATACGGTAAGTTATTCCGGCGGTAACGAGAAATCCCATTATTATGTGTCCGGTGGTTTTCTGGATCAGTCCGGTATCGTGAAGAGTGTGAATTACCGTCGCTTCACATTCCAGTCCAACAGTGATGCGCAAGTCTTGAAATGGTTGAAGTTCTCCAATAACATTACGTTCAGTGCCGATACGAAGAAGTCGGGCAGCTATAATATAGGTGATGCGCTGAAAGCGCTCCCCATTTATCCGGTGAAGAATGAAGATGGCAGTTGGAGTGGTCCTGATGGTAACTCGGAATGGTATGGCAGCACGCGCAACCCCATTGGACCGACGGAACTGAACAAGAGTCAGACTGATGGATATAACTTCCTGGCCAACTTGACGGCAGAACTTACTTTTACCAAATGGCTTAAGTTTAAAAGTACTTTCGGCTACGATGCCAAATTCTGGTTCATAGACAACTTTACCCCCAAGTATAACTGGAAACCCACTCCCACAGAGGAGACTTCACGTTATAAGAGCGATAACAAGTCGTTCACTTATTTGTGGGACAACTATTTCCTATTCGACCATACTTTTGCAGAAAAACATCGTGTGGGATTGATGGCCGGTATGTCTGCCCAATGGAACACCAACGACTACCTGAATGCGCAGAAGAATGTGTTTATGTTCGACAATGTGCACGAAATGGATAATGGCGAGGAAATGTATGCCATCGGTGGAAACGAGACAGAGTGGGCATTGCTCTCTTACATGGCACGTGTCAACTACTCTTACGAAGACCGCTATTTGCTGACTGCAACCATTCGTCGTGACGGTTCCAGCCGTTTCGGTAAGAAACATCGCTGGGGTACTTTCCCTTCCGTATCTGTGGCATGGCGTGCCTCTCAGGAAAAGTGGTTTCCAAAAAACGACTATATCAATGACTTGAAAGTGCGTGCGGGATACGGTGTGACCGGTAGCCAGGCAAGTGTTGGAAACTACAGCTATCTGGCATCCTACAATACCAGTGTATATCCTTTCGGCATTTCGAGCGGCAATCAGACAGCGCTGGTTTCTTCTACTCTCGCCAACCCGTATATCCATTGGGAAGAGGTGGCACAAACCAACATCGGTTTTGATGCCTCACTGTTCAATTCACGCGTTATGTTCTCGTTCGATGCTTATCTGAAGGAGACGAGAGACATGCTGGTAAAGGCGTCTATCCCCATCACATCGGGATTTGAAGATACTACAACCACGTATACCAATGCCGGAAAAGTACGTAATCAAGGTATTGAAATGAGTCTGCATACCATCAATCTTACCGGTGAACTGGGATGGGAAACGAACCTGACCGCCACTTACAACAAGAATAAAATTAAGGATTTGAACAGCGACGTTCCTTATTACATTAACCAAATCAATAACTCCTATGTAACGATGCTGGCAAAGGACTATCCCATTAATGTCTTCTACGGCTATGTTACGGACGGAATCTTCCAGAACCAGTCTGAAGTGAATACACATGCCGTGCAGCCGGGAGCTGAGCCGGGTGATATCCGTTTCAGGGATTTGAACAACGATGGTGTCATTAATGATAGTGACCGTACCGTCATCGGTAACCCGAACCCAAGTTGGCTGTTCTCCATGAACAATAGCCTTTCCTATAAGGGTTTCGAACTTTCTGTTTTCTTACAAGGTATAGCCGGAAATAAGATATACAATGCCAACAATATCGACAATACCGGTATGGCAGCTGCCTATAACCAGACTACCGACGTACTGAAGCGTTGGCAAGGAGAGGGGACCAGCAATTCGATGCCGCGTGCCGTGTTCGGCGACCCCAATCAGAATACACGCGTGTCAGACCGCTTTGTGGAGAATGGTTCTTATCTGCGTTTGAAGAATATCACACTCTCATACACTTTCCCGAAGCAGTGGTTACAGAAAGCCCAGATTGAGAATGCACGCCTTTCCCTATCTTGTGAGAATGTGGCTACCATCACCGGATATTCCGGTTTCGACCCCGAAGTGGGTATTAACGGAATAGACCAGAACCGTTACCCCATTTCCCGTACGTTCAGCTTAGGATTAAACTTTAACTTTTAATGATTGACTCGGATATGAAAAAGATAACAAATTTACTATATATGCTGGCAGTATTGCTGCTGGCTTCCTGCAGCGACTTTCTGGACAAGTCTCCTAAAAATACGGTTGACCCGGAAACGACGGTGACCGATGATGTGGCCATTGCTCTGACCAATGCCTGCTATCGCACCCTTCAGTCTTCCAATATGTACAACCAGCGTATCTGGACACTGGATATTGTGGCGGGTAACAGTCTGGTGGGTGCCGGTGGCGGTACCGACGGCCTTGAAACGATACAAGCTTCTAACTTCATAACGCAGAGCGACAATGGCATGGCATTGTACATGTGGCGTTCTCCCTGGGTGGGGATAGGACAATGCAACATTGTGTTGAATAGTCTTCTGGAGGCTGAAGCCGTGTCAGAGAGAATCAAGAACCGCTGTCTGGGAGAGGCTTATTTTCTCCGTGCACATTATTACTATGTATTGGTACGTCTGTACGGTGGTGTTCCACTGCGTTTGGCTCCTTATAATCCGGGAGAACCGACAGACATTGCACGCGCTACAGTCGAAGAGACTTATGCTCAGATAATTTCCGATTGTAAAAATGCGGTTGACCTGCTTCCTGCCAAGTCTTCTTACGACGACGAGAACGTGGGACGTGCCTGCAAAGATGCAGCTTTGGCCATGTTGGCAGATATTTATCTGACGCTGGCTCCTAATCATACGGAATATTATCAAGAGGTGTCTGATTTGTGTGATGAGATAACAAATTTGGGGTATGACCTTTCTTCCTGCAAGTATGAGGACAATTTCGATGCATTGGTCAATAACGGGCCGGAATCTTTGTTCGAGGTCCAGTATTCGGGCAATACGGAATATGATTTTTGGGGAAACAATCCGCAGTCTTCCTGGCTTTCTACTTTCATGGGTCCCCGTAATTCGGACTTTGTTGCCGGCAGTTATGGCTGGAACCAGCCTACAGAAGAATTTGTGGGTCAATATGAGAGCGGTGACAAACGTAAGGATTTGACCGTGCTTTATGCCGGATGTCCGGATTTTGACGGTAAGGCTTACAAAAGCTCTTATTCCAATACGGGATACAATGTACGCAAGTTTCTGGTGTCGAAAACGGTTTCTCCGGAATACAATACCAATCCTGCCAACTTCGTGATTTATCGTTATGCGGACGTCCTGCTGAAGAAGGCCGAAGCTTTGAATGAAATGGGACGCCCTGACCAGGCTGCCGTGCCTTTGAATATTGTACGTAAGCGTGCCGGACTGCCGGAGGTTTCGGGCTTGTCACAGGAAACCATGCGTGAAAAGATTATCCATGAGCGCCGCATGGAACTAGCTTTCGAAGGGCATCGCTGGTTCGACATGATTCGTGTCAACAATGGAGAGTATGCCATTAAATTCCTGCATTCCATTGGAAAGAGCAACGTGAACAAGAACCGCTTGCTGTTCCCTATTCCGCAGACGGAGATGGATGCTAATACCTTAATGGTGCAGAACCCGGGTTATTAATTAATTTAATCAGAAGAATATGAAGAAATATATTTCACACCTTGTATTTGCCTTACTGGGCTGTGCAGCCTTATCTGCTTGTGTAGATGATGATTACATGGAATTGGATAAAGGACAGAATGAACTTGTACTGACGGCCAGCAAGACGGAAGTTGTTTTGAATGAGCAGGCACATGCCGATGATGCCCTGGAGCTTTCCTGGACTACGGGAACCAATTATGGGACGGGTAATAAAATTTCTTATACGCTGGAATTGGCCAAGACCGGCAGTGATTTTGCAGATTCTTATGTAGCTGTGGAGAATGCCGTACAAGAATACTCATGGAAAAAGAGCGTGGAGGAATTGAATGACATCCTGCGCAACCATTTTGGGGCAACTGCCGGGGAGAACATTTCGTTGGAAGCGCGCTTGACAGCTACTGTAACGGAACGGGACGAAAAACAGGTGTCTAC
This sequence comes from Bacteroides sp. AM44-19, assembly GCF_003603395.1. Taxonomy (NCBI): domain Bacteria; kingdom Pseudomonadati; phylum Bacteroidota; class Bacteroidia; order Bacteroidales; family Bacteroidaceae; genus Bacteroides; species Bacteroides sp. AM44-19. The sequence goes on along the minus strand of NZ_QTNB01000003.1, from coordinate 224,931 downwards.
CACTGCTTTCAGTGTTACAGCCTATAAACCGCTCACATCCACCCTTTATCTGATAGGTAGTGCCACTCCGGGCGGCTGGAGTGCCGATGATGCGACAGAGATGACCCGCAAGGACAATGGTATCTTTACATGGACGGGCCGGCTTGTGGCCGGTGAATTTAAGTTCATCACGACCTTAGGCTCATTCCTGCCCTCTTACAACAAAGGAACAGATGGATTGCTGGTTCTTCGTAGCAGTGATGACCAGCCGGATGAACCTTTTGTTGTCGAAGAAGACCATAATTACATCGTCGAGGCCAATCTGTTTACCGGTGTTCTTACATTGACCCAGACAGAGACGTTGGCACCTGCCTACGACCAGCTTTATTTTGTGGGTAACGCTACGGATTGGGGATTCGTGAAGATGAAACAAGATGTGCTCGACCCATACTTGTTCCGCTTCGGCAAGTTCTTTGAAGTGGGCAAAGGAGGGGAATTCAAGTTCGGAACCTCCGATGGAAGTTGGGAGAACATGTATAAGGCCAAGAATGCCGATGCTGCTTATACCGATACAGAAGTGGTGTTTGTGAAAGGGTTCGACCCGGACAATAAATGGGTGCTGAAAGACGGGGAATGCGGCAAGGCCTACAAGATTTGCATGGATATCCGTAGTGGTAAGGAACGCATGATGATGAGCGAATTTACTCCGTATGAGATGATTTATATGGTAGGTGATGCTACTCCGGCCGGTTGGACGATTGGTGATGCTACGCCGATGCAGACAACGGATAATCCGTATGTGTTTACTTGGAAAGGTACGCTGAATGCCGGTGAGTTGAAATTTACTTGTGATAAGCAGGAAGATTGGAATGGAGCCTGGTTCATGCCGGCTGTAGCAGACAAACAGCCTGCAGGAGAAACAGAACCGATGCTTTTCCTTGATAAATCAGACGAAGCGTTCAAAGCGCAATATCTGGACGTGATGGTAGGCGGCATCGACCAGAAGTGGAAGATTACGACAGCAGGTTCCTATCTGATTACTTTGAATCAGCTGGAAGAGACAATTTCAATCGTGAAACAATAGGTATCTACAATAGATGAAGAAGATAGTTTATACAACACTGGTAGCCTTGCTGCTGGTTGCATGCAGCAAGGAGAGTGATGATACCGGTAGCGGTACCGGTGGAGGCGGAGAGAGTGGAGGGGTTACGGAAGTAACCCCAGTCACCTCGGACTTGACGGTCAACCTCACTACCGACAAGGCATGTTACCGGCCGGGCGAGAGTGTTTCTTTTACAGCTGACGCCCTTCCTGCCGGAGCTAAAATCCGCTACCGGACAATGGACAAGGTTGTATCGGAGCAGGCTGCTGTCGGTACTACTTGGACTTGGACTGCTCCGGCAACCGATTATACCGGTTATCTGGTGGATGTATACCGTACAAAAGAGAATGGAACAGAGGTTATTCTTGGTACTATTGCCGTAGATGTATCCAGTGACTGGACACGTTTTCCACGTTATGGTTTCGTTGCCACTTTTGATGCTTCGAAAAAGATGGATGGAGTGATAGAGAAGGAGATGGCTTTCCTGAACCGTTGCCACATTAACGGGGTACAGTTTCAGGATTGGCACAACAAGCATCATTGGCCGTTGGGCGGTACGCGTGAGCATCTGGACGAGGTCTATAAGGACATTGCTAACCGGGAGGTCTATACCGAGGTAGTGAAGAAGTATATCTCTACACAACACAGCCTGGGCATGAAGTCCATGTTCTACAATCTATGTTTCGGAGCTTTGGACGATGCCGTTTCCGACGGGGTAAAGGAAGAATGGTACATATTCAAGAACACGGGACGCATGGATAAGGATTCGCATGACTTGCCCTCCAGTTGGAAAAGTAATATCTTCCTGCTCAATCCCGCCAATACGGAATGGCAGGCATATATTGCCCAGAGAAACGATGATGTTTATGCCAATCTGGACTTTGACGGTTATCAGATAGACCAACTGGGAAACCGGGGTGACCGCTATGACTATGATGGCAATAAGGTAAATCTGCCTAAGGGATATGCCTCGTTCATCGAAGCCATGAAACAGAAGCATCCGGACAAGCGTTTGGTGATGAATGCCGTCTCCAGCTATGGAGCTTCCCAGATAGCTGGTACGGGTAAAGTGGATTTCCTTTATAATGAAGTATGGGGCGATGAGGCAGGCTTCAAGGATCTGCACACCATTATCAAAGCGAACGACCAGTATGGCAACCATGCCTTGAAAACGGTGTTTGCCGCATATATGAACTATGACAAGGCAGGTAGCAGTACCGGTGAGTTCAATACACCGGGTGTGCTGCTGACGGATGCTGTGATATTTGCTTTGGGAGGCTCTCATTTGGAATTGGGTGACCACATGCTATGCCGCGAGTACTTTCCAAGCACGGCTTTGCAGATGAACGATGTACTGAAAACAGCCATGATTCGTTATTATGACTTTATGACGGCTTATCAGAACCTGCTTCGTGATAAAGATACGGAGGCGGAGATTTCCGTTTCTCTGAACTGTACGGATGCTGCGCGGAATCTTTCTCTGAATGCATGGCCGCCGCAGAAGTCTGCCATCACTGTATATGCCAAGAATGTAAATGGCAGGCAAGTCATTCATCTGCTCAACTTCCTCAATGCGGATAACTTAAGCTGGAGGGATTTGAACGGAACAATGCCCGAACCGCGTCTGGTGTCCGACGTGCCGTTGAAGATGAATGTTTCCGGTAAAGTGAACAAGATATGGGTTGCATCGCCCGATTTCCATGCCGGTGCTTCGCAGGAACTGTCATTCGAACAGAAGGACGGCACGGTTACCTTTATCTTGCCCTTGCTGAAGTACTGGAGCATGCTTGTGATGGAATAAGAGTATCCAATAAAGGAACAAACAGATTATAGTAATGAAGAAATATATATTTTTATTTTTTGCCGTCTGTGCATTTTCAGTATATGCGAATGCACAGAACCGCACCGGAGACTGCACTTCCTATACCAGTGACGACCGGAGTGTGACCTTCTATTTAAATGACAGTTCTGCCATACAATTACGTCTGTGTAGCCAGTCTACGGTACGTATATGGTTTTCTCCCGACGGTAGTTTCCAGCGGAATAATCCTTCCTTTGCCGTCGTCAATGAGGACCTGGAGGATGTCGGTACCGTCCATGTGGACGAACAGAATGCCTGCTACGAGATTTTTACCCCTAAACTCCGTATCCGGGTAAACAAGTCTCCGTTTAACTTACAGATATTCGACAAGTATCAGAAACTGCTGTTCAGTGATTATGCCGATAAGGGGCATATCAGTAACGGGCAGCGCAAATTGGAATACAAGACCCTCCGTCGTGACGAACACTTCTTCGGCTTGGGAGAAAAGACCGGCAAGCTGGACCGTCGCGGCGAAGCCTACAAGATGTGGAACAGTGACAAGCCTTGTTATAGTGCCGTTGAGGACCCGCTCTACAAGAGTATTCCGTTCTTTATGAGCAGTTATCGTTATGGTATTTTCCTGGACAATACGTATAAAACCGAATTTAAGTTTGGTACGGAAAGCCGCGATTACTACAGTTTCGAGGCTCCTGGGGGAGAGATGATTTATTATTTCATCTTCGGGAAGGATTATAAGGAAATCATGAAACAATATGTCGACCTAACGGGAAAACCCATAATGCCTCCTAAATGGGCATTGGGCTTTGCACAATGCCGGGGACTGCTGACGAGCGAGAAATTGTCTTATGAAATAGCTGAAGGCTATCGTAAGCGTGGAATTCCTTGTGATGTTATTTACCAGGACATAGGCTGGACACAGTATTTGCAGGATTTTGAGTGGCGGAAAGGGAACTACGAGAATCCGAAAAAGATGCTTGCAGACCTCAAGGATATGGGCTTCAAGGTGGTGGTTTCGCAAGATCCGGTCATTTCACAAGCCAATAAGCGGCAATGGGAGGAAGCCGATAGGTTAGGGTATCTGGTAAAGGACTCCACCAACGGCAGGAGTTATGACATGCCCTGGCCCTGGGGTGGTAATTGTGGAGTAGTGGACTTCACCCTTCCTGCTGTGGCAGACTGGTGGGGAGCTTATCAGCAGAAGCCCATTGATGATGGCATTGCCGGTTTCTGGACTGATATGGGTGAACCTGCCTGGAGCAATGAGGAGCAGACGGAACGCCTGGTGATGAAACACCATTTGGGCATGCATGATGAGATTCACAATGTTTATGGTCTTACGTGGGATAAGGTGGTGAAGGAGCAGTTTGAAAAACGGAATCCTAACCGTCGCGTATTTCAGATGACACGTGCCGCTTTTGCGGGCTTGCAACGCTATACTTTCGGCTGGACCGGTGACTGTGGAAACGGTGATGACGTGACGCAGGGCTGGGGACAGATGGCCAATCAGATTCCGGTACTGTTGTCTGCCGGTTTGGGAATTATTCCTTTTACTACTTGTGACATTACCGGTTATTGCGGAGATATAGAGAATTATCCTGCGATGGCTGAACTTTATACGCGGTGGATACAGATGGGCGCTTTCAATCCCCTGAGCCGCATTCATCATGAGGGCAACGTGGCTGTGGAGCCGTGGCTGTTCGGCGAAGAGGCCGAGAAGAATGCCAAGGCAGCCATCGAATTGAAGTATCGTCTTTTGCCTTATATCTATACGTATGCCCGCGAAGCACACGAAACGGGGTTGCCTCTCATGCGACCGATGTTTCTGGAATATCCGGCAGATATGGAAACGTTCTCTACGGATGCCCAGTTCATGTTTGGCAGCGAACTGCTGGTTGCTCCGGTGGTAAAGAAAGGAGCGCGAAACAAGAATGTGTATCTTCCTGAAGGAACTTGGATTGACTACAACAACAAACACACAGCATATAGCGGTGAGCAATGGATGACGGTGGATGCTCCCCTCAATACTATTCCTATGTTTGTAAAGCAGGGAAGTATCATGCCTCAAATGCCGGTCATGAACTATACGGATGAGAAACCGGTCTATCCGGTTACGTTTGAGATATTTCCTGCTGCAGCGGGCAGTGAAACTACCTTCTCGCTTTATGAAGATGCAGGAACTGATTTAGGATATTTGCGTGGAGAGTTCATGCGCACTCCTATTACTTGCCAGACTACCGACACAGGCTATACGCTGAAAGTAGGTACACGAACCGGTGAGAAATATAGCTTACCCGGTCAACGAAACCTGATGTTCTGCATCTATACGGAACAGATGCCGAAAACAGCTTTGCTGGACGGTCAGAAAATCAAGAAAACGAATGTCGGAAAGCTGGAAGAAAATCGGGAGACAGAGTTTACGATAACTGCCTGGTGTCCTGACAAGAAGCTGGGGACTTGCCTGCTGAGGTTGCCGGATGATGGAAAGGAACATATCATTGAGTTTATCTATTAACACAAAAAACATATCATTATTATGAAGAAATTTGTACTTAGCGCGGCTTTGCTTTTTTCTGCCCTGGCGGGGAATGCTGAAGGCATTTCATCCCCTTCGGGCATGGTGAAGCTGGATTTTGAACTGACAAAAGACGGGAGACCAGCCTATCAGGTGGATTATAAAGGGGTTCCTGTCATCAATCCCAGTACGTTGGGATTGGAACTGAAAGGAGCTACCAGCCTGATGGATGGTTTCAAAGTAGTAAGGACTTCTACTTCCACTTTCGATGAAACCTGGCAACCGGTGTGGGGGGAAACAAAAGATATCCGCAACCACTACAACGAATTGCTGGTAGAACTTGAACAACCGTCTACCACTCGTTTTATGAATATCCGTTTTCGGGTATATGATGACGGCGTGGGATTCCGTTATGAGTTTCCGCAACAGAAGAATCTGGTTTATTTTGTGATAAAGGAAGAGCATTCCCGGTTTGCCATGACCGGCGACCATACTGCCTGGTGGATTCCGGGAGATTATGATACCCAGGAATATGATTACACGGAGTCCAAACTCTCTGAAATCCGTGGACTGCTGCAGGGAGCTGTGAGTGACAATGCGTCACAAACTGTCTTTTCGCCGACGGGTGTCCAGACTTCCATACAGCTTAAAACAGCTGATGGAGTGTACCTTAACCTGCACGAGGCAGCCTTGGTGGACTACTCTTGCATGCATCTCAACCTGGATGACAAGAACCTCGTTTTTGAATCCTGGCTGACTCCGGATGCTCAAGGAAATAAAGGGTATATGCAGTCTCCCTGCCATACTCCCTGGCGTACGGTCATAGTCAGTGATGATGCCCGCGAGATACTGGCCTCCAATTTGATTCTCAATCTGAATGAGCCTTGTAAGTATGATGATACCTCCTGGATTAAGCCGGTGAAATATGTCGGCGTATGGTGGGAAATGATTGCAGGGGGAAAGCCCTGGGCATATACTTTTGACCTCCCTTCTGTGAAACTGGATGATACGGACTATTCCAAGGTGAAACCGAACGGCATTCATCCGGCCAACACGGCTAATGTGAAGAAGTACATAGACTTTGCTGCCGAACACGGTTTTGACCAGGTATTGGTGGAGGGTTGGAATACGGGTTGGGAAGACTGGTTCGGTAATTCCAAGGATTATGTTTTCGATTTCGTGACTCCTTATCCCGATTTTGACATCAAGTATCTGAATGAATATGCTCATTCCAAGGGTGTCCGTCTGATGATGCACCATGAAACATCGGCTTCCGTCCGTAACTATGAGCGGCACATGGAAGCTGCCTACCGTCTGATGAATAAATATGGATATAATTCGGTAAAGAGTGGCTACGTAGGCAATATGATTCCCCGTGGCGAGCATCACTATGGACAATGGATGAACAACCATTACCTATACGCCGTGACCGAAGCTGCCAAACACAAGATAATGGTCAATGCCCATGAAGCGGTACGTCCGACTGGTTTATGCCGTACCTATCCCAATCTGATAGGCAATGAATCTGCCCGAGGCACGGAGTACGAGGCTTTTGCTGGTAACAAGCCCTTCCACACAACGGTACTTCCGTTTACCCGTTTGCAGGGTGGTCCGATGGACTATACGCCCGGTATCTTTGAAATGGACATCAATAAGTTGAATCCGAACAGCCATACGCATGCCAATACTACCTTGACGCGTCAGCTGGCACTTTATGTCACTATGTACAGCCCTCTACAAATGGCTGCCGACCTTCCTGAGAATTATGAGCGTTTCATGGACGCTTTCCAGTTCATCAAGGATGTGGCTGTGGATTGGGACGACAGCCGCTATCTGGAAGCTGAGCCGGGACGTTACATCACTGTTGCCCGTAAGGCAAAAGGTACGAATGACTGGTTTATCGGTTGCACCAGCAGTGAGCACGGACATGCTTCAACTCTGAAACTGGACTTCCTGGATGCAGACAAGCAGTATATTGCAACCGTCTATGCCGATGCAAAAGATGCCGATTATAAAACAAATCCGCAAGCTTATGTTATCCGTAAAGGTATCGTTTCTCCCAAAACGGTCTTGAAACTGAAAGCTGCCTCCGGTGGCGGCTATGCCATCAGCATCATGGAGGTGAAAGATAAATCTGTATTGAAGGGACTGAAGAGGCTTTCCGGGAATATCTGATTTACGGGCATAAAAAAAGGAGTACCGCTGTACTCCAACCTTTGTTAACCTTAAATCTAATACTATGAAAAACACATTGCAAAGATACGGACTTCTGATAAATTTGCAAATTATCCAACTAAAAAAGTGTGTTTTATAACACTTGTTAGCCGTTTATTCCTTTGCTTCTATTTTTGTTAACAAAAAGGATGCGAATGTGTCAAAAGCACATGAAGACTTTTATAATGTTATAATATTAGGCGCGGATTACGCGGAATAACGCGGATTCAATAAACTGAATCCGTAAAATCTGCGTTATCCGCACCTAAAATAAAGCGTTAAAGAAGGTTTTGACATATTCCCCTTACCCTTTTACTTCCTGATACATAAATCTTTTAATGCTCTTCTTTGCCGTTTTCTCGAACTCCTCGAAGTGTATCTTGACTTTTGTTATCTGGCAGTAGGCCGGTAATTGCAGATTCAATTCATTCCGATTGTCCTCCATAACCTTTTCGATGTCCGATTGTTCCATACCGTGGGCGAATGCATCGTCAAAATCCGGATAGATAAGAGCCACGAGCTTGTCTTTCTGCAATACGATCAGTGATTCGGACACATAGGGCATGTTGTTCAGTTTGCTTTCAATCTCCTCGGGGTAGATGTTCTGACCACTGGCTGTGAGCAACATGTTTTTGCTGCGTCCGCGGACAGTGACATATCCTTCGGTATCCATCGTTGCAAGGTCGCCGGTGTGCAGCCAGCCGTTTACATCGATGATTTGGGAAGTCGCTTCGGCATTTTTGTAATAGCCCAGCATCAGATTGGCACCTTTACAGATTATTTCTCCTGCCACGTTCTGAGGGTCGGGAGAGTCTATCTTTACTTCCATGCGGGTGGTTGCCTTGCCACAAGAGGCCAGTTTCAATGTTTCCCAGCGGCTGGAACAAATGATGGGGCCGCATTCCGTCATTCCGTATGCAATGGTATAGGGGAAGCCTATCTGCTTCAGGAAGCGTTCCACTTCGGCATTGAACGGTGCTCCTCCGATGATTATTTCATCGAAATTACTGCCGAATACTTCCATTGCCTTTTTGCGCATGTCAGCCTTGATTTTATCGTTGACAATGGGCATCCGCAATAGCAGCTTGCCTATTTTATTGTCTATCCGGGGCAGGATATCCTTCTTGATAATCTTTTCTACGATAAGCGGTACACACGAAATGACCCGTGGCCTGATTTCGGAGAATGACTGTGCAATAATCTTGGGAGACGGCATACGGGTAAGGAAATACAGATGGGCGCCTGCGGAAAAACCGTATAGAAAATCGTACACCATACCAAAGACATGTCCCAGAGGCAGCATGGATACAATATGGTCGCCCGGACGTACAGGAAGCATCTCATGGCAATATGCAACATTGGACCAAAGGCTGCGATAGGGGAGCATGACCCCTTTGGAATATCCCGTGGTGCCCGAAGTATAGTTGATGACAGCCAGTTCTTCGGGTGATTCCTCCTTGCGGTAGCTGATATGCTCGGGGCGGAAATTCTTGGGGAAACGTGTGCCATAGAGGACGTTGCGATGTTCGAAAGCCTCCATCAGCTGCTCGTTGCGGCAAACTACCGGAGTGAAGTCCGTCAGCAGTACGATACCCATCAGCAGGGGCATTGCCTCTTCATTGAGGTTTTCCCATGCCCGGTCGCCGACAAACAGCAGCTTGGCTTCGGAATGGTTGACGATGTTGTGGATATTGTCGGCCTTGAACTCATGCAGAATGGGAACAATGACAGCTCCATAGGTAACCGTCGCCAGAAAAGCGACTGCCCAATGTGCACTGTTACGTCCGCAAACGGCAATCTTGTCACCGGGCCTAATGCCGGCGCTTTCCAATACGATATGGAATTTGGCTATTTTCCGTGCTACATCTTTGTATTGCAGTGTAATTCCTTTGTAGTCTGTCAGGGCGTTGCGATCCCAGTTTTTAATAATGCTTTGTTCTATATAATCGATGAACCCTTGTTCTTGTTCCATTCAGCTGTTGCACACTTTAGTTAAAACTGCGCAAAGATAGGTCTTATAGTGATGCAAAGCAAATAGTTTCCACTTTTTTCTTGCCCTGAAACGGATAGAAACTTATCTGTAATTCTTATTCCTTGCTATTTTCCGAAATAAGAAGCAGCTTGTCACCGGCATGAAGTTTTAATGTTCCGTTCGGAATGAGGTACTCATCGCCACGTTTTACAATCATCACCAGTGTGCCTTTGGGCAGGTTCATGTCTTTCAGGGTGTCTGCCTGCTCCAGCATTTCTTGTGTAATGGTCATGTCGTGCAGGTTGGAGTCAATCTCTTCGGGCAGTTCAACTCCGAAATCATTTCCGGTCTTTTCCAGCGGGGTGGAGAGGCCAAGCAGCCGGGCTACCCAGGAGACTGTGGTACCCTGGATGACCAGTGAGACGATGGTTATAAAGAATACTATGTTGAAAATGACATGGGCGCCGGGCACATTAGCCACCACGGGATAAGTGGCAAAAATAATGGGTACTGCGCCACGTAATCCTACCCACGATACGAATAGCCGTGACTTGAGGGTGATTCTCTTGCCAAAAGGCAGCAGGCAGAGAAAAACACTGAGAGGACGTCCCACGACAATCATGAATACGCCGATGAGCAATGCCACGACTGCAACTTCCAGCATCTCATGGGGGTTGACAAGCAGACCGAGGCAGAGGAACATGATGATTTGGAAAAGCCAGGTCAGTCCGTCCATAAAAGTATAAATCTCTTTCCGGTGCATGATTTTGTTATTGCCTACCATCATTCCGGCGATATACACGGCCAGGTAACCGTTGCCTTTCAGCAGGTCGGTGATGGAGAAGGTGAAGAATACAAAAGACAGCAACAGGATAGGATAGAGTGCCTGGTTGTCTATATTCAGCCGGTTCAGCATAAGGATAGCCAGCTTTCCGAGGAAATAACCGGTTGCGGCACCGACAATGAACTGTATGGCAAAAGAGCCCAATATCTGGGGAACTCCCATTCCGGAGGACTGGATGAATTGAATCAGCACGATTGTCAGCATATATGCCATCGGGTCGTTACTACCGCTTTCCAGTTCCAGCATGGGGCGCAGATTATGCTTCAGGTTCATTTTTTGTGAACGCAGAATGGCGAATACAGAGGCTGAGTCGGTAGATGACATGGTGGATGCAAGCAAAAGGGAGGTTATTAACGGCAGGTGGATGTTGGTCCAGCTCATGCCGGACAGCCACCAGATAAATAATCCGGTAAAAAGGGCCGTGAGCAGCACTCCTGCGGTTGACAAAACAATGCCGGGAGTCAATATGGGCTTTATCTCCGTAAACTTGGTGTCCATGCCACCGGAGAACAGAATGATGCTGAGTGCAACCATGCCGATGAACTGTGCTTCCTTGGCGTTGTGGAACTGCAATCCCAATCCGTCACTGCCGAACAGCATGCCGACGACAAGAAAAAGCAATAATGCAGGCACTCCGAAACGGTAGCCGGTCTTGCCGACAATGATGCTGACGAAAAGTAATATGGAACCTATAAGTAGTATGTTTCCTGCTGTAAATATCATAAATTCTATGCTATATAGTTTGAAATGTGATGTTTCTTATGTCTAATAGTACAAAGATATGCAATGTGTTTAACAAATACAAATCTAAAATAGTTCAATTGAATTTTAAAATAAAGGTGGTTTCTTTACCAGGCAATAAGGATAAATTTCCGCCGGAAAGCCTCATTATTTGCCGGGAAATACTCAATCCAATACCGCTTCCGCCCTCTTTGGTCGTAAAGAAGGGGATAAATATGTGTTCGGCAATGTCATTGGGAATGGCAGGTCCGTTGTTGGAAATTTCTATCAGTATGGCTTCCGCTTCGTTGCAGTAGGCACGTATGTTGATATGTCCTTCTTTATCTGTATCTTTATCCGATTCGATGGCTTGTATGGCATTTTTCAGTAAGTTGATGACTACTTGTGATACCAGGTTCTCATCGGCATATAGAATAAGGTCGCTTGGCGCGATGTCCGTATGAAAGGTGACCCGGACATCGGGGTGCTGGTGACGGGCGAGTTCGACCATCCGCTCGATAAAACTTTTTACATAGAACAAGGATGGTTCGGGGGTGGGAATACGGGTGAATTTCCGGTATGATTCCACAAAAGAGAGCAGGCCCTTGCCCGTGCTGCTGATAGTCTGCAGGCCGTTTCTGATTTCTTCTTTGGAAACTTGCGCTTCGGTCAGTCCCAGCAGTGTATCGCTTAGGGAGGTTATGGGAGTGACGGCGTTCATTATTTCGTGCGTCAGTACGCGGGTAAGCCTAATCCAGGAATCTATTTCCTTTTCATCCAGCTCGTTGTTGATGTCGTTCAAGGCGAGGATGCGCAGATGTTCTTTACGGACTGTGATGTCGCTGACGCGGACAGACATGTTGACAGTGCCTCGCTCGTTGTTGAAAGGCATTTGCAATTTGTCTCCCGGGCGGCAATTGGCAAGAAGGGACGAAAGACGCGGATCCACGCGGTTCAGCTGGCTGACGTGGGTAAAGACATTGAGGCCCAGCAAACGGAGGGCTTCGCTGTTTTTCTGATATACGGCACCATTGTCGTTCAGGACAAGGATACCGGTATTCACGCAGTCCAGGATGAGTTCGTAGTATTTTTCTTGCTGGGCTGTTTCACTTTTCACATTATAAAGTATATGGGCAACCCGGTTCAATGCACGGTTTACGAGGCGTGCGTCGGCAGTGTTTTCCGTTTCGGAGAAGTGGATGGCATTGTCGTTGTTTTCGATGGCGTCGAGCATGAAAAGCACTTTCCGCACATGATGGCGGTATAACTTCTGCTGCCAGTACAAGGCTATGGGAAGCAGCGCGGTACAGAGCGCGCCCCAAAATACGTCCACAGTCCACATCACCCCTGCAAGGAGCGCTACTGCCAGACTGACGGCAACACGGAATGAATAATTAAAGGCCATACTTCTTCATTTTGTTGTACAACGTCTGGCGGGTGATACCCAGCTGTGCGGCGACGGCAGAGAGATTTCCGCTACATTTGTCGAGCGTCTTCCGTATCATCTGCATTTCCATTTCTTCGAGCGTGGATGCGGCTGCTTCGGGAGTGCCGGTTCGCCGTGCCAGCTGGAACAGTTCTGCGGGAAGGGTTTCGTTGTCACAGATGATAATGGCTTTTTCGATGGCATGTTCCAGTTCGCGGATATTGCCGTACCAGGGGTGGAGCGTAAGTTTCTCGCAGGCGCCGTCCGTCAGCTTGACAGGGGGCTTGTCATATTGCTTGCAGAAGCGGGCGATGAAAAGTTCTGCAAGGGGGATGATGTCTTCGGGCCGCTCGCGCAACGAGGGTATCTCGAGATGTATCGTGTTGATGCGGTACAGCAAGTCCTCGCGGAATTCGCCTTTTGCCACCATCTCGGGCAGATTGCGGTTTGTAGCGCAAATCAGCCGTATGTCTACGGGAATGGGAGTGTTGCTGCCTACACGGACAATGCTGCGGCGTTGGATGGCGGTCAGCAGTTTGGCTTGCAGATGGTAGGGGAGATTGCCTATTTCATCGAGAAAGAGGGTGCTGCGGCTGGCTGCTTCGAACTTGCCGGCACGGTCGGCATGGGCATCGGTGAAAGAGCCTTTCATGTGGCCGAACAGTTCGCTCTCGAAAAGGCTTTCGGTGACTGCACCCATATCCACACTTACCATCTCCTGCCGGTTGCGCGGTGAAAGGGAGTGAATTTCGCGTGCCAGCATCTCTTTACCGGTACCGTTCTCGCCCGTAATAAGGATATTGGCATCGGTAGAGGCCACTTTTTCCACCAAAAGGCGGAGCTGCTGCATGGCGGGGCTGTTTCCCCAATACATGTTGCGGGTATCTGCAAACAGGTGGCTACTTTCTGCCGTACGTCCGGCATTTGGGCCGTTGGCCGGAGATTTTGTTTCAGAAGCTGATACGGCATTCAGCAAGGTTTCCACCAGTTTCTGGTTGTTCCAGGGTTTCACGACGAAGTCTGTGGCTCCTTCCTTGATTCCCCGTACGGCAAGGTCAATGTCGGCATAAGCGGTGAACAGCACTACGGGCAGGGTGGGACATTGCTTCTTTATTTCATGGAGCCAGTATAGTCCCTCGTTGCCGGTATTGATGCCCGAGGTGAAGTTCATGTCAAGAAGAACCACTTGCCATGACCTTTCCCGCAATACGCTGGGCAGGGTTACGGGAGAGGGAAGTGTGATTATCCCTTCAAAATATGGCTTCAACAAAAGCTGCAAGGCGGTAAGTACGCCTCGGTTATCATCGACAATCAGGATGTTTCCGTTTTTTTTTGCCATAAACTATTTCTGTTTTCTGCAGGCAAAGTTAATGATTTATCTGTATTATATGCTTTATTCTATATTTTTGCTTACTAAGAATTAATCGTCCGACAGCTGTTGAATTATCGTCCGATAACTGTCGGACGATAATTCAACAGCTGTCGGACGATAATATAACGATTGTGGGACGAATAGATTTAAGTAAAACAGAAATTAGTTTGTAGCAACTTCAGTAAGAGCTCATGGCGGTACTGAAAAAATTTATAGCAGTTGCAGTTTGATGCCAAATGACAAGCTCAGATAATCCTTGGGTTTCAGATACTTGTTGGTGAAGGCGCTGACTACATATAGGTCACATGTACTTATTTCATAGAAGAAAGTGATTTCTTTGGCCGTGAACCGTCGTTGTGGGTCGATGTCGTAAGTGATGCGCTGTCCTAAGAATACATGGATGCGTACCTTGGAGGAGAAACCATAATATCCTTTAGGGTAGCGTTCCGGCTCATTGACCCAGAACTCATCGCCGAATACCGTGTTCAGATACATGCCGCAAGCCAGCGGTTCTACAGAAAAACGGCTCTGTTTTATTTGCAGGCTCCAGGGAAGGTAGTTCTGCTTGACAGTGAATGTCAGCTTGGTACGTTTGGAGTCATATTTGGGCAATACTCCGAAGAATACGTCTGTTTCCCATTGGTTTCTTCTGCCGTAATCCCATCCGGTACCGAATGACAGCAACCCCATATTGCCGGCAAACTGAATTTTGGTGTGCGTCGGAATCAAGGCCTCCCAATGCCTGCGGTAGCGGTGTACGCGGCGGTCATAACGGTTCTCCCTGGTTCGGCTTTCAATGACGGCATCCGGTTGCGGGTCCATCCATACAGTATCGTGTTCTATGATGAAGATGGTATCTCTCTCTTGTGAAAAAGCAGAAAAAGAGCATACCGACAAGAAGACGACGGCGCATGCCAGGTGATTAATAATATGCCACTTCGCGTTCATATCCGTCGGGGGTTATGGTGAATATATAGTAATTGCGGTTCTTCATGCAGTCGCTCATGTAATACATTATCCCATCTTCAAAGAGGTCTTTCTCGAAACGATGGTGTTCGTGTGCGGATGTACAGAACTGCAGTCCGGGAAATTCCTTGATGTAGCGCTGGAATACGTGTGCCACATTATTGTTGAACTCGTTGCAGAACGGGCGTATATGCATGGACACAACGGTTTTATCGAATTCCTCTTCACGGTCGCGTATCTGTGCGGCAAGAAACTCGAAGTCGGGAATGGGGCGGGAGTAGTCGAATTCGATGGCGTTGGTATTCAGGCAGACAAACTTTACCCGTCCTGCAATGAAGGAGAAATTGGGGTCTCCGAATATTGCACGATAAGTCTCTTCGCCCGTGCCCAGGCAGTCGTGGTTGCCGAGAAGTACCACATAGGGTATCTTTAGCTTGTTCATAATGTCCCGTTGCCAAAGGAACTCGTCTGTTACACCGAAGTCACTGACGTCTCCGCCATGAATGACGAAATCTATGTCGTCCCGCTTGTTGAGGTGGCTTACAAAGTCGTCGGTCTCGTCATACCAGCGCTGGGAATCACCCATTGTTACGAACCGGATTGTTGTCTTGTTCTGGCAGTTCTGCTCTATTTGGGCAATGTTGTGGGCATTGACATCGGTTTCACCGCTGATGTGTACATCGTAAGGGTGATAATCTATCATGTCGCAGCCGGCTATAAGCAGGCATAGGAATGAAGGATATAAGAGTTTGGGGAATTTCATGTGCAGGTGCTTCATTTTACGTTTATACTCTATCTTTAGAAAACTGTGGGCAAAGGTAAAGTTTTCATTCTTATGGATTCTTTTCTAATTTCCCTTTTTTTTGTTCTATGAGGCTGAACAGAGATTCGGCCTCTGTCTAATTTTTAGACGGGAGTGTCTAAAAATTAGACACCTTTGTCTTCTTCTGAAATACGATATGCGCTGATAATCAGGTTTGTGCATTCTTTGGCACGCTTTCTGCAATATGAAAAGCAAGAAAATAAATCTAATAAACGATAAACGGAATGAAACAAATCTATTATGTAATTCAGACTTTACTGCGGGGACGCGGTTCGAATATCATCAAGGTCATTTCTTTGGGATTGGGATTGACGATGAGTATTCTGCTTTTCTCCCGCGTGGCATATGAACAGAGTTTTGACACTTGCTTCAAGGATTATGATAACTTGTATCAAGTATGGTCGATATTCTCGGTGAAAGGAGAGAAGTTTGAGCCTCAGGAGTGGAATTGCGGTCCCGTGGCAGGGGCTATTTTGGAGAACTTCCCCAAAGAGGTGGAGTCGGCGGTAAGTTTGAGCACGTCTATGGTATCTGCTCCCCTTTACAATGGAAGCGTGCGTCTTGACGACAGGAAGATTGCAGCCGATTCGCTGTTCTTCCGTACCATGGGTATCGACGTCCTGAACGGGAATCCCGAAAAGGACTTGGTGCAGAAGGATATTATTTTCTTGAGTGAACGCTTTGCAAGGAAAGTGTTCGGTGAGGAGAATCCTATAGGGAAAACGCTTAATTATGACCATCAGTTTGACCTGACGGTGAAGGGAATCTATGCCAATTTGCCTGAGAACGCCACAATCAATCCGGAAGCGGTTATCTCGATGCCTACCTTGTGGAGCCGCAACTGGAATAACTACTCGTGGAGCGGGGGAGACAGTTGGGTAGAGTTTATCCGTTTCCGTCCCGGTGCCGACAAATCTGTTGTCAATGCGCGTATTGATGCCATGATAGACAAATATCGCCCGGCAGAAGATAAGAAAGAGTACGGTTACACGGCTTTTGTGCAGCCCATCCGTGATACATACCGCAATTATGATGATGTGCAGCGGATGCGTGTCATCATGAGCATTCTTGGTTTTGCCATTCTTTTCATTGCGGCGTTGAACTATGTGCTGATTTCCATTTCCTCTTTGAGCTACCGCGCCAAGTCGGTAGGCGTACATAAATGCAGCGGTGCGAGCGGTGGCACGGTTTTCAGCATGTTTTTGCTGGAAACGGGTATCATCATTGTGGCGGCATTGCTGCTGATGGCGTTGATAATGCTCAACTTCCGCGATTTTGTGGAAGACACGGTCGTTGTAAAGCTCTCCACCTTGTTGGCTCCGGAGCGTATCTGGGTACCGTTGTCGGTAGTGCTTCTGCTGTTTATAGTGGGAGGCGTGTTGCCGGGTCGGCTCTTTGCGCGTATTCCCGTATCGCAGGTGTTCCGCCGCTATACCGAGGGGAAGAAGGGCTGGAAGCGTCCGTTGCTGTTTGTCCAGTTTGCAGGCGTGGCATTCATCAGTGGATTGATGTGTGTGGTGATGTCGCAATATCAGTATGTACTGAAAAAGGATATGGGGTATAATCCCAAGCAGATAGCCATAGGCAATGCCTACTGGGATAATGAAGCGACGCGTGACGCGGCTTATCAGTTTTTCAAAGGATTGCCCTACGTGGAAGCGGTGTCCAGTGCCAACAGCACACCCATTAGCGGATATAGCGGTTCGATGATTCATAGTGAGAGCGGGCAGGCACTGTTCTCTTGCCGCTCTTCTTATTTCATGCGCGAGGACTTTCCTGCCTTGATGGGCATGACTATGAAGACGGGACGTATGGCGCGCGATAAAGAGGAAGTCGTGGTGAACGAGACCTTTGCCGAGATGATGCGTTGGGGAGACGACGTCGTAGGCCGTACGGTATATACCGAAGGGAATACATTCAAGGTCGTAGGGCAGTTGAAGGATTTCCAGATAGAGAGTTTCAGAACCGAGAAGATGCCTTTCATAGCCCGGGGAAACAAGAATTTTTATGGAACGGTACATGTCCGTTTGAAAGAACCCTTTACCGAAAATCTGCAGAAGCTGAACCACGATGTAGCCGAGGCTTTCCATGACCAGACTATTGACTTTACCGGCTATGAGAAAAGAATAGAGAATAGTTATAATTCTGTCCGTGTATTCCGCAATGCCACTTTGATGGCGGCAGTGACCATGTTCTTCATCATGCTGATGGGGCTGATTGGGTATACCACCGATGAGGTGCGCCGCCGCAGCAAGGAGATTGCCATCCGCAAAGTGAACGGCGCAGAGGCTTCTGGCATCTTGGAAATGTTGTCAAGGGATATACTCGTTGTGGCAGCTCCGGCAGTTGTCATCGGTACGGTATTGGCATGGTATGTCAACGGAATGTGGATGGAACAGTTCGCGGAGCGTATTCCCGTCAGTTGGGCAGTATACGTACTGGTAGTGATGGCCAATTTGGTGATTATCGTAGCCTGCGTACTTTGGAAGTCCTGGCGGATAGCGAACGAGAACCCGGTAAACAGCATTAAGAGCGAATGATAATAATATTAATACATAGAATATCATGATTGAAATTAACAACATCAGCAAAGTATTCCGTACTTCGGAAGTAGAGACAGTAGCATTGAACCACGTCAGCCTCGATGTAAAGGAGGGGGAGTTTGTAGCCATTATGGGACCGTCAGGTTGCGGCAAGTCCACCTTGCTGAACATCCTCGGGCTGCTGGACAATCCTACGGAGGGCAGTTACAAGCTGCTCGGTCAGGAAGTAGCGGACTTGAAGGAAAAGGAACGTACCCGTGTGCGCAAGGGCAAGCTGGGATTCGTGTTCCAGAGCTTCAACCTGATAGACGAACTGAACGTCTACGAGAATGTGGAACTTCCCCTTACGTACCTCGGCGTGAAGGCAAGTGAGCGCAAACGCATGGTAGAGGATATTCTGAAGCGGATGAACATCAGCCACCGTGCCAAACACTTCCCGCAACAGCTTTCCGGCGGTCAGCAGCAGCGTGTGGCGATAGCCCGTGCGGTCGTAACCAATCCCAAGCTGATACTCGCCGATGAGCCTACCGGTAACTTGGACTCCAAGAACGGAGCTGAGGTGATGAATCTGTTGACAGAACTGAATAAAGAGGGTACTACGATTATTATGGTGACCCACAGCCAGCACGACGCCTCGTTTGCACACCGCACGATACATCTTTTCGACGGTAGTGTGGTGGCAAGTGTGGCAGCGCAGGATTTGTAACGGACTTTTAAAACAACTTCCATGAGACAACTATATTACACTCTCCAGACATTGATACGAGGAAAAGGCTCCAACCTCATCAAGATTGTTTCCCTGGGACTGGGGTTGGCAGTCAGTATCCTCATTTTTTCCCGTCAGGCATTCGAGCTCAATTATGATACCTGCTACAAGGACCATGAACGTTTGTGTCTTGTCAAAACAGTATGGTATTACAACAACGAGTATCATCCTTCGCATATAACTCTTGGACCGGTGGCTGGTACCATTGCCGAAAACCTGCCTGACGAGGTGGAGAGTGTTACCGTCACCCAGCAATGGTGGAGCAATTCGGCTTGGTTTGCCAATGAACGCCGTTTCCAGACCAATGCCATGACGGCCGATTCTTGTTTCTTTGCCACTATGGGCATTGATGTTGTCAGTGGAGACCCTCGCGAGCTGAATAATCCGGAGGTGGTCTTCATCAGCAGGGAGCTGGCCGGCAGCATGTTTGCCGATAAGAATCCCATCGGGCAGACGGTGGTCTATAACAAACAGATGCCAATGACCGTGAAGGGCATTTTTGAAGATTTTCCCGAAAACTCCAGTTTCTATGGAAGTGGTGTCGTGATGTCTCTGGCTACCTCCTTCAAGCATCATTGGGGATACTGGGGGTGGGGAGGTGGAGACAGCTATATGTCCTTTGTCCGTCTGCGCCCGGGGGTGCAATTGGACGATGTGAACACCCGAATAGAGAAACTTGCCGAGCAGGTGCGCAAGAGCGATGATGTGTTTATCAGTCTGGTTCCGATAAAGGACTACCGTATGGAATTTGGTATCAGTACCATGCGTATGGTATGGATTCTGTTGACGCTGGGAACCGCCATACTTTTTATTGTGGCGATGAATTATGTGCTTATTTCCATCTCAGCCATGAACCGTCGTGCCAAAGCTATAGGCGTACATAAATGTAGTGGGGCAAATACGGGAACTATTTTCGGTATGTTCTTATGGGAGACCGGAGTCATCATGCTTTCTTCCTTGCTGCTTGTAGCGCTGCTTCTATTTAATTTCCGTGAGCCGTTGGAGGACATGCTCGACGTTAGTCTTGCCGGTCTTTTCTCTTGGGAAAACATTTGGGCACCGCTTTCAGTGATAGTCATTTTGTTTATGATAGGCGGCATGTTGCCCGGGCAGCTTTTTGCCCGCATTCCGGTGACGCAGGTTTTCCGCCGGTACACCGAAGGCAAGAAAGGCTGGAAACGTCCGCTCTTGTTTGTGCAGTTTGCCGGTACCTCCTTTATTTTCGGTTTGTTGGGGCTGGTGCTTATGCAGAGCCATTACATCACCAATAAAGAACGTGGATTCGATTACCACCGGGTGGCTTATGCTTCGGGCATATCCTTTGACTCGGATGCGGAAAGCGATGCCAATCGTAGTGTGATGCTTTCTTTGCCTTATGTGGAAGATGGAGCTTGTAGCGGTAATCTTCTTACAGACGGATTGAGTGGAGAAGGGGTTACGACTGATAACGGGCAGTGGATGAGCATGCGTTGGGTGGAATTTGGCAAGGACTATGCCCCGTTTATGAAGTTGGAATTTGCGGAAGGCAAGAATATGGATGCCCCTGGGCAGATATTGGTCAATGAAACATTTTTGAAAATGATGCATTGGGAAGATAAACCGATAGGCAGGCAAGTGCGCAACGGCGATCGCATAGCGGGCAATATTGTAGGTGTACTGAAAGACTTTGCCACATCCAATGCCGCTTATGTGGCGGTGCAACCTATGTATGCAACTTATCTTGACCGATTTTCCGGAAACATCCAATTACGTCTGAAAGAGCCTTTTGACGATAACCTCAAGCGTTTGAACGAAGATATGGAAAAGCTGTTTCCTACCCGTGACATTGTATTTTCCTCGTTCCAAAAGGTCATTGACGACCAGAACAGTACCGTCACGGATTTCCGTAATGCAGCTTTACTGGCTGCCATAACCATCCTTTTTGTTACGTTAATGGGGTTGATTGGCTACATCAATGACGAGATACAACGCCGCAGCAAGGAAATTGCCATCCGTAAAGTGAATGGTGCGGAAGCGTCATCCATTCTCCGGCTTTTCTCGAAGGATATATTCTGGATATCCTTGCCGGCCGTTTTTCTTGGAGGGCTGGGAGCCTGGTATATAGGCGGTGTCTGGATAGAGCAGTTTGTGGAGGGAGTGGATTTTGGTATCTGCGGATTCTTGCTTATTGCATGCATTGTACTATTGCTCATCATCGGTTGTGTAGTATTCAAGGCATGGCGGATTGCCAATGAGAATCCGGTAGACAGTATCAAGAGTGAATAAAGAATAACTTCAGGAAATTATGAGGCGGCACATTTATTATACATTACAAAGCTTGTTGCACAAGCAAGGTTCCAATGCCATTAAGATTATATCTTTGGCATTGGGACTGCTGATGTCTGTATTTCTATTTGCACGGATTGCATTCGAGTTGAGTTTTGATAACTTTTATCATGATTCGGATAACCTTTATATTGTGAAGACGGGTTGGTTAAAAAATGGAGTGTTGGAAGGTAACGAAAGTCGCTTTACCATCATTCCGATTCCGGCTGCCATTGCCGAAGAGTTTCCGGAACAAGTGGAAAGTAGCACAGTGAGCTGTTCTCTTTTTGATAATAGTTTCCAGTTGGGTGAGCGCCAATTAGATATGTCCACGGTGATGGCAGATACACTTTATTTTTCTGTACTCGGTTTGGAGATGATAGAAGGCAATCCACAGGATTTGGCGGGTCCGGATGTCGTATTCCTTTCTGCCAAGTCAGCAAAGGAGGCCTTCGGTGACGAAAATCCGATAGGGAAAACACTGCGTTATGATTTTTGGGGATATCAGACTACACTGCTCGTGAAGGGTATCTTTGCCGATATTCCGTTGAACACTTCTTTGGAGAGGCGTCCAGAGGCAATCATTTCCTTTCCTACTATAGGGCGGCATCTGAAGTGGAACCTAGGTTGGCAAAGCGGCGGAAACTACGACGGTTATCTCAGGCTGCGCAGCCCGCAGGATGCTGATTGGCTGAATGAGCGTATGTCCATAGCTATTGCCCGTCATATTCCACCGGAAAGTGGTTTAGAATTGAGCGTACGTATTGTCCCTATCTATAATCTGCATATCGAGACTCCTCAAGTACGGAAGATGATTTGGATTATGTTCTTCCTGGGTATCGTGCTGCTTTTTACGACCGCATTGAATTATGTACTCGTTTCCGTGGCTTCGCTGACACAGCGTGCCAAGGCCATCGGTGTACACAAATGCAGCGGTGCTTCGGGAAGTAGCATCTTTTCCATGTTCATGGTAGAGACTGCTATAGTAGTAGGGCTTGCCTTGCTGCTCATTGGACTGCTGGTGTATATTTTCCACGAAAAAATGGAAGAATTGGCAGCTGTACCTCTCAGTGCTCTTTTTGACTGGCAGAATCTTTGGGCACCATTGTCGGTGATACTGTTACTGTTTATTTTAGGTGGTTGCCTGCCTGCCATGCTTTTCGCTCGTATTCCGGTGACACAAGTGTTCCGCCGCTACACTTCCGGGCGTCGTGGCTGGAAACGGGTACTGCTTTTTGTTCAGTTCATCGGAGCGGCATTCATTCTGGGGATGATGCTGATGGTCGTTTCACAGTACAGTTATGTAACGACGCGTGACCGTGGTTGGCGTCCTGAACGTGTGGCATATACCACCCAGCGGGAAGTGGATGGCAATAGCCTGCGTAGTCTTGTCGGCAGTTTGCCTTATGTGGAAGGGGTTGCTTCGGCAGAACGCCCTATATTGTGGTTCGGTTCTAACCAGCCAATTCTTGACAATCAGGGTAACGAGCTTTTCTATCCTCGTAATACCTGGTTCGACAGTGATTTTCTTCCTTTCATTGGTCTGAGACTGAAAGAGGGGCATAACTTGACGGGAGAAGGTCAGTTGCTTGTCAACAGTGTCTTTTGTGAGAAGATGAATTGGACAGACAGCCCCATAGGCAAGCGGGTGAATGATTATGGCACTGTTGTCGGGCTGTTAGACAGTTTCAGTTTTGCCGATATGCCCAACGATAATTTGCCGGTGATGGTGGAATGGACGGGGAAGACAGCTGCCACCCTGCATGTTCGCCTCAAAGAGCCATTGGATGAAAATCTCGCCCGCCTCAATGAAGAGATGCATCGGATTTATCCTCAGAAAAGCCTCGTATTCCGTTCGGTGGAGCAGGAAATGCGCAGTTATGCCGAGTCTGTACGGGTATTTCGTGATGTCACCCTGCTGGTTTCATTGACCATACTCTTTATCATTCTGATGGGACTGATAGGCTATGTGAATGATGAAATCCGCCTGCGTTCAAAAGAGATTGCCATTCGTAAAGTGAATGGAGCGGAGACGGAAAGTATTTTGCTGTTATTGTCAAGAGATGTGCTTTGGCTGGCCATTCCGTCTGTCGCCATAGGTATTGGGGGAGCATGCCGGGCCGGAAAGCTTTGGGCGAGCCAGTTCTCTGATGTTGTGCCATTCCCTATAGGCGGATATATTCTTGTAGGTTGTCTGTTGCTGTTGTTTATCGTTGCTACCGTGGTATTGAAGGCATGGTGCATTGCCAATGAAAATCCGGTAAAGAGCATCAAGAGCGAATAAAGTTGCCGCAACATACATCATGCGTTTGGGGTAGACAGACCATCTGTTTGGGGCGAATAGATGATGTGTTTGGGCTGAATGAATGATATATTTTCGAACAATTTGTTTGTTATAACATAAAATGCAATATTTGCAGTAGAATAAATCACTTTCACCTCGCTTTTTCGGTAATTCCTGTGGGTAATCTTTTTACATATATCCACAGTGCCACCGCTGCCGTTACAAAAGCAAAGAAGTCCGATACCGGCATACATATCCAGATGCCGTCCAGCCCAAAGTAATGCGGGAATATCAGTAGTCCCGGCAACAGATACAGTAATTGGCGTGTCAGCGACAAGAAGATACTGATTTTCGCCTTCCCGATGCTTTGGAAGAAATTGCCGATGACAATCTGTGCACCTACCAGCGGGAATATGGCTACGGCAATGCGTACGCCTCTGGAAGCAATATCTATCAACTCTTCATCACTGGTAAAGATGGCAGATATGGCATGGGGGAACAATTCGCAGATAAGGAAGCCGGTACTGGTGATACATACTCCGGCAATGATGGTCAGGCGCAGGGTAGCCTTCACACGGTCGTGCTTTTGCGCACCGAAGTTATAGCCTACAATCGGTTGCATTCCCATCGTCAGCCCCAATACAATCATTACATAGAGTACCAGCAGTCGGTTGATAATGCCATATGCCCCGATGGCCATATCGCCTCCGTACTGTTGGAGGCTGTTGTTTACGATAATCACAATGACACATGCCGTGACGTTCATCAGAAACGGTGACATACCGATGGATAATATACTACTGATGATACGTTTCTTCATCTTCCAGAACCCCCGTTGCAGACGTACCACACTTGTCTTTTGCAGGAAATGGCTCACTACCCACACCATGCCGATGAACTGCGAGATGACCGTTGCCGTTGCAGCTCCCCGTATTCCCCAGTCAAATTGGAAGATGAAAATGGGAGCGAGGATTATGTTGCAGACTACCGTTACCATAGACGTGAGCATCGCTTTCTTGGGATATCCCGTGGCACGCATGATATTGTTTAGGCCAATCATGGTATAAGTGACGGGGGTACCCAGTAATATCACCTGCATAAAGTCGCGGGCATATGGCAACGTATCATTGCTGGCACCGAAGAAGCGCAGGATGTCATCCAGAAAGATGAATGAAACACTGCCGAATATGAATGCGTTGACCAGGCAGAACATCAGTGTGTTTCCCAATACTTCCGTTGCTCCGTCCAGGTCTTTCTGTCCCAACCGGATGGACGAAATGGTGGAGCCACCTGCCGATACCATCGTACAGAAAGCCACGACCAGATTCATCAGAGGGAAAGTAATGGCGAGTCCGGCAATGCCCATAGGACCTACGCCATGACCGATGAAAATGCTGTCGATGATGTTGTACAACGAAGTAATCGTCATGCCTATAATGGCCGGAATGGAGTACTGCACAAGCAGTTTGCCAATACGTTCGGTTCCTAATATATGCGCGTTGTTCATTTGATATGAGTCAATTAAGGAGCACAAAGGTATAAAATATTTGTTTGATTCGCAGATTATTCCCACCTTTGTACGCTATAATGTTTTGGTATTAACAGATTTAGGTAAAAGAAAGTTTATGGACACAACAAAAGCAACCGCCGTACTTTTTGATTTTGACGGCGTGGTGGTAGACACGGAAACACAGTACAGTCACTTCTGGCATGAAATGGGAAAGCAGTATTTGGGTATGGATGATATTGAAGGCAGGGTGAAGGGCCAGACGCTGGTCTATATTTATGATACCTTTTTTCCGGGCATGGCGAAGGAACAGGCCGAAATTACCGAACGGCTGAACCGCTTTGAACAGGAAATGTCATTCGACTTTATTCCCGGAGTGCTTGACTTCATTGCCGACCTACACCGGAATGGGGTGAAGACTGCCGTAGTGACCAGCTCCAACGAAGCGAAGATGGCAGCTGTCTATCGGGTTCATCCCGAAATAAAGACTCTTTTCGACCGTATTCTTACGGCCGAGATGTTTACGGCTTCCAAGCCTGCACCGGATTGTTTTCTGTTGGGTATGGAGGTTTTCGGCACAACTCCCGACACCACATATGTATTCGAGGATTCTTTTAACGGGCTGAAAGCCGGCATGGCTTCAGGAGCTACCGTTATAGGGCTGGCAACCACCAATTCCCGTGAAGACATAGCTCCGTTGTGTCATTATGTATTGGATGACTTTCAGGGATTCACTTACGATAAATTAACTCAATTGCACAAGTAATCAGAAAAAGGATTACCTTTGCGCCGAAAATTAAATTGAGTAATTGTAAATTGTAAATTGCCAAATTGTAAATACTATCATGGGTTATATTTCAGACGACACTCGTAAAGTGACTACACATCGCCTTGTTGAAATGAAGCAAAGAGGCGAAAAGATATCAATGTTGACATCTTATGACTATACTATGGCGCAGATTGTGGACGGTGCCGGGGTAGACGTGATTCTGGTGGGAGATTCCGCTTCCAATGTAATGGCAGGCAATGTCACCACGCTTCCCATCACGCTCGACCAGATGATTTATCATGGCAAATCCGTGGTTCGCGGTGTGAAGCGTGCCATGGTCATTGTCGACATGCCTTTCGGCTCTTATCAGGGCAACGAACTGGAGGGATTGGCTTCCGCTATCCGTATTATGAAAGAAAGCCATGCCGACGCCCTCAAACTGGAGGGAGGCGAGGAAATCATCGGTACGGTGAAGCGTATCCTCAGCGCCGGTATTCCCATCATGGGACATCTCGGACTGATGCCCCAATCCATCAACAAGTATGGAACATATACGGTCCGTGCCAAGGATGATGCCGAAGCCGAGAAACTGGTACGCGATGCGCATTTGCTGGAAGAAGCCGGATGCTTCGGACTGGTATTGGAGAAGATTCCTGCCGCATTGGCTGCCCGCGTGGCAAGCGAGCTGACTATACCCGTTATAGGCATCGGTGCCGGTGGCGATGTGGACGGCCAGGTGTTGGTGGTTCAGGATATGCTGGGTATGAATAACGGTTTTCGTCCCCGTTTCCTGCGTCGCTATGCCGACCTGCATACAGTGATGACGGATGCCATCAGCCGTTATGTATCCGATGTGAAGAATTTAGATTTCCCGAATGAGAAAGAACAGTACTAACAAACTCATGACACTCAATTTTTGGCGGATGTGTACGGCAAATCTGTTGCTGTTCATATCCGTCTATATGCTTTTCCCTTTGCTTCCTTTTGTGATGGGAGAGCAGTTGGGTGTTTCCGTCGGGCAGGCGGGCAGCATGTTTCTGGTCTTTGTGGTGGCCATGTTTGCTGTCGGTCCTTTCCATGCCTATCTGGTCGATGAATATAAAAGGAAACACGTGCTCCTTTACTCCGCACTCATTATGCTGGCGGCTGTTCTGGGATATGCCTTTGTGGATGGTTATACGAAATTTCTGCTGCTTGCCGCTGTGCAGGGAGCATGTTTCGGGCTGGCAACCACAGCGGGCATTACGGTGGCCATCGACATAACGACTTCCGCGCGCCGCAGCGCAGGAAACATGGTATATGCATGGGCTGCACGCTTGGGCATGCTGGTGGGTGTTGTGTTGGGCATTGGAATGTATAAGATGTATGGTTTCCGTATGGTGACCTATCTGTCCGTAGCGGCCGGACTGGCTAGCATATTTTTCGCATCGAGGGTATATGTGGCTTTCCGTGCTCCGATAGGCGTGTCGTTGTGCAATATGGACCGCTTCTTATTGCCGCGTGCATGGGTACCTGCCATCAATATGCTACTGATTGCTTTTGTACCGGGAGCGTTGCTGCCACTGATGTTTGTGGGCGATTACTGGTCATTGGCGGCATTGGCTGTATTGGTGTTCATTACAGTCCCGTTCATGAAGATGTTCGTCAAGCTGTCGCACCATTGCCAGCGTGGAACGGCAAACACCACTTGTCATTTGTCTATGGAGGCAGGGCTGCTGGTGGGCATGGCTGTGGCTTGCCACCTGATGGACAAAGCGCAGATATACCATGTGGCGTCTGTTGCTGCTATGCTTGCCGTATTTTTCTTTGTACTTCTGACCTATCCTTATTATAAGAAGAAGCGGGTGAGGTAAGGGATAAATACAATCAATCCTATAATGGCCGCCGTTGCAGCACATACCAGTACTGCTCCGGCGGCTATGTCTTTTACTTGCCCTGCCACGGGATGCTGTTGGGGAGACACCAGGTCGACCAGCTTCTCAATGGCGGTATTGAACAGTTCGGCTGCTATCACCACTCCGATGCAGAGAATGATTATCATCCACTCCATGCGGGTAATGCCTAAAACGAATCCTGCAATGACTACCACAGCCGTAGCTATCAGATGGAAGCTCAGGTTCTGTTCTTTTCCTATGCAACACCGGATACCTTTCCAAGCATATCCGAAACTGCGCAACTGCTTTTTAAAGTCGTACTTCATGGATTATAGTTGTTGCTTAATTCCTTGAAACCTGTTTCACTCCCTTTACTGTTCTCAGTTTCTTGACAAGTGCTTCCAGATGTCCCGTATCGCTCACCATGATGGTCAGTGTTCCGGAGAACAGCCCGTCATGCGAGTCAATGCCGATGCTTCTCAAAGTAATACCCGTTTCTTTGGAAATGATGGAAGTGATGTTGGTCACGATGCCGATGTCATCGTGTCCCACTACGCGCAGGGTGATGGGGTACTGTGTACCTTGTGACTTTCCGGCCCAGCGTGCCTTCACGATACGGTAGCCGAAACGTGAGTGCAAATCACTGGCATTGGGACAATCGCAACGGTGTATCTTGATACCTCCCGTCACACTGACAAAGCCGAATACATCATCTCCATAGATGGGATTGCAGCAGCGTGCCAACTTGAAATCCAATCCTTTCAGATTTTGATCAATGACCAGTACATCTTCTTTGGTACCTATCTCTTCCGGTATGCCTTGTTGAAGGTTATAGCCTTCAGCACTGCGGTAGACAATATCGTCGCGCGTATCATTTTCCCGTCTTTGCTGTTCCTGGTATTTGTCTATAATCTCGTTGACATCCAGTTCTTCATCGGCTATGGCTTGATAGAAGTCGGTCACTATCTTGAAACCGAGGCGCTTGATGAGGCGCATCATGGTTCCTTCATCATACTCTATCTTCCGGTTCTTGAACTTGCGTTCCAGGGTTTCCTTAGCGAAGGCGTGCTGGCGTGCAGCCATTTCCTTCAATGCCTGGCGTATTTTGGTGCGTGCCTTGGAGGTGGTTACGATGTTCAGCCAGTCCTGCTTGGGCGTCTGCGTATTCGATGTCATTATCTCCACCTGGTCACCGCTATGCAGCATTTGCTTCAGCTGTACATTCTTGCCGTTCACTTTTGCACCGATACATTTGCAGCCCAGTTTGCTATGGATGTGGAACGCAAAATCGAGCACGGTGGAGCCTTTGGCAAGTTTGAACAAATCACCTTTGGGGGTAAATACAAATACCTCGTCTTCGTACAAATCCAGTTTGAACTGGTCCATCGTTTCCAGTCCGTTGCTGTCCGAGCTCTCTAAGGCTTCGCGTACGGAAGTCAGCCATTCGTCAAGACCAGATTCACCTTTCACTCCTTTGTATCGCCAATGGGCGGCCAGGCCTCGTTCGGCAATATCATCCATGCGTTCGGTACGTATTTGTACTTCCACCCATTTGCCTTCGGGGCCCATCACGGTGATGTGCAGTGATTCATATCCGTTGCTTTTAGGTACGGACAACCAGTCGCGTAGCCTTTTCGGGTTAGGCTGGTACATATCTGTTACGATGGAGTAGGCCTGCCAACATTCCAGTTTCTCCTTTTCCAGGCAAGAGTCCAGGATGACGCGGATGGCGAACAGGTCATACACGCCTTCGAAGGGGCATTTCTGCTTCTTCATTTTCTGGTAGATGGAGTGGATGGACTTGGTGCGTCCTTTGATATGGAACTTCAGTCCGGCTTCTTCGAGCTTCTTCTGTACCGGTGCAATGAAGGCGGCAATGTACTTGTCACGCGATGCCTTGGTCTCATTCAGTTTTTCCTTGATATGGTAGTAAACTTCCTTTTCTGTGTATTTCAATGAGAGGTCTTCCAGTTCCGACTTCAATTTGTACAGACCCAGCTTATGGGCAAGGGGTGCATAGAGATAAGCCGCTTCGTTGGCTACCTGCCGACGGGCTTCGTCATTTTCGCAGTCCTTGATTTGCCGCATGATGTTTACGCGGTCGGCAATCATGATGAGAATGACACGCATGTCCTCGGCGAAAGTCAGCAACAAGTTGCGGAAATTCTCGGACTCGATGGTAGGGCTTTTGGAATAAAGTTCGTTTACACGTATCAATCCCCGGATGATGCCTGCCACATCCTCGCCATAGATTTGCTCTACTTCAAGAGCAGTGCAAGTGCCGCAGCGCACGGAGTCGTGCAGCATGAGCCCCAGGATAGAAGCACGCTTCATTCCGATTTCTTCCGCTACAATGACAGCCGTCTGCATATCTTTGATGACGGGATTCAAACCGAATATATCACGCTGGATACGGTTGTTCTGTATAGTATTGACAAGATGTGTTTTCAGCTTTTTGCAGTCCCCCTTCTGGAGGGTTTCTCCGGAAAGTTGCAACAGTTTGCGGTAGAGCGAGAAGAGTAAATCTTTCTCTTTGATAGTGAAAAATTCATCAGTTTCCATAATCGTCCGTATTTTATGCTTCAAAGGTAAGTTTTTTCTTCATTTTCTTGACGGCAGTTCTGCTTTTTTTGTATTTTTGGGCATGAATTAATAAAACAAGATATTATGATAACACCGCAAGACAAAGAGTTGCTCGAAAATAAAGGCATCTCCGAAGAACAAATAGCTGAACAGTTGGCTTGTTTCGAAAAAGGTTTTCCATACTTGAAGCTGTCTGCCGCTGCTTCTGTAGAAAAGGGTATACTGGCTCCGGATACGGATGAACAGAAGAAATACCTGGATGCGTGGGAGGCATATACACAAACCGATAAAGTGGTGGTGAAGTTTGTGCCTGCTTCGGGTGCTGCCAGCCGTATGTTCAAGAACTTGTTTGAATTTCTCGGGGCAGACTATGACACTCCCCAGACAAACTTTGAAAAGACTTTCTTTGAGAAAATAGAGAAGTTTGCCTTCTATGATGACTTGAATACCGCTTGCCAGAGGACTGCCGGAAAGGATATACCGACTTTGGTTGCCGCTGGAAACTACAAGGCGGTTGTTGCTGCCTTACTCGAAGGGGCCGGACTGAACTATGGTGCTCTGCCCAAAGGATTGCTTAAGTTCCATAAGTATGAAGACGGTAGCCGCACGCCGCTGGAAGAGCACTTGGTAGAAGGAGCATTGTATGCTGCCAATAAGAACGGTAAGGTGAATGTGCATTTCACGGTTTCGCCCGAACATCGTGCCTTGTTCAAGGCTTTGGTAGACGAAAAGGCTGCCGCTTATGCAAAGAAGTATGGGGTGGATTATAACATCTCTTTTTCGGAACAGAAGCCGAGCACCGATACCATTGCCGCCGATATGGAAAACAAACCCTTCCGCGACAATGGCAAATTGTTGTTCCGTCCCGGCGGTCATGGCGCCTTGATTGAAAACTTGAATGACCTTGATGCGGATATTATCTTCATAAAGAATATAGACAATGTGGTACCCGACAAGCTGAAAGGTGACACCGTATTATATAAGAAACTGATTGCCGGTGTGCTGGTAGCGTTACAGCAGAGAGCGTTTGCTTATCTGCAGTTGCTTGACAGCGGGAAGTATACACACGAGCAAATTCTTGAAGTTCTGCAATTCCTGCAGAAACAACTCTATTGCAAGAATCCGGAGACAAAGAATCTGGAAGATGCCGAGTTGGTTATATATCTGAAAGAGAAGCTGAACCGTCCGATGCGTGTTTGCGGTATGGTGAAGAACGTAGGCGAACCGGGCGGAGGTCCGTTCCTGGCATACAACAGTGACGGTACTATCTCTCTGCAGATTCTGGAAAGTTCGCAGATTGATATGGACGACCCGGAAAAGAAGGAAATGTTTGAAAAAGGTACCCATTTCAATCCGGTGGATTTGGTTTGCGCCGTACGTGACTATAAAGGACATAAGTTCAATCTTGTGAAGTATGTGGATAAAGCGACAGGCTTCATCTCTTATAAGTCCAAGAACGGCAAGGACCTGAAGGCGCTTGAACTTCCCGGTTTGTGGAACGGGGCCATGAGTGATTGGAACACAGTATTTGTAGAAGTGCCTCTGACTACATTCAATCCGGTAAAGACGGTGAATGACTTGTTGAGAGAACAACACCAATAAGAGGATTTACTATTAGACGATTTACGATGTACGATTGGGATTGCTTTGGCTTGTGGCGGTTTATTGTCTAAAGTAACTCTAATCGTACATCGTACGTCGTCAAATCGTAAATATATAAAATTGTAAATAAAAGAATTGATGAAAAAGATTTTATTGTTAGGTTCCGGTGAGTTGGGCAAGGAGTTTGTTATTTCCGCCCAACGTAAGGGCCAGTATATCATTGCTTGCGACTCGTATGCCGGAGCGCCTGCCATGCAAGTGGCAGATGAATGTGAGGTATTCAGCATGCTCGATGGAGATGCTTTGGAACGTGTAGTACGCAAACACCAGCCGGATATTATTGTTCCGGAAATTGAGGCTATCCGTACAGAACGTCTGTATGATTTCGAGAAAGAAGGCATTCAGGTAGTGCCCAGTGCACGCGCCGTGAACTTTACCATGAACCGTAAAGCAATACGTGACCTTGCAGCTAAAGAGCTGGGATTGAAGACTGCTAAATATTTTTATGCCAAATCTTTGGATGAACTGAAAGCTGCTGCTGAAAAGATAGGTTTCCCGTGTGTGGTGAAACCGCTGATGTCCTCTTCCGGTAAAGGCCAGTCTCTCGTAAAGAGTGCCGACGAACTGGAGCATGCCTGGGAGTATGGCTGTAATGGTAGCCGTGGAGACATCAAAGAACTTATCATTGAAGAGTTCATCAAGTTCGACAGTGAGATAACACTGCTCACCGTAACGCAGAAGAATGGTCCGACCTTGTTCTGCCCGCCTATCGGCCATGTACAGAAGGGTGGGGACTATCGTGAAAGCTTCCAGCCTGCCCATATTGACCCTGCCCATCTAAGGGAGGCGCAGGATATGGCAGAGAAAGTGACCCGTGCCTTGACCGGTGCCGGATTGTGGGGAGTGGAATTCTTTCTCAGCCATGAGAACGGTGTCTATTTCTCCGAACTCTCTCCACGTCCGCACGATACGGGTATGGTAACCCTGGCCGGAACCCAGAATCTGAATGAGTTTGAATTGCACTGTCGTGCGGTGCTTGGTCTGCCTATCCCTGGCATCAAGCAGGAGCGTATAGGAGCCAGTGCTGTCATCCTTTCTCCGATAGCCAGTCAGGAACGTCCCAATTATCGTGGCATGGAAGAGGTTACGAAAGAAGAGGATACTTATCTGCGTATTTTTGGTAAGCCTACTACCCGCGTAAACCGCCGTATGGGTGTAGTGCTGTGTTATGCACCTCTTGACAGTGATCTTGACACGCTGCGCGACAAAGCGAAGCGTATTGCTGATAGGGTAGAGGTATATTAATGATTAGTGATGAATGATTGGTGATTTGTTGATGAATGGATACCATCAACAAATCACCAATCGTCAGTATTAATCATTGAAAAAGAGTCCGGGATAAATCTCTCCTCCAAGTTCTGTTACATCGAGGCTTTGTAATAGTTTTCCATCCGGAGCATAGAACAGTTGGAATTCTTCATCGGAATTGTATTGTTCCACCTCAATTATTATCACTGTGGGATGTTTGGGAAAGGTGATGATTCTTATATCCCTTAATCTCATGCCGGTCATTGTACTGCTCATGAATGCTTCTGCCACGGGAGCCGGCACTTTTTCCAGTGACTCTACATCCGTTTCAGTCATAACCCACTCCGCTTGTTTATTGAACCAGACATCAATTTCCTGACCATCTGCAATAAATTCTGCCACGTAGCAACCGGCGATTTGCTCCCATTCCACATCCGTTGCTTGAGGATAGAGCGTTTGAAAAGCTGTTTGTATATTTGCAGGAAGACGTCCTTCCGCAAAAGCGGACACCGACAGCAAGGCAAGTAGTCCTGCCAGAATACAGAATTTGAACTTTTTCATAATCAAGGTTGTTTTGAGTTTTCTGTAAGAACAACCTTGTTGTATTTTTGTTTCCGGAAATCAGTATATTGGTTGATGCATTTTTAAATATCAGTGAACTGGCCTTTGTATACAAAAGTTTTTTCTCCGAAATCCACTTCCGGTAATACGGCATCTTCCTTGAATAATCCGTAAACAGATGACCCCGAACCACTCATGGAGGCATATACAGCTCCTTGCCGGTACATCTCTTCCTTGATTTCTCCAATAGCCGGGAATTGGGGGAATACGCTTTCTTCAAAGTCATTGACCATTCGTCCGTTCCATTCTTCTACGGGAAGTTGGGCAATTTCTTTCAAGGACATTTCCGGATGATGCGGTTTTATTTTTGCAAAGGCATCCCGTGTAGAGACGAAAATGTCCGGCTTCACCAACCATATCCGATATCCTTTCAGTGAGAGGGGAAGGGGAGAAAATATGTTTCCGATACCTTCTGCGTAAGTCGGACGGTTTTTGATGAAGAAGGCACAATCGGCACCCAGCTTGGCGGCATACTCTTCCAGAGTGTCATCCGGCAGTCCGAGTTCAAACTTATTATTCAGAAGCTTCAGCATGAAGGCTGCATCGGCCGAACCGCCACCCAGTCCGGCTCCCGAGGGAATATGCTTGAAGAGATGAATATCTACCGGAGGAAGGTTGAACCGGTCATCCAGTAACTTGTAGGCTTTCACTACCAGGTTACTCTCTGCTTCTCCCTCAATTTCCAGACCTGCTTGATGCAGACGGAACTTTCCGTTTCCTTCGTTCAAGATATTTATTTCCAAAGCATCTTCTATGGGAACCGGATAGAAAATGGTTTCCAGATTATGGTATCCGTCCGGACGCTTTTCTGTGATATTCAGTCCCAGGTTTATTTTGGCATTTGGAAAAGTCAGCATGGCGTTGAAAATTAAGAATTAATAATTTAAAATTAAAAGGAGAAGCTATTGGAGTGCAGCTTCCGAAGACAAAGTTAGTGATTTCTGTTCATAGTAGATTGAAAACTTAACAATGATTTATTTACTGCTTATAAATAAATTCGCTTATCTTTGCCATACGAGCGAAGATAGGCTGCACCTCAACATAACTTTTTCATGCAAGCATGAAAGTTATGTATTCGGTTTGCACTATCTTTGCTTTCCCTTTCTAAAAGGGAAATTCATTTAATTTTTAATTTTCAATTTTTAATTCTTAAAGTGGCAGAACAAAGAAGAACATCCCGTACTCCGAAAGGAAAGGCACCACAGCCCGTAACAGACTACGGACGTATCCAGCCGCAAGCGCCGGAGCTGGAAGAAGCTGTCTTGGGAGCCTTGATGATTGAGAAGGACGCTTATTCGCTGGTAAGTGAAATTCTTCGTCCGGAGTCATTCTATGAGCATAGACATCAGTTGATATATTCCGCTATTACCGATTTGGCCGTGAATCAGAAGCCGGTCGATATCCTCACCGTGAAGGAGCAGCTTTCCAAGCGGGGAGAATTGGAGGAAGTGGGCGGCCCGTTCTATATTACCCAACTTAGCAGTAAGGTGGCATCTTCTGCACACATCGAATACCATGCACGTATCATTGCGCAGAAAGCTTTGGCACGTGAATTGATTACTTTTACCAGCAATATCCAGAGCAAGGCTTTCGACGAGACGCTGGATGTGGACGACCTGATGCAGGAGGCCGAAGGAAAACTGTTCGAGATTTCCCAGCAGAACATGAAGAAGGATTATACACAAATTAATCCTGTCATTGCCGAAGCCTATGATTTGATTCAGAAAGCTGCTGCCCGTACCGATGGTTTGAGTGGCTTGGAAAGTGGGTATACCAAGCTGGACAAGATGACTTCCGGATGGCAGAAGTCCGACCTCATCATTATTGCAGCCCGTCCTGCCATGGGTAAAACGGCGTTCGTACTTTCCATGGCGAAAAACATTGCCGTGAATTTCCGCAATCCTGTAGCGCTGTTCTCGCTTGAAATGAGTAACGTGCAGCTGGTGAACCGTTTGATATCCAACGTGTGCGAGATTCCGAGTGAGAAAATCAAGAGTGGCCAGTTGGCAGACTATGAATGGCAGCAGTTGGATTACAAACTGCGTGACTTGCTGGATGCTCCGCTTTATGTGGATGATACGCCTTCTTTGTCGGTATTCGAACTCCGTACGAAGGCACGGCGTCTGGTACGTGAGCACGGAGTAAAGATTATCATCATCGACTACCTTCAGCTGATGAATGCAAGCGGAATGTCTTTCGGTAGCCGTCAGGAAGAAGTTAGTACCATTTCGCGTTCATTGAAAGGTTTGGCCAAGGAGCTGAACATTCCTATCATCGCTCTGTCGCAGTTGAACCGTGGTGTGGAGAACCGTGAAGGCGAGGAAGGCAAGCGTCCCCAGTTGAGCGACCTTCGTGAATCCGGTGCCATCGAGCAGGATGCCGATATGGTGTGCTTCATTCACCGTCCCGAATATTACAAGATTTATACTTCTGCCGATGGCAGTGACTTGCGCGGTATGGCGGAAATCATCATAGCAAAGCACCGTAACGGTGCCGTGGGGGATGTGCGTCTGAGGTTTATCGGACAGTACACCCGTTTCCAGAATCCCGAGGATGATATGGTTATTCCACCTCCGACGGAGGGTGGAGGAGCTACATTCGGTTCACGTATGAATGCGCCTATCGGAAGTACGGCAACACCGCCACCTCCATCGGCTGCTGATTTTCCGCCACAGACGGACAACCCGTTTGGAGGTGTGGGGTCGGACGGGCCATTACCTTTCTGATGTATTTTTATGGCTACACCCTTTGCCTTGAATGCCTATACCATCGTAGAGTGATGGCTACACCTTTAGGTACAAAGGGTGTAGCCATGTTAAATACTGTATTTGAGCCTATTTACTTATTCTAAAATCTTCAATGTGGACAGTAAGAACGTCAATCTTACTTTTGCTCCCTTTTCCGTTTTGATTGTGCCTCGGGCATCTGCTGTTCTGTGTTTATTTTATCAGAGGATAGAGTATCTTGTTTTATTTCTTGTTCCTTTCTCAGCCGGTTGAGTTTCCATCTGTTCCAGAAAAGGAGCTCACTCCATTTGTTGAAATCCTTTTTGAAGATAATGCCAATACCTTGTGTTGTCAGATTTGTCCGGGTGTAGTAGCGGTCGTTTGTTTCGTTGTACGCTTTCAGGCGGATGTCTCCGGAACGGTTGACGAGCCATTCTGCTTCAAAGTCTCCCACAAAATTGGTATTTGCCATCGGATTGTCACGATAGCCAAAATTACCATTGATAAGTAGTCGGTTATTCAATAATTGTCCCGAAAGCATGGTCTCGAACTCCATGTCTGTCCAGCCTCTTTCACCGGTACTGAAATTGGTGCCGAAGTTCCAGTTATTGACATCGAGAATGTTTGATAAAGCGTTATTCAACTGTCCGGAAAGGGTGGATGAAACAACACTGGACATCATATTCGAATTCTGGGTGGCTCCCAAGTTTTCCGGGGTATAGAACTTGCCGATAGCCAACAGATAGAGTATCTGCATGTTCATTTGCTCGTCAGTAGGAATATAGTTACGGACAATGGCCTGCACTTCATCGCGTTCGTTGGGCAGCTCGATGTCGAATTTTACATCGGGTGAAGTCAATTGTCCGGTAAGGTCCATCATACAGTTCACTTTTACATTTGTCTGGCTGATGTAGCCGGAGGTTGCCTCGTTGGGCATCAGGTCATTTAAGGATGCTGAGTTGACCGTATAGCCTGCTTTTATGTCCAGAGTGGCATCCAGCGGCGAACCGTTGAATGTAATGGTACTTCCATCCCTGATAATAAAGTCCTTTCGGATAACCTCTTGCAGACTGAATTTATAGACTCCCTGGCTTATTCGGTAACTGCCGAACATCTTTACATCTCCTTTATTGAAGAACTCAGTACGGATATTTCCGGTTCCCCGTCCACTGATATAGTCGCCGGCGATAGGGTCCATGATAATCTTCATGGTAGCGTCGGGGGTGGCGTCTACCAAGAGATTCAGCCGGATGTCAGTGTCGCTCTCTTTCTCTTCCTCGATTTCCTTTTGGGCAATCTCGTAGTCGGAAAGGCGGACAGAGTCTTGTACGGCACGGCGTGGCGTCTTGTCCACAAACTTGATGAACTGGTTGCTGACCGCTGTAGATACGTTATCCTTTATATAGGTAAAGGTGGTGTTACGATTGGTAGTCATTGCAACGTCAATGTTAACGCCATCTTGGGCATTACCGGCAATAGTGGCATTCCCCGTACCGTAGACGGTGCCGTAGAAGGGATAGTCTGGTGATTCTTTGGTATTCATCACCAGCATGTCGTTGACATTGAAATTGAAACGGTACTCCAGGTTCTTGAAATGCTGATAGTGCAGATAGCCGCTCATGCTGCCTTGATGCCCTTGCGTGTCGAAAATGCGGTTGTTGCGGAAGGTCAACCCGCCGGGCTCGATGTAGATGCTGTCTTTGACGGAGAAAGTGGTGTTGAGCACGTCTACCTTCATGGAAGCATCGCCGAATACACGCCCTTCCATGGTGAGAGCCTTGAATTTGCCATAGAAATGTACATGGCCGGTGGCACGTCCGTTGAATTCGGGCGTGATGCTGCTCATATAATGATGTATAAACTTCAAGTTGGTACCGCCCGCTTCAATTTGGAGATCCAATGAACTGGTGGGCTTCAAGGGATAGACATAGCCATACACATGGCTTTTGGCGATATCTTTCTCCCGGATATGGGCATCCAGATAGATGCCCTTCACGTCGTGGTGCCATTCTCCGTGTATGTTGGCATCACCCAGCAAGCCTTCGTTCAATCCGAGATTGCGGATAAACAAGTCGGTGCTCATGACGGGGGTTTCCAGTACTCCGCTGGCGAAAGCCGGACCGGTGGCTTCTCCTTTGAAATTGACTCCGAGGTCTGCAATGTCGAACACATAACCGATGTTGATTTCCTTCAAATCCAGACGTACTGTATCTTCGGGTTGTGGTGAAACGATACCATTGATACGCAAGTGCCGGTCTTTATGGCTGAAGTAGAAATCATTGACATACACTTTGCCGGAGTCGAGTACCACTTGGGAGGGATGTATATCCCATAGCGTATCGTTCAGTATCACGTTGGTGGGCTGGACATCAATGACGGTTTTTAAGGGGGGAAGTTTCCTCTTGTTTTCATTCGCTTCTTTCTGTTCACGGATGAAGTGGGCGACGGCGGCGAGTTTCCCGCTGTAGGTTACAGTGCTGCTGTTACCCCAGTTCAGCGTGGTCTGTATGCTGTTGTTCTGGGCTTGCGCTTCTAAAGCTATATTGACAGCGCCGCTTGATTTGCGGTTGCTGAAGCGTAGGCGTGTATGGAACTGGTCACCGGGATTCTCGCAAAGGAACATTCCGGATTCGATGAATTTGTTTTCATAGCGGAGACGGGGAAAATAGCCTTCTACACGGAGTCGCTGTGCCTTGTCATTGAAGTATCCTTTAATGGTGGAATGGGTATATACTTTTACCGGAATCTGAAAGACAGTGGAGAGTAGTTCCGTATTGTAAATGTGCATGTCGAAATGGAAATTGTTCTCCGTCTCTATGGGTTTCTTGTCTGGCAGAATCAAGGCGGGGATATAACGACGCATGATATTCAGTACACTGGCAGGCAGGGTACGATAAGAATAATCGCCTTCTATGCTACCTTGGAGAAAGTTGGATTGGATGGTCAGCCGTTTCTGGTCTTCGCTTTCTCTGATGGCGGATATCTTCAGATTGTCCAGGAAGTATTGTGTTTCCGGAGCTGCGAACAGTAAGCTGTCAACGTTGATTTCACCGTTCATCTCGTCAATGGAACCGCCGGTGAAGTCAGCCTTGACTTTGACTGATATTTCCGTATCTTCATAGTTGGGTGTCAGATGTAGGGCATGAGGACGAAATTTGTCGATGCTTGCCTGAAAGTTGAAAGTCGGTACCCGACTGGCGGTATTGATGGTACCGTTCAAAATAACAGAACCATTGGTGTCATCCAAGGCGACTTTTCCCGTGAAGCCTCCCTGCTTGTATTCTCCATCCAGGGTGATATTTTCGTAATTGTAGTCGCTGTAATCAATGGAGGCAACCAGCCCTTTCAGCAGTACGGATGGGTATTGGTTTTCGTAATGGCTGCTGTTGACATCCAGATTGAAAGTTACTTTACCCAGTTTTTTGTTACCCAGCATCTTGCCCAGCTCAAACTCTTTGGTTTTCACTGCACCGGAATAGGCAAAATAACCTTTATCTTTGTTAGAACTTAGTTTTACGTCAGTTTGGATGGTTCCGATGTCAGTGCGTACTTGTCCGTAAGTTACGAGGTCTGTGAAGTAGCCCGATACTTCTCCACGGAAGGAAACCGTTCCTAAGTGTTGCAGGACGGGAGGTACTCCATTATAGTTCTTGCTGAAATTCCGGACAAAGAAGGCAATTCCTTCCGGGGCTGCGTACAAATTGGACAAATTGCCGAATATATAAGCATTTTCCGGATGGGAAAGGTCTTGTAGTGATACGTCTCCCCTCAGATAAAAATGATTTCCGACAGAGACGGAAAGGTGCGGGCAATTCAGTTGATTGACAGTGCCGTCTGTCTGTACCTCTACTTGCAATTTTTCCTTAAAAGAACCAAAAGCCGGAACAAAAGCCGATAAATCCTGCAAGGCGATTTGAGAGGGCAGCAAATGGAATGAGAAACGGACATCTTGGGCAAGATTGTCAAACGCCCCCAGACTGTCATAATCCATGTGTATAGTATCCATTGCCAAAGAGGTGTTGGGGAGGTCGATGGCGAAATTTTCGATTTTCATCCGTTGGTCATTACCGATAACCTTTAGGCTTAGTTTCTTCAATTCAAATCCGGAATGTTCTTCTTCGATGCTCAGACGCTTGATGGCAGCATTGATAGAATCATTTTGCAATGCTTTTAGGGAGATGTTTGCAATAATGTTACGCAAGCGGAGATGCTGTGGATTGAACTTTCCCGGAGTCTCTTTCTCGGACAGCACATCATATGAAACCTTTCCGCGGCGTATCAGTAAGGAATTGATACGGAGATCCAGGTTGTTTTTCTTTTGAACCGTATCTTTGGATGCGAATGCGTCGAGTACAAACTGAAAATTAGGTTTATCCTTGGGAGTCTGCTTGTTCAGATTGATGTTAAAGCCGAACAATTGTATGTTACTGATGGATATTTTGCCGCTGAATAGGGGGAGAATATCGAATTTGGCAGAAAGACGGGTCACCTTCAGCATTTCCTTGCCGGACTGGTCGTCCAGGAGCAGATCGTCGATGATGATGCGGTTCAGCAATCCTATGTTTATTCGCCCAATGGAAATCTTGCTGTCCAGTATGGAAGCCAGTTCATTGGCAACAAATACAGACATTTGTCGCTGAACGGATGGAATGTTTAGCAACAATATGGTACCGATATACAATCCCAATACAATACCGAGTACCCAGCGTACTGTTTTTTTTAGCTTTCTGATAGGCGGTTAATTTTTATAATCAGCCAACAAAAATATGAAATAATACGTTATGAATCGTACTTTTATCACTACTTTTGCAGCGTTTAAACGTAAATAAACATTATGAGTACAATAATCTTGGGAATAGAATCTTCTTGTGATGACACTTCTGCAGCTGTCATCAAAGATGGTTATCTGCTTTCGAATGTGGTGGCCAGCCAAGCTGTGCATGAAGCATACGGCGGGGTAGTGCCTGAACTGGCTTCCCGCGCGCACCAACAAAATATAGTTCCGGTAGTGCATGAGGCATTGAAACGCGCCGGAGTAACCAAAGAGGAATTGAGTGCTGTGGCCTTTACGCGTGGACCGGGATTGATGGGGTCGTTGTTGGTGGGGGTATCTTTCGCCAAAGGGTTTGCCCGTTCATTAGGTATTCCTATGATTGATGTTAATCATTTGACTGGTCATGTGTTAGCTCATTTCATTAAAGCAGAAGGTGAAGATAATGTGCAGCCGGAATTTCCTTTCCTCTGCTTGCTGGTTTCCGGTGGAAACTCACAGATTATCTTGGTGAAAGCCTATAACGATATGGAAATTTTGGGGCAGACCATTGATGATGCCGCCGGTGAAGCCATTGACAAATGCTCGAAGGTAATGGGATTGGGATATCCGGGTGGTCCGATTATTGACAAACTGGCTCGGCAAGGTAATCCTAAAGCCTTCTCGTTCAGCAAACCGCATATTCCAGGGTTGGATTATAGTTTCAGCGGACTTAAGACCTCGTTTCTTTACTCTCTGCGCGACTGGATGAAGGACGACCCCGATTTCATCGAACATCACAAGACGGATTTGGCGGCATCGCTGGAAGCTACCGTAGTAGATATCTTGATGGATAAGTTGCGCAAAGCCGCCAAGCAATATAAAATAAAGGAAGTGGCTGTTGCCGGAGGTGTTTCTGCCAATAACGGATTGCGTAATGCTTTCCGTGAGCATGCCGGGAAGTATGGTTGGAAAATATTTATTCCGAAGTTCAGCTACACAACGGATAACGCTGCCATGATTGCCATTACCGGATACTTCAAGTATATGGATAAGGATTTTTGTCCGATGGAAGCACCTGCTTATTCGCGTGTGACTTTAGGATAATATATATAATAAGGTATGAAGCTGGAAGAAAAGGTAGGAGAGTTGCTGAAAGCAAAGAAATTGTCCCTTTCCACCGCAGAAAGTTGTACGGGCGGAGGAATTTCCGCTTTGATAACTTCCGTTCCTGGCAGTTCGGAATACTTTAATGGTGGTATAGTGGCGTATTCCAATGAAATAAAGATGTCTTTGCTGCATGTATCTGCCGAAACATTGGAAAAACATGGAGCGGTAAGTCGTGAAACTGTTACAGAAATGGTGAAAGGTGCGATGAAAACGCTGAAAACAGATTGTGCAGTGGCTACTTCCGGTATTGCAGGTCCTGGAGGTGGGACTCCGGAAAAACCGGTGGGTACGGTGTGGATAGCCGCTGCCTATAAAAATGAAATCGTTACCATGAAGCAGGAGGGAGACGAGGGAAGAAAGGGAAATGTGGAAAAAGCAATTCAAAATGCCCTTTTGTTGCTTTGTGAGAAGCTGAAATGAGGAAAAAATGCTATCATACAGTGAATTATTTTAAGAAAAACTTGTTTGGTAACGATAAAAGTGCTTACTTTGCGCTCTGTTTGAAATAGGCAAAAAAGAAAACTATAAAATTAAGATAGAAATGTCAAAGATTTGTCAAATTACCGGAAAGAAGGCCATGATTGGCAACAATGTTTCACACTCAAAGAGAAGAACAAAGAGAACCTTTGATTTGAACTTGTTTAACAAGAAGTTCTACTATGTAGAGCAGGATTGCTGGATCAGCCTTAGCATTTGCGCTAATGGTTTGCGCATTATTAATAAGAAAGGACTGGACGCTGCTTTGAAAGATGCGGTAGCTAAAGGTTATTGTGATTGGAAAAGCATTAAAGTTATTGGCTAAAGTAGAGGAGAATACTGATTATGGCAAAGAAAGCAAAAGGTAACAGAGTACAGGTGATTCTGGAATGCACAGAACACAAGGATAGCGGTATGCCGGGTACTTCTCGTTATATTACGACGAAGAACAGAAAGAATACCACAGAGAGATTGGAGTTGAAGAAATACAACCCGATTCTGAAGAGAGTGACAGTACATAAAGAAATTAAATAATAAATCTATAACTTATGGCAAAGAAAGCGGTAGCAACCTTGCACGAAGGAAGCAAAGAAGGACGTTCTTATACAAAGGTTATCAAAATGGTGAAGTCTCCTAAGACTGGTGCTTACATCTTTGATGAACAGATGGTCCGTAATGAAGATGTTCAGAACTTCTTTAAGAAATAAGATAAATACAGTGGCTGTAAAGCGCTGATGACTTATAAAGGTCCCCTTGTCGGTATTTCCGGTAAGGGGATTTCTTTTTAAAAAGAGGACGAAGTTTTTAATATTCGTCAGTTTTGTTATATCTTTGCTGAAAATGCGAAGATAGGCTGCACCTCGGCATAAAAAATGAACGGGTTCATTTTATTCTGCATCCGGTTTGCA
The DNA here is from genome assembly GCF_003603395.1 of Bacteroides sp. AM44-19. Classification (NCBI taxonomy): domain Bacteria; kingdom Pseudomonadati; phylum Bacteroidota; class Bacteroidia; order Bacteroidales; family Bacteroidaceae; genus Bacteroides; species Bacteroides sp. AM44-19. The sequence continues at coordinate 180,987 of NZ_QTNB01000003.1, read as the reverse complement.
CTATCTTTGCAGGGAATGCGAAAACAGGTTGCATAAAAATAATTAGTGTATGGGATTTTTTAGTTTTTTCTCCAAGGAAAAAAAGGAAACATTAGATAAAGGATTATCTAAGACCAAAGAAAGTGTGTTTGGCAAGATTGCGCGTGCCGTGGCAGGAAAGTCAAAAGTTGATGATGAAGTATTGGATAATCTGGAAGAGGTGTTGATAACTTCGGATGTGGGCGTGGAAACGACACTGAAAATTATTGAACGTATCGAAAAGCGTGCAGCAGCCGACAAATATATGAATGCCACTGAGCTGAATCATATTTTACGTGATGAAATCGCAGCGTTGCTTACAGAGAATAATTCGGAGGATGTGGATGACTTTGAAGCACCGATTGCGAAGAAACCATACGTCATTATGGTAGTGGGCGTCAATGGTGTAGGGAAGACTACTACGATTGGCAAACTGGCTTATCAATTCAAGAAAGCCGGAAAGTCTGTTTATCTGGGTGCTGCCGATACTTTCCGTGCTGCTGCTGTGGAGCAGTTGGTGATATGGGGTGAACGGGTAGGTGTACCTGTTGTAAAGCAGAAAATGGGTGCTGACCCGGCTTCTGTCGCTTTTGACACACTGAGTTCCGCAACTGCCAATAATGCCGATGTGGTAATTATAGATACAGCAGGACGCCTTCATAATAAAGTCGGTTTGATGAATGAACTGACGAAAATCAAGAATGTGATGAAGAAGGTTGTTCTTGATGCTCCGAATGAGGTGTTGCTTGTGTTGGATGGCTCAACCGGACAGAATGCATTCGAACAAGCCAAGCAGTTCACTCTGGCAACGGAGGTTACGGCAATGGCTGTTACAAAGTTGGACGGAACAGCCAAGGGTGGCGTAGTCATCGGCATTTCAGACCAGTTTAAAATTCCGGTTAAATATATTGGATTGGGTGAAGGAATGGAAGATTTGCAGGTGTTCCGTAAAAAGGAATTTGTTGATTCACTGTTCGGGGAGAATGCATGAAACGGAAGACTATAGATATCATTACTTTAGGATGTTCTAAAAACCTGGTGGATTCGGAACATTTGATGCGTCAGTTGGAGGAAGTGGGATTCCATGTGACACATGATGCGGAAAGACCGAAGGGACAGATTGCCGTAATCAATACTTGCGGTTTCATCGGTGACGCCAAGGAGGAATCCATTAATATGATTCTGGAATTTGCGCAGGCCAAGGAGGAAGGAAACTTGGAGAAGCTTTATGTAATGGGTTGCCTTTCGGAACGTTATCTGAAGGAATTGGCCGTTGAAATTCCCCAGGTGGATAAATTCTATGGTAAATTCAATTGGAGAGAGTTGTTGCAGGATTTGGGAAAGGCCTATCATGACGAGCTGCACATAGAGCGCACATTGACCACTCCCAAGCATTATGCCTATTTGAAGATATCCGAAGGGTGTGACCGTAAATGTTCTTATTGTGCTATTCCCATCATTACGGGACGGCATGTGTCGCGCCCGATGGAGGAGATACTTGACGAGGTGAAGTATCTGGTTGCACGGGGTGTAAAGGAATTCCAGGTTATAGCCCAGGAGTTGACCTATTACGGAGTAGATTTATATAAGAAGCAAATGTTGCCCGAGCTTGTTGAGCGGATTTCGGATATTCCCGGAGTGGAGTGGATACGCTTGCATTATGCCTATCCGGCACATTTTCCGGCTGATTTATTCCGTGTGATGCGCGAGCGTGACAATGTATGCAAATATATGGATATTGCCCTGCAACATATCAGTGACAATATGCTGCAAAAGATGCGTCGCCATGTGACGAAGGATGAGACGTATAAGCTGATAGAACAATTCCGTGAGGAGGTTCCCGGTATTCATCTCCGTACTACACTGATGGTGGGGCATCCAGGAGAAACTGAAGCCGATTTTGAGGAGCTGAAAGAGTTTGTCCGTAAAGTGCGTTTCGATAGAATGGGGGCTTTTGCGTATTCGGAAGAAGAAGGGACGTATGCCGCTGCTGAATATGAGGATTCTATTCCCCAGGAAGTGAAACAAGCGCGCTTGGATGAGTTAATGTCTATTCAACAAGGCATTTCAGGGGAGTTGAGTGCGGAGAAAGTAGGCAGGCAGATGAAAGTAATCATTGACCGGCTGGAAGGCGAATATTATATTGGACGTACAGAATTTGATTCTCCCGAAGTGGATCCTGAGGTTTTGATTGAGCGTGGAGACAGGGCGTTGCATATAGGTAACTTTTACCACGTAGAGATAGTAAATTCCGATGATTTCGACCTTTTTGGACGAATAATTTAAAGATTTTTCCTTATCTTCTTGCATATGTGAAGAAGATTTGCTAATATAGCACCGTAGTTCAATTTAAAGGCTTACATTTTGAATAACAAAGAGTTTACTTCTGAATTGTCGCGGAGGTTAGGGTACACATTGAAAGATACTTCTGAGCTGGTTGCTTCATTGCTGGCAGATATGACACGGCAGTTGGAGGAGGGGAATATTATCTCTATACAAGGGTTCGGTACATTCGAAGTGAAAAAGAAGGCAGAGCGTATATCTGTGAATCCGACTACAAAGCAACGTATGCTGGTGCCTCCCAAATTGGTGTTGACCTATAAGCCGAGTACATTGTTAAAGGATAAGTTTAAGTAACCGGCTTTTAAAAAATCTCCCGTATTATGAATGAGAAACTGAACATACAAGACCTGATTGACACGCTGGCTGAAAGGCATGGCATGAGCAAGAAGAATGCGGATAGTTTTGTGAAAGAATTCTTCCAGCTGATTGAGGAGTCTTTGGAGAAGGATAAATATGTGAAGATACGAGGTTTGGGGACTTTCAAGCTGATAGATGTCGGGAGTCGTGAAAGCGTTAATGTGAATACGGGGGAAAGGTTTGAGATACAAGGGCATACAAAAGTGTCGTTTACACCGGAACCGGCTTTGAAAGATATTATCAATAGACCATTTTCGCATTTTGAAACTGTAGTTTTGAATGACGCTACGGTGCTTGAGGACACCCTGCAGGAAAATGACAGTGAAGATGATGAAGATACTGAAATCAAAACTCCGGAACAAGAGGTGGAGGAGAAGGTTGCCTTAGTGGAAGAAGCCACGATAGAAGAACCTTTGGTGGAAACTGTAGTCGAAGAGCCGTTAGTTGAGCCCGAACCGGAAGTTGAAGAGGAGAAACCGGAAAAAACTGAACCTGAAGCAATGCCTGAAAATATAGTTGCTGTTGAACCGGAACCGTTTGAGCCAGTGATAAAAGATACGGCAGATTCTTCGACTATGAAATATTTTATAGGCATCGTTGTATTTGTAGTGTTGTTGTGTGGTGGTGCCGTAGCTTTCATGTATTATCCGGACTTGCTTGACAAACTTACTGCAAAGCCTCTTGTAGAAGAGGTTGCAGACTCGGATGTGAAGGAATCTGTTACTGAAAAGGTGGATGTCCCTGCCGGTCAAGACAATATTGCCTTGACAGACAGCATTGTTTCAAAAGATGTTGTAGTTCCTGCCCGGACAGATACTGTGGCAGAAACTGTTGCTACAACAACTCCTGCGCTTACAACAACTCCAAAGGAAAATGTACAGGCACAGTCTCCCGCTCCTAAAAAAGAGCAGAAAAAGACAGTTGCACCGTTTGAACCGGATTCTGTGGGGTATACGATTGTGGGAACAGAAACCACTTATACCATCAAGGAAGGGGAAACGCTGACTAGGGTAGCGCTTCGTTTTTATGGGACAAAAGCGCTTTGGCCTTATATCGTGAAGCATAATCCCGGCGTAATCAAGAATCCGGATAATGTACCTTATGGTACCACTATCAAGATACCGAAATTAGCCAAGAAGCAGTAAAAAATTACTGCTTCTTTTTTGTTAAATACTAAACTCTATGAAAGTAGTTTAATCTAAAAGGTTTCGCATAGTTTTTTAATAAAAATTAGTTGGTATGGTTAATTTATTCCCGTACTTTTGGGAGCGAAAAAAATAATTGCCGGTTCAAAACCGGATAAATGAAGAAATTAAACATTAAAAAATAGATTGATTTATGGCTGAAACAATTGACATCCGCGAACTGAATGAGCGGATTGAAAGACAAAGTGCTTTCGTTACCAATCTTACCACAGGTATGGACCAGGTCATTGTAGGACAAAAGCATCTGGTAGAGTCGTTGTTAATTGGTTTGTTGTCCGATGGACATGTGTTGTTGGAAGGTGTGCCCGGTTTGGCAAAGACTTTAGCTATCAAGACGCTTGCTTCGTTGATTGATGCGCAATACAGCCGCATTCAGTTTACGCCTGACTTGTTGCCTGCCGACGTAATAGGTACAATGGTTTACAGCCAGAAGGATGAAACGTTCCAAGTAAAAAAAGGTCCGGTCTTCGCAAACTTTGTTTTGGCCGATGAAATCAACCGTGCTCCGGCCAAAGTACAGAGTGCTTTGCTGGAAGCCATGCAGGAACGTCAAGTTACTATCGGCAATGAAACTTTCGGGTTGCCCAAACCATTCCTGGTGCTTGCCACACAGAATCCTATCGAGCAGGAAGGTACTTATCCGCTGCCCGAAGCGCAAGTGGACCGTTTCATGCTGAAAGTCGTAATAGACTATCCGAAGCTGGAAGAGGAGAAACTGATTATCCGTCAGAATATCAATGGTGATAAATTTGAAGTGAAGCCCATTTTGAAGGCAGACGAAATTATTGAGGCTCGTAAAGTGGTTCGCCAGGTGTATCTGGATGAGAAAATAGAAAAATATATTGTTGATATTGTATTTGCTACCCGTTATCCGGAAAAATATGATTTAAAAGAACTGAAAGACATGATTGGTTTCGGCGGTTCGCCCCGTGCTTCCATCAACTTGGCCTTGGCTGCCCGTAGCTACGCGTTCATCAAGCGTCGCGGTTATGTCATTCCGGAGGATGTGCGCGCTGTGGCACACGACGTACTTCGCCACCGTATCGGCTTGACTTACGAGGCGGAAGCCAGCAATATGACATCTGATGAAATCGTCAGCAAGATACTGAACAAGGTTGAAGTGCCCTAACGCATAATAGAGGTTTTCGTAAACTTGAGGTTTACAATCCTATACCTGAGGCTTAGCGTCGTAAACCTTAGGGTTGAGTACCGAAAACCTCACCCCTTTTCATAGGGAAGTTTCTGTTATAAACTAAATTGCGCTTGTGTGCTTAAATGAGATTATTAAAATAAATCAATGGAAACAACAGAACTTTTGAAGAAAGTCCGTCAGATTGAGATAAAGACGCGCGGATTGTCCAACAATATCTTTGCCGGGCAGTATCACTCTGCCTTCAAGGGTAGAGGTATGGCATTCTCCGAGGTGCGCGAGTATCAGTTTGGCGACGACATACGCGACATTGACTGGAATGTGACCGCCCGCTTCAACAAGCCTTACGTCAAGGTGTTTGAGGAGGAGCGCGAATTGACAGTGATGTTGTTGGTAGATGTTTCCGGTAGTTTGGAATTCGGTACGGTAAAGCAGATGAAGAAGGATATGGTGACGGAAATTGCCGCTACACTGGCATTCTCTGCCATTCAGAATAATGACAAGATTGGTGTCATCTTCTTTTCGGACCGGATTGAGAAGTTTATTCCGCCCAAGAAGGGACGTAAGCATATACTTTACATCATCCGCGAACTGATAGATTTTCATGCGGAAAGCCGGAGGACGAACATCCGTTTGGGATTGGAATATCTGACGAATGTGATGAAACGCCGTTGTACGGCATTTGTCTTGTCCGACTTCATCGACCAGGAAAGTTTCAAGAACGCCATGACCATTGCCAATCGTAAGCATGACCTGGTTGCCGTTCAGGTGTACGACCGTCGTGTGGAAGAATTGCCACCCGTGGGACTGATGAAGATTAGGGATGCCGAGACGGGACATGAGCAGTGGATTGACACCTCCTCGCGTGCCGTGCGCCGTGCCCATCATGATTGGTGGGTGAACAAGCAGGCGGAATTGAATGAAACGTTTACCAAGAGTAATGTCGACAATGTGTCGGTACGTACCGACCAGGATTATGTCAAGGCATTGATGAATTTGTTTGCGAAACGAAATTAATCGGAAAATGAAAAGATATTTATTTCTGATAGCGTTATTGATAGCATGGTCGGGAAGGGTAGTAGCCCAGTCGGTAACGGTAGATGCTACGATTGACTCTTTGCAGATTCTTATTGGAGAGCAGGCAAAGATAAAGCTTCAAGTATCTCTGGATGCCGATAAGCGTGCCATATTCCCGGTATATACCGATACGCTGGTGAATGGGGTTGAAATTATTGATGTGGCCAAGCCGGATACGCAACTGCTGAATGATGGCCGGCGTGCATTGATAACTCAAGAGTATACAGTTACCTCTTTCGACTCGGCTCTTTATTATCTGCCGCCTATGGAAGTGACAGTGGATAATGAGAAGTATCGCTCCAAAGCGTTGGCCTTGAAAGTATATTCGGTGAATGTCCCGTTAGACCCGGAGAATCCGGAACAGTTCTTCGGTCCCAAAACAGTGATGCAAGCGCCTTTTGCCTGGGAAGACTGGTATGGTCTTATGGCTTGTGGTGCGCTGATTATCCCGATAGGGATATTACTTGTCTATCTGATAATGCGCTTCTTCGACAATAAGCCTATTATCCGTAAGGTGAAGGTAGAACCTAAGCTGCCTCCCCATCAGTTGGCTATGCAGGAGATAGAACGTATCAAGAATGAGAAGGTATGGCAGAAAGGGGAGCCGAAGGAATATTATACGGAATTGACTGATGCTCTTCGTACATATATAAAAGACCGCTTTGGTTTCAATGCTTTGGAAATGACTTCTACGGAAATCATAGATAAGTTGCTGGAAATGAAAGATAAGGAAGCAATATCGGATTTGCGTGAATTGTTCCAGACTGCTGATTTGGTGAAATTTGCCAAGCATAATCCATTGATGAACGAAAATGACGCTAACCTGATTAATGCCATTGACTTTATTAATGAAACCAAGGAGAAAGAAGAGGAGAATGCCAAGCCGCAGCCTACGGAGATTACCATTATCGAGAAACGTTCTTTGCGTACCAAGATTTTGCTGGGAACGGGTATTGTAGTGTTGGCTGTAGCCCTTGTCAGTTCATTGATATATATCGGATTGGAGTTGTATAATTATTTTGCTTAATACAGGAAAAGTGACTTCAATCGGATATACATGAGTGAAAAATGAGGGATGTTTGGAGCGAAGCTGAATTGTAAATCGTTAAATCGTACATAAATATGGTTTTTGCCAATATTGAATATTTATTTTTGCTGCTGTTGCTTATACCTTATATAGTATGGTATATTATGAAGCGGAAGAGTAGTGAAGCTACGCTTCAGATTTCGGATGCCCGTGTGTATGCCCATACCCCTAAAAGCTATAAGAACTATTTGTTGCATGTACCGTTTGTATTGCGGATAATTGCCTTGATACTGATTATTCTTGTTTTGGCACGTCCGCAAACCACAGATAGCTGGCAGAACAGCGAGATTGAGGGTATTGATATCATGCTTGCTATGGACGTTTCTACCAGTATGCTGGCCGAAGACCTGAAACCTAACCGGTTGGAAGCGGCGAAGGATGTGGCGGCAGAGTTTATTAACGGACGTCCGAATGATAATATAGGTATAACTTTGTTTGCTGGAGAAAGCTTTACGCAATGTCCGTTGACAGTAGACCATGCCGTATTGTTGAACTTGCTTAAAGATATGAAGTGCGGGCTGATTGAAGACGGAACGGCAATCGGTATGGGTATTGCCAATGCCGTTACCCGTTTGAAGGATAGCAAGGCAAAGTCGAAAGTCATTATTCTGCTGACGGACGGTGTCAATAATAAAGGTGATATTTCTCCTTTAACGGCTGCTGAAATAGCCAAGAGTTTTGGCATTCGTGTTTATACTATTGGGGTGGGAACCAATGGTATGGCTCCTTATCCTTATCCGGTAGGTGGAACAGTGCAATATGTCAATATGCCCGTCGAAATTGATGAAAAGACTTTGACACAGATTGCCGGAACAACGGAAGGTAACTATTTCCGTGCCACCAGCAACTCGAAGTTGAAGGAAGTGTACGAGGAGATAGACAAGCTGGAGAAAACAAAATTGAATGTAAAAGAATACAGCAAGCGCCAGGAAGAGTACCGCTGGTTTGCGTTGGCTGCTTTCTTGTGCGTATTACTGGAGGTACTGTTACGCAACTCTATATTGAAGAAGATACCGTAAAAACGGAGAATGTCTTTTAGTGTATCAGTCATTGCGTAGCCAAATTGTAAATTGTAAATTGCTAAATTGTAAATAAAAAGATGTTTCGATTTGAAGAACCTGCATATTTGTACTTGTTGCTGCTGCTGCCTTTATTGGCGGCCTTCTACTTGTACTCCAATTATCGGAGGAGGAAAGCCATTCGTAAATTTGGTGACCCTATACTGATGGCACAGCTAATGCCGGATGTTTCCAAATACCGTCCGGATGTGAAGTTTTGGTTGGTTTTTGCGGCTATCGGGTTGTTCACGGTACTGCTGGCACGTCCGCAGTTTGGTTCCAAACTGGAGACGGTAAAACGCCAGGGAGTGGAAGTGATGATTGCGTTGGATATATCCAATTCCATGCTGGCACAAGACGTACAGCCAAGCCGCTTGCAGAAGGCAAAACGGCTGGTGGCGCAGTTGGTAGATAAGATGCAGAATGACAAGGTCGGTATGATTGTTTTTGCAGGTGACGCATTTACCCAGTTGCCTATTACGAGTGATTATATTTCTGCCAAGATGTTTTTGGAGTCCATCGACCCTTCGCTGATTTCCAAGCAAGGTACGGCAATTGGAGCTGCAATAAATCTGGCTGCCCGGAGTTTTACACCTCAAGAAGGGGTGGGACGTACTGTTATTGTCATCACCGACGGTGAAAACCATGAAGGTGGTGCCGTAGAAGCTGCTAAGGCTGCTGCAGAGAAAGGTATCCAGGTCAATGTATTAGGGGTAGGTATGCCTGAGGGTGCCCCCATTCCAATAGAGGGTACTAATGATTATCGTCGTGATCGTGAAGGTAATGTAATCGTTACTCGCTTGAATGAGCAGATGTGTCAGGAAATTGCTCAGGCAGGAAATGGTATTTATGTGCGCGTAGACAATACCAATGGTGCACAGAAAGCGATTAGTCAGGAAATCAACAAGATGGCAAAGGCAGATGTGGAAACACAGGTGTACACGGAATTCAATGAACAGTTTCAGGCAGTGGCATGGATTATTCTGCTGTTGTTACTGACTGAGATGTTGATATTGGAGCGCAAGAATCCTCTGTTCCGCAACATTCATTTATTCTCTAATAAGAAATGATGCGTATGTTACAGAAAAAATATATTGGAATAGTTTTGCTGCTGTTAGTGGCAGCTTCAGCTTCTGCACAGAAGGCGGAACGCGATTATATCCGTAAGGGAAACCGTTTTTTTAAGGATAGCGTATATGTGGATGCAGAAGTGAACTATCGGAAGGCTTTGGAGGTAAACCCGAAGTCAACGGTTTCCATGTTCAACCTGGGAAATACATTGACCCAGCAGAACAAGCTGCAGGAAGCGATGGAGCAATATGTGGGAGCTACCAAGATAGAAAAGGACAAATCGAACTTAGCACAGATTTATCATAATATGGGAGTCATCTTTCATTCTCAGAAGGATTATGCAAAGGCGGTAGAAGCCTATAAGGAGTCGTTACGCAATAATCCGAAAGATGATGAAACGCGCTATAACCTTGCTTTGGCACAGAAACAATTGCAAGACCAGCAGCAGAACCAGGATCAGAATCAAGATCAGGATAAACAGGACCAACAGAAGGAGCAGGATAAACAGCAGGATCAGCAGAAAGACCAGCAACAGAATCAAGACCAGCAACAACAACCTTCTCAGCCGGAAAAGAAAGATAATGAGATGTCTAAGGAAAATGCCGAGCAGCTGTTAAACTCTGTCATGCAAGACGAGAAGGATGTGCAGGATAAAGTGAAAAAGCAGCAGGTACTTCAAGGAGGTCGTCTGGAAAAAGATTGGTAACAAACATAATAGGAATAATATATGAGAAAAATAGTTTTCTTATGGATAGCACTGATTGCAGTCAGTATGAATGCCTTTGCCGATGGCAAGGTATCGTTTACTGCGTCCGCTCCTGACGCTGTGGCGGTAGGAGACCAGTTCAGACTGTCGTATACGGTGACTACACAAAAGGTAAGGGACTTTCGTGCTCCTTCTATGAAGGGATTTGATGTGTTGATGGGGCCCAGCCGCTCGCAACAGAGTAGCGTGCAGATGATTAATGGGCAGACGACTTCAACCAGCAGTATTACATTCACTTATATTTTAATGGCGACTGCAGAAGGTGATTTTACTATTCCAGGAGCCACTATCACTGCTGATGGTAACCAAATGGTTTCGAATTCTGTACAAGTAAGGGTTCTTCCGGCAGATCAGGCTGCTAATGGAGCTTCTGGAAATGGTGGCAAACAGAGTGAGGGCACTGCCAGCCGCGCTTCTTCCGGGACATCTGTATCGAATAGTGATTTGTTTATTACAGCTACTGCCAGTAAGATGACGGTGTATGAACAAGAGGCTTTTCTGCTGACATACAAGATATATACCTTGGTGGACTTACGTATGTTTGATAATGTGAAATTGCCTGACTTCAAAGGATTCCATTCTCAGGAAGTAGAATTGCCTAATGACAGAAGATGGGGATTGGAGCATTATAAAGGTAGAAATTATCAGTCTACAATCTATCGTCAGTTTGTGTTGTTCCCGCAACAAGCCGGTAAGCTGACAATTGATGCAGCACGCTTTGATGCTTCCATTGCAAAGGCTACACAAGTTGCTGATCCGTTCGAGGCATTTTTCAATGGAGGAAGCAATTACGTAGAAGTTAAAAAGACAATTTTGACTCCGCAACTGACAATTGACGTAAAGCCCTTGCCGGCAGGTAAGCCAGCCGATTTTTCGGGAGGAGTGGGAGAGTTCAATATAACTTCTTCTATCAATAGTACAAATGTCAAGACCAATGATGCTGTTACTGTCAAACTTGTCATTTCTGGTACCGGTAATCTGAAATTGCTCTCTAATCCGGAAGTTAAATTCCCCGAGGATTTTGAAGTATATGATCCGAAGGTGGACAATAAATTCCGTCTGACAAATTCGGGCCTCTCCGGTAGCAAGGTCATTGAGTATCTGGCAATTCCTCGTAATGCGGGAACTTATAAGATTCCTGCCGTAAAGTTCAGTTATTTTGATATTAATTCCCGTTCGTATAAAACGTTGACTACGGAAGAGTATGAATTGCATGTGGAAAAGGGAGCAGGCAATGCTGCTCAGACTATTGCAAACTTTACAAGCAAGGAAGAGTTGAAAGTATTGAACGAGGATATTCGTTTTATCAAGCAGAATAATGTTACTCTGTCTCCCAAAGGTGATTTCTTCTTCGGTTCGTTGACGTATTGGTTACTTTATTTGATACCGGGTATTGCATTCATTACATTCTTTATCATCTATCGTAAGCAAATAGCAGCCAATGCAAATGTAGCAAAGATGCGTACCAAGAAAGCCAATAAAGTGGCGGTGAAACGTATGAAGCAAGCTGGTAAATTATTGGTTGAGAATAAGAAAGATGCGTTTTATGATGAGGTTTTGAAGGCTCTTTGGGGGTATATCAGTGATAAACTGAACATTCCGGTATCCCGTTTGTCTAAGGATAATATCGAAGAGGAACTTCGTAATTATGGTGTGAATGATGCGTTGATAAAGGAATTCCTCGATGCATTGAATAACTGTGAGTTTGCCCGCTTTGCTCCGGGTGATGATAACCAGGCTATGGATAAGGTATATTCAGCTTCTTTGGAAGTTATCAGTAAAATGGAAAACTCGATAAAACATTAATCAGGAGGAAATGGTAATGAATAAAATATTGTTTTTTACTCTTAGTCTAGTGATGGCAATTACTGCCTATGGGCAGAATTCTGCATCTGTAGATACATTACAGACTGCTAGTGACTCTACATCCGTCGGTTCACATGCGGAATTCTCTGCTGCAAGGCAAGAAAGCAATGTGACAAAGGCTGAAGGTGACAGCGCTTATATACGGAATGATTATGCTTCTGCCATTCAAATATATGAGAATCTGTTAAAGAAGGGAGAGGCTGCAGAGGTCTATTATAATCTTGGCAACAGTTATTATAAGGCAGATGATATAGCAAGAGCTATATTGAATTATGAGCGTGCCTTGTTGTTGGAACCTGGTAATGCTGATATTCGTGCAAATTTGGAGATAGCACGTTCTAAGACAATCGATAAGGTAATCCCAATTCCTGAGGTTTTCTTTGTATCTTGGACTAAATCGTTGATTAATTGTCTTAGCGTAGACGCATGGGCTAAGTTGGGGATTGTGTTCTTTGTACTATTACTCGTTTCGTTCTATCTCTTTTTCTTTTCAAAACAGATTACGGGAAAGAAAGTGGGATTTATTGCAGGAATAGTATTCCTGGTTCTTGTTATATTGAGTAATGTGTTTGCTGCTCAGCAAAAAGGCGAACTGATGGAACGTAACGAAGCTATAGTGTTGGCACCTAGTGTCACAGTGCGTAGTACTCCCAGTGAAAGTGGTACAAGTCTGTTCATTCTTCATGAGGGACGTAAAGTTGAGATAAAAGACAACTCTATGCGTGAATGGAAAGAAATTCGTTTGGAAGATGGTAAAGTAGGGTGGGTTCCAGCTTCTGCCATAGAAGGTATTTAAATTTTCCCTGTATTCTAAAAACAGCTCGTATAAACCCGATAATTCTGCTTTATACGAGCTGTTTCTGTCTATTTTTAGGAGCTTTTTCTCTGTACTTATAATTCTGCATACTTGAAAATGATTATTTTTTGGAGAGGCAATATTCTTTTTGAAAAAAGATAAAGAAATAGTTTGTTTTATCCTTTTTTTTCCTTAAGTTTATAGCGTGATAATAAAAAGTACAGAGTATTAACCATTAAATTTATGAATATGAGAACAATAACATTTAATGAATTACGTAAGATTAAAGACTCATTGCCTAGTGGTAGTATGCATAGAATAGCCGATGAACTTGGACTGAATGTTGACACTGTAAGAAATTTTTTCGGTGGACACAATTTTAAGGAGGGGAAAAGTGTTGGGATTCACTTGGAACCTGGACCAGATGGTGGATTGGTTATGATTGATGATACTACTGTTTTAGAGCGAGCTTTAAAAATTTTAGATGAAATGGCAGGTAAGACTGAAGAAGCTGTTCGAGCTTAAGAAGAGAAAGTTAGATAGAATCCCAATTGCTGACAACAATTGGGATTTCTTGTTTGTTTTAATCTCAAAATCAATGATATATGGAAGATAAATTAGTTACTTTGGCAATCTTAACGTACGCGAAAGCTCAAATATTGAAAAATGTTCTTGAAAATGAAGGTATTGAGACTTATATTCACAATGTAAACCAGATACAACCGGTTGTTTCTTCTGGCGTACGTGTACGTATTAAGGAGAGTGACTTACCTCATGCTCTGAAAATTACTGAAAGCTCTGCGTGGTTATCTGAAGAGGTAGTGGGGGGGAAGTCACCTAAACTGGAGAAGGTTAGTAATAAAGTGCTGATTCCAGTGGATTTTTCCAATTATTCTTTGAAGGCTTGCGAGTTCGGTTTCAATTTCGCTCAGAATATAGGTGCAGAAGTTGTTTTGCTACATGTTTATTTTACTCCTATATATGCAACTTCTTTGCCATACGGAGACGTATTTAACTATCAGCTAAGTGATGAGGAGAATGTAAGGAGTATCTTACAAAAAGTTCATGCTGATTTGAATGCATTATCTAATAAAGTAAAAGAGAAGGTAGCTTCCGGCGAGTTTCCAGATATTAAATATACTTGTGTCTTGCGTGAAGGTATTCCTGAAGAAGAGGTACTCCGCTATACCAAGGAATATCGACCACGCATTATCATAATGGGAACTCGTGGTAAAAGTCAGAAGGATATTGATTTGATCGGTAGTGTAACGGCTGAAGTGATTGAACGTAGCCGTGTACCGGTATTGGCCATTCCTGAAAATACTCCATTCAAGCAATTTTCTGAGGCTAAGCGTATTGCATTCATTACTAATTTTGATCAACGTGATTTAATAGCTTTTGATTCACTAATAAATAATCTGAAATCATTTAAGTTTTCAGTGTCTCTGATACATCTTTCAGATGTTCAGAATACATGGAATGAAATAAAACTGGCTGGTATTAAGGAATATTTTCAAAAACAATATCCACAATTGGAAATATACTATGATGTGGTAAAGAACGATAATCTGCTTAGTAGTTTAGACAGTTATATCAAAAGTAATCACATTGATATTATAACATTAACTTCTTATAAAAGAAATATATTTTCGCGCTTATTTAACCCTGGCATTGCCAGAAAGATGATTTTCCATTCTGATACACCATTGTTGGTAATTTACGGAAGACCGAATTAGGTGTTGAATATGGATATATATGGTTTCTATCCAATATCGTCATTATGTTTAATATAGCGCTGGAATAATTTAATCTAATTTTAATTTCTTCTCTCCCTCACTTAAGAAATAACATTCTTTACTTAATGATATAACAATAATAAAAGCCTAATTAATAATTTAATTAGGCTTTTATTATTATGAAAGTATTACATCAACTTTTCAATTTCTTCGAATTCAGGGCCCATTTGCAAATTATAATACACTCTATACAGACCATTTAACCACAAATCTTTTTGATCAGGTTTCAGTTCTCTTGCCTTTTCATAATAAGGTTTTGCCTTTTCATAGAAAGTCTTCAGAGTAGCCTGGTCTTCTTTATACTTCGGATCATTAATATCTGTAGTTGCTTTTTCTGAGAAATCTTGTGCTTGTAAGCAGTAAATTAAGCCTAAATTAGAGTATGCTTCTGCATAATTAGGATCTACTTCTATAGTTTTTTTATAGAATTCAATAGCTTTATCATAGTCCTTCATATTGTGATAAAGGTAGCCTTTTACATACAAATAGAATGTATTGTTAGGATCTTTAGCCAACATATCATCAGCAAACTGCATAGCTTCGTCATATTTGTTGTTATTGCTATAATAATCAATCAAATGACCGAAGAAGAATGAATGTTCAGGATATTTCTGGATACCTTCTTTTAAAGAAGCAATCCATTTAACAGTATCACCTTCAGCTTTCAATGCAGTAGAGATAAATTCCATAGCGTATTTCCCAACCTCTTTATCATCTTGTGCATAAGGAGCATACTTCAAAATACTAGGATAATCTTCCATCTTAGCAGCTGCTAAACTTGCATAATATGCTATTTGGGGTAATACAGTATCTGTTTGTAACAGATTTTCCTTTTCAAACATCGGGTTGATAGCAATATCAATGTATGTTGCAAAGAAATCTAATGCTTTTTTATTGTCTTCATTGGCTGCATCGCCTTCTTTCTGTGAGGCCAAATTAAAGAATTGGATACCGCCATTGATCAGATTACCGCGTTCTGCTAAAATTGTAGCAGAATTAGATTTTCTATATTTATTC
This sequence comes from Bacteroides sp. AM44-19, assembly GCF_003603395.1. Taxonomy (NCBI): domain Bacteria; kingdom Pseudomonadati; phylum Bacteroidota; class Bacteroidia; order Bacteroidales; family Bacteroidaceae; genus Bacteroides; species Bacteroides sp. AM44-19. The sequence goes on along the minus strand of NZ_QTNB01000003.1, from coordinate 165,380 downwards.
TTGATTTTGCCCTTTTCATTGGGAATTTGTGCCAATTCGTCACATTTGAAGTAGAATTTACACATGTTCAATGCGCTATTATATACCTGAAGAGTGTCATAAGGTTTTCTCAGATAGGCATTTTCCATTTCTTTCTCACTTCTTTTTCTTTGGATAAGACCTGCTACATCCCACGTTTCGGCATTGTCCTTTGTTTCGGGATTGGTTAAAGCCTGATTTATCAGTTCCTCTGCTTTGGCAAAGTCAGGATTTACTCCGTTAGCAATACTTTTAGCCTCTTTTACGTTCTTTTCTTGGGCGAAAGTAAAGCTTGCGACAAGTAGTAAAACCATTGAAAATAATACTCTTTTCATGATTGTAGAAAATTTAAATTAATATTATGTCTATTCTTCATTTTCATTGTTTACCTCGTTCTGAGGGCTTTCAAGGGTATTTTCTTCCCCCTCCTCTATAAGTTCCTCTTCATTTTCTGAAGTGACTTTACATACAGAGCCGATTTCGTCATTACGTTTCTCAAGGTTGATTAGACGCACACCTTGTGTAGCACGTCCCATGATACGAACATCGGCGACTTTCAGACGGATGGTAATACCGGATTTATTAATAATCATCAAGTCATTTTCATCTGTAACAGACTTGATAGTTACTAATTTACCCGTTTTATCGGTGATATTCATTGTTTTCACACCTTTACCTCCACGATTGGTCTTGCGATAATCTTCAATATCCGAACGTTTGCCATATCCTTGTTCCGATACAACCATAATTGTTTCCGCTTCAGGATCTTTGATGCATATCATACCTACTACTTCGTCTTGACCGTCTTCATCCAATGTCATACCACGTACACCGGTGGCAGTACGTCCCATAACGCGCACAGCACTTTCATGGAAACGAATGGCACGTCCGTTACGGTTGGCAATGATGATTTCATTGTCACCGTTTGTCATACGCACTTCGATTACACGGTCGTCTTCACGGATAGTGATAGCATTTACACCATTTTGGCGAGGACGTGAATACTGCTCAAGCAATGTTTTCTTAATGACACCATTCTTAGTACAGAACAATACATAATGGCTGTTGATAAATTCTTGGTCGTTCAAGTTCTTCACGCGCAAATAGGCGTTTACAGCATCGTCAGAGTCGATATTCAACAAATTCTGGATGGCACGACCTTTCGAATTCTTAGTACCTTCGGGGATTTCGTATACCTTCAGCCAGTAACACTTACCTTTCTGTGTAAAGAACATCATGGTATTATGCATGGTTGCAGGATAAATATGCTCTACAAAGTCTGCATCGCGGGTTTCGGTACCTTTGGAGCCTACCCCACCACGGTTTTGCGCACGGAATTCGCTCAGCGGTGTGCGTTTGATGTATCCCATGTGCGAGATGGTGATAATCATTTCATCATCTGCATAGAAGTCTTCCGGATTGAATTCTTCTGATGAATAGACAATTTCCGAGCGACGTTCGTCACCATACTTCTCTTTTACTTCAATCAGTTCATCTTTAATGACTTTGCGGCAGAGTTCGTCATTGACAAGGATTTCTTCCAAATAAGCAATCTGCTTCTGAATTTCCTCATATTCGGCGTGCAGCTGGTCTTGCATCAATCCTGTGAGCTGACGCAAACGCATTTCAACAATGGCACGTGACTGAATTTCACTGAGTTGGAATCGCTCCATCAAACCTGATATAGCATCATTCGGGGTTTTAGCAGCACGGATAATCTTGATTACTTCGTCGATATTATCAGATGCAATGATTAATCCTTCCAGAATATGTGCACGTTCTTTGGCCTTGCGCAAATCATACTGAGTACGGCGGATGACTACGTCGTGTCTGTGCTCAACGAAGTATTTTATCAAATCCTTCAGATTCAGCAGACGTGGACGGCCATGTACCAATGCAACATTGTTCACACCAAAAGATGTCTGCAGCATTGTCATCTTGTAGAGCTTGTTGAGTACAACGCTGGCATTTGCATCACGTTTTACATCAATAACGATACGCATACCTTCACGGTCGGATTCGTCATTAGCATTGGCAATACCTTCAATTTTCTTTTCGTTGGCCAAATCGGCTATATTCTTAATCAATTCAGCTTTGTTGACACCATAGGGAATTTCTGTCACAACGATTTTATCGTGCGTCGAACCAGTCTCAATTTCGGCTCTAGCACGCATTATGACACGTCCGCGTCCCGTGAGATAGGCTTCGCGAACACCGCTCATACCGTATATATAGCCTCCGGTCGGGAAATCAGGAGCTTTGACATACGTCATCAGCTCTTCTATATCGATGTCATTGTTTTCGATGTATGCAATACAAGCATCAATAACCTCAGATAGATTATGGGTCGGCATATTGGTAGCCATACCTACAGCGATACCAGATGCACCATTTACCAAAAGATTCGGAATACGGGCCGGCATGACGGTAGGCTCTTGCAAAGAGTCATCGAAATTGTTCTGCATGTCAACAGTCTCTTTCTCAAGGTCTGTCATCATGTCTTCACCAATTTTTCGCAAACGACACTCTGTATAACGCATGGCAGCAGCGCTGTCACCGTCTACTGAACCGTAGTTACCTTGTCCATCTACCAACATGTAACGCATTGCCCAAGGCTGAGCCATACGTACAAGAGCTCCGTAAACGGACGAGTCGCCATGAGGGTGATATTTACCTAATACTTCACCTACAACTCTGGCTGATTTTTTATAAGGTTTGTCGGAGGTATTTCCTAATCCCATCATTCCGAAAAGAATTCTTCGGTGAACGGGTTTAAAACCATCTCTAACATCCGGAAGGGCACGTGAAACAATGACCGACATAGAGTAGTCAATGTACGATGACTTCATTTCCTCCTCGATGTTAATCTTTATAATTCTGTCTTGTTCAAGCATTTAAAAAGATTATTAATTATACATTTTCGGGTTCGTGAAAAACCACGCTAAAGTACTGCTTTTTTACGATATACAAAAGTTTTCCTCCATAAACTTTGTTGCCTGCAATATAAATATGGAAGTACTCCCTCCATTCCTCACCAAATTGCTATTAATATATAAGGTATAAAGTGGAAAAACAGATTTGAAATTTATGGCACGGGATTTGTATACTATTAAATCAGTTAAATATGATACGCTGAATTAATAAATGCGTATCTTTGTCGTGGATAACCTTTTTAATTGAGGAGAATTATAAAATATGAACAATCAATTTTCACAAAGAGTTTCAGACATAATTACTTATAGCAAGGAAGAAGCCAATCGATTGAGAAATCGCTATATTGGTCCGGAACACCTTCTGCTCGGCATGCTGCGTGATGGCGGAGGAAAAGCTATTGAAATATTGTTGAAACTTGATATAGATTTAAAACGAGTAAAAAGTCGTCTGGAGGGTTTCCTAAAGGATGCCGAGGACGATACTCTCTTGCCGGACGCTGAAGTGCCCTTGTCCCCGATGACGGCTAAGATATTGAAGATGTGTATGCTTGAAGCGCGTTTGCTGAAAAGTGCAACTGCCGATACGGAACATGTATTGCTGGCTATCTTGAAAGATGGCGACAATCTTGCTGCAACTGTTTTGGAAGAACACCGGGTGGATTATCAGGCTGTATTTGAACAGCTTTCGATGAAATCGACCAATCCGAATGCGGGAATGGGATTCACCGAGGATGATGAAGAGGATGAAGAAGATATGAATATGTCCCGCTCCTCCCGTACTGGGGGAGCTGGTTCGGCTTCGGCTGCACAGGCTGCATCCAGAAAGCCGTCCAATGATACTCCTGTGCTGGACAATTTCGGCGTAGACATGACGCGGGCTGCCGAAGAAGGCAAGCTGGACCCGGTTGTGGGTCGCGAACGCGAGATTGAACGTCTGGCGCAAATCTTGAGCCGCCGTAAGAAGAACAATCCGGTGCTTATCGGTGAACCTGGAGTCGGAAAATCTGCCATCGTAGAGGGTTTGGCATTGCGTATTGTGCAAAAGAAAGTTTCGCGCATTTTGTTTGAAAAGCGCGTGGTGATGCTTGATATGGCCTCTGTGGTGGCGGGAACAAAATACCGTGGTCAGTTTGAGGAACGTATCCGCTCTATCATCAACGAGTTGCAGAAAAATCCGAATGTCATCCTTTTCATCGATGAAATCCATACGATTGTAGGTGCCGGTGCTGCTGCCGGTTCCATGGATGCTGCCAATATGCTGAAACCAGCTTTAGCGCGTGGTGAAATCCAGTGTATTGGAGCTACCACTCTCGATGAATACAGAAAGAATATCGAGAAAGACGGTGCTTTGGAACGTCGTTTCCAAAAGGTGATTGTAGAGCCTACCACAGCTGAAGAAACGCTTCAGATATTGAAGAATATCAAGGAGAAGTATGAAGACCATCATAACGTGAGCTACACGGATGAAGCCCTGGAAGCATGTGTCAAGTTGTCAGCACGCTATATAACCGACCGCAACTTCCCGGATAAAGCTATTGATGCTTTGGACGAGGCGGGTTCGCGTGTGCATTTGACGAATATTAATGTTCCGAAAGAAATTGAGGAACAGGAAAAGCTGATTGAAGAGGCACGTAGCCTGAAGGCTGAAGCTGTAAAGTCACAGAATTTTGAGCTGGCTGCCAGCTACCGCGACCGTGAGAAGGAACTTTCTGTCCGCTTGGAGGAGATGAAGGTTGAGTGGGAAGCCCGTTTGAAGGATGACCGCCAAACGGTAGGTGAAGAGGAAATAGCCAATGTTATTTCAATGATGTCCGGTGTACCCGTACAGCGCATGGCGCAGGCAGAAGGACTTAAACTGGCCGGAATGAAGGAAGAACTACAGGCGAAGGTGATAGCTCAAGATGCTGCGATAGAGAAACTTACCAAAGCAATCTTGCGTAGCCGTGTAGGGTTGAAAGACCCGAACCATCCCATCGGAACCTTTATGTTCCTTGGCCCTACTGGTGTGGGTAAGACGCATTTGGCAAAGCAATTGGCAAAATATATGTTTGGCTCTGCCGATGCCTTGATACGTATCGATATGAGCGAGTATATGGAGAAATACACCGTATCTCGTATGATTGGTGCCGCTCCGGGATATGTGGGCTATGAGGAAGGCGGCCAGTTGACTGAAAAGGTGCGTCGCAAGCCGTATTCCATTGTCTTGCTGGATGAGATTGAGAAAGCCCATCCGGACGTGTTCAACATCTTGCTCCAGGTACTGGATGAAGGTCGTTTGACTGACAATTATGGCAGAACCATCGATTTCAAGAATACGGTTATCATTATGACCTCCAATATCGGTACGCGGCAGTTGAAGGAATTTGGCCGTGGCGTAGGTTTTGCGGCGCAAAACCGCACGGATGACAATGAACATTCGCGCAGCGTGATACAAAAGGCTCTGAACAAGACCTTTGCTCCCGAATTCTTGAATCGTTTGGATGAAATCATTACTTTCGACCAGCTCTCTTTGGAGGCCATCACAAAGATTGTGGACATTGAGCTGAAAGGTTTGTACGAACGGGTTGAAGCAATTGGTTACAAGCTGGTTGTGGAGGATGATGCAAAGACATTCCTTGCTTCGAAAGGGTACGATGTACAGTTTGGTGCGCGCCCATTGAAGCGCGCCATTCAGAACCACTTGGAGGATGGACTTTCCGAGCTGATAGTGGCGGAGGAGTTACAGCCGGGTGATACGGTAAACGTATCAGTAGACAAAGAAAAAGACGAGCTGAGCATCAGGAAGGCATAAGCTGTTCTTTATAAAAACCGTCAAAATGTCAGTCCTTATGGGCTGGCATTTTTTTTGTGCTATATCTGCCGGAATAATTAAAAATATAAATCTAAAAAATATAAATGTAGTATGCAAAAAGGTAATATTGGGGTAACTACTGAGAATATCTTCCCCGTCATTAAAAAGTTCTTGTATAGTGATCATGAAATTTTTCTCCGTGAGTTGGTTTCTAACGCGGTTGATGCTACACAGAAGCTGAAAACACTCTCCTCTATCGGTGAGTTCAAGGGTGAAGTTGGCGATTTAACCGTACATGTCTCGCTGGGAAAAGATACCATTACGGTGTCCGACCATGGTATAGGTCTTACGGCTGAAGAAATAGACAAGTATATTAACCAGATAGCTTTCTCTGGCGCCAATGACTTCCTTGAGAAATATAAAAACGATGCCAACGCCATCATCGGCCATTTTGGATTGGGTTTCTATTCGGCTTTTATGGTTGCCAAGAAAGTCGAAATCATCACTAAATCCTATCGGGAAGGCGCCCAGGCTGTAAAGTGGACATGCGATGGCAGTCCGGAGTTTACGATTGAAGACACTGATAAGGCAGAACGTGGTACGGATATCGTTCTTTACATAGACGATGACTGCAAGGAATTCCTTGAAGAAGCGCGCATTTCCTCTTTGTTGAAGAAGTATTGCAGCTTCCTCCCTATTCCGGTTGCATTCGGCAAGAAGAAAGAATGGAAAGACGGCAAGCAGGTTGAAACTGCCGAGGATAATATCATCAATGATTCCAACCCGTTGTGGACGCTGAAACCCAGCGAATTGAAAGATGAAGATTACAAGAAGTTCTACCGTGACCTTTATCCCATGTCCGACGAACCTTTGTTCTGGATTCATCTGAATGTGGATTATCCGTTCCACCTTACCGGTATTCTGTACTTCCCCAAAGTGAAGAGCAACATCGAGTTGAACAAGAATAAGATTCAGCTCTACTGCAACCAGGTATATGTGACGGATTCGGTGGAAGGTATTGTTCCCGACTTCTTGACCCTGCTGCATGGTGTGCTCGATTCACCGGACATTCCATTGAACGTTTCCCGTTCTTATTTGCAGAGCGATGCCAACGTGAAGAAAATTTCTACATATATCACGAAAAAGGTGTCAGACCGTTTGCAGTCCATCTTCAAGAACGACCGTAAGCAATTTGAGGAAAAGTGGAATGACTTGAAAATCTTCATCAACTACGGAATGCTTACGCAGGAAGATTTCTATGATAGAGCCAAGGACTTTGCCCTTTTCACCGATACAGACAGCAAATATTATACTTTCGAAGAGTATAAGACGTTGATTAAAGATAACCAGACGGATAAGGATGGAAATCTGATTTATCTGTATGCCAACAATAAAGATGAACAATACAGCTACATAGAGGCCGCTACGAATAAAGGATACAATGTGCTGTTGATGGATGGACAGCTGGACATTGCGGTGGTGAGCATGTTGGAACAGAAGTTCGAAAAGGTTCGCTTCACTCGTGTAGACAGCGATATTATTGATAATCTGATTGTCAAGGAAGACAAGAAGAACGAAGCGTTGGAAGCCGGCAAGCAGGAAGTTCTTTCTTCCATCTTCAAGAGCCAGTTGCCCAAGATGGATAAGACGGAGTTCAACATCACGGCGCAGGCTTTGGGCGAAAATGCCACTCCTATCATGATAACTCAGAGCGAGTACATGCGCCGTATGAAGGAAATGGCTAATATCCAGGCTGGAATGAGCTTCTATGGCGAAATGCCGGATATGTTTAACCTGGTATTGAATTCAGACCATAAGCTGGTAAAAGAAGTTCTGGCAGATGAAGATAAGGAATGTGCTGCTGCCGTTGCTCCGGTTCAGGCAGAGATGGATGAAGTGAACAAGCAGCGTACTGACCTGAAAAAGAAGCAGGAAGGCAAGAAAGATGAGGATATACCGACTGCCGAAAAGGATAAAGTGAATGAGCTGGATAAGAAGTGGGACGAACTGAAAACACAGAAAGAAGGCATCTTCGCCGATTATGCTGCCAAGAATAAGGTTGTCCGTCAACTGATAGATTTGGCACTGCTGCAGAATGGTATGTTGAAAGGTGAAGCTTTGAACAACTTTGTCAAGAGAAGCATTGACCTGATAAAATAAGCCCCTTTAAATTTGCATTTAATATATGCAAGGGTATTGTGATTCTTCGGAGTCGCAATACCCTTTTTTTATTCATTTTCACCAATTAGGGTGTGATTTTCTTCGTTGAATACGGCATTTTTAGAAACTATTGTTTATATTTGGGGCAATGAACATTTATCTTACTCGGAATAGCATAGTTATGAAAAGAGTTTTATTGTTTTTTTCGTTTCTTCTATGTGGCTTTATTTTACAAGCTCAGAAAGTGGGGCTTGTACTGAGTGGCGGTGGAGCAAAAGGCATGACTCATATAGGCATTATCCGGGCTTTGGAAGAGAATAATATCCCCATTGATTATATAACCGGAACCTCTATGGGAGCTATCATCGGTTCTCTGTATGCTATGGGGTATTCCCCGGACGATATGGAGGCGCTGTTGCGCTCTCCCGACTTTAAGCGTTGGTATTCGGGCAAAGTGGAGCCTAAATACGAGTATTATTTTAAGAAGAATCGTCCTTCACCGGAATTTTTTAATATCCGTTTTGCTTTTAGGGACTCGCTGCATATAAAGCCCCAGATACTTCCCACAAGCATGGTCAACCCCATACAGATGAACCTGGTATTTGTGGAATTGTTTGCACGTGCTACGGCTGCATGTGGCGGTAATTTCAACAAACTGTTTGTTCCTTTTCGCTGTATAGCATCCGATGTGTACAATAAAAAGCCATTGGTATTGAGTAAAGGGGATTTGGGAGATGCGGTACGTGCTTCCATGAGCTTTCCATTTGTCTTCAAACCGATAGAAATAGACAGTATACTTGCTTATGATGGCGGCATTTACAATAATTTCCCTACGGATGTGATGCGTGAGGATTTTCATCCGGATGTCATCATTGGCAGTGTGGTGGCGGCCAATCCCGGTAAGCCGAAGGAAAATAACCTGATGAGCCAATTGGAGAATATGATTATGCAGAAGACTGATTACTCCATTCCGGACTCATTGGGTATAGTCATGACCTTCAAGTACGACGATGTCAACCTGCTGGATTTTGACCGTCTGCAGGAATTGCACGATATAGGCTACAACCGTACCCTTAATATGATGGATTCCATCAAAAGCCGTGTTCATCGTAGGGTGAATGCTGATAATGTGCGTTTAAGGCGTCTTGTCTTCCGGAGTAACCTGCCCCAATTCCGTTTCCGGGATATCATTATTGAAGGGGCGAATGCCCAACAACAAGCCTATATCAAAAAAGAATTTCATGATGAGGAGCATGAAGTCTTTACTTATGAAGACTTGAAGCGCGGGTATTTTCGTTTGCTGGCGGATAATATGATTTCGGAAATAGTTCCTCACGCAGTGTATGATTCGGAAGCCGATTTATATCAACTGCATTTGAAAGTGAAGATGGAGGATAATTTTTCCGTGCGTCTGGGGGGCAGTGTCTCTACCACAAGCTCAAATCAAATCTATTTGGGAATAGGATATCAGAACTTGAATTATTATTCCAAGGAAATCACTTTTGACGGTCAGTTGGGTAAGATTTATAATAATGCCCAGTTGATGGGTAAGATTGATTTGCCTACCAACATACCTACGTCCTTTCGTTTTATTGCTTCAATCAGTACCTTCGATTACTACAAGAAGGATAAGCTGTTTTCCAGGAATGACAAGCCTTCATTCAATTCAAAGGACGAACGTTTTGTGAAGTTGATGGTTGCCTTGCCGTTTCTGGCCAATAAACGTGCGGAGTTCAGTCTGGGATATGGCCAACTGGAAGATAACTACTTTCAATCCAGCGTAATAGATTTCGATAAGGACCGTTCGGACAGAAGTACCTACAAACTTTTGGGAGGTTCCATCGGTTTCTATGGGAGCACCCTGAATACGCGGCAATACGCGACAAAAGGCTATCTGGAGAAGCTGATAGCTCAGGTCTTTACCGGGAGGGAAAGATTTGAACCGGGGAATCCGCAAGAAGGGTACAGTCCTTCTCCGCAAGAGCGGCAATCATGGTTGCAAATATCTTATATGAAAGAGGCATATCACACAATGGGGCCGAAATTTACCCTGGGATGGATGGCAGAAGCACTGTATTCATCGAAGAATTTCTCCGAGAATTATACGGCAACCATGATGCAGGCAGGAGAATTTGCACCGACTCCGCATAGTAAACTGATGTACAATGAAGCTTTTCGTGCCAACCAGTATGTGGCTGCCGGCATCAAACCCATATATGTTTTGAACGACATGTTCCAGTTCCGGACAGAATTTTATGGCTTTACACCAATTTTTCCGATAAAAAAGAATGCATTGAATAAAGCATATTATGGAAAAGCATTCTCCCGCTTTGAGTATATGGGAGAAGTTTCTGTTATTTGTCATTTGCCCTTCGGAGCCATCTCTGCTTATGTAAATCATTATAGCTCACCGAGAAGGGAGTGGAATGTGGGGATGACTATCGGTTGGCAGTTGTTTAATTATCGCTTTGTCGAATAAATTTCTTCAAAAAAAGTTTGTATATCGTTTGCTAATTCGGAAAAAGTACGTATCTTTGCACCCGTTAAACAAAGAGGCCGCGTAGCTCAACTGAATAGAGTAGCTGACTACGGATCAGCCGGTTACAGGTTTGAATCCTGTCGCGGTCACAAGTTTTCATAATTTTTTTAAGGGTCGCGTAGCTCAACTGAATAGAGTAGCTGACTACGGATCAGCCGGTTACAGGTTTGAATCCTGTCGCGATCACAAAGAACCTCCGCAAGAAAACTTGCGGAGGTTCTTTGTTTTTACAGCAATGGCATATAGTTGATGTTCTCCCCTTGTATGGCACTGGCGCGTGTTCTCTATAATGAAACAAACTGTTTCCCTTAACTAAACACTTTGTTTCATTATGGAGAACACTTTGTTTCCCTTGACAGAACACTTTGTTCCATCATATAAAAACAAAGTGTTTTTCTCTGCTGAAACAAAGTGTTCAGTGTTGTGAACTAATAGATTAGCTGAAATAATAGTCTTGTCTTGATTGAGCTAGAGACGTCTTTTTCTCGATTTAACCAGATGTCTTTTTGCTTTATAACGTAATCAGTAGACTGTTTTGGGATTATTGTACTGATAAATATAGTCACATAGGAAAAAAAGAAGGAGTTAATTCCGTGTTTCCACAAAATTAACTCCTTGCATATCTGATATTAATATGTTGTATACTGGAAATTAATATCCTATAGGGGCGGTATAAGGCCTTAGCATTTGATGTTCAATTCATCCAGAATCTTGCGCATGGCTTCGAAAGTAGTGATTCTGGTCGGCACCAATGGCAGGCGGAGCTTGTTCTCAATCATTCCCATTACATTCAGCATGGCTTTTACTCCGGCAGGGTTGCCGTCTACAAACAGAAGCTTGAATAATTCGGCAAATTTGTGGTGAATGGTCAATGCATTGGCATAGTCCCCTTGCAGTGCCAGACGTACCATACGGCTGAACTCACGTGGGAACGCGTTTCCGATGACCGAGATAATGCCGACGGCCCCCAGGGTAATCAGAGGGAAGGTGATGCCGTCATCGCCCGAAATAACGTCGAAATTGGCCGGTTTGTTTTTGATGATGTCATCCATCTGCGTGATGTCGCCCGAAGCTTCTTTGACGGCTATCACATTCTTGAAATCACGTGCAATGCGCAGGGTTGTTTCTGCCTTCATGTTCACGCCGGTACGACCGGGGACATTATAAAGCACAATCGGCAAATCCGTTGCTTCAGAAATGGCCTTATAATGCTGATATATACCTTCTTGTGAGGGCTTGTTATAATATGGAACAACGGAGAGAATGGCATCTACTCCGGTGAAATCGTCATTTTTCAGTGTTTCCACTATGGCCCGGGTGTTGTTTCCACCTACGCCCAGCAGGATAGGAATTCTTCCGTTCACTCGCTCGATGACCATTTTCTTGATTTTCTTTTTCTCTTCTTCAGTCAGAGTCGGAGTTTCTGCCGTGGTGCCGAGCACACATAAAAAGTCGGTATTGTTTTGAAGTTGATAGTCTACCAAACGCATCAACGCATCGTAATCAACGCTTTCATCCTCTTTAAATGGAGTAATCAGCGCTACCCCCATTCCTTTCAATCTTGTCTGTATCATGAGTATTATAAAGTAATCTCTAATTAAATGACTCGCAAAAGTACGAATTTTTTCGATTTACCCTACAAATATAAGCCATAAAAAAGCTTTTTGTGGAAATTTGTTAGGATAGCAATGCCAAAAACTCATCTTCGCTCATAATCTTTACTCCCAGTTTCTGCGCTTTCTCCAGTTTGGCAGGTCCCATATTTTCTCCGGCCAGGATAAAGCTGGTTTTGGAGGAGATACTGCCGACGTTTTTCCCACCGTTCTTTTCAATCATCTCTTTGTATTCGTCCCGTGAGTGGTGGGTGAATACGCCGCTGATGACAATGGACTGGCCCGCCAGTTTGTCGGTGTATCCGCTGAGGTCTTCTTCCGTCCGGTGGAGTTGCAGACCGTTCGATTTCAGCCGTTCCACCAGCTCTCTGTTGGCAGGATTGGAGAAGTAGGTTATAATGCTCTGCGCTATTTTTTCACCGATTTCATCGATGTTTTTCAGCTTTTCGAGGTCTGCGTTTTCCAGTTCTTCGATGTCCGTAAAGGACTTGGCTATTTTCTTGGCAACCGTTTCTCCCACGAAGCGTATGCCCAGTGCAAAGAGTACTCTTTCGAATGGCACTTCTTTACTTGCCGCAATACCGTTGACTATGTTTTCTGCCGATTTTTCGCCCATCCGTTCCAGGTTCTTGATGTCATCGGTTTTGAGCTGGTATAAATCTGCAGTATCCTTTATCAGTCCCAATCGGTAGAACATATCTACTGTTTCAGGTCCCAGTCCGTCTATATTCATGGCTTTGCGGCTGATGAAATGCTCTATTTTCCCTTTAATCTGCGGAGGACAAGCGGTTTCATTGGGGCAATAGTGGGCTGCTTCTCCTTCAAAACGTATCAGTTTGCTGCCGCATTCGGGACAATGGGTGATGAACTTCACTTTTTCACCGATAAGCATACTGCGGGCATCCTTATCGACACCGGTTATTTTGGGGATGATTTCACCGCCTTTTTCCACATACACCATGTCGCCTATATGCAGGTCCAGCCCCTCGATAATATCTGCATTGTGCAGGGAGGCACGTTTCACAATGGTGCCGGACAGTTGTACGGGGTCCAGATTGGCAACCGGAGTGACTGCGCCGGTACGTCCTACTTGGTAGGTAACCCTATTCAAGCGTGTCAGTGCACGTTCTGCCTGGAATTTGTATGCGATGGCCCACCGGGGGGACTTGGCTGTGAATCCCAAATTCTTTTGTTGTCTCAAGCTGTTGACTTTTAGTACAATACCATCAGTAGCTACCGGAAGGTTCTTACGCTCCGTGTCCCAATAATTGATGTATTCGAAGACTTCCTCCAGGCTGTGGGCTTTTCTGGTGTGCTCTGATGTTTTAAATCCCCAGCTGGCGGCGGCTTGCAGATTCTCGTAATGGCCGTCGCAGGGCAATTCCTCTCCCAATAGATAGTAGAGATAAGCATCCAGCTTTCTGGATGCTACGATGGCGGAATTCTGCAACTTCAAGGTACCGGAAGCAGCGTTGCGCGGATTGGCGAAAAGCGGTTCCTCACGTGCTTCCTTTTCCCGGTTCAGTTCTTCGAAAACCACCCAGGGCATCAGGATTTCCCCTCTGATTTCGAATGATTTAGGATAATCCCCATGGAGGACCAGTGGAATCGTTCGGATTGTCTTTACATTGTCCGTCACGTCATCGCCCTTTTCGCCGTCGCCACGGGTGACGGCACGCACCAGTTTGCCATCCTCGTAAGTCAGCGAGATGGAAGTACCGTCATACTTCAGCTCGCAGCAGATTTCAAAATCCTCATTCAACGCTTTCTTTACCCGTTCGTAAAAGTCGGTCACTTCGTTTTCGGAATAGGTGTTTCCCAATGAAAGCATGGGATATTTGTGTGCCACTTGTGTAAAGTTCTTATTCAAATCACTCCCTACACGCATCGTGGGCGAATTATCATCTTGGTATTCAGGATGTTCTTTCTCTAAGTCTTGTAGCTCGCGCATCAGGTCGTCAAACTCCTTGTCGGATATTTCAGGAGCATTCAGCACATAATAATTGTAGTTGTGCTGGTGTAATTCCGCACGGAGCTGGTCTATTTTTTCTTTTACAGTCATAGGGTTTTCGGATTGTTTGAACGCAAAAATACGGGTTTCTCCCCGAATATTTGTACTTTTGCAGCTTGAAATAGCTAAAATAAAGTTATATGCGCATTGACATTATCACAGTTTTGCCGGAGATGATTGAGGGATTCTTTAACTGCTCCATCATGAAACGTGCTCAAAATAAAGGGCTTGCAGAGATACATATCCATAATCTTCGTGATTATACGGAAGATAAGTACCGTCGTGTAGACGATTATCCGTTTGGCGGCTTTGCCGGAATGGTCATGAAGATAGAGCCGATAGAGCGGTGTATCAACGCCTTGAAGGCCGAGCGGGATTACGACGAGGTTATCTTTACCACCCCCGATGGTGAGCAGTTCAATCAGCCGATGGCAAATACTCTTTCCCTTGCCCAGAATCTCATCATTCTCTGCGGGCATTTCAAAGGGATAGATTACCGGATTCGCGAGCATCTCATCACCAAGGAAATCAGTATCGGCGACTATGTGTTGACTGGCGGAGAACTGGCGGCGGCTGTCATGGCAGATGCCATCGTCCGTATCATTCCGGGAGTGATTTCCGATGAGCAGTCTGCACTTTCAGATTCCTTTCAGGACAATCTGCTGGCTGCGCCGGTCTATACACGCCCCGCTGATTACAATGGATGGAAGGTTCCGGATATTTTACTTTCCGGACATGAGGCCAAGATTAAGGAATGGGAGCTGCAACAGTCTTTGGAAAGGACTCGTAGACTGCGTCCGGATTTGTTGGGAGAGTAAGTTTACTGATGTAAATAAAAAGAAAAAGGACATTCATTAATGAATGTCCTTTTTTATGAATATATATTGCGAATGGCAATCTCTTGTTATTCTTTATACATCGAGTGCACCGATAATATCCTTTACAGACTGATAACCGTGTCTGTCAAGATAGTCATTTATTCCTTCTACCACTTTCACTGTAACCGCCGGATCAATGAAGTTTGCCGTACCAATCTGGATGGCAGAGGCACCTGCAAGCATGAATTCCACAGCATCTTTCCAGTTCATGATACCCCCCAAGCCTATGACGGGGATTTTTACCGCTTTAGCCACTTGCCATACCATACGTAAGGCAATGGGTTTCACGGCCGCACCGGACATACCACCGGTTACGGTGGAGAGTATCGGACGCCTGCGTTCCGCGTCTATAGCCATTCCCAGCAGGGTATTGATGAGGGAAACGCTGTCTGCACCGCCATTTTCGGCTGCGCGGGCTATTTCGGTGATGTCGGTAACGTTCGGTGAGAGCTTTACGATAAGTGTCTTTTTGTAAACTGAGCGCACGGCTTTCACCACTTCTTCTGCTCCTTTGGCGGTAACACCGAATGCCATTCCTCCTTGCTTCACATTGGGGCAAGAGATGTTCAACTCTATGGCAGGAATTTTGTCAAGTTCATTAATGATTGCGGCTGTTTCGGCATAGTCTTCGATGGCAGACCCCGAAACATTCACAATCATGTTGGTCTGAATGTCCTTGATGCGGGGATAGATGTGTTCAACAAAGTAATGTACACCCTTATTTTGCAGTCCCACAGCGTTTAACATACCCGAAGGAGTCTCTGCCATGCGCGGATATGGATTGCCTTCACGTTTGTGAAGGGTAGTTCCCTTTACAATTATACCACCTATTCGCGATAGTTCGATGAAATCGGCGAATTCTTCACCATATCCGAATGTTCCGGATGCAGTCATCACCGGATTATTCATTTGTAATTCACCAATATTTACACTTAAATCTGCCATAATAGTTTGTTTATATTAAAAACCGGACCTTCTTTACATACGCACAAATGGCCTTCCGTGGTATTTTCCACACAGCATAGACAAGCGCCTATGCCACATGCCATCATATTTTCCAGAGATACCTCGCAACTGATGCCTTTACTTTTGGCATACTTTGCTACTGCCATCATCATCGGTTTGGGGCCGCAAGTATATATCTGCTCAAAACACACCTTATCTAATATGGAGTGTTGCGTTACATATCCCTTCTCTCCGTGGCTGCCATCTTCGGTGGTGGTATACACCTCGCCATAGGCGGCAAACTGTTCCAATTGAAGCAAGTCCTTGTCACTTCTGGCACCCAGCAGGAAGGTTGGCTTGCAGCCTCTCTTGGCGAGCTGTTCGCCTAAATATAACATAGGAGCTGTACCTACACCTCCGCCTACCAATAAGAGCTTGTCTGAGGCTTTTTCAGGCATTGTGAAGCAGTTTCCCAGCGGAAGCACTACATTGACTATGTCGCCCGATTTTGCTTCTCCTAATCGCTTGGTTCCGTCACCTACGAGTTGGATTAAGAACCATACTTCGTTCCGTTGTCTATCTACATAATTGATGGAGATGGGGCGGCGTAAGAAAGTGGTAGGCGAGCCGTCCACGCGAATCTCTGCAAATTGTCCCGGAAGCATTTCCGGAAGTGGGGATGGAGAAGTCAGCTTCAACAACACGTAGTTGGCATGCAAGCGGAGGTTCTCTGTCACTGTCAGATCTAAAATATACTTTTTCATATCTATAAAGAGGGATGTTTTTCTTTCGGGTGCAAAGATAGTGTAAACCGAGTGCAGAATAAAATGAACCCGTTTCTTTTTTATGCCGGGGCGTTAGTCTATTTCCATTCTCATTCCCTAATTTTCCGGTTTGAAAGTCTCGTAGGTATTGTCATCAAAGAAAATTCTTATTTCAGTGATTTTTCTGGGAGGCCTTTCTTTGTATATAATCTCTTGTTTTACAATCTCTTTAGGTGCTTTTGAGGCTGTTTCTAATACAATTTCCTTGCGATTTTCAGATTCTTCCGTCCCGTTGGACAGATTTTCCGAATTCTCGGCGAATAGAGGATAGTCGAATCCATCGTTTTCGGGTGAATCCGGATTATTACTCATATTGCCTTTTCCGGTAAGCAGCCACTCCAAGTTTATGTCGTTGTATCGTTGATGCAATCGGAGAATGACTTCCGTACTTGGATATTTGTTACGCGGACCTAAGATGTGAGAAATGGTGGCTTGGGCCACACCGATACTTTCGGCAAAAGCTCCTGCTGTCATTTTCTCCCGGTCCATAACCATTTTGAATCTGTCTTTTATACTCATGGCTTATGTATTATTACAATTGTGTATGACGTTTATTGGATTACAAAAGTAAAAAAATGGTATCACAAAAGCAAATTAAAAATGTAATATTTTGATTTTTACAAACGAAATGATATTATTACGATATTAATGATTACAAATGCGATAATGCAAATCAGTAGTAGAATAGAGGCTTATTGAAGATTTAATAAAACATGCTATTTTCTTTGTTATGAATGTTTTATGATGAATTTATTTTGTGGTAAGTCCTATATTACATTTGTTTGTTACCAGTATTCTGTATTATATGATTTAATAGTTTGATAAAATAGTGTATTTTGCTGATAATGCAATAGTTATGTTTTATTAATGACTGGGTTAACCCCTACTCTATTATATTTGTAAATCATTGGTTTACGGTGTTAAATACGGTGCATTACATTTGTGTTTACAAATGTAGTATCACATATGTTATATAACAAACTATGTTTTAGTATTTATGTAATGTTTCAGGTTTACAATGGTCAATTCATATAGTTGAAGATTACAACTATCGTCCTCTTTAAAAGGTATGGCAGATTCTTTTTGGGGCAATTTTAAAGCCAGAGTGATTTTTATATTCTCCTTACCAAGAAGAAAAAATGTGGACATGAATAAGAAAATAAACTTCTCTCCTCATTCTCAATTCTTCAAAACTTGAATCCTTGCTTTATTTCCGTATAAATGGTCGATTCGTTGTGAAAAAACGATTCTCAGGGCTTGTAAATGAGTATAACATATTGTAAATATGAGGTTTATCCCCTATTCTCTCATCTGTATTGAAGGGTGAAATAGAAAAAAGGGGGATAAATCCCCCTAAAAATAGCAGAATGATAGCAAATTGGTTGGTTGTTAGTGCAGAATCTTAAAGACCAGTTCCCGGAGGATGTCTCCATCGCTTAAAGAGGAATTTCCCACTCCTTTGGACTTGGCATCTGCATATCGAATCTCCCCGATTATCTGCATGGTCTTTACTCCGCTGTAGCGACGCATGGCGCTTAGGTATTCGCGCGACTGCCAGGGAGTCTTCAAGCCTATGAAACTGGCAATGCCCTGCTCTGTTTTTTCGGGGGCATAGTAGGCCAACATCAAGTTGGAGAAGAAGCCGAAAAGTAAAGATAAAGTCATCTGGATAGGGTTTGTTTTCGGATTTTCTTCAAAATATTTTATTATTTTATTGGCCTTTAGTATGTCTTTTTCTACAATGGCACTGCGAAGTTCAAAGTTATTATAATCCTTACTGATTCCGATGTTACGTTCTATCTGTTCGGGGGTGACGCGTGTCTGACCTTTTGGAAGAGTTATAATCAGTTTTTCCAGTTCTCCCGTAAGGCGGCTGAGGTCCGTACCTACGAAATCGGCAAGCATGGAGGTGGCTTTAGGATCCAAGTCTACACCTTTGCGCTTCATGTATGAGGTGATGAATGCCGGCAACTGGGCATCCTTCACCTTCTTGGATTCGAATAGAACTCCCACCTTCTCTATTTCGGCTGCCAGCTTCTTTCTTCTGTCCAGCACCCCATGTTTGTGGCATAGAACAAGAATGGTGGAGTTCAACGGCTTTTGTAGGTAGTATGAAAGCTCTTCCATGTTGCGGATGGCCTGCGCTTCCTTTACGACTACGACCTGGCGTTCGGACATCATCGGATAGCGTTTGGCTGCATTGATGACAGTGGCTATATCCACATCTGCACCGTAGACTACGGTCAGGTTGAATTCCTTTTCGGTGTCAGTGAGAACATTGTCTACAATATAGTCGGAGATGAGGTCTATGTAATACGATTCCTCGCCCATGAGATAGTAGACGGGGCGGTATTGCTTGGCTCTCAACTCTTTTAGAATATCATCACAGGTTGTTTCTTGTTTTGCCATATAATAAAGTAAGTGCTATACGAGGGATGTCCCGTAACGGATTACCAGTCGAACTTCAAGTGTTTTACGGTTTTCTTTTCATCAATAATCATGCGCAAGGATGCGATGCCGATTTCAACATGCTCCTTTACATAATTCTGGGTCACCAGATTGTCGCTTTTATCGGTTTTTACACCTTCCGGAATCATCGGTTGGTCTGAAACCAGCAGAAGAGCTCCCGTGGGAATATGATTGGCAAAACCGCAGCTGAATAGGGTTGCCGTTTCCATATCGACAGCCATGGCACGGGTTTTCTTCAGATATTCTTTGAATTCCTCGTCATGTTCCCAAATGCGGCGGTTGGTGGTGTATACGGTACCGGTCCAGTAGTCACGGGCATAATCGCGGATGGCAGAAGAAACGGCACGTTGCAGCATAAATGCCGGGAGTGACGGGACTTCAGGTGGGAAGTAGTCGTTGGAGGTACCCTCGCCACGGATGGCGGCAATGGGAAGGATGAGGTCCCCTATTCTATTTTTCTTGTCTATACCGCCGCACTTACCCAGAAACAGACATGCCTTGGGCTTGATAGCACTCAGCAAGTCCATGATAATGGCGGCATTAGGACTTCCCATACCAAAATTAATGATGGTCATTCCTTCTGCACTGGCAGATATCATGTTGGCATCTTTACCGAGAATGGGAACATTGAACTTTTCTGCGAAAATCTCTACGTACTTGTTGAAGTTGGTCAACAGAATGTACTCTCCAAAATCCTCCAGGTTACGCTTTGTGTAACGGGGCAGCCAATTGGCTACGATTTCTTCTTTTGTTTTCATAAGATTTCATTAAATTTGTGTTCCCAAAAGACGGGAACCATTATTTAACTTACAAATGTAGTAAATGTTATCGTTAAACCTACCAGCATTCGATGCTAAAATTGCCGCAAGGAACGGAAAAAATGTTATTTTCGATGTAATCCGTCGTCGTTATGTCGCCTTGACCCCTGAAGAATGGGTGCGGCAGCACTTCGTCCACTTTCTTCTTGCTCACAAGGGGTATCCGCAGGCGCTTATGGCAAATGAGGTGCAGGTACAGCTGAACGGTACAAAGAAACGCTGTGATACAGTGCTCTATCGACGCGACCTTACCGCCCGGATGATTGTGGAATACAAGGCGCCTGAAATAGAAATCACCCAAAAAGTTTTCGACCAGATTACCCGTTACAACATGGTGCTGAAAGTGGATTATCTGATTGTCAGCAACGGGCTTCAGCATTACTGTTGTCGCATGGATTACGAGCACAACAGTTATACTTTCCTGCAGGATATACCGGAGTACCGGAATTTGTAGAAAAAGATAATTCGTCAAATATTTTCATTCTACTTATTTGGTGTTGAGCCTGCTTGTCCCACCCCCTTCAGAATAGCTTCTGAGAGGGGGGATAATGAGTCAGGGACTGAAAGGCATTCAGTCCCTGAGTGAAAGCCTTTCAGTCCCTGACTGAATCCCGTTCGTTCGGTGAGTGAAACAGAAGGAGTCGGGAAATGAATGTGTATTCGACTGTTTTTGTAAGGAAAAAACGCAATGTGATTGATGCTTTCCGGTTTCAAGTTATTCCATCTTTCATCGCTCACCCGAACGGCTATGAATTCCCCTTCTTGCTGCTGAACCTCTCCTGCAACTTCTGCATCAATTCGTAGAAATTCGGGATATAGACCGTGGCAAGCAAGGTATTCAGCGCCATGCCGAACACTACGGCAGCTCCCAGTGCGATACGGCTTCCCGCTCCTGCTCCCGTTGCAAAAAGCAACGGCATAACCCCGAATACGAATGCAAGCGATGTCATCAGAATAGGCCGCAGACGGATATGCCCGGCCTGGAATGCCGCATCGCGGATTGAATTGCCTTGTGCACGGAAGTCACGTGCAAACTCCACAATCAGAATACCGTTTTTGGCAGACAAGGCAACCAGCAGGATGATGCCGATTTGTGTGTAGATGCTGACCGGAGTGCCCATGACATAGCATCCCAGCATGGCACCGAGCAGCGCCACCGGAAGTCCCATTACGGCGGCCACCGGACTGGTCCAGCTCTCGTATTGTGCGGCAAGCACAAGGAAGGCAACCAGCAGCGCCATGACGAATACGACGGTCGTAGTGGTGCCCGCCTGTGTCTCCTGATAGGCTACCGAAGTCCATTCGTAGCCGAACTCGTCTCCAAGCTGGCTCTTGATTAAGCTTTCCATTTGCCGGATACCTTCTCCCGAACTGCTGCCCGGGGCCACATTACAGGTCACGGCTGCTGTGGAGTACATGTTGTAGCGGTTTATCTGGTCCATGCCAAGCTGTTCTTCCATCCGGGTGAAGGAGGAGAAGGGTACCATTTCGCCCGATGCATTGGGAACGCTCAGTTTCAGTACATCGTCGATGACACGCTGGGCACGGTCGCCTGCTCCCAGCTTCACTTGGTAGATGTGGCCGAACTGCACATAATCATTGACGTAGGCCTCTCCCATATAGTAGCCCAGGGCGGTGAATACGCTGTTCAGCGGAATGCCCATCAGTTGCACCTTGTCGCGGTCGATATTCAGGAAATATTGCGGGACATTGGCTTGGTACTGGCTGCTGACCGATGCCAATGCCGGATAATTGCGGTAGTGCTCCATCAAGGTCTCTACGGCACGTTGCATCTCGGTGGCACCGAGGTTGTGGCGGTCTTCCAATTGGAGTTGCAGGCCTCCGGTGGCTCCCAGCCCGGGGATGGCAGGCGGAACCATGGCAAATATCTCTGCTTCCTGGATGCCATACACTTCCATATTGAAGCGTTGCACTACGGCTTCAGCCGTATGTTCCTTTCCCTTGCGCTCATTCCAGTTCTTCAGCACGATGAAGTAGGTGGCCGCATTGCTCTGTTCCCCTCCTCCCATCACGGAGAAGCCGGATATGCCGATGTAGTCCTTTACTTCGGGGTAAGAATCGAGAATCTCATTTATCTGCTTCCCTACGGCTTGGGTACGCTCCAGGCTCGATGCAGGGGGAAGCTGTACGACTGCGAGGAAATAGCCGTCATCTTCTTCCGGAACAAACGTGGAGGGCCATTTGACAAACAGCAGGACAGCAATCAGCGTGAACACCGCATACGAAACGATGGAAGCAACAGGGCGTTGGAGCAGATACTCCACTATCCGGTCGTAAACTCCTTGTGTCTTGTCGTACAGACGATTGAACCCCCGATACAAGGGATTCTTGGAAGGCCGGGTAGGTTGCAGCATCAAGGCACAGAGTGCCGGAGTAAGGGTCAGTGAGTTGAATCCGCTAAGTACGGTGCTGGCTGCAATGGTCAAGGCAAACTGTTTGTACAGTTGTCCTGATATGCCGCTGACGAGTGTTGTCGGGATAAATACGGCAAGTAGCACCAGCACTACTCCGACAATGGGTCCGGTAATCTCTCCCATCGCTTCGGTCACAGCCTGGCGGGAGGTGTAGCGCCCCGTGTCCAGCAGACGCGTGGAGTTCTCCACCACCACGATGGCATCATCCACCACGATGGCCACGGCAAGTATCAGTCCGAACAGCGTCAGCGTATTGATGGAGAAGCCGAACAAGGACATGACGGCCAGTGTGCCGATGAGTGATACCGGAATAGTGATACAAGGGATGACGACCGCCCGCCAGTTCTGCAGGAACAGGAAGATGACGAGAACTACCAGCAGGGTTGTTTCAAGGAACGTCACCATCACTTCGTCTATGGAGGCATGAATGACATCCGTAGTGTCCAGGGTTACATTGTATTGTATGCCTGTAGGGAAATTCTGCGAGAGTTCCTGCATCTTGGCCTTTACTCCTTTCGATACGTCCAGCGAGTTGCTGCCCGGTTGCTGATAGATAGCAATGGCGGCGGTGGGTTTCCCGTCCAGTTGGGAGACTACGCTGTAAGAGGCCGAACCCAGGTCGATGTGCGCCACGTCGCGCAGACGGAGTATCTTCCCTCCGGCTTCGGTACGCAGGATGATGTTGCCGAACTCTTCGGGCGAGGTAAGTCGGCCCTTTACGGTCAGGCTGTATTGATAGGCATTTTTATTGTCTGTGCCGATGGGTTGCCCTACGTTACCTGCGCTGACTTCCACATTCTGTGATTGGATGGCCTGGTATACATCGGCCGGCGAAAGATAGCGGATACGCATGGCGGCAGGGTCGAGCCAGATACGCATGGAGTAGTCCCCTGCTCCCATCACATTGACGGCGCCTACACCGGGCACGCGTGTTAACTGGTCTACGAGATTCAGCTTGGCATAGTTGCTGAGGTAAAGTCCGTCGTAGTCTTTGCTGTCCGATGTCATGGTGAGGAACATCACGATATTCGATGACTGCTTCTGCACCGTGACACCTTGTACCACAACGGGAGTAGGCAGTGACGATTGGGCCACGCTTACCCGGTTCTGGACTTGTACGGTAGCCATATCAATGTCCGTGCCTACGGCAAAAGTGATGGTCAGCGAGTAAGCGCCCGATGAGCTGGAGTTGGAGGACATGTAAAGCATTCCGTCCACTCCGTTGACTTGCTGCTCGATGGGGATGCCGACGGTTTGTGCCACCGTCTGCGCATTGGCTCCGGGATATACGGCACTGACCTGCACGGTGGGTGGTGTGATGTCCGGATATTGGGCAATGGGCAGGATGCCCAGTGTGACCAGTCCTGCTACGACGATGAGCAGCGCCAATACGGTAGCAAAGATAGGACGGTCTATGAAGAATTTTGAAAACATAGGCTTTGGTATTAATCAATTCATATTAGTTGTCGATGGGATGTACTTTCATTCCATCCCTTACCTTCATCAGCGCTTTGGTGACGTAACGTTCCTGGGGAGTGATGCCTGCCCTTATCTGGCGCAGGCTGTCCCCTATCAGTTGCCCGGTTTCTACGTGACGGTAGCGCACTATATTCGAATCGTTGACTACGTATATGTATTTCCCCAACTGGTCGGTACCGATGGAGGCGTCCGGCAGCAGGATGGCTTGCCTTTGTTCTCCGTAGGGCAAGGTGATGCTGACGTAGAGGCCGCTTTTCAACAGTCCTTTAGGGTTGTCGAGACGGGCGCGGATGTTCAGAGTTCCGGTGTTCAAGTCTACGTTGGGCGAAAGATAATCCAGTTGTGCGGGATAAGTGAGAAGCCCGTCTTTGCCTAGGCTGACACTCACTTGCCGGGGAATGCTGTCCCCTTGCTGCATCAGCATGGAGAGCCATTGGTTGTCTGCCACGTTGAAGTAGGTGTACAGATGGTCGTCCTTGTAGATGGTTGCCAGTGTGACGGGCTGCACGCTGCCGCCTACATAGCCTCCGGCATCCACCAGGTTACGGCTTACGGTGCCGTCGAAGGGGGCACGGACGGTGCAGTAGCTCAGATTGGTGCGTGCCGTGTTCAGGGCTGCTTCCGCATTGCTCACTGCAGCCTGCGAGGTTGCCACGTTGGATTGTGCTTGCAGCACTTGTATACGGCTTACAGCATCGCTTTTCACGGCTTCCTGCATACGTGCGTAGTTGTTTTGGGCGTATTCCAGGTTGGCGCGGGCAGTGTTGAGTTCAGCTTCCGCCTGCCGCACATTGTCTTGATAGACTGTCGGTTCGATGACAAAAAGCACTTGTCCCTGGCGTACCCGGCTGCCGGGAGCGTAAGCGATGGTCTGTAAGGTTCCGCTGACCCTGCCTACCAGGTCTACGGTCTTTTCAGAAGTCAGGTAGCCCGGATATTCTTTTGTCAGCGTAATGCTCTGCACTGTCGGACGGGCCACGCTTATCTCGGGAACGGGCATCGTTTGTGCCGTTTCTTTCCTTCCCCCACATCCCGTTGCCAGCAATGGGAGGATGAGCAGGGTGATGTACATTTGATTTTTCATATACGGTTCGGTTTAGTTTATATTCTTATTTCTGATTCATTTCATATCCGCCTCCCAATGCCTGGTACAAGGCTATCAGATGCAGCAAGGAGCTGCCTTGTGCCTGCACCAGTTGGTTTTCGTATGTCAGGAGCGAGCGTAGTGCGTCCAGTACGTTCTGGAAGGGAGTAAGCCCTTGTTTGTACAAATCGAGGGAGAGTTTCAAGGTTTCTTCTCCCTGGTTGCATACTTCGCGCATGGCAACAATCTGTTGGATGGAGTTGCGGTAGGAGTTCATGGCATTATCCGTTTCCTGCACGGCGGTAAGCACGGTCTGGTTGAACTGGTGAATGGATTCATCGAGCTGGGCACGTGCCAGACGGGTGGCATTCACCAGTTTGGTACCGCTGAATAAGGTCCAGCTGATGCTTGGGGCAATCTCAAACGTCATGCTGTTCCGTTTAGTCAAGTCCTTCAAGTCATGGGAGGAATAGCCGATGGAACCTTTTAGGAACACTTGCGGCAGCCAGTCACTTTGAGATGCGCCGAGTGTTGCCGCCTGCGCGTTGACTTGGCGTTCGGCTTGCCGTATATCGGGGCGGCGGAGCAGCAGGTCGGCAGGAACACCGATGCCTATGGGTTCCATATAGTCGGGCAGTTTGCTGGGCTTCTCCAATATGGGGCGGATATGCTGGGGGTAAGTACCGAGTAAGATTGCGAGCGTCGTGATGTATTGGTTGATGCCTGCCTCCAGTTGTGGGATGGAGGCTTTGGTACTGTAATATACGGATTTGGCTTGTGAAACGTCCAGTTTGGACACCAGTCCGGTTTTGTAGCGTACTTCGGTAATGTTAAGTACAGCTGCCTGGGTATGGCAATTGTGGGTCACTACACTTAGCTCTTGCTGCAGTTCGCGGAGTCCGATGTAGGCAGAAGCTATCTGGGCACAGAGGGATACCATGACAGAGGTATATTCCTCCTTGCTTGCCATGAAGGTTTCCCGCTGTGCCTTTACCCGTTGGCGGATACTTCCGAATACGTCCAGCTCCCAACTGGCGTTGAGCGAGGCGCTGTATGCACCGGTAATGGATTGCGGAAGTGCGTTGACATTGCCGCTGCTTTGCTGCCGTGCCCATCCTCCGTCCAATGAGATGGAAGGGAAAAAGCTGCCGCGTTCTATCCGCAGATTGGATTTAGCCATATCCATACGGTCCATGGCAGAAAGTACGGAATAGTTTTGAGTGGAGGCTACCGTAATCAATGAATCCAGCATCGGGTCATCGAAGGCTTTCCACCACTTGTCGTCAATGGGTGGTATTTGTCCGCTGAACAGATTGTCATCTCCGGGAATGGCATGGGAGGCGTCCTTTCCCCAGCCTTGTGGGAGTGGTTTCTCAAGATAGCGGTTGGCTTTCTGTGCCATAGCCGCAGGACATAGGCATAATATGAGCAACGCAGTGCTCCAAACTTTTATATTCATAAATAAAGGTTTAGGTGGTTATCTTTTTATGGGATTGATAACAACCTAAACCTTTATTTGTTTATGAGTATTTACTCGGTATACCCGAGTATCTTAGAAGGCATACCCGAAACCCACATTCAAGTAGATGGGATACATGGCAAAGGTAATTGTATTGAAATCTTTCTTGAAAATATCATTCAATCCCCATGTAAGGTCGGCAAATACACTCAGATGTTTGAAGGCACGCCAGTCTACACCAGCTTGCACGCCCCAGGCAAACTTGCGCAAATCATCCGAAAAGTCGTAAGTGGCAATGGCACCGTCGGAGAAGTTGACTTTCTTTCCGGTAGGATTACCTTCACGCAGATAACCTTCATATACATATCCGGAGAATTCCTCATCCATCAGGTAGGATACATATGCACCTGCTTTGGCTCGCAATCGTGAGTTGACTTTATATGCTCCAAGTACGGGGACAGTAATGTAGGCATTGCGTACTTTGGTTTTTACTCCTCCTGTCCAGTTACCTTTCAAGCGGTTACCGTCATTTCCTATGATTTCCATGCCATAGTTCTTTACTGTCGCTTTGGTAATCATATTTTTGGTTTCCAGTCTTACCCCGGTTATTACTCCCCATTTTTTAGTTTTTCCTAACCACTTGATGGCATTTCCTTCCAGCATAAGAGCTAAAGTAGGATTGTAGGCATCGATACTCCGTATTTCTACGGGCAATGGAAGCGGGGAAGTACCACCGATGCTGACACCGGCCCTTATCTCATATTCCCATCCGTGCAGGGCAGCGTTTATAAGCGTACGATTCTGATTCTCTTGAGCGTATAGGGCGGTTTGCATGTAAACTGCCAATGCGATAAATGCTACTATTTTCTTTATCATGTTGTATTCCAATTCTACAGGGTTCTTATTCGAAAATCAGTTCCACATCATCCACTAAAAGGGTACTTCCGGGCGCACCCTCGAAAGTTGCACCGTTCTTGCTGGATGCAAAAATGATACTTAGTTTATATTTTCCTTTTGCCAGTTTGGTTTCATCTATTTCTTTTCCATATCTCTGATAGTCAAAAGGAATGTCGAAAGCTTCCCAATCATCGGTTTCGTGGGGATTGGATATTAGAGCTAAAGCTACCATACTGGGATGTTCATAGTTCTGGTTTGGCAGATTTCCATCCAATATTACTTCCGTAACTTCTCCTGCTTCGTTGTAACTTTCGCCTTCATAAAAGATTGCATAGATGTTCATCACATCTTTACGGTCGGTGTATCCACCGTTTTCATAAAAACGTTCACCGGCTTTGTACTTGTACCAACCTTTTAGACGTGAGGGCTTATAACAGAAAGGAGTGCCGAAATGTGTGGCTTTCAATGGGCTGGTGAGAGCATTCGTCATATCAAACTCACCGATAAACAAATTTCCAGCAGCTATCGGCATACCTACCATTGCTCCCAGAGAGCCGGTAAGCCGAGTTTCTAATTTGGCACACTTTCCGTTTTTACCATTGTCATATTGTGACGTAGGGTAATTTTCAGTAGCTGATGAACTGGCTGCCCAGTTGAATCCTTCATTTCCACTGGCCCATGTCAGTTCCAATCCGTCTTGTTCTTCATAGAACTCCTGATATTTGTATTTGGGGTTAATTCCATTGATAAGTCGTATGTCTTCAAAATGGAATTCATTTGGGATGTCTGATACCGATTGTTCGCGTACACCGATGGAATATACTCGCTGCCAAGCCTTGTTCTCGGAAGTTACGGTATACTTTACCCTTTTTCCGTCAGAGAAATCGTGTTCACTACCACTTTTCGGACTAATGGTAGCGCCCGGCGTCAACTCAAACAGGGGGGATAGTTTGTTTAAAGGAGTGCCCTCTTTTACTTTTACTAATATGGGGTAGGCCTGCAGATTATCATTGTAAGACGGATTTAAATTGAAACGAGCGCTTGCCAGTACATCTTCTTCAAAAGAGATGCCTGTTATATCAGCTTCAGCATTGGGTGCTTCATCTTTTATGCACGATGCCATCAATATTCCGAAAAGTGAATAGAGTATGAATAATTTGTTTAGTCTCATGCTTTTTAATTTAATTCTATTAATTTTTCAAGCAACAAAACTACTTCTTTTTTCTCTAATAGCAGGTTTTTATGAGCTTATTTAACAAAAAAACGGCAATAGGTGCTTTACTATTGCCGTTTTATATATAGAAAATGTTCTATTTTTAATTATCTGAGCCGATATGTACGATTTTTCTTTTGGCTCTTACTGGCTTTTCCTTTACAACTTCCACTTTCTGTTCGGGAGTTATACCTGCTAATTCCGGGTCAATCATGATACGGCCACAATATTCGCAAACGATAATTTTCTTGCGTGAGCGGATGTCCAATTGTCTCTGGGGCGGAATCTTGTTGAAGCAACCACCGCAAGCATCACGCTGTACGTATACAATACCCAGTCCATTGCGTGAATTCTTACGGATACGTTTGAAGGACTGAAGCAGACGGGGTTCAATCTTTGTTTCCAGTTCTTTGGCTTTGTCTCTCAGCTTCTCTTCCTCTTGCTTGGTCTCGGAGATGATTTCGTCCAGTTCGCTCTTCTTTACGTCGAGGTCTTTTTGTCTTTCTTCCAGAGCAGCAGTGCTTTCTGCTACTTCCTGAGATTTTTCTTCCTCTTGTGCGGCAAATTCCTTGATACGCTTTTCGCAGAGTTCGATTTCCAATGTCTGGAATTCGATTTCCTTGCTTAAGAAGTCATATTCGCGGTTGTTGCGTACGTTGTCCTGCTGGTCTTTATATTTAGCTACAGAAGCCTTTGCGGTTTCAATTTCAACTTTCTTTCCTGCAATGGAGGATTTCAACTCGGCAACTTCTGCCTTGATTCTGTCTATACGGGTACTCAGACCGGCTATTTCGTCTTCCAAGTCCTGTACTTCCAGTGGAAGTTCACCTCTCAACGTCTTGATTTCATCGATTTTGGACAGCATTGTCTGCAATTGGAACAAAGCTTTCAACTTCTGTTCTACGGTTAATTCCTGAGGATCTTTTTTTGCTTCTTTAGCCATTTTACTTACATGTATTTTATGGGGTTTGTATTCACTTTGGTCATCTGAACCTCAAAATGAGGAAACAAATCCCGGATTATTGTATAAAATATTTCTTTCGTATATTGCTCACTTTCATAATGCCCTATTTCAGCCAATAATATATCGGTATCATGTCCGAAATAGTCATGGTATTTTATCTCGCCGGTGATAAAGACATCTGCACGGTTGCGGATGGCAAGCGGCATTAGGAAAGCGCCGGCGCCGCCACATAATGCAACAGTCTGTATTTCCCGCCCGAGGAGTTTGTTATGTCTGAGACACCCTACTTCGAAGGTTTTCTTTATCCGTTTCAGGAATTCAAGTTCTGTCTCCGGTACTTCCAATTCGCCAATGACACCGGCTCCGGCTTGTGGCCATGAGTTTTGCAAGGGATAAATATCATAGACCGGTTCTTCATATGGATGTGCCGCAAGCAGTGCCTTGACAGTTGCCGCTTTTTTGTAGGCGGGTATGATTGTCTCAATACGTACTTCACGTTCGGTATGCAGCTCCCCTATCGCTCCACAGTATGGGGTGGCACCTTCCCGGGCTCGGAATGTCCCCTCGCCTTCCATGTTATAACTGCACAAATCATAGTTGCCGATATTGCCGCATCCAGCGTCGAACAAGGCTTTCCTCACGTCTTCCGCTTGGGCGGTCGGTACAAATGTGGTCAGCTTTACCAGCGCATTTTCCTTGGCTTCCAGGATACGGACATTCTTCAAACCGATTTTCTCGGCAATCTTGAAGTTCACTCCTCCCGGTGCATTATCCAGGTTAGTGTGCGCAGCATAAACAACGATGTCATTCTTGATGGCTTTCAAGATACAACGTTCCACATAATCCTTGCCCGTGATGGATTTATACCCTTTGAAAATGAGAGGGTGATGTGATATAACCACATTATATCCCAATGCAATGGCTTCATCCAGTACAGCTTCAGTAACGTCAAGACACAACAAAGCCCCTGTTGCTTCCGCATCTGTCAATCCGATTTGCAGGCCGGCATTATCAAATCCGTCTTGCAATGGCAGAGGCGCGAACCGTTCAAGGGCGCTTACTAATTCCTTAATTTTCATTGTGAACAGAAAATTTGGTTGCAAATATAGTAAAAAGCAATGGATTGAGAATGTTTTTTATTCTTTTT
This sequence comes from Bacteroides sp. AM44-19, assembly GCF_003603395.1. NCBI lineage: Bacteria > Pseudomonadati > Bacteroidota > Bacteroidia > Bacteroidales > Bacteroidaceae > Bacteroides > Bacteroides sp. AM44-19. Next base: position 134,703 of record NZ_QTNB01000003.1, on the reverse strand, counting down.
ATAAAATATCAGTAACAAATTTGAGTAATAGACGGTTTTCTTCCAACAAAAACTCTTATCGAAAAATGTTTTATCACGAAAAAGACTATCTTTGCGAGCGATTATTATAAAACTAAATCTATGAAAACTAAAAAACTATTCGGAATTTTATCGCTCTTGATTATAATTGGTGTGACCTCTTGTAACAGTGATACTCCACAAGACAATGTAGAAAACATTAAAATGAAGGTCTCTTCCGAGATTGGCACTTACCAGCCTTGGGGAAGTGATCATTTCATTGATTGTATGTTGGTAAAGGAGGAAGGTAAAAATGAATATGAAGCGTTGGACTTTTTAGGAATTGCCGGGTTTGATTATAGCAAGGGGTATGAATACACCTTATTGGTGAAAAAAACAACTTTGCTCAACCCTCCCGCCGATGCCAGTAATATTGCATACGAACTGGTCGAGGTGTTATCAAAAGTCGGAGTAGAATATGAATATACAATAGAGGTTGATGGACCCAATCCTTTTATTCTTTCTCCTGATGGAGGAAAATATGAGATTCCTTTTGCATGCAAAAGAAAAAAATATGTAGCAGGCGAGTTTACTGAAGAAGAATATGCTCCTTTAAAAGGATTGAGATATAATATGGGGACCAATTATGGAACCTATACAAGCATTATAAAAGATGGTGATACAGTTGGATTATATAAGTTTGTAATCGAGGGTATTGAGCCTTATAATATGGAAGGAACTCCCTGGTGGTATTATGGTATTTATCCTGCTGATGCAGATTTTTTCTCTGAAACAGAGCCGGAACCTATCTACAAACAATTGTTTGAACAACCGCAAACGGAAGGTGAAGAACATTTTATATATCCGATAATATATGCTTCATCGGGTACGTTTGATTAGTTGGACACATTAATCTCCTTTATTATGAAAACATTACTTGTTTTGTTTCTTTTCCTTTTATCGTTATTGTCTTGTCAGGATACGAACCGTTCCGGTAAAGATGTATCTGAGGATATGGAGGAGCCGGTAGATACTACTCCCAAGGCTACGGCTATCTTTTGGGTAGACAAGGATAAAGATTATCAGGCTAAGAAAAAAGACGGTCCTCTTTCTCTACGCACCGTCAAGGCAAGGGTAGAGATTGATTCGCTGGGAAAAGTTAATCTGCTGGCATATACCAAGCCGCAAAGTCAACGCATCAAAAGTTACCTGCAGTATAGGCTTGAAGAATTCCGTGTAAAGAAAGTGATGTTGGACAGCGGCTTTGTGAAACCGGGCGTACAATATGTGCAGCTACGCTATCTCCCCGGAAAACTGGATGCCCACCACCGTTGAAGTTATTTATGCTCCTTTTTTCCCTTCTTCTCTACCATCACCGGCAGTAGCTTGCCGTAGGCATCGAACGACTTGCGGGAAGCCAGAGAGATTGTAATCATCAGTGACAGCATGGAGGCGGTAAAGGTGATGACCATAATCATCATCTGATATTTGATGGCCACATTCGGGCTGCTGCCACCCAATATCTGGCCAATCATGGTTCCCGGAAAAGCAACCAGCCCCATCACGGATATATTGGCAATCAGCGGACTGAAGGATTTGATGATGGCTTGGCGGATGAAAGGTGCCTGTGCTTCCGCTTTTGTAGCACCATTGCCGAGAAGATACCGGTAAAGCTGTTGTTCCCGTTTCAGTCCACTATAATAGGTGTTGAGGGCTATGACGTTACTGGATAGCATGTTGCCCATCAGTATGCCGAAAATAGGGATGAAATACCGGGCGCTGAATACGTTTTCCACTCTCAGTACTATTCCGATAAAGTACAAGCCTACACATACTACACTGCATAAGAAACCTGCGGATATGGGCAGGAGCAGAATCTTCCTCTTCAATTGTGTTCGTGCCAATGCCGTCTGCGATGCTACAAATATCATGACAATTACCCATAGAAAGTTTATCCACGGGTTATCCCATAAAAAGAGGTAGTTCAAGTATATGCCGATGAAGAACAACTGGACAATCATGCGTGCCGTACCTATCACAGTAGCGCGCAACAGTCCGGTCTTGAACTTCCAGATGTAAAACAGCGGTATTAATAATAGCAATAATCCGATGCCCAGGCTGAGGTATGATATATCTATGGTTCCCAATAGTGTGTATGTTATTTCATGATTATATGTCGGTCACATCCGTTGGCGAATCTTTTGTCATGGGATACGGTCAGTATGGCACTTCCATTTTCTGTCTGCCTGCGGAAGAAAGAGAGTACTTTTTCCGCGGAACCGGAGTCGAGAGCGGAAGTCGGTTCATCGACAATGGTCAGTGGTTTGCCAATCATTGAGGCTACGGCTATCATCATCCGTTGGCGTTGGCCTCCGGATATTTCGTTCACCCGTTTGTAATATAACTCTTGTTCCAGACCCAAATCCTCGAAACATGCAAATAAACGGGTTTCAGAAAAGGGTGTACCCCGGTTTGCCTTTAAACCGAAGGGCAATTGTACCATGTCCTTTACCCATTCCAGCGGCAATGCCAGTTCTTGTGGAATCCATGCAGTCTGCTTACGGACAACGTCGACGTTTCCTTTATCCAGCAGAATGCCGTTCAAGACGATGCGTCCTTCTTTTAACGGAGTAAATCCAAGTATGGCATTCAGCAGTGACGACTTTCCGCATCCCGAAGGGCCGGAGATACTGGCTATCTCTCCCCTTTCCAATTGCAGGTTGAAACCCGAGAAAAGTATATCGTTGCCGTAGGCGATACTGGCATTTTCTATTTGCAGCATGGTGTTCCTTTAATCTTTCTGTATCGCAAAGATAGTGCAAAAAAATATTTGTGCTATCTTTGACGCACTAATTAATTCAGGAAAGAAAGACTATGATACAGAATGAACGGGATTGCCGCCACGAACATGTGCTTGACGTGGCAAGGCAAATGCTGACTGCTGCGCGCACGGCACCGAAAGGAAAAGGTATTGATGTGATTGAAGCTGCGCTGGTTACGGGTGAAGACATTAAGAAGCTGTCTGAAAAGATGGTCGCTATGGTTGAAGAGCACGGTATGAAGTTCTTTCTCCGTGATGCGGACAACATTTTGCAGGCTGAATGTGTAATTATAATAGGTACGCGCGAGCAGACGCAAAGTTTGAATTGCGGACACTGCGGTTTTCCCACTTGTGCCGGTCGTCCGGAGGGAGTACCTTGTGCTTTGAATACGGTGGATGTAGGGATAGCTGTAGGTTCGGCTTGTGCCATGGCTGCCGATTTGAGGGTGGATACCCGTGTCATGTTTTCTGCCGGACTTGCCGCTCAGCGTTTGGATTGGCTGAAAGGATGCAAGACTGTCTTTGCCATTCCGGTGAGTGCATCCTCCAAGAATCCATTCTTCGACCGGAAACCGAAGTAAGATAAGTGATAATTGACGAGTAGAGGTTTACAATCATAGAGTAGAGGTTTAGAAGTCTGAAGTAGAGGTTTGGCAATTCTAAACCTAAGGTTTATTCTCCCTCTCTCTGCTAACTTAAAAAGTAACGAATTAGAAAAGATAAATAATATGGGATATTTTGTAGGACTGCCGCTGGGTGGTGCCGCAGAGAAGGACTGTCAGGTGCGTTTTGGCAAGAATATGACTTTTCAGGTAGAGACACGTGCTCCCCACTTGCCTGCCGAATGGGCTTTGCAAAGCGGCATACAGCTTACATGGCCCCATGCGGGTACAGACTGGACCTATATGTTGGACGAAGTGCAGGAATGTTTTGTAGCCATTGCCCACGAAATAGCCGCCCGGGAGACATTGCTGATTGTAACCCCAGAACCGGATGAGGTGAAGAAACAGATTCTCGGCAGGGTGAATATGGAAAATGTCCGTTTCCTGAAGTGTGAGACGAATGATACTTGGGCACGCGACCATGGAGCCATCACCCTACTGGATGCTGACGGTGTATCTCTGCTCGACTTTAAGTTCAACGGGTGGGGATTGAAGTTTGCATCCGATAAGGATAATTTGATTACGCGTCGTGCGGTGGAGTCGGAAGTGATGAAAGGAAAGTATGTAAATCGCTTGGGGTTTGTCCTTGAAGGCGGTTCCATCGAAAGTGACGGCATGGGTACGTTGCTCACCACCTCCGAATGCCTGCTTTCGCCTAACCGGAACGGACAGATGAACCGGGTGGAAATTGAGGAATATCTTCGTTCCGTTTTTCACCTGCAACGTGTTCTTTGGCTGGACCACGGTTATTTGGCAGGTGACGATACGGACAGTCATATAGACACGCTGGCCCGTTTCTGCCCTGCCGACACGATAGCCTATGTACAATGCAAGGATGCGGATGATGAGCATTACGAAGAACTGCATCGCATGGAGGAGCAACTGAAGACTTTCCGTACGTTGAAGGGGGAACCTTACCGTTTGCTGGCTTTGCCCATGGCCGATAAGATAGAAGAGGAAGGGGAACGGCTTCCTGCCACTTACGCTAATTTCTTGATTCTGAATGATGCAGTGCTTTACCCCACCTATCGCCAGCCGGAGAATGATGCCCGCGCGGGGGAAGTGTTGCGGGAGGCTTTTCCCGGTTATGAAATTATCGGGATAGATTGCCGTGCTTTGATTAAGCAACACGGCTCTTTGCATTGTGTTACCATGCAATATCCCGTAGGGGTGTTGAAGTAATGTCGATTATACATAGTAAAACAATAAACCATAGAATAAGATGACAAGAAAAATAAAAGTAGGTATTATCCAGCAGGCCAATACCAAGGACCTCAGGACTAATTTAATGAATTTGGCCAAAAGTATAGAGGCATGTGCGGCGCATGGGGCTCAATTAGTTGTTTTGCAGGAGCTGCATAACTCTCTGTATTTCTGTCAGACGGAAAACACGCAGTTGTTCGACTTGGCAGAACCGATTCCCGGTCCTTCTACGGGATTCTATTCAGAGTTGGCTGCTGCCAACGATATTGTGCTGGTCACTTCTCTGTTCGAGAAACGCGCTCCCGGATTGTATCATAACACAGCGGTTGTTTTTGAACGTGACGGCAGCATTGCCGGGAAATACCGGAAGATGCATATTCCTGATGACCCCGCCTATTATGAGAAATTCTATTTTACTCCCGGTGATATAGGCTTCGAACCTATTCAGACATCTTTGGGCAAATTGGGAGTTTTGGTGTGCTGGGACCAATGGTATCCGGAAGCAGCACGTCTGATGGCGCTGAAGGGAGCTGAAATACTGATATATCCTACGGCTATCGGTTGGGAAAGCAGTGATACGGATGATGAAAAGGCGCGTCAGCTCAATGCTTGGATTATCTCCCAGCGTGGACATGCTGTGGCCAACGGCTTGCCGGTTGTTTCAGTGAACCGTGTGGGACATGAGCCGGATCCTTCCATGCAGACCAATGGTATCTTGTTTTGGGGAAATAGTTTTGTGGCCGGACCGCAAGGCGAGTTCCTGGCCCAAGCAGGAAACGAACGGCCGGAAAATATCGTTGTAGAGGTGGACTTGGAACGTTCGGAAAATGTACGCCGTTGGTGGCCTTTCCTGCGCGACCGCAGAATTGATGCCTATGCCGGATTGACAAAACGATTTCTTGACTGATAACGACGGGGATCTCTGGGGGAGAACTAACGGAATGTCACCCGTTTGTTCATTAGGAAATTGACACTTCCGTAGATGAATAATCCCAGGAACTGGGCAAGGTATTCGTTGCAGTCCAGTCCCTCCACCAGCCCTATGAGGAAAAGGAATTGCGCTCCGTAAGCCATTCCGAAAGCTATAGAAAAGAGCAGCACTTGTCGCCAAGTGTTGCTCTTTTTTTCTGTAGGGAATATCCAGTACTTGCACCAGATGAAGTTGTGTATCTGTGCAAGTATATATGCGGTTACATTGGAGAGCATATAGTTGATGTCCAGTTCGTCCATCATTACCCAAACGGTAACAGCCATAATCAAGGCATTCAGCGTGCCGATTACCGCAAAACGAAAAATGCGTGCAGACTCTTTCACTCTCCTACTCTGTACCTGCTTTTACTCTTTCACTTCAACAATCAGATTCAGTTCATCCAGTTGCTTCTGGTCAATAGCCGAAGGTGCATCCAGCATTACATCGCGTCCACTGTTGTTCTTGGGGAATGCAATGCAGTCGCGGATACTGTCGAGACCTGCGAAGATGCTGACCCAACGGTCCAGACCGTATGCCAGACCACCGTGAGGAGGTGCACCGTATTTGAAGGCATTCATCAGGAAGCCGAACTGCTCCTGAGCCTTCTCCGGAGTGAATCCGAGAATCTCGAACATTTTGGCCTGCAACTGTGCATCGTGGATACGGATGGAACCTCCACCCACTTCAATACCGTTGCACACCATGTCGTATGCATCTGCACGGACAGCTGCCGGGTCTGTATCCAGCAAAGGAATATCTTCGTCTTTCGGATGGGTGAACGGGTGGTGCATAGCCATCAGGCGGCCTTCTTCATCGCTCCACTCAAACATCGGGAAGTCAACCACCCAAAGACAGACGAACTTATTCTTGTCGCGCAATCCCAGTTGGTTACCCATTTCAAGGCGCAACTCGTTCAGTTGCTTGCGGGTCTTCATGGCGTCGTCACCGCTCAGAATCAGAATCAGGTCACCCGGCTTGGCGTTGAAAGCAGCCTTCATCTCCTGCAATACTTCCTGCGCATAGAACTTGTCGACACTTGATTTTACGTTGCCGTCTGCCTCTACGCGCGCGTATACCATACCTTTGGCACCGATTTGCGGTCTTTTCACGAATTCGGTCAGTACATCCAGCTGTTTGCGGGTATAGTGTGCGGCGCCTTCTGCGCAGATACCGCCGATGTAGGCGGCATTGTCGAATACCGGGAATCCGTGTCCCTTCATGATGTCCATCAGTTCCACGAACTTCATGCCGAAACGGAGGTCGGGCTTGTCGCTGCCGTAATATTTCATGGCGTCTGCCCATGGCATGCGCATGAACGGCTCGTTCATCTCTACGCCACGGATTTCCTTGAACAGATATTTGGCCATGCCTTCGAAGAGGTTGATGACGTCATCCTGCTCCACAAAAGACATTTCGCAGTCAATCTGTGTGAATTCCGGCTGGCGGTCGGCACGCAGGTCTTCGTCACGGAAGCATTTGGCTATCTGGAAGTAACGGTCGAAACCGGAAACCATCAACAACTGTTTCAGTGTCTGCGGGCTTTGAGGTAAGGCATAGAATTGTCCCGGGTTCATGCGTGAAGGAACGACGAAATCGCGTGCACCTTCGGGTGTGGAGCCTACCAGAATCGGAGTTTCCACTTCGATGAATCCCTGGCTGTCCAGGTATTTGCGTACTTCAATTGTCATTTTATGGCGAAGCTCCAGATTGCTGCGTACATTGGCACGGCGCAGGTCTAGATAACGGTACTTCATGCGGATATCGTCGCCACCGTCCGTATTTTCCTCGATGGTGAAGGGAGGGGTCAGCGATGAGTTCAGAACATCCAGTTCCGATACGATGATTTCAATGTCTCCCGTCGGGATATGCTGGTTTTTACTGAAACGTTCGTTTACGGTACCTTTAACCTGGATTACGAATTCACGGCCCAAGCGGTTGGCACGCTCGCAAAGTTCGGCATTCACCTCTTCGTTGAACACTAATTGGGTAATTCCGTAACGGTCGCGGAGGTCAATGAAAGTCATGCCTCCCATCTTACGGCTGCGCTGTACCCAACCTGCCAGCGTCACTTGCTTGTTAACATCGGAGATACGGAGTTCTCCGCAGGTGTGTGATCTATACATCTTTTTATTTACTGTTTGACGATTTACTTATTTACTATTTTGGCTTTGCAAAAATACATAAAACATATTATATGGCGCATCAAAAGGGGAAAGTTATTTTCAGAAACTCCTTTAGTACCTTTTTTACAACATTACATTTTTGTCAGTTTCTTGAATTGCCTTTTGCCTTTATCCAGTATCATCTTGTTTTTATGGGCGATGTCTTCCACAAAAGCATCATTAATTTGTTTCAGTCCGTTGATATAGTCTTGTGCCCGCTGCAAGACATTCGAAGTGTCTTTTTCCGCATCCCGGGGAACAATGACCTGCAGTCCTTTCTTCATAATCTTTACATCTACATTCTCTCCCATCATCATCGGGTCGCCGTCAAAGTGGACTACCCCCGGTTTAGAACGGTGAATACGGAGTGTCTGGCAACGGAACGTCTTAATCCGGCTGTTCTGGTCAATGGTCTTGTTGAAGAGCTGGAAAGAGAGCGACGGTACATCGAGCACAGTGAACGGCTCGAGTATGGTGACGTCCAGCAGTCCGTCGTTCAAGGTGGCTTGTGGGGCAATATACGCATTGTTTCCATATTGCGATGCGTTTCCGCAGGCTATTAGGAACGCCTTGTATCGCAGGGTGCTGCCGTCCATTTCCAGTTCATAGGTTTCCGGACGGTACTTCAGGCTTTCGAGCAGAGTCTTTTCCAGATAAGTGAGTGGTCCTCTCCTTCCCGCCTTGGAGAATTGCAGGCTTACAAATGCGTCGAATCCCACGCCGCAGGTGCAGAAGAAAGGCACATCGTTGATTTTTCCGTAGTCAATGATGTCTATCAGTCCGTCATTGATGATGTCGATGGCCTTTTTCGGCTCCATCGGAATCTGCAGATGGCGGGCAAGTCCGTTGCCGGAACCGCAGGGAATGATGCCCAAAGCGGTTTTTGTATGTACCAGTGAGCGGGCTATCTCATTGATGGTGCCGTCTCCTCCTATGGCGATGACGGCATGTGCATCTTCTTGTGCCTTCTGTGCCGCTATCTCTACGGCATGGCCTGCCCGTTCGGTATAAATCACTTCTTGTGCATACCTTTCCTTATCCAGCTTTTCATCGAGCCACTTCAGTATCTGCTCCTTACTCTGAGTGCCGGATATGGGGTTTATGATGAATGCTATTTTCTTCTTGTTTTCGTTCATGCAAGGGTTGTTGCTATGCAGGTTTTCCAACTGGCAAAAGTAATATAAATATCTGAAAAATTAACCACATAATTCTTTTTAAAATAAGTATAAGTAGTTTTTTTAATGTAAATAGAACATATACCGACATATTTTGCTATCTTTGCCCCCTGTTTTTTAAGACTTGTATTTAATAGAATTAAATATTCATTATATAAAAGATATTTCATGGGTTTACTACAAGACAAATTTGCGAAATACGACCTGCCGCAGCAGTTTATGGCAAAAGGCGTATATCCTTATTTCCGCACAATTAACAGCCATCAGGATACAGAGGTAATGATGGATGGTAAAAAGGTTCTGATGTTCGGCTCTAATGCATATATGGGACTGACATATGACAAGCGTATCATTGATGCCTCGATAGCTGCCACAGAAAAATATGGCACCGGTTGTGCAGGTTCCCGCTTTCTGAACGGAACACTCGATATACATGTTGAACTGGAGAAGGAATTGGCTGAATTCGTAGGAAAAGATGAAGCACTCTGTTTTTCTACCGGATTTACTGTAAACGAAGGTATTATTCCTGCCGTTGTAGGCCGTGGGGATTATATTATTTGTGATGACCGTGACCACGCTTCCATTGTAGATGGCCGCCGTCTTGCATTTGCCACTCAGTTGAAGTACAAGCATAACGATATGGAGGCTTTGGAAAAAGAACTCCAGAAATGCGAACCGGATGCTGTAAAGCTGATTGTTGTGGATGGAGTATTTTCCATGGAAGGTGACTTGGCCAATCTGCCCGAAATTGTCCGCCTGAAGAAGAAATACAATGCCAGCATTTACGTGGACGAAGCTCACGGCTTGGGTGTATTCGGAAAACAAGGCCGTGGTGTGTGCGACCATTTCGGTGTTACCGAAGATGTAGACCTGATTATGGGTACATTCAGCAAGTCATTGGCTTCCATCGGTGGTTTTGTTGCTGGAGACAAGGCGGTAATCAATTGGCTGCGCCACAATGCCCGTTCCTATATATTCCAGGCAAGTAGCACACCTGCTGCTACGGCTGCAGCTCGCGAGGCGCTTCACATCATCAAGTCCGAACCTGAACGCATCCAACGTCTGTGGGACATCACTAACTATGCTTTGAAGAAGTTCCGCGATGCAGGCTTCGAAATCGGTGAGACAGAATCTCCTATCATTCCTCTCTATGTGCGTGATACAGAGAAGACATTTATAGTAACGAAGCTGGCTTTTGACGAAGGTATCTTCATCAACCCGGTTATTCCGCCCGCGTGTGCCCCACAAGATACGCTGGTGCGCGTAGCGTTGATGGCTACCCACACCGTAGAACAAGTGGATTACGCTGTAGAGAAGTTGACCAAATGCTTCAAGGCACTGGATATTATCAAGTAAACTGATTCAAACAGATATTAGGAAAGCCGTTTAATAATGATTAGGCGGCTTTTTGTTTAATACGAAACGGAATAGGGTTAAGATTAAATCGTAAAGTATATGAAAAAGAACTTCTTCATCATTGCTGCTGTAGTATGCGGAATGAGTTGTACCACCACTGCCTATGCGCAGTTCAAAATCGGTGGAAAGAAAATCAATGTGACCAAAGTTGTCCAAGCCGGTACAGATGCCGTCAAGGCCATTTCATTGTCCGATGCTGACATTGCAGCGATGAGCAAGGAATATATGGAATGGATGGATACACACAATCCGCTGACAAAGCCCGATACGGATTACGGCAAGCGTCTGGAGAAGCTGACTGGAAATATCAAGGAAGTGGACGGCTTGAAGGTGAACTTCGGTGTTTACGAGGTAATAGATGTGAATGCCTTTGCGTGTGGTGATGGCAGTGTACGCATCTGCGCCGGACTGATGGACATCATGACGGATGATGAAGTGATGGCAGTTGTCGGTCATGAGATAGGTCACGTCATCCATACGGATTCCAAAGATGCGATGAAGAATGCTTACCTCCGTTCGGCTGTGAAGAATGCTGCCGGTGCGGCAAGTTCTACAGTATCCAAATTGAGTGATTCTGAACTGGGTGCCATGGCCGAGGCATTGGCAGGTGCTCAATACTCCCAGAAGCAGGAGACAGAAGCGGATGATTATGGCTTTGAATTCTGCATCAAGAATAATCTCGATCCGTATGCCATGTACAATGCTTTGAACAAATTGCTTGAACTTTCAGCGGAAGCACCGAAGGAATCTAAGTTCCAGAAGATGTTCTCTTCTCATCCGGATACAGCCAAGCGCGTGGCACGTGCCAAGGAGAAAGCGGATGAATATATGAAAGATAAGAAATAACTATCCGTTGCTTACTATGATGAAGTGGGATCAGAGGTTTCTCTGAATCCCACTTTTTTTGTGCCGAGACTATGATATAGGCTTCTGGGGAAGCTGATAGGGATAATTCGTTAGTTCACAGTGCTGAACACTTTGTTTTAGCTATAGAAAACAAAGTGTTTTTATATGATGAAACGAAATGTTCTTTTAAGGGAAACAAAGTGTTCCCTTTAATGAAACAGACTGTTCGGTTAAGGGAAACACTTTGTTCTGTTTGGCAAAACACCTTTTATTTGCTTATTTGCTTTTAAATCAGAATAATTTTAGTATGTTTGCCACATTATTTATGAAAAACATGACTTTTGTATGAAAAAGCAAGACTTCCTCTTTATTTTTGTTCTGGTGATAATATTCCTGCCATTCTTTGTGAGTGAACCCGTTTACGATTGGTATAAGTCTTTCAACGCTGCACATGGCATGGTAATGAGTTTCATTAAATTCGGAATTCTTGCTACACTGGGTGAGATGCTGGGGCTTCGTATCAGTGCCGGAGTCTATAACCGAAAAGGATTTGGTGTACTGCCGCGTGCCGTAGTGTGGGGACTGTTGGGAATGGGAATCAACGCGGCCATGATTATCTTCTCCAAAGGTGTGCCGCAATTCATGGAATATATGGGAATGGCAAATGCCGCCGCCATTATAAACGGAGAATTCTGCCTGGACAAATTATGGATAGCCTTCGCCATTTCAGTTGCTATGAATACCATTTTCGCTCCGGTATTCATGACATTCCATAAGATTACGGATACGCATATCCTGGATTGTGGCGGTTCGCCTCGCAGCCTCCTCACTCCTATCCCGATGACCCGCATCATTACGCATCTGAATTGGGATGCACAATGGAATTTTGTCTTCAAGAAAACAATTCCTTTCTTCTGGTATCCGGCACACACCATCACATTCCTCCTGCCGGGAGAAATGCGGGTGCTGTTTGCAGCGATATTGGGTGTGGTGCTCGGGGTATTGCTGGCTATTGCGGCTCGGATGAAATAATCCGGCCTATATATTCTCGAATGATTTCAAGCAAGTCTTGCGGATAAGGTATAAAGAACTTCTCTATCATTTTCGGATACTGAGGTACAAAGGGGTTGGGTATCATTGTGACAAGGGTATCCAATTCTGCCTTCCGTTGCTCTTCAGTCTCTGAGACGGCGTAGCGGATAGTCCACCAGAACAAGAAAGTCTGGTTAAGATACCCTTTGGGGGTGATGACTTGCAGTTGCTTGTAGCGCTCGGACTGTAACATGATTTTAATTCTTTTCTCCTGTTCTTTCTCACTGATGGAACATAGAATGTCATACCATTCATCAAACTCCTGACGCAAGCAGGCGACAAATGCCCATTCGGCAATTCTATATTTGGCAAATTCTGGAATCTTCTTTAGAAGTACGAAGATATGTCCTATATTCAATTCGCCTTTATATAAACCTTTGACTTTTGTATAGTCTTCAATGGAAGTGATTGTGTGTAAAAGGGAGTAATATATTTCCGGACTCATCGGCACATGGTGTTCATCAATGAATTTCAGAGTATTCTGAAGCACCAGTTTTTTGTTTGTTCTGTTGTTGGCCATGCGGCTGATGACATTGTTCCAGTAGATTTGTGTGCGTGCAATGGAAATATGTAAATCATCTTCCATCTCTTTTATACGGCTTTCGGCTTCTTCGAAGGTCATGCCGCGTTCCCGCATTTGATAGCATATGTCCTTCATAATTGGATAATGTTCGACAAATAGGTAGGGTTTGGGAATGACGGCTCCTAACTTTTTCAACATACAATATGAATCGTAATTGATAAAAACCTTTTTATTGATTGCTTGCTCTTGCAGCCGTTGGGCGTTTTCCTTATCATTCTGACGGAGCAATGCCTTCATGCAACAGAAGATAATTCCTCCATCATATACGCCCACGTCCAGCAGACAATACACATATTCCAGAATAGTGCTTTCTTTAATTTTCCACCCTTCCGATGTATAAATGGGAAAAGGCTGCGGAACGTTGTCTTGTGCTCTTCCGGCATAGTATCGCTGGATAAGCATTTGCTTCAATACATCCTTTGGCGCATCCAGGCTTTTCATTATTTCCTCATTTATAATCAGTTGTATTTCTTCCGGAGGAAGTGAACCTTGGGTGTGGTTGGTCAGGTGATAGAGTAAATGTTTATGTGTATAACTGTTCTGTTGTACGGTGTATTTTTCGGACATCCGCTTTATCATGTCCACTTTTTGTTCATAATAGGGATATATGAATCGGTTATTGATAATGATATTCAAGATATTGGCATCAGGATGATTGAGCAGTGACTTGTCCAGCCGGTTCTCGAAGAAATCCCTTGCGACTCCTCCTTCTTCCGGAGTCTTTACCTTATTGAACATTTCGGAGACAACGTAGGGCGAATGATTCAAAATCTGTTGTTCTTCCGGAGTAATACAATCGGGAGTTTCTCCGAACAGTGCCTGATACGCCTCTTCATAATTTGATATTTTCAGAATGAATTGTACGATTGTTCTTATATTTCGAGATTCATCGCCGTTTTGGGGACGATGTCTCTTCATATGTGCCTTGATTTCCTTTAGGGTCATGCGTTGGTATAGGATACCTTGTGTGTGCTGGCTCGGGTAATCCAGTAAAGACTGGTCTGCTTCCAGTAAATGGTATTTATGGAACAGTTCCTCGCATTCCTTAATCCCGCTATAAGTGGAGGTTGTATCCAATAAGTCGTTCAGGTAGATTTCACCCACTTTCAGTTTGGTCTTGTTTTCTTCTTCTTGCTGCTCCAACCTTTCCATAAAAGTGTTGAAGATTCCTTTGGCTTGCTCAAAATTTTTAGCCTTTTGGAGCATAAAGTTCAATGAGTAGCCATCACAGTTATTCCCCATACGGTTCCATAAATCATAGGCATAAGAGGACGGTATGTTTTCGAGTGCTCCATTCAACACTTCGGTCTTGTTCAGGAACATACTGGTATCCTCTTTTTTGTCGACAGACAGTTCTGTCAGTTCGTTGAAGAATGCAACCAGCTCTTCCGGCTGGCTGAATCTTTTGAAAACTTCCAGCCAGGTGTAGGGAGCAATAAAGTTGAAGAAAAAGACTGCATCGTCGTGGGGAACTACCCCTTTATCATTCTTCTGCAAGAAGTTCTTGATGTCGTGTATGTCAGCCAGAGTCTGTGCTTTATGCATAAGCTGCCTGGCGAAATTACGTATTCTTTTCTCTTTCAGTTCTGTCAGATAAGTCTCATTGTTGCTTTCCTGCCCATGGGCGCTCTCTGCAGAATCGGAGAAGAAATCATCTATGTCGTCATCATCGGCACTTGGGGAAGCTTCGTATATAAAGGAAGCGTTGAGGTATATTTCTTTGGCTTCGTCCATGTCGAGGAACCGTACCAATTCTGTCTGAAATTCAATATACGAGTTTTCTATATACTTGTCTTGCATTTGCCCTTGTTCATTGAGCAAATCCTTGTGTACAATGTCCTTATCTTGTTGTGTCTGCAGTCTGGGCAAAAGCCACCGCAGCACATTCAGCTCTCTCCTATTATATTTTTTTGTTAATTTCCAAATATGGATGGCCTCTGCATTGGTAGGAGCAAAATTGGCTATATTGCCAATATAGGCGTCCACCCAATCAATGGAAACGCCTTCCGGGTTTGTTCCCAGTTCCTTACTTGTATATAGCGTTTGTTCGTTTTTATAAATGCGGCTTACAACATCATTGATGATATACTGTTGGAGTTCGGGGGCATTTACCGAACAGTTTTTCACCCGATGCAGGATCTTGGTTGTATTTTTGAAAAAGTTCGGTCTGTCTTTGTAGTAGATATAGCGGAATATGCCCTTTATGGCTTTCTTTTCAGTTGCCAGTAGGTCATCGGACGGTTCACTGCTATAGTACTGGAAAACCTGGGTTACTATGATGTCTTCAACTTCAAATGTGTCCTTTTCAATGTCCTGATAATAAATCAAATCATCTACTTTGCCTGCCAATTCACAGATGGTGCTTCTGTCGGCCTTTTCGTAACTGTTCTCATAGGTGAATTTGAGGAAATCGAGCAATAGGTCTATTTTATTGCGGCTTCTCTTTTTCCACATCCACAAACATTTTATGGCGTGGCAGAGTTGTCGAAGCATGGATTTCTGCAGGTTGCTTAAATTGCTGTTCTGGAACTGGTTGTTATATCTGGTCTTGATTCTGTCTATGTCGAAAAACAAGGAACCGATAGTCATGCCGGCTTCGGGTCGGAGTTTAAGATAGCCGTATGTCCTAAGCTCGCGGGCATATTCATTTATTTTTTTGAAGGATAAAGGTTTGATGCCCACTTCGACTATGGCCGGAGGAACCATTTCATTGAAAGTAAGCATGGATTTCACTTCCTTGAAGCTATAGCTTGTAGTGGCAATAACCTTGAAGTCCGGATTGCCGATGTGAAGGATTTCCGATAACTTGCGAAGTAATTCTCTGTCAATGGGTATCGGCTTTTCATTCTCTTCTTTCCAAAACAACAGCTGCAAATCGTCCAGTAGAAGAATCTTTTTGCCATGCTGGAATTGGGATACAGAAAGCCGTTCTAACTGTTCTTTGGTCGTATCGGCATTCAAAATGACCACATAATATTCCTGAGGGAGCTTTTTCAGCATTCGGCAAACGGCAATAGTCTTTCCCGAAGTGGATTGACCGGTGACGATGATTGTCTTGTTTGTGCTGTCAAACTCCTCTTTAAGTTTGTTGTCTACTTCCGGACGGATAAAATAGTAGTCCAGGTTGCCTCTGCGACGGTTGGCTTGGCTGTTGGGAATAATTTTATCATACTCCATCTTATGGCAAGAGATTGCGCAAAAGGGATTATTGAGAAAACTTTCACGATCCTTGACCAACGCGTCCCTTAGCTGCTCCAGCGTATTGCACTGCTTCTCATACCGCTCGATAACGGTATCGTCGTCCAGGTGCTTTTGCATGTATTCCGCATAGAAGTCTTTCCATAAAGTAGTGTTTGTCCAGTCTTCCTGGGTGTATTCCAATGTCGGATTCTGATAGAAATAGATATGTTTGTTGGATGCATTTTCGATGGCAACATTAAACTCTCCGATGGTCTTGGAGCGTATCCAGTTTCCGGCGAAGAAGATGATGACGTCACATTGCCTTATCTCTGAATTTATGATTTCCTGCGTATCGCCTTTAGCTAAATCGTTGTCTCCATTTTTTTCGTGCCGGTGCACTACAATATTGAGTTCGCTGTTGTTTCTTTCCGTCAGGACTTTTTCCATTAAATCCCTTTCTTTCTGAAAACTCAGCGAAGAGGCTATAAATACATGGTATGTTTTCATAATATAGTGTTGGTTACTTCCTATGTGTTGTTGTTTACGACTAGCGGAATGCCGGCTGTGATACATCTGTCATACGCTTTTGAGCTTTCCTTCAATTCATCATACGGACGTATATCGGGATGCACAAAGCGTTTCTTTTTGAAGATGTCTCCCATTTCCTTGCTGCCATAGATTAACTCTTCTTCTTCGGCGGTGGGTTTACGGAAGCCAAGCAGCAGCTTCTCCATGTTCCAACGGTTATGTTCGACTTCGGCAAGCAATGTTATCTGGTCGTTGTCCAGTTTCACGTAACCATCCGTAATGCCTATGGAGCGTAGCTTGGGACTAATGGAATATGCACTGTACAAATTGGACCACTGAAGGGATACGGACAGTTTGTTCCATGAGTCTTTCAGCTCATTGTCAGGTGGGCATGATTGAGGCACATTTCCATATTTATTCTTGAAATCGTATATATAATTGATGATTTGTCCCTCCCTCCGGCTTTTTTTGTCCAAGTCGTAACAGTTGTCCAGCATTCCAAAAGGAAAAACATGGGAATATTTATGAATCGCTTCATCTTTCTTTTTACTGTTAAGCATATTGAGCAGTGCACTGGAGGTTTCCTGACGGACAAAAACTGGGATGTTTTCATCATATACATCGTCCGGCAGATATAATCCCATTGCCATGCTTTGAGGAGGATAATTGAGACAGACGGCAATCGTCAATACCTGGCTTGAGTCATGTACCCATTCTTTAATTAGGTTCTGGATGGCAGGAGTTTCCGCACGGCCTTTGATAAATTCGAATTCCACATCCAGAAAGTCTGCATCTTTTCCTTTAAAACGGGTGGGAAGGACAAATCTCTCGTGCCTTTCGTCCTTGCTCATGTCGTAATAATGGGTAGACGATATCTCGAAATAATGGCGGTATCGTCCACAAAAGAAATTCATTTCCCGGTCGGCATTTTCATCAATGAAGGTAATGACACTTTTTATGTTCTTGTCCCGGCAGAAGTTTGGAAAATGCAACAGATGGGCAGCTTCCACTCCTATTGCCACTCCCATACGGCTCATACCGATGATAACAAGATGAACATGTTTTTCGCTTTCGTAGGTTATTGCCTCACGGTCGAGAGGAGGATATTCAATGCAGTTCTCCCCTTTTCCGTATTGCCGGCTTACCAATATCTTTTTGGCCCAGCCCTCGTAGAAGTTAAAGGGATGGAATTCTATATATTTTCTCCATTCGGCAGACAAATCGGTCAGTTGGAAAGCGGCAAAAGTAGTCTGATATTCGAAAAGAACGGTGAATGGTATGAGGGAACATTTATTGCATCGTTTATGAATGTCAACTATCTTTTTCAGGCAGTCTATGTTCAGTGAGTCATGGTCATGTTCGTTCCTCTCTCCGATAAGGAATACTTCGCGCGCTTTGGTAGTATAGAGTTTTTCCAACTCCTCGATAGAGTCGCGCCGGGCACGCAGCACCACAATTCTTTTTTCATTTTTGGCATCCAGTTCCGTATGGATTTTGCTACGGATTTCTTGTGCCGGTTGGGTACTCTGAATCAGAATATGGCAATTCCCATAATGTGTGTCATCGCAAATTTGCTGGATAAGAGTGGGGACCATGTTGTCAAAACCGATAATGACGATGTGGTTTTGCAAAGGGTAAACGATATCGCCTTCACGATATCGCTCAACTCTGCGTTCCAGCATATTGGAGATTACGGATATCAATAATCCGCAGAACAAAATTAATCCCAGCACTACGACCAATAGAGAGAACCAACGCAGATAAGGTGGTACTTCCACAATATTCCCCGGATCAATGAACAGACAAATCAACTGAAGCAAACGCCCCATAGGTACGTCTTTATCAATACCGGTCCATTCTTCAAGAGACGGCTCAGGAAAGATAAATGCAAAACTTACCAGATATATCAATAAGAAAACAGTTACTATGACTCCGAAAAGCCAAGCAAGCTGCCTCCATCCTTTTCCGGAAAAAGAGCGGTCAAAATGAAGGGCAAAAAGTCTTGTTAGCAGATTCATATTTGTTTTGTCATTAGGCAGTTTCCTTTTTTTCAGTTTCTTGTTTCAATTCTTTTCTGATATTCTCTTTCAGTTTATTGATTTCTTTCTCATCGTTATTGATAATCTCCCGTTTTTCTTTTTCCTGATACAAGGATGCAAGAATGTTTCTTTCTTGTTCCAGATTCAATGAGAATACATCTATTAATCTCTTGATACATAGAAAAAAACAGATGCATACGCTAAGGGAAATGATGGCATGGAGTGTCATCAGGTAGGTCATTCCACGCGATGGAAAGAATTGAATAAGGTTTTGGAATGTAGTGCATGTCACAATCAATGCTGCAACCAGAAAGAGAATGATAAAGGCAGGAATCACGAATTTCCACCAGTGCCGGATAGGATAATACTTGTTCTCACTCGTCCTCATAGTACTATAATAGATATTGGATTATTATTTCTTCTGTATGTCGAATCCCAGTTTCATAATCAGTTTCAGTGTCTGTATGGCTGTTTGCCGGTCGTATTCCCGTTCTGAGTCCGGTAACTCTTCGTATGGTACAAGTCCGGGATGTGTCTTTAATTCATCATTGCGTGTCTCTCCGTATTTCCATCCTTCTTTCACTCTTCCCAAAGCCCATACTTCATGCACATTGCGTGCCATGGCTTCTGTGAGTTCTGTCAAATTATCCGGTAAAGTGATATTTTCTGTGTTCAAAGGGGACGGTGTGTATGTTTTCATTTTCTGTTATTTAAAATGTGGAAGTAAAAAGTTTATTGGTAGCAATATTAGGCATTTCGGACGACAGAAACAAAAAAAAGGAAAGCTATTTCCAAAAAAACATGCAGATTACAATGGAAAAAACATTGCAACCTGCATATAAATCGGGAGAAGCGGGAATTATAAGTTAGCTTCCGTCACTACCTGCCCGTCAAACAGATTGATGATGCGTCCGGCAAATCCGGCATCATGTTGTGAGTGTGTCACCATGACAATCGTAGTGCCTTCCTTATTCAGTTCATTCAGTAGTTCCATTACCTCTTTTCCGTTCTTTGAATCGAGGTTACCGGTAGGCTCATCGGCAAGTATCAGTTTAGGGTTTGATACGACTGCACGGGCGATTGCCACGCGTTGCTGTTGTCCGCCGGACAGTTGTTGCGGGAAGTGCTTGCTGCGGTGCATGATTGCCATACGCTCCATAGCGGTTTCCACCCGGCGCTTGCGTTCGGTGGCAGGAATGCCCATGTAGAGTAGCGGCAGTTCGATGTTCTCGTATACATTCAGCTCATCAATCAGGTTGAAACTTTGGAATACAAAGCCGATGACTCCTTTACGCAAGTTGGTACGTTGGGCTTCTGTATATTTGGATACTTCCGTCCTATTCAAGTAATATTCTCCGGATGTAGGATTGTCCAACAGACCGAGGATATTCAGTAAAGTGGATTTTCCGCAGCCTGAAGGTCCCATGATAGCAACAAACTCCCCTTCTTTCACTTCAATGTTTACGTCGTTCAAAGCCAGAGTCTGTACTTCCTCGGTCTTGAAAATCTTCTGTAAGTTTACTGTCTTAATCATAATGCTTTGTTTTTATGGGTTATAAATATATTATTTCTTACTCGGATTTGATGCAGTCAATCGGATTTGTTTTGTTCAGCAAATAACTTTGCAGACACACTGTGACGGCAGATATTATCCAGACAATACATAGTGGCAATAGAAAGTCCATAACGGTGAAGGGGCTTTATAGGCAAACTGTTCATGCCAATGGTGCATGAGCCAATAGACAATGGGGACAGCTAGAATATATGCAAGCAGAATTTGCAGGCAGAATGGTTTATTCAGCAACAGCACGATTTGTCGGGATGTTGCTCCATGAATCTTGCGAATGCTGATTTCGCGGATACGCTGGCGAGTGGCATACCATGAAATGCCGAATAAGCCGAAGCAGGTCAATATCAAGCCAATCAGAGAATAGGCGATAAGGAGTTTGGAGAGAGACAAGACTTTACCATTGCGTTTCATAAAGTCTTGGTGCATGTCTGTGTATTGAAATATCTCCCCTTCATTCATCTTTTCCCATATTTGGGCTATTTGATGTAGTGTTTCTTGTTTATTGCTTTCAATCAGCTTAATCTGCAGATAGTTGGCACCCGACATTCTCTCTGTAGGTGGAAGGTAAAGTATGACCGGGGTAATTTCATTTTCCAATGAACTGAACGGGAAGTCCTCTAATACACCGCCGATGATGTATAAAGAATCGGCAGACTGGTCAAATTCTTTCAAAGGTTTTCCAATGGCATTTATTCCTGCTGGAATCAGCATTCTGACATAGCTTTCGTTGACCAGTGCAGGATAGGCATATTGTTTTTGCAGTTGTTCGGGAGCGTTGCCGGACAAGAGTTTGAACCCCATCGTTTTTACCAGATTGGCATCACTATACAGCATTAATAGGTAGGAACTTTTTTCCGTACCGTCGGCTTGTTTGATGGATAGCTCACGTATCCATGAATTCAATATGGAGCCTTGTGACAGGGCGATGGACTCTATTCCTTGTACATGTTTCTCCAGCTCTTCTTTAAGTATTGTAGCCGGTGCGGCATTGAAATCTCCTATTTCAATCCGATTTTCGTAACAGTAGGCCCGTTCCTTGATGAGATTGATTTGTTCATTGGCAACGAGAGTAGCGAATATCAGCCCTATAGAAATGGAAAACTGAAGAATGACCAGCAAAGCTATGAAACGTTGTTTCTTTTTACCTCCGTAAAGTGTCTTGTATTCGCTGAATGAGAGTTGTGAAAGTCTATGGCTGATATACCAGGCAGGGACAATGGACATAACTAGTACAAAGAGCACTAACAAGGGTAGCATCTGTAGGCTGAAAAAGAAATGTACGTTTAAATGGGATGCAAATAATCCATTGAAAAAAGACAGACAGTCGTTGATGATGAGTAAAGATAATCCGAATGCCAGCAGCACAGTGAGGAATGCATCACCAAACAGTTGGATGCGGATATCCTTCAAGCTGCTTCCCATCAGTTTCTCCACATGTATCATTTTGAGCTGTTGCAATACACGGCTCAGGCTCATGTTGGTATAGTTGCAGCAGGCTATGATAAGTACCAACAAGGCGGCAGCAAGGCTGATATACAATAATTGCACATTACTTTGATTGATATACGGCAGAGGTTGTTGTGTATCGTAGTCCGGTGTAGTAAAGTAGATGTCGGACAGAGGGTCGACGTAATATTGTGTCTTTTCCGGAATCAAAGTGGGAATCTTGTCGTGGTTGATTTTTTCGGTAAACTGTTGGGCATCGGTATTTGGAATTAGTTTCAGAAACGTCATTCCACCCCAAAAGTCTTTGTTATTCCCGGTAATCATGTCGAATTGGAGCAATGATTGTGACCGTGACTTTAATATGGCTGCCACTTCATAACTTTGGGTATCAGTCATGGTTTTTATTTCCAGCAATTCTCCTAATGGATTTTTATCTCCAAACAGTTTATGTGCAAAAGCTTCACTGAGTGCTACTTTGCCCGGTTGTTCCAATACTTGCTTTAAACTACCGGCAATGGGATGATAGTGGAAGAAATGTTGCAAAGTAGTATCGGCAGATATAAAGGTTATATCGTGGTAAATCTCCCCTCCATATTTACAATATTGTGGAACCAGAGAATTGATACGCAGGTAGTCTTCCACTTCTGCATATTTTTCTTTCAGCATAGGGGGAATATTGGCATCAGCATAGGCCACCTTGCTTCCGTCCTGCATCGGATTATCCTGACGCAGACAGAAAATACGGTTCTTGTCCCGATTGCCACTCTCTATATTGTAATCATGTACATAATAGGTGAACAGCAAGTTTGTACATGCTAGCCCTATAGCCAGACTGACTATAGAAATGAAGAAGAAAACTTTGTTTCTCCACCAACTGCGGGTAATTATTTTTAGGATTGTAAGTATGGTCATAATCTTTAGGTAAATATATTTTCTTATTCGTTTTTAATGACTTCTGCCGGATTTGTCCTTGCTATTTTCAGAATACGGAAAATAATAGTCAGAGTAGTAATGACAGCTACGATTATGAAGATTGAAATCCAAAATAGCGGGCCGTCATTAAAGAATACGATATACATGTTTTTCCATAACTGCAGTATGGTATAACATAAAGGAAATGCCATTGTTGCCGAGAGTACAAGCTGATAAATATACGTACGGGCAAACAATATGATAATCTGTTTCAATCCTGCACCATTTACTTTACGAATTGCCACTTCCTTTTGTCTGCGTTCCGTATCCAGTGTGATTGCCGAATAGACGCCTAATAAAGTGATTATAAGGCTGACAAATGAGAAGAATAAGATTATCCCTTTCATGTTGTTCTCGATGGCTTGCGCTTGGTGAATGTCTTCCTGCAAGGTCGAAATGTGTAATTGTATACTCGGTGGAAGATTCTCTTCCAGCATTTTCTTAACGAAAGCCTCTACTTCTTCTGCTTTTCCGGGTACACACTTCAAATAGCAATGACCTACATAATATTTGAAATCACAAGGCAGAAAGACGAAGCCCTGGCTCTGATTGTAAGTGTCGGCTACAAAATCGGAACAAATGCCGCATACCGTGTAGCTATCTTGATAATTGTACAAGGTGGTTCCCAGTAAATCCTTCTTTATACGTTCTACCAATTTACGGTCTGCTACCATGTCACTATTTGTCTTCAGGACATGCCCGGAGAGAATGGGGATATTCATAAACTCGAAAAAGTTATTAGGAACATTCATTATATTGACTTCAAGGCTACTTTCCCGGTTATCTTTTTCTGTCTGCATGCTTGTTCCCGAAATACCTTTCAGATAATTAATATCTGTCAGCATTTTATCTTTTATATCCGGATGTTGACTGATGCGCTCTATGAGAGCAAGCTTTTCGTCATTTTTCATAAAACGGTAATCCATAGGAATACTGATGATTTCGGACTTTTCTTTTTCTGTCAGTGTGTTGAACAGTGTGGAACCGGTCTTGTTAGCCTGCAAATATAAAGCGACTGTAAAGACTATGAATAACCAACAGATGAAAAATTGGATACCCAAAAGACAATTTCGTATCTTCTGTTTGTGGCGTTTGGATTTGTTCTTGTAAATACTTGACTGGATGGAGGCATGCTTCATCCTCCATACGGTAAACAAGCAGAGTAATAAGCATAGTAAAATAACGCCTGCCATATATTCTATTGTCTGTATCAATAATAGGTCCCGTTCAATGACTAATGTGAAATCAAATAAAGAGAATGAAAGGTAAGGGGTAAATATTTCTATCAGACAGAAAGTCAATAAGAAGGCTATGAACGAAATGATAATGGCTTGGGTAAAAAGTAACCAAAATAGTTTGTTGCCATTACTTCCATTCACTTTACGAATGCCGAACTCGTGCGAACGGTTCAGATAACTCCCCGTCAAAAAATGAAAAAAGTTGAGTAGACCAGTCAGTAGAATCAAAAGGCCGACAATGAATGTGATTCCGGCAAAGTAAGGGGCAACGGATTTCTCCCGAAAAAGTTTTCCGAAATTCGAGGCTGATACGGTATTTTTCTCATTGAATATTGTGTGCTTCAAGTCCATTGCACGGAAACTGGCTTCAAGTTGCGCGGATGTTTTGCCCGGACGAAGAAGAGCAAAAGTAAGTCCACCGGTCATACTGTCTCGTCCATCGAATTGTATAAGTCCTTCGCTGTCGTTCAAGATTAACATATCAATCTTTTGGAGAAAGCTAAGGCTGGTATTCAATGGAATATCTTCTATTATCGCTTGTATGGTATAGATGGTACCTCCTGTTCGTGGTGTGGTATTAGGTGAAGAGAAAAGCCGTTGTGCTAAGGTCATTCGCTTTCCTATCGGATTCTCTCCGAGACCAAATATTTTGTGTGCCAGAGAGCGTGTCAGTATCACGGCATTGGGAGTTTGCGATGCTACAGCCCATGAACCTTGTAATACTTCCGGGGTGAACACGCTATGGTAGGCTGTATCTACTTCCATAGCATATAAATCTTCGTAAGGCAGTTCTTCCTTGTCGATAGTTTCCACATTGTAGCTACGTGGGCGGGGATAGGCAACAAAAGTAAATGCTTCTACTTCTTGGAATTGCAATTGGCGCAGACTCTCAAACAACGTAGCGGGAGTTCCGGAATAAGGTTCTTCTGCTGGAGTGTATAGGTTTATGTCTGCAATGCGTTCCCAGTGGGTAAAGCACTTGTCGGTAGAATTTATATAGCGGCTGCAATATAGGCAGATACTAAAACAAAGTATACCTACCGACAGTCCGATGATAGAGATGATATTCTGTGCCTTGTACTTTAATAGGTTTCTGAATGCTGTTTTAATATAATGTCTTATCATAATAGTATCATTATTGTATTATTCGCTTTTGATTACTTCCGCCGGATTCTGTCGTGCAGCCTTTTTTACTTGATAAACCAATGTTAATATGGAAATTAATGATATGATGATTGCTGCAATAATGAACAACCAACTGCTGATGTTGGCTTTGTAGGCAAAATCTTTCAGATAAATGGTTATTCCCCAATAAGATATAGAAATGGCAATCAAAAATGACATTGCTAATATGATAATGTATTTTTTGAGTAATAACAATAAAATTTCCTTATGTGTAGCGCCATGTACTTTTCGTATAGCTATTTCCCGGTATCTTTGTTGTATGTCAAATAAGGACAATCCAAACAAAGCTATTGAGGATATTAGAATGGCCATAAAGGCGAAAAAGGAATAGGTAATAGTTATTTGCTTGTCTGACTTATAGAGATTCTCAACTTCCTGTTTTGCAAAAGTATAATTGAAGGCTCCATCAGCATTGTCGTTGTGTAGGTTTTCCAGGAAGGCAACGGCATCTTTTTGATGTCCTGGAGCAATTTTAGCTTGCAAAGGAATTTGTGAAAGATATGTTTCACCGTATATAAAAGCTATAGGAAGAACCGGTTGGGATAAATGTCCGCAATAAAAATCTTCGACGATACCTATAATCTGATAAGGGCTCAAATCCCTACGCGGCCATAAAGGTTGTTGGGGTTCCAGCCGGGCATTGATTGCGCTTTCGAGTCCGAAGAGTTGCATGGCTTTTTGATTGAGAATCAGTTTTGCTTCACCTTCATGGTCGATGTCGGCATCCCATAAACGTCCCTGGGATAAACGGAAGCCATGAAATCTTATTTCTTCTTCTGTTATGGGAATGCAATACAATTGTTTGAAATTGGCTTCTCCGAGCTTACGGAAAAGTACCGGAGATTCTGTGAAATATTCATAAGGGGATAAAGAGTAATTCCATGCCGTGAATAAAGGAGAGGCATTCATTGCAGTGGATATATTTTCTTTGGAGGCTTTGCGCAAGGAGGTCTGTTTCAGATATTCTGCTTCAGTGGTAGGCTGTTTGCGTTCATAGCGTTCAAAATGGACTTTAACGATAGAGTCTGTGTCATAGCCTAAATCTATATGAGTCATTTCATACAGTTGTTTGGCGAAGAACATGGAAACAACTATTAGAATGAATGCCACGATATACTGAATACTCAGATAGAGGTTTCTTACAACAGACGATTTTTCACCACTGCCTATTTTCCGTAATGAATGGATAGGCGTGTTGTATTTGAATTTAAAAAACGGATAGATTGAAGCTGTCAATGGCTGTAAAATCAGGATAGCTATGGTTATTCCTATGTCAAATATACCATTAGGTTGTTGAATGACATCAAAATATTTATTTAAGGGAAAGACGGAAATCTCGACAAGGAACCAGGCTATAAATAATGATACAAGTGTCAGACATAAATTCTCGATATATAGTTGGGAGAATAGCTGTGCTGAATTGTTTCCAAAAACCTTCTTTAGTCCGAATTCTTTGCTTCGTTTCAATAATACAACCGTATAAAGACTCATAAAATTGAAGATGCCTACAATTAAAATTAGTACAGCAACAAGTGCCAATAGATGTAGCTGTGGTAAATTCCCCCTTTGCAGCATGTCCTGCCAAACATCAATGGCTGGATGAAAATACACTTCACGCATGGGAAGCAGTTGATACCTGAATTCAACATCCGCAGCACGTGGAGATTGCCGGAACGCTGCATGCCGTGCATTTATCTTCGTAAAGGAAGCCCCTTTATGAATTAATGCCATTTTCATCGGGAAACGGAACTCCCAATCCTTCTGCAATGTTTCAGGAACAAGCAAGTCGAAATGAAGCGAGCGTTTCCCTCTGTCTTTGCCGATAACTCCGGTCACCGTAAGAGGGTCACCGGTAGAGTATTCAATGGTTTTGCCGATAGGATTTATGTTCCCGAATAGTTTCTCACTCAGCTCTTCTGTGATAAAGGCGGTTTGTGGAGACGCCGCCCATGATTCGGCTTTTCCATATTTCATGGGAAAATCAGTCACTATTAGAAACAAGCTGTCTGCTACAATCGTTTCTACATCAATATGTTTTTCTTCCTTTATGATATAGTCTTTATTGAACCATACGAAAGTGGACATCGCTTCTATGTCTGCATCTTCGAGGGGACCTCCGATAACTGCCGTTTTATTGTTGTCATCTTTGTATTCCTGCACCATGATGCCTATCCGGTCTTTGTTGGGACTATAACAATCTACATCATTTTCCTGCTTCACGTAGCGGAATATAATAATGACACAAGCCAAGCTCAGTGCCAGTCCGATAATATTGATTACCGTATATACTTTAAACCTACTTAATGTTCGGATATATAATAGTATGAGTTTCATATTCGTGTCTTTTATTCGTTTTTCATAATGCTTGCCGGATTGATGTTGGCAGCCTTGCGGATTTGCCAGAACAATGTACTCATCGAAATGAATGTAACGACAGTCAGTCCGATAGCAAATATTCCAATTGAAAGAGGGGCCTTTACTGCAAAGTCTCTTGTGTATTCATTGATGGTATAATAAGCAAGAGGAGTTGCTAAAAGGAAAGCGATACCCAACACTACCATATATTTCCGAAAAAGTAAAGAATAAAGGTTATTTAGTTGTGCACCATTAATCTTACGGATGCCGATTTCCCGATAGCGCTGTCTGATGTCAAACAATGAAATGCCAAACAGCCCGAGGCAAGAGATGGCAATGGCTGTACCGGAAAATATGATATAGATAGTAGCGACTTGTTTGTCTTTCTGGTAAATCGCTTTCACGTCGTTTTCCAGCAATGAATATTCGAATGTTTCACTGCCATAAATCCTGTATTCCAAATCACGGAGAAACTTCAGTAAATCGCTTAACCGTCCCGGAGTGTAACTTATCTGAAAAAGATCGCCGCTTTGAATCGGATAGATTTCAAAGATGGTGGGCTGTATGCCGGAACAGAGATGTCCGTTGTAATAATCTTCCACTATGGTTGAGATAGGAATCATAGTCGCGTCCGTGCTATTCCTTTCCTTGTAGTCCTCTATAATCATGGCACCATCTAAATTGTCATAATGCAAAGCCTTTAGTGCCGAACGATTGACGGCAATTGTTTTTCTTCTATCATCTTCATTATCTTTATATTCCGGCATTTCTCCTTCTACGACCTTGATTCCGTATAGTTTAAAGAAATCGGGCGAAACATATTCATGTTTCAATGTCGCCTTTTCTCCTTTGCTATTTTGGTAGGTGACATTGAAGGTAGGCGAAAGTATATTCTCGTAATTGGAGTACCAGCATTCTATGAAAGGGCATTGGGACAAGGCGTTTCCGATTTCTTGTTTACGTTTGCGCTGTGCTTCGCGGGCATCCGGACTTCTGTAAGTATTCATATCGCTGGATTCATATATTAATTTGGCTATCAATATGTTTTCCGTACGGAATCCCGGATTGGTATGGAGTAATACGGACAGTTGCTTGTTGAAGTATAACGAAAGTGTTATCAATAAAAAAGTAAGTATATACTGTACAGATAAGAATATCATGCGAATTCGTACAGAACGAAAGCTTGTACTGATATTGCGGATAGAAACCGTAGGCGGTGTGCAACTGTATTTTATAAAAGGATAGAGTGAGGTCAACAGCGGCAATGCCATTATTATTGTCAACGACAGCCATACATCGAAAGACGTGTATGGGAAAGGAGCGTTGAGCAACCTTGCAATAGGCATGGATATGATTTCTATGATAAACCAGGCTATCAATAGTGCAAGGCAGGCTATCAGAAAATTCTCTGTCCATATCTGGAGAAACAGTGTGCCTCTGCTCAAGCCAAATACTTTCTTAATGCCATACTCTTTGCTGCGCATCATCATGAATATCAGGTAGATGTTTACAAAATTGATGATTCCTACCAATAGCAACAGCGCGCATACGCCCGAAAGGATATAAATATGGGAAGAGTTGCCGGAAGATAACATCGTAGGGCATTCTGCCGATTCTACGATTACATTGTTCCAATAGATGCCGCCCACGGGGATAAAAGAAAATGTATATTGCCTGTTGTCGTACTCCTTGTAATGGGGATTTACCCACCGGGGATGGCTGCCTATTTTATTCATTAGGTCGATGTTGACTCCCGGCATGAATTTGACGAACTCTATGGGGAGGCGTTCCCAACGCTGGGTCAAGAAAGAGGAAAGGACCACGTCAAACTGCAAGGATGTCTTGTTGTGTGGAGCTGCCAGTACGCCCGATATTGTGACATCCTTTCCATTTGTATAGCGCAGTACCTTCCCTATCGGATTTTCTTTTCCGAAGAGCTTTTGGGCATAAGACTCTGTCAACAAAGCCGACTCGGGAGCATTGAGCGAAGAACTTCCTTGAACTACCTGATAAGGAAATAATTGGAAAAAACAACTGTCCGCCACCAATACCCGGGCAGAATAGCGGTTGTGGTCATAAACTACATAGTCTTTTTCCAACAGGATGATTGAAGTCTGCTTGTCAATGTAGCGTTTGTCTATATAGATGCTGTCTTTTGCATGCGAAATATATCCCAAATGTCGATCTCCTTCCATCTCTCTCGCCACTCCATAGACATGTTCCCGGTCTATGCAATGTGTATCTACCGTCAGTTCTCTATGTATATATCGCATCAGCATGATGCAGCAGGCAAGGCTGAAGGCGAGCCCCAGCAAGTTTATAACCGTGTATGATTTTGAGCGTATCAGGAAACGCCAAGCGTATTTCGGTGTTTTCATTATATGTCAAATTTATAATTTTTATGTCTTTTATTCGTTTTTCATAATGCTTGCCGGATTGATGTTGGCAGCCTTGCTGATTTGCCCAATAATAGTCAACAAGGAGATGGCAGTTGTTATGGCTACTGCTACGGCAAACAAGTCGAATGTCAAAGGGGCTTTGTGGGCAAAATCCTGCAAATAGAGGGTAATGGCAATCCATGACAAGGGTATGGATAGCAAAGTGGCGACTCCCATGACCGAGAGATACTTTTTAATGAGTAAGGGATAAATATCCTTTGCTTGCGCACCGTTCACTTTGCGTAAACCTATCTCACGGTAACGTTGCCGAATATCGAACAAGGATATTGACAATAATCCCAATGAAGAGATGAAAATGGCTATTCCGGCAAAGAGCGTATAAATGTTCACCACTTGACGGTCTTCACGATACATCTTTTGGAGTTCATCTTCTATCAGCGTATATTCAAAGTCGGTTCTTCCCGTAGATTCTTCGTATAAGCGGCGCAGGAAATCAATGACTTTGGCTTTATTCTCGTGCTTATACGAGGCTGTAACAGTATAAATTCCGCCTATGCTTGCATCGTGATAATAGATGACAACCGGTTGGATGGATTGTGAAAGGTGCCGAACATTGAAATCCTTTATGACCCCTACTATCTCGCAAGGTGGATTGTAGAAATCCGGTAAGCTGCTTGAGGCGTAGTGTGGTTCTTCAGGTTGCAGCTTGTCTTTGGTGATGTCTTTTATTCCATAGACTCTTTTAGCGGTTTCGTTGATAATTACCTTGAAACTGTTTTTGGTGAACGCTTCATCTATGGAGTCGTTCCATAGGCGCCCCTCTACAAGTTGAAAATCGTATATTGCCATGGAGTGGGTCGTTAAATGTGCAGATAATGCCGGATGGAAACCGTTTTCGGCTCTGTTGAGCGCAAAACTGTCAAAACGGAAGTCGGTGAACAGCAAGTCGTTTCCTCTGCTCCAATGCTCAAACAGAGTGCTTTCACTCATTCGTTTATTGACCAAAGCATTACTTATATATTGTCTTTTTCCTTCATCCAATCCCTCCTCTTTAGTTGTTTTATATAAGCCCAATTTATCGACATACATCCGGCAAGTTATCACATCGTGCGAGCGGAAACCGAGGTCGGCGCAGAGCATATACTCCAACTGCCGTACAAAGAATAGAGAAACGGTTATTATAAAGATGGTTACGACATATTGAAAACACAGTAATATCATGCGTGACCGTGTGGAAAAGCGTGAAGATGCCAGCTCGCGTATGGAGTTGACGGGTCTGCTACATGTGTATTTCAAGAACGGATAAACAGTAGTCAGCAATGGCAATCCTAAAAGTACGATGGCAGAGACCTTCCGGTCAAAGCCGGAGTCTGTTGTGGTAGGTATATAAAGTTCATGGAAAAAGAAAAACCTGGTTATTTCTATTAAAGCCCAGCAAAGGAGTAATGCCAGTCCCGTCAATAAGATGTTCTCGGCATATATTTGCAGGAAAATGTCTGTCCTGCCTGCACCGAACACTTTTTTCACCCCAAACTCTCTTGACCGCTTGGACATGATGACAGTGTAGATGTTGATGAAGTTCAGCAGCCCTATGATACCTACCAGGAAGGCTACTACCATCAATACCCGGACATAGCTTTGGTTGCCATATTGATAGTTCTTGTTTTCTTTTCCGTGGTCTTTATCGTAATATAAATCTTTCAAAGGCAAATACTGATAGCGTACTGTCTCATAAGTGCTCCATTTGCTGCGGGGGTGTTCTTTTGAATACTTTTTATTCAGCAGTGCAATGTCTGTATCCGGTGCCATCAGCATGGCGTATATAGGGTCGAAAAAAAGGAATTCATCCAGTTCATCCGACATAAATATATCCGGCATCCATGATGTCTTGGTATCGGGGTCGTCCACCACTCCTATAATAGTGAATTTATTCCCTTTTGTGTTTTTGAAAGTAGCGCCTATGGCATTCTTCCCTCCCAGCTTCTTCTTCCAAAAAGAACGGGTGATGACAACATCCCTCGGGCGGACTATTCTTCCGCTTCCGGCAATCACCCTATATGGAAAGATTTTGAAGAAGGTGCTGTCTACAGAAAAAGCGTTCGCTGCAATTTCTTGTTCACCGAACAGAACGGGCATATCCGATATTTGATAAATCACCGTAAATTGTTCTACGTCAGGATTCTTTTCCAATCCCGACCGGTAGCCTCCCAAGAAGTTCTCACCACTGCTGGTAGAGGTTTTTATCAGGCAAATGCGTTTATATTCGGGAAAGCATTGGTTCACTGTATTTTCTTGGTGGATATATCGGGCTACGGTGAGTACGCAAGCCAAACTGCACGCCAGTCCCAATACATTGATAAGGGTGTATGCTTTGAATTTCAGCAATGCATTGATGGCTAAGATTATTTGTCTCATAGTGCGTAGTTTTATTTCATTATCAATTCTTCCGCCTCGCCAAAGGTATCATATCCCGTTGTAATTACCCAATCTCCGGGCTGCAAACCTTCCGTAATCTCGTATTGTTGCGGGTTTTGGCGACCGATGCCAAGCGGCACACGCACGGCTTTTGTCCTTGTGGCGTTCAGTTTGTAAATCCATTGTCCGCCGGTACTCTGGTAGAAGTTGCCGCGCGGGATGATGAGCGCCTCTTCCGGCTGGCCTAACTCAATCTGTACCCGGAAGCTCTTGCCTACACGTACGTTGTCGGGCATGTCACCGGTGAAGACGAGGTCTACGTCGAACGTGCGGTCTTTGACTTCGGGAACCACTTTCGTGATGCGCAACGGGTATTTTCTTCCCTGATAATTGATGGTGGCAGGCAATCCGGTGATAATGCGGTCGATGTAGTATTCGCTCAGGGAAGTATGCACTTTATATTGGTCCAGCACCTTGATTTCCGCAATGCTTTCGCCGGAAGCGACCTGCTGTCCCGGAGTCACCTTGACAAAGCTGAGCTGGCCGGCGACGGGAGCTTTCACCACCAGGTTGCCGAGTCGTTCGCAGGCGCGTTCATACTTCTTCCGTTCCCGTTCGCGGTCGTTCTTGATGAGGTCTTTGCGGATGACGGTGACGGCAGAGTCATGACGGAGGCTTTCCCTTTGAAGATGGGCATTTTTCACTTTATAGTTGTATTCGTCCTCGGAAACTTCGAGCTGCGCCTTGCTCTTGATGCCCATGCGGTACTCCTCCTTGTCAAGGGCAAAACTCTTGCGCAGGCGGTTGAGGTCATAATCGGTCTGCAGGGCTTGTTGTTGCAGGTTCAGGCTTTTCTGCTCCATTTCAATTTCTTTTTCGCGGTAGGTGATAAGTTGCTTTTCCCAGTCGTCGCGCTGGTCTTCAATGCTGCGCAGCAGGTCGGGGTTTTCCATGACGAGGATGGTATCTCCTTGCCGGAGCAGGCTCCCCTCCTCTCCTATGATGCGTTCCACGCTTCCGGTTTCACGTGCATTGACCTTGATGGTAAGGATGGGCTGAATCACTCCCTCCACATCTACATATTCCATAAATTTGCCGTTCTTGACTTCGGCTATCTGTATGTTGTCTTGCTCGATGCGCAGTTTGCTGGGACCCAGCGAAAGGGTGACTACATAAATCAGGAAGGTAAGGAAGGTAACGCCTCCCGCCAGATAGTAGCGGTAACGGATGTACCAGGGTTTCTTTTCAAGTTTTATATCCATAATGCAATATTTTATATACTCTTTTTTTACTTTTCAGATACTCCCTTCAGAAGTACTTCTGAATAAGGGTTCCGAGTTTTACTAAAACTTCACCGGAGATTTAGTAAATCGTCACCGGAGTTTTAGTAAATCTCCGGCCAGCTTTTACTAAAACTATTCCACGATTCTATTATTGTATAGATTCTTCATTAGTAACCCTTTCCAAGTCTTCTGCCAGTGGCCTCTCTTTTTCAAAGTCATATAGCGTGATGCTTCTCAGTGTATAGTACAGACTCCAATAGTTGTACAAAGCCGTTATATAGCTTCTCCGGGCCGTATCTTTTTCCGTGATGGATGCATTGAGGTCGAGTACCGAGGACTTTCCGAGCAGATAGAGTTTTCGGGCTACTTCGGCGCGTCGTTGGGCTGTATGGTCTGTGCGGGCGGCTATGTTTACCCGTTGCGCCTGCAGGTTGAATTGCTTTACGAGTTTCCGTACGTTCAAGTCGAAATCCGTCTTGTCCTGCTCTACCTGCGTGTAGACAAGGTCTCGGTTGGAACGGGCCACGCGTACTTGTCCCCTTCCGCGCCCCCAGTCCAGGATGGGGAGGGTAATGCCCAGGCTGACGTACTGCTGGTCCAGTGGATTCCGGTAGGCATCTTTCAGCTTGTCGGCAGTTTGTGTCAAGCCGAAGCGCAGGTAGATGTCTGCCTTCAGTCCGGCATTGGCCTTGGCGCGCGACACGGCACTCTCGCTTTCCACCTTGCGGCGCAGCATGTTCTGTATCTCCGGACTGTTTTCGTTGGCAAGCATCAGTGCGGCATCCAGGTCGATGTGCAGGTCGGGCACGCGGTTGTCTATTCTCACCTTTATAAGGAGGTCTTCTTGGATGCCGAGGTAGGAACGGAGTTCCTGCATGCAGTTTTCCACTTCGATGCGGGCATTCATGCAGTTGGTTTCTTCGGTCAGTTTGTTGAGTTCGAGTTGCAACATTTCGTTTTCGCTGATGGTGCCGATGTTATATCGTCCTTGCGCATATATATATAAGGTGTCTGCATTGGCGTAGTTGGCGTTGGCTATTTCGTAGTTGCTTTGTGCTTTGGCCAGGTTGAAGAACTTCTCTGTGGCATTGGCGGCAACAAGTTCAAGGGTTTCTACGTAGGTTTTCTTGGCTTCGCGATAACGGATAGGTTCGATGCGCCGATCCCACTTCAGGCTGTTGTAGCCAAACAAGGACTGGCTGTATCCGATGTTGACGGGTGAAGTCTGCCAGGAATAAGTGTCGCTGCTGAAAAGGTCGAGACGCTGCGCAGCCGTTTCAATGAAAAAGGTTCCTCCGGTCCACGGCACGTTTTGTGTCAGACTCAGTGTCAGGTCGGTACTCAGCAGGTTCTGCTCTATGAACTTGACGTTGCCATCGCTTTGGGTCACTTTGTTGATGGCACGGTCCAGATAAGGATTGGAAGTAAGCTTGAGCGTCGGCAGGTAGTTGGCACAGTAGTATTTGTAGTTCCAATAAGCGGAACGGAAGCTATGGCGGGCGTTTTGGGCGTCGGGCGACTGCTGGCGGGCCTGCTCGATGGTTTCTTCCAAAGTCAGCTCCAGTGTGTGCTCTTGGGCAACGGCACTCGACATCAGACTGAATGTAATAAGCAATAAAAATATATTCCGGTGCATAGTTGTTTTCTTTACTCTATAAAGTTCAAATTCTATGCCATAAGTATAAGTTATTGTATTATAAGTGTTTGTTGTGGTTCGAAGCTTTCCAAACGTGTGCAGTTGCGCACAAAAATAGTGCGATAATGCACGCACAACACATGGATATTATACTTATCTTTGCCCGTACAAGAGATGTGGGATTGTGTAGGCCTTGCCTGCACGAAAAGAAAACAGATATGGAGCAGTTTGGTAAAATATTGATTGTAGATGATAACGAGGATGTCCTTTTTGCGCTGAACCTTCTTCTCGAACCCTACGCCGAGAAGATAAAAGTGGCAGTGACTCCCGACCGCATCGAGCATTTTATGACCACTTTCCGTCCGGACATTATTCTGTTGGATATGAATTTCAGCCGTGATGCCATCAGTGGTCAGGAAGGTTTCGACAGTTTGAAGCAGATTCTCAGTATCGACCCGCAAGCAGTGGTCATCTTCATGACTGCCTACGCGGATACGGACAAGGCAGTGCGTGCCATCAAAGCGGGGGCTACGGATTTCATTCCCAAGCCGTGGGAGAAGGAAAAATTGTTGGCGACCCTTTCTTCGGGCATGAAGCTGCGTCGTTCGCGGACCGAGATAAATCTGCTGAAGGAGCAGGTGGAAGTTCTGAGCAATGCCACAGCGGGAGGCTCCGAAGAGGTTATTATCGGTGATTCTCTTGTCATGCAGCAAGTCTTCTCTACAGTGGAGAAGTTGCGCGATACGGATGCCAACATACTTATATTGGGTGAGAATGGAACCGGAAAGGATGTGATTGCCCGCCTGCTGTACCGCAATTCTCCCCGCTATGGAAAGCCGTTTGTTACGATAGACCTCGGCAGTATCCCCGAACAGTTGTTCGAAAGCGAGTTGTTCGGCTACGAGAAAGGCGCCTTCACCGATGCACGGAAAGCGAAAGCTGGACGTATGGAAGTGGCAACCGGCGGCACGCTTTTTCTGGACGAGATAGGTAACCTTTCCCTGCCCATGCAGGCCAAATTGCTGACTGCCATCGAAAAGCGTTGTATCAGTCGTTTGGGAAGTACGCAGGCTACGCCCATTGATGTGCGGCTCATCTGCGCCACCAATGCAGACATCCGTCGGCTGGTGGACGAAGGAGACTTCCGCCAAGACCTGCTGTATCGCATCAACACCATCGAGTTGCATATTCCACCTCTGCGGGAACGCGGAAACGACATCCTCCTGCTGGCAGAGTATTTCCTGCAACGGTATGCCCGCAAATATCAGAAAGAGATGCGCGGGCTGACCCGGGAGGCGAAAAACAAGTTGTTGAAATATGCCTGGCCGGGTAATGTACGTGAGTTGCAGCATACAGTGGAACGTGCTGTCATATTGGGAGACGGTTCTCTGCTTCGTCCGGAGAACTTTATGTTCCAAGCTTCTGTTTCCCGTCAGAAGAAGGAAGAAGAAGTCCTCAACTTGGAGCAATTGGAACGGCAGGCTGTGGAACGTGCCATGCGGCTCAGTGAAGGAAATGTGACCCGTGCCGCCGAATACTTGGGCATTACTCGCTTCGCCTTGTACCGGAAACTTGAAAAACTGGGCTTATGAAACGATATTCATTGATTGTGGCACTGCACATCATCGGCATAGCCTTCCTTTCGGTCGGCGTTTATCTGCTGGTGGATGCCGGACTGTGGTTCAGTGCACTGATGGCTTTTTTGATATTGCTGGCGATTGCCGTTCATCTGTACCGCCTGCAGATGATGCAGGTGCGCATGATGCGCCATCTGGCAGAGAGCCTGCGCTATGACGACATGATGCTGTCATTCCGTTCTCCCTACAAGAACCGGTCTATGGAGGATATGGTGGACGAGCTTTCCGAAGCGATGAGGAATTTCCGTACCCGCGTGCTGGAACGCAATGAGATGGAAGCGTGGCAAAAGCTGATACGTGTGCTGACGCACGAAATAATGAATTCAATCACTCCCATCATCTCCCTCTCCGAAACCTTGAGCGAGCGGGAAATGTCGGAAAAGAACTATCCCGTCATGCGGCAGGGAATGCAGACTATCCACCGCCGTAGTAAGGGGTTGTTGGAGTTTGTGGAGAATTACCGGAAGCTGACAAGACTTCCCGCCCCCGTCCGTCGTCCGGTTGCCGTCCGCGAGCTGTTGCAGGATTTGCAGAAGCTGTTTTCGGAAGAGTATATCCGGATAGAGCTTCCGGAGGCCGACCGCATACTCCAGATAGACCGGACACAGATAGAACAAGTACTGATTAATCTGATTAAAAATGCCAAAGAGGCATGTAGCAGGAAAGAGCATCCCCGGATAGAAGTGAAGATGCTACCCGCCCTCTCGTGGCAATGCCTAATCACTGTCAGTGACAATGGTGAAGGCATTCTGCCGGAAGTGCAAGATAAGATTTTTGTACCGTTCTTCACCACCAAGCCTTCCGGTTCGGGCATCGGGCTCAGTTTATGTAAACAAGTGATGAACCGGCATGGAGGGAATATCACGGTGCAGTCTGCTGTGGGAAAAGGGAGTTGCTTTACGCTGCTATTTGGATAAGTGGGAAAGAGGGTATATACAAAAATAAGCTACTGAAAAATCAGTAGCTTATTAATTTCTGTCGGGGTAGCGGGATTCGAACCCACGACCCCCTGCTCCCAAAGCAGGTGCGCTAACCGGACTGCGCTACACCCCGAATACTTTACTTCTGAAAAGCGAGTGCAAAGGTAAAAACAATTCTGATACCAACCAAACATTTAGGCAAGTTTTATGCAATTAAAATTACATTTTCAGATAGAAATCTTTCGTTAAAGCTACATATTCAGGGGTAAACTCATTGTGATTCACCTCAATACAGAGTTTCTCTTCTCTACACTCTTTTGCTTCAAAACCAAAGTTCAGCAATACCCGTCTGCACGGTTTTCCGGGCTTGGTGAAGACTTGCACACGATGCAATGGAAACAACTTATGGTTCCAAGCTGTATCCACAACCGTTTTTTCAGCTTCCGCTGGAATAATGATGCTTACGACTCCTTGCTCTTCAAGCAAAGATGCCGAACGATGAAACAGTAAATCGTAATTCAAATTGCCCGCATGCCGTGCTGTGCACCTTTGTTCGTCAGGACATTTCAACGCATCTATAAAATAGGGAGGATTGGAAACGATGAGGTCAAATCTGTTTTCCGGCTGATAATCTCGGAAATCATGACATATGACCTCTACTCTATCGGCCCATGGAGAGTGAGATACATTTTCTGTGGCTTGTCCGGCTGCAGCCGCATCTATCTCGATTGCAGTAATCCGGGCATGCGGATTCCTTTGCGCTAACTGTAAGGCTATTAATCCGGTACCGGTTCCAACGTCCAGTATACGCTTTGCTTTGTCTGCCGGGGCCCATGCCCCAAGTAGTACACCATCTGTGCCGACCTTCATGGCGCATTTATCATGAAATATGGTAAATTGTTTAAACTTAAAAGATGATTTTGGCATGTTTATCTTCTTTAATTGGGCTCAAAAATAATCAAAGCCTGCATATTTGTCATAAAATTGGCACTGTTTTTGTCTTTTTAAAGGGTGAAGAACGTTTATTTATGAAGAAATAGCTTAACTTTGCAGGCGCTTTATTGGCCTGCCAATATGACATAAACTAAAAAGAAAGAAATGAAGAAAAGAAATTACCTGAGTGATGTCGAAGATAGAAGCGGAAACGCTTTCTCTGTAATTGCTGATTTTGAGGGGAATGAAGAACAATTGATGGACATTGAGGTAGAAGAGGTTTTACCGATATTGCCTCTCCGAAATATGGTATTGTTCCCTGGGGTGTTTATGCCGGTATCTGTAGGAAGAAAATCTTCCCTCAAATTGGTGCGTGAAGCAGAAAAGAAAAATTCTTATATAGCTGTTGTATGCCAAAAGGTGGCTGAAACAGAGACACCTCTGTTTGAGGATTTACATACCATCGGTACAGTTGCCAAGATAGTACGTGTGCTTGAAATGCCAGACCAGACAACTACAGTCATTCTGCAAGGCTCCAAACGTATGGAACTGAAGGAGATTACGGATACGACTCCTTATCTGAAGGGACGGATAGCTACGCTGAATGAAGAACTTCCGGAGAAGAATGACAAGGAATTCCATGCATTGGTAGAGGCGTGTAAAGACTTGACAGTACGCTACATCAAGTCATCCGATATGTTTCCGCAGGATTCGGCATTTGCCATCAAGAACATTACCAATCCAATGTTTTTGGTAGACTTTATCTGTACGAACCTGCCACTCAAGAAAGACGAAAAGATAGAACTGCTCCGTATCGACTCTTTGCGGGCGCGTACCTACCGCCTGCTTGAGATTCTGAATCGTGAAGTGCAGCTTGCCGAAATCAAAGAGTCTATCCAGATGCGTGCACGTGAGGATATAGACCAGCAGCAGCGTGAGTATTTCCTGCAGCAGCAGATTAAAACCATTCAGGATGAGCTGGGTGGCGGCGGTCAAGAGCAGGAAATAGAGGAGATGCGTAAGAAGGCGGAGACCATCAAATGGAATGATGAGGTGAAGGCTACGTTCCTGAAAGAGGTGGATAAGTTGGAACGTACCCATCCCCAGTCTCCCGACTATAGCGTGCAGCTGAACTATCTGCAGACGATGCTTAGTTTGCCGTGGGGCATTTATACGACGGATAATCTGAGCCTTGTCAATGCAGAAAAGACACTAAACAAAGACCATTATGGTTTGGAGAAGGTGAAGGAACGCATTCTGGAACATCTTGCTGTATTAAAGCTGAAAGGCGATATGAAATCACCCATCATCTGCTTGTATGGCCCTCCGGGTGTGGGAAAAACCTCTTTGGGGCGTTCCATTGCTGCCGCCTTGAAGCGTAAGTATATCCGTATGTCGCTGGGAGGCGTGCATGATGAAGCTGAGATTCGCGGTCATCGTAAAACCTATATCGGTGCCATGCCGGGACGGATTATCAAGAATCTGATAAAGGCAGGTTCCTCCAATCCGGTATTTATTCTGGATGAAATAGACAAGGTGAGTGCCGACCGCCAGGGAGACCCCTCCTCTGCCCTCCTCGAAGTGCTCGACCCGGAACAGAACACTACATTCCATGATAACTTTCTGGATGTGGACTATGATTTGTCCAAAGTGATGTTCATCGCTACTGCCAATAATCTGAATACCATCCCCGGACCGTTGCTGGACCGTATGGAGCTGATTGAGGTAAGCGGCTATATCACGGAAGAAAAGATTGAGATTGCCCGCCGCCATCTGGTTCCGAAGGAATTGGAGGCAAACGGTATGAAAAAGAATGATATCAAGATTCCGAAGAACACACTGGAAGCCATTATAGAGAATTATACCCGTGAGAGCGGCGTGCGCGAACTGGAAAAGAAAATCGGAAAGATACTCCGTAAATCTGCACGCCAATATGCTACGGACGGTTATTTTGCGAAGACCGAAATAAAACCGGGAGACTTGTATGAATTCCTGGGTGCACCCGAATATACCCGGGACAAGTATCAGGGTAATGAGTATGCAGGGGTGGTGACCGGTCTGGCGTGGACTGCCGTAGGTGGTGAAATACTTTTCGTGGAAACCAGCCTGAGCCGTGGCAAGGGCGGACGTTTGACATTGACCGGTAATTTGGGTGATGTAATGAAAGAGTCGGCCATGCTGGCACTGGAATACATCAAGGCGCATGCCTCCCTGCTGAATCTTGACGAAGAGATTTTTGATAACTGGAACATCCACGTCCATGTGCCCGAAGGTGCCATTCCGAAGGACGGTCCTTCTGCCGGCATCACGATGGCTACTTCCCTCGCTTCTGCCCTCACCCAGAAAAAGGTGAAGGCAAATCTTGCCATGACAGGCGAAATAACACTCCGTGGCAAGGTACTTCCGGTAGGAGGCATCAAAGAGAAGATACTGGCTGCCAAGCGTGCCGGTATCAAGGAGATTATCTTGAGCGACGAGAACCGCAAGAATATAGAAGAGATACAGGATATATATCTGAAAGGACTGACTTTCCACTATGTGAAAGATATTAAGGAAGTGTTTGCCATTGCGCTGACTGATGAAAAAGTAGCCGATGCCATCGACTTGTCCGTAAAGAAAGAAAAGACCGAAAAGAAAGAGGAATGACATTCGAGTTACAATATACAGACAGCAAGACCAATGCACGTGCCGGACTGATTACTACTGACCACGGGCAGATTGAGACACCTATCTTTATGCCGGTAGGTACAGTGGGAACAGTGAAAGGCGTGCATCTGCCTGAGCTGAAAGAGGATATAAAGGCGCAGATTATATTGGGTAATACCTATCATCTTTATCTGCGTCCGGGACTGGAAGTGATAGAGAAAGCCGGTGGACTGCATAAGTTCAACGGCTTTGACCGTCCTATGCTGACAGACAGCGGCGGTTTCCAGGTATTCTCGTTGTCCGGTATCCGCAAGTTGCGCGAAGAAGGTGCGGAATTCCGTTCACACATCGACGGTAGCAAGCATATCTTTACACCGGAGAAGGTGATGGATATAGAACGGACTATCGGTGCAGACATCATGATGGCCTTTGATGAATGTCCTCCGGGGGATTCGGACTACGAATATGCCAAAAAATCACTGGGATTGACACATCGCTGGCTGGACCGTTGTATCAAGCGTTTCAACGAAACAGAACCGAAATACGGTTATCAGCAATCCTTATTTCCCATTGTGCAGGGGTGCGTCTATCGCGACCTCCGCGAGCAGTCAGCAGAGTTTGTTGCCTCTAAAGGTGCTGACGGTAATGCCATTGGTGGTCTGGCTGTGGGCGAGCCTGTAGACAAGATGTACGAGATGATTGAGCTGGTGAACGGTATTCTTCCCAAAGACAAGCCTCGCTATCTGATGGGAGTCGGGACCCCGGTAAACATTCTAGAGGGCATTGAACGCGGTGTCGATATGTTCGACTGTGTGATGCCTACCCGCAACGGACGCAACGGCATGTTGTTTACCAAGGACGGCATCATGAACATGCGCAACAAAAAATGGGAAATGGATTTCTCTCCCATTGAAGCAGACGGTGCCTCCTACGTAGATACCATGTACAGCAAGGCATACTTGCGCCATCTGTTCCATGCACAAGAGCTGCTTGCCATGC
The DNA here is from genome assembly GCF_003603395.1 of Bacteroides sp. AM44-19. Classification (NCBI taxonomy): domain Bacteria; kingdom Pseudomonadati; phylum Bacteroidota; class Bacteroidia; order Bacteroidales; family Bacteroidaceae; genus Bacteroides; species Bacteroides sp. AM44-19. Next base: position 92,395 of record NZ_QTNB01000003.1, on the reverse strand, counting down.
AGATAGCATCTATCCACAACTTGGCTTTCTATCTGTGGCTGGCAGGCGAGGCACGTAAGCATATCATTGCAGGCGACTTTGCTACCTGGAAACCGATGATGGTGAAACGCGTATCGACAAGATTATGAGAAAAATGAACTGGAGGATATGGAAGAATATAAAGCTGCCGAGAGGTAAATTCCTGAAGCGGCTGGACTGGTACATTATTAAGAAGTTCCTGGGTACATATGTCTTTGCCATCGCATTGATTATCTCCATTGCGGTGGTGTTCGACTTCAACGAGAAGATGGACCGCTTCATGTCTCATGAAGCGCCGTGGAATGCTATTGTCTTTGATTATTATCTGAACTTCATCCCCTACTTTGCCAATCTGTTCAGTCCGCTGTTTGTATTTATCGCCGTAATCTTCTTTACTTCCAAACTGGCGGAGAACTCGGAGATTATTGCCATGTTCTCTACGGGAATGAGTTTCAAGCGTATGTTGCGTCCTTATATGGTATCTGCGGCAATCATTGCGGTAGTGACGTTCTGCCTCGGGTCTTATGTCATTCCCAAAGGCAGTGTGACACGTATCAATTTTGAGGACAAGTACTACAAACCCCGTAAGGCGAATACGGCACGGAACATCCAGCTGGAAGTGGATTCGGGGGTAATTGCCTATATCGAACGTTTTGAAGACTACAGCAAGACCGGTTATCGCTTTTCTTTGGACAAGTTCAATGACAAGCAACTGGTCTCCCACCTTACAGCCCGTTCCATTACCTACGACACGACGGCCGTGCATAAGTGGAAAATCAAGGATTATATGATTCGCCAGATGGATGGCATGAAAGAGAGTATCACGAAGGGTGACCGCATAGACACTACCCTTTTTATGGAGCCTGCCGACTTCCTGATTATGAAGAACCAGCAGGAGATGTTGACCAGCCCTCAGCTAAGCGAGTACATCAACAGGCAGCGGCAACGCGGCTTTGCCAACATTAAGGAATTTGAGATAGAGTACCACAAACGCATTGCCATGTCGTTTGCCTCCTTTATCCTGACGCTGATTGGAGTGTCTTTGTCTTCCAAGAAAACGAAAGGTGGAATGGGATTGCATTTAGGTATAGGCTTGGCATTGAGTTTCTCTTATATTCTGTTTCAGACCATTGCTTCCACATTTGCCGTGAACGGCAACATGCCTCCGGTCATCGCTGTGTGGATACCGAATATAATGTATGCCTTCATTGCATTCTATCTATATAGGAAAGCGCCGAAATAAGCATTCTAAACCTCTACTTCAGCTTGCTCAAGTTGAGGTTTGGCGTACTAAAGCAGAGGTTTAGGATGTTTGTCTCTGGAAGCCCATTAAAATAAGAAGCCCCTCCCACTCTTGCGTTGTACAAGTGCGGGAGGGGCTTTTTGTTGTATTCATTTTCCTCTTTTGTTCTGTTCCCTTTTTTGCCGGAAAGAGACGTCGGTTTCTAGGGAACACCCTCACTTTCGTCTTACAGGTTTTTTAAGTTGCTGTTGTATGCACCGGGCATCAGCAAGCTTAATTCAAGTAAGCGGAAAGTTCTGCAGCAGAGATGTTTTTGGCAATAATTACACCATTATCATCTAGTAAATAGTTAGTGAATCCGCGGCCTAAGCGATATTTCTTAAAGAGGCCGGAATATTCGCCTTTAGTTTCCACGAAACAAGTGGGCGTAACTATTTGGTCCTTACGGATGGTTTCTTCAAAGATTGACTGATACTCATCGAATGAAACTGAAACCATCTTCACATTGTTGCGGGCAGTAGAGCGAAGCGCATTGCTCAAACTTGCGTTTTGCATCCGGGACTGCGCGTCGTAACTTGCCCAAAAACTGAGCAATACATACTTTCCTTTCAAGTCTGAAAGTTCGGTTTGGGATTGCTCTGCCGACATGGTTTGGATTTTGAAATCCGGGGCCATGTCACCCACATTCAAACCTCCGGTAGGTTTGTCTTTTTCTACAAAAGAAGTCAAGGAACTTATTAGTAATACAACAAAAATCCATTTTGCATATTTCATGCGGCACGGTTTTGGTTAATACTATCCGGGACTGTCCTTCAACAGTGATTTCTTCCCGGAACATCGTCTTGTCAAAGCCTTGAATAGTGATAAAGACACTGATAATCAAAGCTTTTAATTGTGAAATCGGGTGCAAAGGTAAGTAATTCCTAAACAAACTTCCAAATAAACAAGCATTTTTCTCACTTTTTAGAGGCATATTTTTATGTTATTTAGCATAAATAGCGGGAATTTTCCTTACTTTTGTAGCCTATTATTCTATCAAAAAGATGACTTATGCAACCATTGAACACTGAACTCATCCTGATACGTATTACGGGTGAAGACCGTCCGGGACTGACAGCTTCCGTGACGGAAATTCTGGCGAAATATGATGCTACCATTCTGGATATTGGCCAGGCAGATATTCACAATACTCTTTCGTTGGGCATTTTGTGCAAGACGGAAGAACAACACTCGGGGTTCATTATGAAGGAACTGCTTTTCAAGGCTTCCTCCCTGGGAGTGACTGTCCGTTTCTACCCCATTACTACCAAAGAGTACGAGGATTGGGTGAATATGCAGGGAAAGAACCGCTATATTCTTACTTTATTGGGGCGTAAGTTGTCTGCCCGTCAAATATCTGCCGTTACCCGTATTCTTGCAGAGCAAGGCATGAATATCGATGCCATCAAGCGCCTTACAGGACGTATCCCGCTGGACGAATGCGAATCGCGTACACGCGCCTGCATCGAATTTTCCGTTCGTGGCACTCCGAAAGACCGTATTGCCATGCAAGAACAGTTAATGAAACTGGCAACCGAACTGGAAATGGATTTCTCTTTCCAGTTGGACAATATGTACCGCCGGATGCGCCGCCTCATTTGCTTCGATATGGACTCTACGCTGATTGAAACGGAAGTGATTGATGAATTGGCCATACGTGCAGGTGTGGGCGACCAGGTGAAGGCCATTACCGAACGTGCCATGCGTGGTGAGATAGATTTCATCGAGAGCTTTCGCGAACGAGTGGCTTTGTTGAAAGGATTGGATGAGTCCGTGATGCAGGAGATTGCAGAGAATCTTCCCATTACGGAAGGTGTGGATCGCCTGATGTATGTTTTGAAGAAATACGGTTACAAGATAGCTATTCTTTCGGGAGGGTTTACCTACTTCGGGCAGTACCTCCAGAAGAAGTACGGTATAGACTATGTGTATGCCAACGAGCTGGAAATAGAGGATGGCAAACTGACCGGCCGCTATCTCGGTGATGTAGTCGACGGTAAGCGTAAGGCGGAGTTGCTGCGTTTGATAGCTCAGGTGGAGAAAGTGGATATTGCGCAGACTATTGCTGTGGGCGACGGTGCCAACGACCTGCCCATGCTGGGAATTGCCGGCCTTGGAATCGCTTTCCATGCAAAGCCCAAAGTAGTTGCCAATGCCAAGCAATCCATCAACACCATCGGCTTAGATGGCGTACTTTACTTTCTGGGATTTAAGGATTCATACATTGATATTCCCCGTTGAAGGCAGATGCTTGAAACAAATTTGCAAGCCCTTGAGATAATTATTGTCCCAAGGGCTTATTTTTTTACTGTAAGAGTCTATTTTATAAGTCTTTTTCCTATCTTTGTACGCAAATTTAAAAGAGATACATGAAGTTTTCAGAACTACATTTAAATGGCGATGTGCTGGAGGCACTGGATGCCATGCGCTTTGAAGAGTGCACCCCCATACAAGAAAAATCAATTCCCGTCATACTCGAAGGTCGAGATTTAATAGCAGTGGCACAAACCGGAACGGGAAAAACAGCCGCATATTTGTTGCCTATATTGAACAAGCTTTCAGAGGGCGGACACCCTGCCGATGCCATCAATTGCATTGTCATGGCTCCTACCCGCGAGTTGGCGCAACAGATAGACCAACAGATGGAAGGTTTCTCTTATTTCATGCCGGTTTCCAGCGTGGCTGTGTATGGCGGTAATGACGGAATACTGTTCGAGCAGCAGAAAAGAGGGTTGACACTGGGTGCTGATGTCGTTATTGCTACCCCGGGGCGTTTGATAGCCCATCTTAGCCTTGGTTATGTAGATCTTTCCCGTGTCTCTTATTTTATTTTGGATGAAGCAGACCGGATGCTGGATATGGGATTCTATGATGACATTATGCAGATTGTCAAGTTTCTCCCTAAAGAGCGGCAGACCATTATGTTCTCTGCTACCATGCCTGCCAAGATACAACAGTTGGCTGGCAACATTCTGAACAATCCCGCCGAAGTGAAGTTGGCGGTTTCCAAACCAGCGGAAAAGATTGTGCAGGCAGCCTATGTCTGCTACGAGAATCAGAAGCTGGGCATCATCCGTAGCCTCTTTGCAGAGGAGACGCCGGAACGCGTCATCATCTTTGCTTCTTCCAAACTGAAAGTGAAGGAAGTGACCAAAGCCTTGAAGCAGATGAAACTGAACGTTGGTGAAATGCACTCCGATTTAGAGCAGGCACAGCGCGAAGAAGTGATGTACGAATTCAAGGCAGGACGTATCAATATCCTGGTAGCTACAGATATCGTTGCGAGAGGTATTGATATCGATGACATCCGTCTGGTGATAAACTATGACGTTCCCCACGACAGTGAAGATTATGTGCACCGCATCGGACGTACGGCGCGTGCCAATAATGACGGCGTAGCCATCACTTTCGTTTCCGAAAAGGAGCAGGGGAACTTTAAGAATATCGAAAAATTCCTGGATAGGGACATCTATAAGATACCGGTTCCCGAGGAGCTGGGCGAAGCCCCCGAATACAAGCCGAGAGCATTTGACGGAGGAAGACGGGGCGGCCGTGGAAACGGACGTAAGCCAGGAGGAAACAAGAACGGCCGTAACAACAGTAAAGGTGGAAAGCCCAGAGCCAAACGTCCACAGAATGGCGGCGAGAAGAAATAAACATTGTGGTGAAGAAAAGAAATAGAAAAAGCGGATTTATTCCGCTTTTTCTATGTTCATTGTATTGTCAAAACCAATAATCATATTTACCAAATTGTATACGGAACTTTCGGGTATGCCGAGGGTTGCCTGATAATGGTACCCCTTACTATCCACACCCATGAAATTCATATCGGCAAGAATGGCCTGGTCCAGCATTTCGGCAGGGAATATATCCGCAAACATCTTTTTAGTGATGTCCTGGCCATAAAGCATCTTCTTCCCTTCGTATACACAGATGTGGATTACATTATCATAATACACATTGTCCACACTGATTCCATTTTCAGAATAGGAAGTCTTGAAAACCTTCATCTTTGAGGGGTTGATATATACATATCCCCTATATCTTGTATTCTTGTATGTTACGATACTGTCTTTCTTTATCACTTCCGGAGTAGTAGAAATGACCTCCACTTCTCGACTGGTGAAAACCAAAGAATCTTCCGCATTCTCTGATTTATGCAGTTTAATTACTTCGTCGGCCAGCGAGTGGAACCAGAAGCTGTATTCCGTTTGACGGTCTATCTTATAGGCCACCGGTTCATTGCTGTATATGTAGATTGTATCGTGAACAACCTTGAAAGGTACGGGAGCGCTTTGCGGGTTGGCATAATATACCGTATCCCCTTCGATGCGCATCAACGGCATTTCTGTTTCATCGTTCACCCAGATGCCTTGTAACAGTTGTTTTGCAATGAGGTCTTCCTTTACGGAAACCTCTCCTGTTTGTCTGTTGCTGCATGAGGCCAATGAGACAACAAGTACAATGAGAATCGCACTTCCTTTTATTGTCATAACGTCCCTATTTATTTCTTTTCTTTTTTCTGCAACTTTATTTTCCGATGCAATGATATGTGAAACCTTGTTCTTCCATATCTTTCTTGTCGTAAATGTTACGTCCGTCCAATACCAACGGCTGCTCCATGGTTTTCTTGATGACTGCCCATGAAGGCAGGCGGAATTCTTTCCATTCGGTCACCAGCATCAGTGCATCTGCATCCAGCGCAGCATCATACATATCTGTCGCATAATAAATACTTTCTCCTATGCGACGCCGGCATTCGTTCATGGCAGCCGGGTCGTAGGCACGTACTTTACAACCGGCCTTCAGTAGCTTGTCAATCAATACCAGAGCCGGGGCTTCACGCATGTCATCTGTTTCGGGTTTAAAGGCCAGCCCCCAAATGGCAATGGTCTTTCCCTCCAAATCATTATTGAAATGCTTCTGCAGCTTTTCGAATAAGATGCTCTTCTGTTTCTCGTTCACCTCCTCTACTGCATGGAGTACGCGCATCTTGTAGCCGTTCAGTTCAGCCGTTTTAATCAGTGCCTTTACATCCTTAGGGAAGCATGAACCGCCGTAACCTATCCCCGGATAGAGGAACTTGCGTCCGATACGGGTATCCGAACCGATACCACTGCGCACCATGTTTACATCCGCTCCCACCAATTCGCACAAATTGGCAATGTCGTTCATGAAGCTGATGCGGGTGGCAAGCATGGAGTTAGCTGCATACTTTGTCATTTCTGCAGAAGGGATGTCCATAAAGATGACACGGAAGTTGTTCAGCAGGAATGGTTTGTAGAGCTTGCTCATTATCTTCTTGGCTCGTTCGGACTCTACTCCCACCACTACACGGTCGGGACTCATAAAATCGTTGATAGCATTACCTTCTTTCAGAAACTCGGGATTCGAAGCGACATCGAAGTCAATGTTCATCCCTCTCTTATCAAGTTCTTCTTGAATGGTAGCCCGCACTTTTCTGGCAGTACCTACGGGAACGGTACTTTTGGTTACCACCAACACATATTTCTGCATATTGCGTCCAATGGTGCGGGCAACTTCCAGCACATAGCTCAAGTCGGCACTTCCATCCTCATCGGGTGGTGTACCTACGGCACTGAATACCACTTCCACCTCATTCAGACAACTCTCCAGAGACGTGGTGAATTGCAGGCGTCCTGCTTTCACATTCCGGCTAACCATTTCTTCCAGTCCATTTTCATAGATAGGAATAACACCCTTTTTCAGTGACTCTATCTTTTCACTGTTCGTGTCTACGCAAATAACGTTGACACCGATTTCCGCAAAGCAGGTTCCGGTTACCAAACCGACGTATCCTGTACCGACAATGGCTATTTTCATATTTTATTCATAATAGACCGCATCCTTGAACGATACGGCATGTCCGTCTTTATCTGATAATAGAAGCTGTTCCGTAGCAACGGGCCATTCAATACCGATGGTTTCGTCGTCAAAACGGATGGATGCCTCGGATTGTGGTGCGTATACGTTGTCTACCTTGTATGTAAAGACAGCTTCATCGCTCAGCACCAGAAAACCGTGGGCAAAACCACGCGGAATGAAGAATTGTCTTTTGTTCTCCTCACTTAGCTCCACACTGACATACTTTCCGAAAGTGGGAGAAGATTTTCTTAAGTCGACAGCCACGTCCAGCACTTTTCCCTTAATGACACGTACCAGTTTGGCCTGGCTGCAATCACCCTTCTGGTAATGAAGACCACGTAATACACCGAAAGAGGATTTGGACTCATTGTCCTGGATGAAGTGAACGTTTCCGACATGTGCACGGAACTCTTCTTCCTTAAATGCTTCCATAAAGTATCCGCGGGCATCATGGAATACTTTCGGCTCAATCAGCCATACGCCGTCAATCTCTGTTTGTATGTAGTTCATTTTCTTAAAATGTTTTATGTACTTTCAGTTGGAATCCAAAATTGTCTCCATATATCTCTCCCATATCCAATGCAAGGGACGCGTTGAAGCACCAGCCCTTCCATTTACGGGGAATATAGTAAAACGATGCAAAAGTAGAAAAATTTTCTAATATATCGGGTATTGGACGATGAGGAGTTCCCCAAGTTCTGTTGTGGGACAATTTTGCCACATATCTCCACTCACTGCTGATGTCGCCGCTCCATCCCAGATGCAGGGCCTTAACGCGATTGTACTTGAAACTCATATCGCCATCCTTATTATAGATAGGCGATGCTATCAACGGATTGGCTATCGCCATACCCCAATGTGCCCATCCTGGGTAGTAACCGTTGTTGTAGTAGTTGTCGGCTCCTCCGGTCTTACCTACTACAGAATTTTGCAAACCGTGCAGTGGACCGCTCATATTGGTAGTCTGGAGATATTCGATAACGATTCCGTTGATGGCTTGTCTATGGTTGGATTTATATTCCACACCCCATAAGCCATCCCAACCGTTGAGTTTGGCCATGGCGGAGAAGTCATCAAAATGATTGTCCAGATAGGCGCTGATGGAGAAATCTTCCTTAGGACGATAAGTCATTTTGATATATTCGCTACCCAGAAAATTGCCTTGGAAAGCCAGATGTTCACCTACCGGTCCGTCCTCACGCCCGTGGCCGGGGAAGAATACGCGTACGTAATCCTTCCATCCGTTGCCCAAGTCTCCCGATTCGGAACCTCCAATCTTGTATCCTCCGAATTGGGTGTCGAGGGTCATTCCGAGTTCCAGTTGCCATTTTCCTTTGGGTATACCGATACGCAGGAACCCTTCTTTATGATGGTATTTGATACTCTTGGTGTACCAGTATTTTTCTCCGACTTGCTCCCGCTGGTATTTGTTATCTGTAAACCATCCGTACGAGATTTCTCCTTTCAGGCCTAAACGGGGTAGCAACTGTACATACTCGGGTATGCCTATCTGTACTTGTGGGATGGGACGCGCATTACCCGACCAGGTCATGCCGCCACTGCTCAGCTCTTGATTCAGCAATGGAGAATTCTGTTCCCGGCTTCCGGCAAAGAATCCAAACCACTTGTAACGGATGTCTACGTAAGCCTGCTGTACAATGAAGGAGGTCGTGCTGAATCCGGCTGCTGCAACCAAATCCAGTGCTTCTTCAAACTTCCATTTTCCAAGTTGGTGTTTGTAGGATATTCCTCCACGTATGTAAGTATTGTTGTCGAGCGAAGTGAGTCCTTGCTGGTTGCTGACCTGCCAAAGAGGAGTATTGTCACCGGTATGCAGGGCTGCTCCATATTCTACGAATGAGGACAGCTGCTGTGCCAGCATCGTGTTCTTTCCTATGAACAAGAAAACCATCAGACAGAAAATAATACGCATAATAGTCTTTTGTTAAGTGTTTAGGTTTGTATACTCTTGCGAGGACAATTGTCTTTCTATTCTTGACGAGTATAGTTAAACGGTACAAAAGTAGAAATTTTTCCGGTAAAAATTCCTTCTCTTGCCAAAAAACCTTTTTCAAATACATTTTCAATGTGCAATGTTCATAATTTGTTGATAAGAAAAAAGCTCTGAAACTAGCGTATATCCGATATTTCCGCTACTTTTGTAGCATGATTGAATTAGCACAGCACATAGAAGTATTGTTATTGGAGAACGATTGTGTCATTGTTCCCGGTTTGGGAGGATTTGTAGCTCATTATACTCCGGCAATGAGAGTAGCGGAAGAGAATGTTTTTCTGCCCCCTACCCGTATTATCGGTTTCAATCCTCAACTGAAGATGAATGACGGCTTACTTGTACAATCCTATATGGCTGTCTATGATACTGATTTTTCTGATGCTACGCGGATTGTAGAAAAAGAAGTGGCGCATATATTCACTGCTCTCCATGAAGAAGGTAAGGTGGATTTGCCCAACATTGGCGAATTGCGTTACTCCATTCATGGTATTTATGACTTTGTTCCCTATGACCACAAGATAACCACTCCTTACTTATATGGGTTGGATAGTTTTGAAATGCAGGAACTGGCGGAACTGAAGAAACCGTACATGGAAAAGACCATCCGTTATTCTGTTCCAGTTGTGCCGGAAGACAAAAAGCGAAGGTTTGAGATTAAATTCAACCGTTCCTATTTGTCGAATGCGGTTGCCATGATTGCAGTGGTTGCCTTGTTTTTCTTTTTGTCTACACCGATAGAGAATACGGAAGTGGTTGAAGGAAATTATGCGCAATTACTTCCGAATGAACTTTTTGAGATGATAGAAAAGGAATCCCTTGCCATTAATCCGATTGTTGTTAGCCGGAAGGCCGACACTCCGAAAGCGTCGGCTCAAAAAAACACGGGGCAGAAGGCAAAGAAAAAGGTGGTTCCGGTTGCCGTAAGAGAGGTTAAGGTGGGCCAAGCTAACGCGCAGAATGCTCCGGTTGTTTCTCAGCCTAAGCAGCAGGCGGCAGAAGTGTCCTCTTCAACATCTGTAACAACAAAGAGTGAAATTCAAAAGACCACAGCAGGGACTGTCGCCCCGTCACTTGTCTCTGCACAGAAATACCACGTCATCATTGCCAGTGTAGGTACTGAGAAGGATGCCGAAGCAATGGCAAAGCAACTGATTGAAAAAGGTTACCCTCATGCAAAAGCAATTGTTGGAGATGGTAAAATGCGTGTCAGCATTGAGTCTTGTGGCACAGAAACAGAAGCATATCAGGCATTGAACAGAGTTCGCCAGAATGAAACGTATAAGAACGCTTGGGTATTAAAGAAGTAGAAAGTAATCTACCCTTGCTTTATTTTTTAATTCTTTAATTTTTAACTATCATGAAGCGTATCCGTTGTCCCAAATGTGAGAATTACTTAACATTCGATGAAACCAAGTATACCGAAGGCCAATCACTGGTCTTTGTATGTGACCAGTGTAAGAAGCAGTTCAGTATCCGTTTAGGTAAATCAAAGATGAAAGCCCCTCAAAAGGAAGAACGTCCGGATGAAGCGGAGTTTAAAGAGGCTTTTGGCAGCATCACGGTCATTGAGAACGTGTTTGGTTTTAAGCAGGTACTTCCATTGCAAGAAGGTGACAATATCATAGGCCGGCGTTGCGTGGGGAATGTTATCGATGTGCCGATTGAGACTTCGGATATGAGTATGGACCGGCGTCACTGTATCATTAATGTAAAGCGTAATAAGCAGGGAGTGTTGATTTATACCTTACGCGATGCTCCCAGCCTGACGGGAACTTTCCTTAATAATGAAATTTTGGGTGACAAAGACCGTATTCGCATTGAGGATGGAGCCATTGTAACTATTGGTGCCACTACTTTTATATTGCGGGCAGCAGAGCAGGAAAGCCTTTAGACAAAAAAGAAAACTGTGGCTTAATTATTTCCCATCAAATGTGGTATAAATAAAGCAGACCGTATAAAAACTCCTTTTGTACGGTCTGCTTGTTTAAAATCATAGGAATTAAAGAATACCTTTTACTGTTTCCTGCATGCCTTTTTCTTGGATGGATTTTAAGAAGCAGGTAATCATGTCTGTCAATCCTGGAACGGTATTCAAGTCTCCGTGTTCCCCCCAGATAAGGTCTTTGGCTGCCAATACGCCTTCTGCCACTTTGCGGGTATCCCCCGTTGCCCAAAGGTCTTTCAATAACTGCATGATTTCGGGAGCATCATTCGGGATGATTTCTGTGCCGTCTGCGCGGGTACCTCCTTTGTAGTACGTGATGATGGCAGCCAGTCCCAATACCAGACCTTTCGGCAGTTCTCCTTTACGTTTCAAGTAGGTTTTCAGGCCAGGAAGGTCACGGGTTTGGTATTTAGGGAAAGAGTTCAGCATAATACTGGTTACGGCATGGTCAACAAACGGATTGTTGAAGCGCTCCAATACATCTTCTGCAAACTTTTTCAATTCGTTTTTCGGCAGGTTCAACGTTTCCATCAGCTCGTCAAACATCACTTTATGGATGTATTGTCCGATTATAGGATGCTGGCAGGCATCGCGTACAATATTTACCTCCGACAGATAGGCTACTGGAGACAATACGGTATGAGGTCCATTCAGCAAGGTTACTTTTCTTTCGTGGTAAGGTTCTTCAGAAGGAACAAACAATACATTCAGTCCGGCTTTGTCGGCAGGGAATTCTTCGGCGACTTCTTGCGGAGCCTCGATGACCCATAAATGGAAAATTTCAGCCTGCACTACCAGATTGTCATCGTACTGTATCTTTTCTTTTATAGCGGCAATGTCTTTGCGGGGGAATCCTGGAACGATACGGTCCACCAGTGTTGCATACACACCGCAGGCTTCCTCAAACCAAGCTCTGAACTCATCACCCAATTGCCATAATTCAATGTATTGATAGATTGTCCCCTTCAACTTGTGGCCATTCAGGAAGATGAGTTCGCAAGGGAAGATAATCAGTCCTTTGCTCTTGTCGCCGTTGAATGTCTTGAAGCGGTGATACAACAGCTGTGTCAGTTTGCCCGGATAAGAAGACGCCGGTGTATCTGTCAGCTTACAAGCAGGGTCAAAGGCTATACCTGCTTCCGTCGTGTTGGAAATGACAAAACGCATTTCCGGTTGTTCGGCCAATTTCATGAACTCATCGTTTTGAGTATAGGGGTTTAAGGCACGGCTGATTACATCTATCATAGTCAGACTGTTGATGGTTTCTCCTTTATCCAGACCTTGCAGATTTACATGATAAAGGTCATCCTGGGCATTCAGCATGTCAACCATACCTTTATCAATGGGTTGGACTACTACCACATTGCTGTTGAAATCGGTCTTTTGATTCATGTTATAAATAATCCAATCCACAAATGCGCGAAGGAAATTACCTTCGCCAAACTGGATAATGCGTTCCGGGCGTTGTGCTTTGGGAGCAGTTTCTTTGTTTAATGCTTTCATTTAAAAAATGATTTAAATGGTTGATATGTAATTTTTTAATTATTCAAACTCAAAGTAAAAGTCTATGTTTTCCTTCATCAATATGTCGATGGGCATGTATTTCACTGCAGTGACCGGTCTTTTAAATACCACGTGGTTGCATAAAGTCTTTACGCCACAATAGCCTTGCAGGCTTGGACGTTGACCGATGAGAAAGGTTACTTCACCGGTTTTCAGGAACTCTGTATTTTTGTGTAAAAGGTCATATCCCACAAGTCCTGCCAGCTTCCACCCCTTTTCGTGCAGATAACTTGCCACTTGATAAACACGGGAATTAAAAACAGCTCCCAGTACGGCTTGGGGATGTTCTTTAAAAAAAGCATCCAATATCCGTCTGTTGCCGTCAGTATCTTCCTTGTGCAACACAATGTCATGGATAGTCAAATCCTTATGTTCCTCGGAAAGGTATTGCATGAACCCCTCGAGGCGGCGTTGCATCTGGATTTCTGCCGGATTGTTTTTCTGATTGCTCAGGAATAACACAAGCTCCTGCCCTTTTTCATAGCTACGCATCAGAATCTTGGCAGCAATGTATCCGCTGGTTTTGGAATCTTGTCCGATATAACACAAGGCATGCGTCTGTTCAATATTGAAGTCTATGAATGCATAGGGAATATCCGCTTCCTCCAAATAAGTAGTGAGTTTTATGGTCTCCTCTCGGAAATTCGGGGCAACAAGTACGGCGTCGGCATTTTCCTCCCGGAGCACAGCACATGCTTCTTTATAGGAGGATTTGTCCGCATGCCGATAGTACAGATAGCTAACCCCAACATTGAACGGCCGTAATTCTTGTGCGGCACGGTCAATTCCCGCTGCTACAGCATGCCAATAATCATGTTCTATATAATAAGGTATAATGCAGACAATATGATAGCGCTTTTTAGCCGCCAGCCCGATGGCAAACATATTGGGATGATAATCTATCTCGTCGAGTACTTTCTGGACTTTTTCCCTACTGGAAACGGATACGTCTCCGCGGTTGTGCAGTACGCGGTCTACAGTGCCGGCAGAGACGCCGGCCATGCGTGCTATGTCTTTAATGGTATAGTTCTTGTTTTCCATCTTGAGGTATGCTGCCTAAGGCGGTAAAGGTGAGACGTCTGAAGCTTAAATATTATAAATATTCGCCGCAAAGATACGAATTATTTTGTTTCTCCAAGTAAAATTTCTACTTTTGTGTTCGATAACGGTTAATAAAACTAAAAACAATTATACGACCTATTAGCTTTACAATCAATACTATATAGGTGTAATAAATAGAAAGTAATATTTTTAGATACTTAAAACACAAGAAGATGAAAAACTTTATGGACGGAAACTTTCTGTTGCAAACGGAAACATCACAGAAGTTGTACCACGAGCATGCGGCTAAAATGCCGATTATCGACTATCATTGTCACTTGATTCCTCAAATGGTGGCGGAAGACTATCAGTTTAAGTCACTGACTGAGATTTGGTTGGGAGGTGACCACTACAAGTGGCGTGCCATGCGTACCAATGGTGTGGACGAACGTTTCTGTACCGGTAAGGATACTACAGATTGGGAAAAGTTTGAAAAGTGGGCCGAAACGGTACCTTATACTTTCCGTAATCCGTTGTACCACTGGACCCACCTTGAATTGAAGACCGCTTTTGGAATCGATAAAATTCTCAATCCTCATACGGCCTGTGAAATTTATGATGAATGTAATGAGAAGCTGAAACAGCCTGAATATTCCGCCCGTGGCATGATGCGCCGTTATCACGTGGAAGTGGTTTGTACTACAGATGATCCTATTGATTCCTTGGAATATCATATCAAGACACGCGAGAGCGGTTTTGAAATCAAGATGTTGCCTACTTGGCGTCCGGATAAGGCAATGGCGGTGGAAGTTCCTGCCGATTTTCGCGCATATGTAGAAAAGTTGGCCGAAGTGAGCGATGTGGCTATTTCCTGCTTTGACGATATGGTTGCTGCCTTGCGTAAGCGTCACGATTTTTTCGCGGAACAAGGATGTAAACTGTCTGACCACGGAATTGAAGAATTCTATGCCGAGGATTATACAGGAGCGGAAGTTAAGGCTATCTTTAACAAGGTATATGGCGGTACTGGATTGACGAAGGAGGAAATTCTGAAATTCAAGTCGGCCATGCTGGTTGTGTTCGGCGAAATGGATTGGGAGAAAGGTTGGACACAACAGTTCCATTATGGTGCTATTCGCAACAACAATAGTAAGATGTTCAAACTGTTAGGTCCTGATACCGGTTTTGATTCCATTGGCGAATTTACTACAGCAAAAGCTATGGCTAAATTTCTCGACCGCTTAAACTCCAATGGTAAGCTGACCAAGACTATTCTTTATAATTTGAATCCATGCGCCAACGAAGTCATTGCTACTATGCTGGGTAACTTCCAGGATGGTACGGTTGCCGGTAAGATTCAATTCGGTTCCGGTTGGTGGTTCCTTGACCAGAAGGATGGTATGGAAAAGCAGATGAATGCCCTTTCTGTACTGGGCTTATTGAGCCGATTTGTTGGTATGCTGACCGATTCCCGTTCCTTCCTCTCCTATCCGCGCCATGAATATTTCCGCCGTACATTGTGTAATCTTGTAGGCCGTGATGTAGAAAATGGTGAAATTCCTATTTCCGAGATGGAACGCGTAAACCAGATGATTGAAGATATCAGCTATTATAACGCTAAGAATTTCTTCCAATTCTAAAAAGCAATAGTAAGCTATAAGTTATGCAGTTTCACCCATAACTTATAGCTTATCTAATATTCCTTTGATACTATCCAATCGTATAAAATTGGGATGTCGTATTTCCCCTTCATGTTGCTCGTATGCCCAAGTCACGTGGTATGGTACATGGGCAGCGTATCCCCCAAGTTCCAATACCGGAAGTATGTCTGATTTTACAGAATTACCTATCATCAGGAGTTTTTCAGGCGGACAGCCCAATGTATCAATCAGCCTCTGGTAATCATCGATTTTCTTGTCACTCATAATTTCGATATGATGGAAATATTCTCGCAGTCCGGAAGCTTCTATTTTTCTTTTCTGGTCGAACAAGTCCCCCTTAGTGGCCAACACCAATTTATATTTCCCATGAAGTGACGATATGGTCTCCTTCACGCCTTCCAGTAGTGTAACCGGTTTCTGCAGAAGCTCTTGTCCCCATCCTATTACTTCATCTATAAGATGCATATTCCCGTTTCCGTCTGTCACTTTGCAGATGGTTTCAGTCATACTGAGCATTATGCTCTTCAGCCCATAGCCATACATATGCAGATTCTTCATTTCTGTTTCAAAAAACCTTTGTGATATGGATGAAGCAGGCAGATATTGCCTTAAAAGGTTACAGAATTTGTGCTCGAACTCCTGAATATAAAGTTCGCTTTCCCACAGTGTGTCATCAGCGTCAAAAGCTATAAATTCGATTTTATCTTTCATGAATGGTCGTTTTATAAAAGCGTCCAAAGATACGGAGTATTCTATATAAATGAAAAGATAAATAGTGATAAATGGGAAGTTAATATCTTGTCTGCAACTTATTAATATTGTGTTTGCAGAAAATTAATATCTTGCAAACACGATATTAATTTCCTATTTTTGCATTTATTTTTTCATTTAATACATAAATTTTAATCGTACAAAAGGATGATGACATCACCCCAACCCGCTTCCAAAGGCTTCAGCAGAGCTTTTTGGGTAAGCAGTACAGTAGAACTGTTCGAACGCATGGCATATTATGCTGTATTTATTGTTCTTACCATTTATCTTTCCAATATTTTAGGTTTCAATGATTTTGAGTCAAGCATGATTTCCGGTCTGTTTTCGGGAGGGCTCTATTTGTTGCCTATCTTTACGGGCGCATATGCTGATAAGATAGGTTTCCGAAAGTCGATGATTATTGCTTTCTCACTGCTTTCCATCGGGTATTTGGGCTTGGGATTGCTTCCCACCCTACTGGAAACAGCCGGTCTGGTGGAGTATGGCGAGACAACCCGTTTTTCAGGATTGCCGGATAGTAATGACCGCTGGATGATTGTCCCCGTATTGTTTGTTATCATGGTAGGAGGTTCGTTCATCAAGTCTATCATATCGGGATCGGTGGCTAAGGAAACAACAGAGGCTACCCGTGCTCGCGGCTATTCCATCTTCTATATGATGGTGAATATAGGAGCTTTTACCGGAAAAACGGTGGTCGACCCTCTACGGAATGTTATCGGTGAGCAAGCTTATATTTATATCAATTACTTCTCGGCTACCATGACGGTGCTGGCATTATTGGCTGTCATCTTATTGTATAAATCGGCACATACAGCAGGTGAAGGGAAAAGCATGCGTGAAATTGGGCAAGGTTTTCTGCGTATTATCACTAATTGGCGTTTGTTGATTCTTATCCTCATCGTAACCGGCTTTTGGATGGTGCAGCAACAGCTCTATGCAACTATGCCCAAATATGTCATCCGTATGGCGGGTGAAACAGCCAAACCGGGGTGGATAGCCAATGTAAACCCGTTTGTAGTGGTTTGCTGCGTAAGTTTTATCACCCGGTGGATGGCAAAGCGCACAGCTATTACTTCTATGAATATAGGCATGTTTCTTATTCCGGTATCGGCATTGCTGATGGCATGCGGTAATTTGCTGGGCAACGATATTATTTCCGGCATGAGCAATATTACTTTGATGATGGTGTTTGGTATTGTTGTGCAAGCTTTGGCAGAATGTTTTATCTCACCGCGTTATCTGGAATACTTCTCTTTGCAGGCCCCCAAGGGCGAAGAAGGTATGTACCTCGGTTTCAGTCATCTTCATTCATTCCTCTCTTCTATTTTCGGATTCGGTATTGCGGGGGTGCTTCTGACAAAATATTGTCCTGATCCAGTCTTGTTTGAAACCCGCGAAGCGTGGGAAGCAGCTAGTGTCAATGCACATTATATCTGGTATTATTTCGCTGTTATAGGATTGGTTGCGGCAATAGCATTATTCGTTTTTGCCAAAACTACCGAATTCATCGACAAAAAGAAGAAGGCATAAGGTTTATATATTGCATACTTTTTGTATATTTGCCGTCACTTTTTTTAAAAGCGACGGCTTTTTTGTAATTAAGGAGATTAGGATGAAAGTAAAATTTATAAGCCTTGCCAGTGGAAGCAGCGGTAACTGTTATTATATAGGCACAGAAAAATATGGAATACTCATCGACGCCGGCATTGCAGTACGGACGATAAAAAAAGGACTGAAAGAAGCAGGTATCAGCATGGAAATGATACGTGCGGTATTTGTTACGCATGATCATGCGGACCATATCAAAGCAGTAGGCGGATTGGGTGAGAAACAGAATATTCCTATTTATACAACTGCCCGGATTCATGAGGGTATCAACCGGAGCTATTGCATGACAGAAAAGTTATATTCGTCTGTCCGTTACCTGGAAAAGCAGCAACCCATGCAGTTGGAAGATTTTCATATCGAATCTTTCGAGGTACCTCATGATGGCACGGACAATGTGGGCTATTGCATTGAGATAGACGGAAAAGTGTTTGCCTTTCTTACAGACCTTGGTGAAATTACTCCTACGGCCGCAGAATATATCAGAAAGGCCAATTATCTGATATTGGAAGCCAACTACGATGAGGAAATGTTACGCATGGGTACCTACCCCCAATACCTGAAAGAACGGATTACCAGCCGCACCGGACACATGAGTAATATTGCTACTGCTGAATTTCTTTCGGAAAATATGACGGAACATTTACAGTATATTTGGCTTTGTCATTTGAGCAAGGACAACAATCATCCTGAATTGGCATATAAAACAGTGGAATGGAAATTAAGGGAAAAAGGAATTATCGTAGGAAAGGATGTACAGTTGTGTGCTTTGAAGCGTACTACTCCTTCTGATTTATACGAGTTTGAATAAAAAATCCCATTTCATCGCAAAAAATACACCGTTTTGTTTGCACGAATAAAATAAAAGGACTACTTTTGCACCCGCAAACAAGAAATAAGGAATGCACTCTTAGCTCAGTTGGTAGAGCAACTGACTCTTAATCAGTGGGTCCAGGGTTCGAATCCCTGAGGGTGTACTTAAAAAAGGAACAACTACTGTTGTTCCTTTTTTAATTTGTCTTAACAAGAACATGCTTTGATGGGTATAAGCTCCTCATACGGAATCACTAGTAAATCTATATGGGGATGATACATTATTTTTCGTTAGTCCGCATCATAAATTCTTCAGAAGTTTGTTTTTATACCTTTGCCCTCACCCGCTTTCCGCCTCTTTCGTCACATTCGAAAATATATGTCAGAAAATGAAAGTAGGAAGAAAACTTTTATTTCCTCCTACTCGTATATCTATATTTTGTATATTTGTACACACATCAATGATTTTAAACTAAAAGAAAAACAATATGGATAAAGATTCAAAGCAAGTAGTAGTTCTTCTGACACATCCCAATATAAAAGAGTCGCGAGCTAACAAGGCATTGATGGATGCTATTAGTGACATGGGAGAGGTAGCCATATACAATTTATATGAGATGCGTATGGAAGATGCTTTTAATGCAGAGATATGGAGCACTATCATATCGCATGCATCTGCGCTTGTATTTCAGTTTCCGTTCTATTGGATGTCGGCTCCTTCTTTATTGAAGAGATGGTTGGATGAAGTATTTACTTATCTGGCAAAAACTCCTGCTGTGGCTGGTAAGACATTGATGGTGGTCACTACTGCCGGCTCTGAACATGATGCTTATAGAAGCGGAGGAAGAAATCGTTTTACGGTGGATGAGTTGTTAAGACCTTATCAAGCAAGTGCTGTACATGCTGGAATGATATGGCAAACTCCTCTTGTAGTCTATGGAATGGGGACTTCGGAAGCTAGTAAAAATATAGCAGAAGGGATAAATTGCTATAAGCAAAGAATTGAAGCATTGGTGAAGAAAGACATTTTCAGTGATAATTGGTAATAGTAGGACCATATCGAAATGGAACATTCTTTTTCATTTTTGAATGTTTGTTTTTCTCTTTATCTTTTTCTAAAATACTGATTTTAAGCAATAAATAAAATATTGTATGAATTGGCATATTTCTTGTATTAACTCATACATGAAACTTTATATTATATCAAACAGATTACCCGTTAAGGTTACCAAAGAGGATGAAACGTTCGTGTTTTCACGAAGTGAAGGCGGACTGGCTACCGGTTTGGACTCACTTCAGATTTCCTACGAAAAACATTGGATTGGATGGCCTGGAATATGCGTTGACAACGAAGAAAGTAAAGAGGAAATCACTTCTAGATTGGAAGGAATAAATTTCCACCCAGTATTCTTGTCCGAAATACAGATAAAGAATTATTATGAAGGCTATAGTAATAGTACTATTTGGCCATTATGTCACTACTTTTTTGTTTATACGCTGTATCGGAACTCTTTCTGGCAATCGTATCAGGAAGTGAACCAGTTGTTCTGCGATGCCATTTGCCGCGTGATACGTCCAGGTGACAAGGTGTGGATTCAAGACTATCAGCTAATGCTGCTTCCCGGAATGCTTCGGAAGGTTTACCCGGATTTGAATATCGGATATTTCCATCATATCCCTTTCCCTTCCTATGAACTTTTCCGGATATTACCGGAGCGTGCAGAAATCCTGAAAGGATTATTGGGTGCTGACTTTATAGCTTTCCATACTCATGACTATATGCGGCATTTTATCAGTGCTGTCGAACGGGTATTGCGTATTGACTTTAAACTGGACGAAGCACAACTCGGGAATAGAGTAGTTAGGACCGATGCTCTTCCTATGGGAATCAACTACGGACTGTATCACAATGCTTCTTCCAGACCGGAAGTACGGCGGGCGATAGACCGTACACGGAAATTTTTCGGGAATCATAAGTTGATTCTTTCTGTAGACCGCTTGGATTATAGCAAAGGCATTCTGCACCGTTTATGGGGATTTGCTGCTTTTTTAGAATGTCATCCTGAATATTGTGGAAAAGTTACATTGGCAATGGTCATTGTTCCATCACGTGACCATGTAGATAGTTATGCTGAGCTAAAAACCAAGATTGACGAAGAAATAGGTTCTATAAACGGACAGTATTCTACGATGGACTGGACTCCGGTTTGCTATTTCTATCACGGTTTTTCATTTGAAGAACTGGTGGCAATGTACTATATAGCTGATGTAGCTTTGGTAACTCCACTTCGTGATGGCATGAATTTGGTTGCCAAGGAATATGTAGCCTCGAAAAATAATAATCCGGGTGTTTTGATTTTGAGTGAAATGGCAGGTGCAGCTATTGAGATGACGGATGCATTGTTGATTAACCCCAATGACACTGAGGAGATAAAGCAGGCCATTTGTCGGGCTTTGGAGATGCCCGAACAGGAACAACTGAAACGCTTGCAACACATGCAGAAAATTATTTCCGTACAAACGGTTAATAAGTGGGCGGCAGACTTTGTAAGTGAATGGAGCGATACGTGCCGTAAGAATGAACAGCTTCGTAAGAAAAGGATATCCGCCGGTATTATTGGTGCCATCAAAATGAAATATAACCAGGCTAAGCAACGGCTTATCTTGCTGGATTATGACGGAACGTTGGCGTCGCTCAAGACACGACCGGAAAATGCTAAGCCCACCCCTGAACTCATTGCCACATTGCAGAAGCTGGTTTCCGACCCGGCCAACCATGTTGTTGTGAATAGTGGTCGCGACCATTTTACTTTAGAAAAATGGTTGGGAAATTTACCTATTGCAATGGCTGCGGAACATGGTGCTTTCTATAAGGAAAATGGCATCTGGCACAAAAACATAAACAAAGCGGAATGGAGTTCCGGATTGGTGTCCATCTTGAAGCTTTTTGTCGAAAAGACGCCTCGTTCCCACCTTGAAGTCAAGGAAACGGCTTTGGCATGGCATTACCGGGAAAGTGATGCATGGTTAGGAGCTTTGCGGGCACAGCAACTTATCAATGTGCTGGTTAACATCTGTATACAGCAAAAGCTGCAAATCATACAAGGAGATAAAGTAGTGGAGATTAAGTCTCCCGATTATAATAAAGGTTCCGAAGTGAGACGCCAGTTGGAAAAGAAACATTATGACTTTATCATAGCTATGGGAGATGATACTACGGATGAAGATATGTTCAAAGCTTTGCCGGTGAATGCAGTGACAATCAAGGTGGGATATGTGTCGGAGGCAGCAAGCTATAATATGCCATCACAAACGGAAGTCCTGCCTTTTCTTCAAATTCTGGCGAACAAGAAAGACATGAAACAACCCATTGGCGAGAATGTCAAAACAAGCTTGAAAGGGGTATTCGATTTTTTCAGAGACTTGTTAAAAACAAAATAGTAAAAATGAGTAATTTAAATTATGGGGTAGTAGGCAATTGTCGGACTGCCGCACTTATATCCGAAAAAGGCAGCATAGACTGATTGTGTTTTCCCGATTTTGATTCTCCGTCTATCTTTGCATCACTACTTGATCGGGAAAGAGGA
Organism: Bacteroides sp. AM44-19; assembly: GCF_003603395.1. NCBI lineage: Bacteria > Pseudomonadati > Bacteroidota > Bacteroidia > Bacteroidales > Bacteroidaceae > Bacteroides > Bacteroides sp. AM44-19. Next base: position 70,209 of record NZ_QTNB01000003.1, on the reverse strand, counting down.
GGAAGTTTTGGATTTGACGTTACAGAAGACTATCATATCTCACAATCTTACGTTCCTCACACTAACATATTGTCTACTTCTTTTTCTTCGAAAGAGGGAGAATTTGTCGTACTTGATTACATGCCTTATTACCGTTCCTGCGAAAATGCCCATTATCTTCCGGCAGAATTGTATCGATATGTGAGGTGGATAAAAGGTAAGCCCCGTTTCAAAGTAAACTATGTCCCTGCTCCCAATTATGCGCAAGGTAAAGTGATTCATAATGTCACTTCTGAATTTATAGAAAGCTATTGTTCTTCTGATAATAAAGATAGACAATATTTGTATTCTTCCCTTCCTTTGCAGAACATCGAACAGAAAAAAGAAATTATATTGGAAAAAGATGAGTTCTTTCTTTTGTCATACAATGAAAAGGTCATTCCGGTGGACATTGAACGGGAAAAAATTGAATATTGCCGTACTTTGGTTTATTGGCTTAATTGGACCAACCGTACTAAGAAATATTCTCTCTATAATGATGTGATAGAAAGAAGCATGCTGGTTTTGAAACTGATGTCTTACTATAACGGAGCCGTACTGGCCGCCCTTACTACCAGTTTGCCCGAATCCGTCGGCGAAGTACGTAATTGGGATTATCGGTTCTGTTGGTTGAGGGATGCCTCCATGTCTATCGAAACTTTGTTCCAGATAGGCCATATAGGAGCAGCAAGACGTTTTATGAAGTTCATACAGTCCACTTTCGTATCCAAGCACGAATCCTATCAGATAATGTACGGCATTCGGGGAGAAAGGCAGCTGACCGAGATTATTCTGGAGCATTTGTCCGGATATAAGAATTCCAAACCAGTACGGATAGGTAATGATGCTTACCATCAAAAGCAGAATGACTCGTTCGGTTATCTGATGGATTTGATTTACCAGTACTATCGGCTGATGCCCGGTACATTAGACGAAATAGAGGATATGTGGGAAATGGTAAAGAGCATTCTTTCCACGGTAATGGAAGATTGGAAGAAACCAGATAAGGGGATATGGGAAATCAGAGGAGAAAGCCGCCATTTTGTTTCATCCAAAGTGATGTGTTGGGTGGCTTTGGACCGTGGTGCAAAGATAGCTTCCATGCTCAATAAATACGGTTATAGTGAACGTTGGCAAAAGGAAGCTGACAAGGTATGGCAGGATGTAATGACATATGGATGGAAGGAAGAACTTCAAAGTTTCTCGCAGACTTATGATAATATGGCAATGGATTCCTCTTTGCTGTTGATGGAACCTTACGGTTTTATTGCAGCAGACGATATCCGATACCATAAGACAGTGAAGGCTGTGAAAAAAGCTCTTTTGCATAAGGGATTGATGTACCGGTATAACAGCGAAGATGATTTCGGGCTTCCTTCCTCGGCTTTTACCATTTGCACTTTTTGGCTGATACGTGCGCTTTTTGTTATCGGAGAAAAGGAAGAAGCCCGTTGTTTGTTTGATGATGTTCTGACATATTCCAATCATTTGGGATTATTCAGTGAGGATATTGATTTTAATACGAAGGAACAACTGGGGAATTTTCCACAAGCTTATTCGCATTTGGCATTAGTCAATACGGCTATTCTGTTTGCAGAAGAAAATAAGAGATTGGCTTTTATCCGGCCGTAACGAGGAGGGGAACTTAATTAATACTGCAAATGGGAGCATTTTGTATTTGTCCTTCTTTCTTTCGTTTTTAATTCCATTGAATGATGATACCTTTCTTTTTTTATGTATTTTTGCATAAATAAAATTTCACTATTTCGGCAGTTGTTTTGTACTCATATCGCTGATATAGTTTAGGAACTCAAAATAAAGGATTATCATGTTACGGAAGATTAGACTGACTTTTGCAATGATTTGCTTTGTACTCATCACCTTGTTGTTCCTTGATTTTACGGGAACGTTGCATGGGTGGTTCGGCTGGTTGGCCAAAATCCAGTTTTTGCCGGCTGTATTGGCGCTAAATGTGGGAGTGATATTGTTTCTTGTAATTCTCACTTTGGTATGCGGGCGTATCTATTGTTCTGTGATTTGCCCCTTAGGGGTATTTCAGGATATACTGGCATGGCTGGGCCGGCAACCTAAAAAACGCAGGAAGCTTCCTTACTCTTATTCTCCGGCCTTATCTTGGCTGCGCTATGGCGTATTGGGTGTGTTTATCATTGCTTTGATTGCCGGAATTGGTTCATTGGCTGCTCTACTTGCACCCTATAGTGCATACGGACGTATTGCCAATAATCTTTTTCAACCTATATGGCAATGGGGCAACAATCTGCTTGCTTATCTGGCTGAACGGGCAGACAGTTATGCCTTTTATGAAACGGATGTATGGTTGAAGAGCCTGCCGACTTTTATTATTGCTGCCGCTACTTTGGCTGTGCTTGTTGTTCTGGCCGGACGCAACGGACGAACCTATTGTAATACGATTTGCCCGGTAGGAACGGTCTTGGGCTTCCTTTCACGTTATTCGCTTTTCCGCATCACAATAGATTCGGAAAAGTGCAACCAATGCAGTCTTTGTTCACGCAACTGCAAGGCAGCCTGCATCAACTTTAAGGAGCATCAGATTGATGCAAGCCGGTGTGTGGTTTGCATGAACTGCATTGAGAAGTGCAAGCATGGAGCCATTTCCTACAAGTATCATCCTTTCGGTAAACCTGCTGCGGGCAAGGCAGATTCGGAACAGATAAACGAAACCCGCCGCAGTTTTTTCACAGCAACGGCTCTGGTTGCAGCCACTTCTGTTTTAAAAGCGCAGGAAAAGAAAGTAGACGGAGGACTGGCAGCCATTGAAGATAAGAAGATTCCTGAGCGAAGCACTCCCCTCACTCCTCCCGGCTCATTGAGTGCCCGCAATATGGCGCAACACTGCACGGCCTGCCAGCTCTGTGTGTCGGCATGTCCCAATCAGGTTCTTCGTCCTTCTGCAGACTTAAGGAAATTGATGCAACCGGAAATGTCATACGAACGCGGCTATTGTAGACCGGAATGTACAAAATGTTCGGAGGTATGTCCTGCAGGGGCTATCCGTCCGATAACCAAAGCTGATAAATCATCCGTTCAGATAGGGCATGCCGTGTGGGTAAAGAAAAATTGCATACCACTGACGGATGGTGTGCAGTGTGGCAACTGTGCACGCCATTGTCCGACGGGAGCCATACAAATGGTGCCGAGTATACCTGAAGACAAGGATTCTCCAAAGATTCCGGTAATCAATGTGGAGCGTTGTATCGGCTGCGGGGCATGTGAGAATCTTTGTCCGGCCCGTCCGTTCAGTGCCATCTATGTGGAAGGACATGAAAGACATCGAATTATATAACAAAGTAGAATTTCTATAAGTATGGAAGAACATCATAAAAACAATATGAACCGTCGTGATTTCTTGAAGATAGTGGGAATTACAACCGCCACATCTACTGCTGCCCTCTATGGATGTGGTTCTAAGGAAGGAAGCAGTGAAGGCAGTAAAGTATTGGGCCCCATTCCGACGGATAAAATGACCTATCGTAGTTTTCCTGGTTTGGGGAGTGACAAAGTTTCTATTTTAGGATATGGCTGTATGCGCTGGCCTACCGTTCCTGCTCCGGATGGAAAAGGGGAAATGATAGACCAGGATGCTGTAAACGAACTGGTGGATTATGCCATTGCCCATGGCGTGAATTATTTCGATACGTCTCCGATGTATGTACAAGGATGGAGTGAGAAGTCTACGGGAATAGCTCTGAAACGCCATCCACGCGAATCGTTCTATCTTGCCACCAAACTATCCAATTTTCATCCTGATACCTGGACTCGCGAGGGTTCCATCGCCATGTACCGTAAGTCGTTCGAGGATATGCAGGTGGACTATATAGACTACTATCTGCTACACATGATTGGTGGCGGTGGCATGGAGCAATTCCGCAAACGCTACATAGACAACGGTATGATTGATTTTCTTGTCAAGGAGCGTGAAGCAGGACGCATCCGCCGTTTGGGATGGTCGTTCCACGGAGATATCGAAGTCTATGACTATGCCTTGCAGATGCATGACCGTGGTGAAGTTCATTGGGACTTTGTACAAATACAGTTGAATTATGTGGACTGGAAACATGCTTCGGGCAGCAACTTCAAGGCAGAGTATCTGTATGACGAGCTGGCCAAGCGTAAGATCCCTGCTGTCATTATGGAGCCTCTGCTGGGTGGGCGGCTCTCCAATGTCCCCGACCATATTGTGGCACGGCTGAAGCAGCGCGAACCCGAACGCAGTGTGGCGTCTTGGGCATTCCGTTATGCCGGTTCTCCCCAGGATGTACTGACAGTGCTGAGCGGCATGACTTATATGGAACATTTGCAGGATAACGTCCGTACTTACTCTCCATTGGTACCACTCACAGAAGAGGAAACTCAGTATCTGTATGATACGGCAGATTTGATGATGGAGTACCCCACCATACCTTGCAACGACTGCAAGTACTGCATGCCTTGCCCGTATGGAATTGACATTCCTGCCATCTTGATACATTACAATAAATGTGTCAATGAAGGAAATGTGCCGGAAAGCAGCCAGGATGAGAATTATCGGAAAGCACGCCGTGCTTTTCTCGTAGGATATGACCGAAGTGTACCCAAACTGAGGCAGGCCGACCATTGTACCGGGTGCAACCAGTGTTCTCCGCATTGCCCGCAAACGATTGATATTCCCAAAGAACTGCATCGTATTGACAAATTTGTAGAACAGTTGAAACAAGAGACTTTATAAAATGGAGAGTATCATTGACATACTGCACAAGGGAGGATACTCTTGTGTTATGAAGAACCGGGAGGAAGTCCGTACTTTCACCCAACGGGGAGTAGCGGATTTGTATGATTTGTACCAGGCAGATTCTGCATTTATGAAGGGGGCTGCCATTGCCGATAAGGTTATAGGGAAAGGTGCCGCTGCTTTGATGGTACTGGGAGGCTTTAAAACGGTCTATGCCGATATAATCAGCACTCCTGCGCTGGCATTGCTGTGCAAAGCAGGAATTGAAACGACTTTTGCCCAAGAGGTTCCCCATATCATTAACCGTGACAAGACCGGCTGGTGCCCGTTGGAGACGGCTTGCATGGAGCTGAATACGGTAGAGGAGATGTATCCGGTGATTCAGAATTTTATATCAAGAATCAGGGCAAAATAGCAACAGCCTGCTCTCTTTCCCTGATTACCTGATGCCTTTCTCTTCCAGCATCTTGAAGTCTTCCTTGAGCATACCGACATCATCCAGTGTGCGGGCTTCATTGTGGTCGTTCAGATAGACTCTGGGTCTTTCGATAAACAGAGCGCTGGTGACAGATAAAGAGTCATTCCGGTATGGGGTCTCCACTCCACCTATTTCCAGCATTGTCTGGAAGAATGAGGCACTGGAAGATACATTCTTCTGCCTATTGGCTTGTGCGGCCTCCAATAACGATGGGTATCTCTGCCGGTAGTTGTCGGACATCCAAATAAAGAATGGCACATGTATCTGATAATAGGAAGGTACCGGTGAGGCATGCAGAAAGAGATGCCGGTTGTCATCGAAAATATCTTCTCCATGGTCTGAAGTGTATATCAGGGCAGAATTGACATGTTGTTCTTGAAGCATATCTATCAGACGAACCAGAAAATTATCCGTGTAGCGGATAGAATTGTCATAGGCATTAATCAGGTTGTCTTTGTATTTCACTTCCGCATCAACGGGCATGTCCGGCAGGAAGAAAGCCTGCTCTGCCGGATAGCGCTCTTTATAATTAAAATGAGAACCGTAAGTGTGGAGAACTATAAATTGCCTGGAAACTCCTTTGCCCAGTTCTTTTGCTACCAGTTTCAACAGTTCGTTATCAGAGGGGTTGTAATTGGAATCCCCCACATCTTCTTTAATGAAATCATACGTGTCGGCTTCTTTGCCGAAGAAGTCTATAAATGAGTGGTTATAGCGCTGGTTCGAGAAAAAGGCGGTCTGGTAACCGGCTTCCTTGAATGCTGTGATAATCCCTTTTTGATAATAGATGGAATCAAAACTGGAAGCACTGACCGGTGACAGCAACATCGGAACACTCTTGTGGGTAGTGTTTGATTCTGTCAGCACATGGCTGAAAGCTGTCAGTCCGCCAATGCCCGACAGTCCCGGGTTAGTCTCCCGTTCGTAGCCGTACAAAGCCCAGTTGCATGCCCGTGAGGTTTCTCCCACCACCATTACATATACTTCCCTTTCATCAGCCTGATGAGTACTTCTAGCATGAAAGGTAAAATCTTTAGAGGTCTTGTGATAATTCCGCGTCTGGGCCGTCCGTTGAAAAGCAAGTGCTATGTTGTAGCATACGTTGGCAGGATACAGTTCGGATTTCGGCTCATACCGGTTATCTGTCAAATAAGCAGTGCCTAAGGATAATATTCCGGCAGACAACACATACAGAGTGCGACGGCGAGCTTGCCGGATGAATGCTTCGGACAGTCTGCGTTTGTGTACAATGGATATGGTTGCCAGAATTAATGCAGGTATATAGAGCACTACCACAATAACGATGGCAGGTATCAGATTGTCCAGCAGTTCCAGCGCCTCGCTCGAATTGGTTGTCACCAGATTCAGAAACATATCCACTGCGATAATGGACTGACCGAAAAGATACAGCAATACAAGCTGGAAGGCTCCGAAGAAGATGAACGGAAATAGCAGCCAGAATGTCCTGCCACAGTTTCTCGACCAAGCCATTACAGCATAATATATAGAAAGGGGTAGCAGGATATTACATATCTTTGCCGTCCATGATATGGGTTCTGTAAAGCATAGCACTACATTGGGCACTATCAGAATGACCAGAAACAGATAGAACAAATGTTCCTGATTGTCGAACCATTTTTTTATGTCTCTAAAAAGCTTCATTGATATTGAATATAAATCCGGTCTGGTGTTTGCCAAAACCTAAATCCAAACGTACGTTTACTCTCTTTTTGAACTCCCAGCGGTAGCCGAAACCATAATTAGGAAGAATATGCCTGGCCTCCAATTCCGAGAAATTCGGGAATATGGTTCCCGCCCCTACCCATACGGCAACTCCATTTCGCTTCCATACATGTTGGCGTAGTTCCAGCTGGACATCCATTGCACACTTGTCACGGTAGCGCCCCTCATAATAGCCACGCATAGAATAGGAACTTCCCAATGTTGCCATCAGTCCCCAGGGCGGATTTCCGTAGTTCAGCAGAGTATGGAACTGGCCTGCCAACACCCCACCCTTCCACACGGACTGGTAATAGCTGGTCGTCAGTTCCGTATTGCTGAATGCATATTTATTTCCCAAAAAGGCCGGACTGAAGCGCTGGTCTATCCGTAGGTAATATCCTTTATAGGCATTTGTCAGAAAATCGCGTGAATCATACAACAAGGAAAACCCCAAGCTCACGTTGGTGCTACGCGCTTTCATTCCTTTCCATAATTCCGGTTTTTCAAAGTCATGTCCATACACGTAATCAAATGTTGTCATCGGACCGATATAAAAGTTACGTGCCATCCGGAACATGAAGTCCACCTTAACCTGCGCCTGAAAGCGATCGTATTCACTCTCATTGTCATCATTGGCTCCATTGTCATATCCTTGTCCCCAGTAAAGGCTTGGGAAAGAATAGAAATACAGATTGTAGTTCAACCGGTATTTGTCTTGGGGAAACAGATGGTTTCCACGTACTCCCAGCAAATAGAATCCCACTGTGGAGACATCCCCATACAGAGAGACATTGGACGGAGGGAGAATACTATCGTTCCGGTCGGTACGGTAGAGTCCTGCCGCCACCAGTCCGATTCCAAATTTGGTGTCACTGGAATAATGAGGCCCGCCTATAATGCTGAAATCAAATTTCTTGTTTTTCTTTTCTTTGTTGGCATCGTTGAAGTAATTCAAAATTTTTCCGAAAAAACTGCGTTTCTTGGGAAGCGAGTCTATCGGATACGTAGAAATTGAGTCCACAGAGTTTTTTGCTTCTGCAAGGTGTGTTTGTGCATGAACAGCCGTTTCTGTAATCAGCATCAATATTGGTAATATCCATTTTGTCAATTTAGTGTCCATTTACTTGTAGAAAACTTCCGTGGCAAAGTTAGTTTTTATGTTCTTCATTACAACAATGTTACTGTTCTTTTTGTTTCCAATTTTTCTCTTTTAATGTTCATTTCTACATTGCATGTGGGGTTCACTCTTTTTAACTACATCATTTATAGAACTTTCCTCGATTTATACTGTTATTTTAATATTACAAAGAACAACATGATATTGAATTATGAAAACAGCAATGGACATTCCCGATAAAGAGGGACAGAAACGACTGGTAATCGTAGGCGGCGGCTTTGGCGGATTAAAGCTGGCACGAAAATTGAAAAGCAACAAGTTTCAGATAGTTTTACTGGATAAGAATAACCATCACATCTTCCAACCGTTACTCTATCAAGTGGCCACAGCAGGTATTGAACCGAGTGCCATATCATTCCCATACCGAAAAATCTTCAAAAAAAGAGAGCATTTCCATATACGTATTTGTGAAGCACAGCAAGTCTTCCCGGAACACAATCTGCTGGAGACTTCCATCGGCACGCTGGCATACGACTATTTGGTCATTGCCACCGGCTGCAACACAAATTATTTTGGAAACGACGGGCTGGAGAAACAGACCATGGCACTAAAGAATACTTCGGAAGCCTTGTTCAACCGAAACCAGATATTGGATAGTTTTGAACAAGCCCAGAACACCGGTAATAAAGAAGAGCGCAGGCGTCTGATGACCTTTGCCATTGTAGGCGGTGGAGCTACGGGAATAGAGTTGGCTGGTGCTTTGGCCGAGATGAGGAAGTTTGTCCTTCCTCAAGACTATCCGGACTTGAATATCAATGAGATGCGTATCATCTTGTTGGATGGCTCTTCCCGGCTCTTGTCTGCTTTTTCAGAAGAGTCTTCCAAAGAAGTGGCCGATTATCTGAAGAAGCGTGATGTGGAAATCAAATTGAACCAACGGGTGATGGGATACGAGAATTATCAATTGGCATTGAATGACGGGACTGCCATCGATACCAAAAATGTATTCTGGGTGGCCGGTGTCAAGGCAAACAGCCTTCAAGGATTGCCTGCCGATGCCTATGGACCGGGAAACCGCTTGAAGGTGGACACTTATAACCGTCTTTCTCAATATCCCAATATTTTCGCTATCGGGGATACGGCCCTTATGATTTCTGAGGAGTATCCCAAAGGACACCCGCAAGTGGTGCAACCAGCCATCCAGCAGGCCCGCAACTTGATAAGGAACTTGCAGCGTGCAGAAACAGGCCTGCCGTTGCAGCCGTTTATATATCAAAACAAAGGCTCCATGGCGACCATTGGCCGCAATCATGCCGTAGTCGAGCTTAAGAAACTGCGTTTTGGCGGTTTTCCGGCATGGGCTGTGTGGCTATTCATCCATTTGATGAGTATTGTGGGTGTAAAGAACCGTCTTTTCATCTTCGTAGACTGGATGTGGAGTTACTTTACCTATGACCCGTCTTTACGGATTATCATCAAACCCTTGAAGCGGGAGTAAACTTTTATTGAGTAATATTTGTTATAGTTCATATACGAACTTAAAAACGAATGAATATGTTAAAACGACTTTTATTTCCTGTCAAACCGGACGGAACGGCAACATCTGCTATACTATTGATTGCAAGAATTGTATTCGGTATATTATTAATGAACCACGGCATCCAGAAGTGGACTAACTTTCAAGAGCTGTCGGCTGTTTTCCCTGACCCGCTGGGTGTAGGCAGTCCGCTGTCTTTAGGACTGGCTATCTTTGGTGAATTGGCATGTTCCATGGCATTCATTATAGGTTTTCTCTATCGTTTGGCTATGATACCAATGGTGTTTACAATGGCTGTTGCCTTTTTTGTAATTCATGGTAATGACCCGTTTGCCACGAAAGAGTTGGCTTTTGTATATCTGGTAGTGTTCATATTGATGTATATCATAGGTCCGGGCAAGTTTGCCGTTGACCGCTGGATAGGAAAAGCTCTTTTCCAAAAGGCTCGTAAATAGACACTTCCGTTTTACTGAAAACAGATTTTAAGCTCAAATAGGATGTATTTTCGTAAAAAATCCTATATTTGCGGATGCTTAAAATAACTCGATGAGCTATAAAGCTAATTAAACACAGTAAAATAAAAAAGAGTGATTATGAAAAAGTTCAATTTGAAGATGGCTGCGACCGTAATGATTTGCGGCTCGTTTCTTTTCAGTTCTTGTATCGGTTCTTTTGGACTGCATAGTAAACTGGTCAGCTGGAATCAAGGTATTGGTACCAAGTTTGTAAACGAACTGGTTTATCTGGCATTCAATATTATCCCGGTATATGGCGTTTGCTATCTGGCCGATGCATTGGTCATCAACTCCATCGAATTCTGGAGTGGTTCAAACCCTATGGCCAGCATTGGTGATGTAAAGAAAGTGAAAGGCGAAAACGGTGACTACCTGGTAGAGACACTTGAAAACGGCTATTCTATCACCAAAGAAGGTGAGACTGCTTCTATGGAACTCATTTACAACAAAGAGTTGAATACTTGGAATGTTGTTGCCGATGGTGTCAGCACAGAATTGCTGCAAATGAACAATGACGGCACTGCACAAATGACCCTTCCGAACGGTGAGGAAATGACAGTGACGCTGGATGCCCAAGGTGTGGCAGCAGCACGTCAAGCGACGATGATTGACAGCTATTACGCTTTTAATTAAAAGTTGAAAATGGAAAGGTGAAAGTTGAAAATGGCTGGGTGCATAGATGCCCAATAACCATTTTCACCTTTCCACTTCCCATTAGAACGGATATCCCACAGCAAAGTGGAAGGCAAAATCGCGGCTGAATTTAGGATGGATAATGGGATAACGGTCTTTTTTCTTCTCATACGCCGGATTGACGGCCTTCATACCCCCGTCGAAACGCAATACAAAGAAATCCAAGTCAAGACGCAATCCTAAACCATATGCCACGGCAATCTGTTTATAGAACTTGTCAAATTCAAACTGACCTCCCGGCTGGTCTTTATAATCCCGTATTGTCCAGATATTCCCGGCATCTACAAAGAGGGCTCCTCTGAATTTCCAGAACAACCGTGTGCGGTATTCAATGCTGGCATCCAGCTTGATGTCTCCCGACTGGTTCATGAAGTTATTATCGCCGGGGAAAGAACCGGGCCCCAAATCACGTACAGACCATCCGCGCACACTGTTGGCGCCGCCGGAGAAGTAGCGCTTCTCAAATGGAAGCATTGTTGCATTGCCGTATGGAATGGCAATACCGGCACCAAAATGAAATGCCAATGAATTGCGGTTGTCAATGATCAGATTCTTGGCAAAGTCAAAATCGCCTTTCAGGTATTGGGCAAAAGGAATGTTCAACAAAGTGTATTCCCCCGATGCATTCTTCTTCATTCCTCCGAGCTTTGCCACAGCATACAACAAGTTACCCGCCGATTCAAAATTGAGGCGGATGGTATAGGAATTTCCGATACCGGAGTTATTCATCAATGCTCTTCCGGCACTGTTGTAGATATAGCTATAGCCGGTGCGGACAATAAAGCGGTCTTCATAATTGTATTTGAGGATGTAGTTCTCGTCTTTCTCCAGATAATCCTCTTTGAATGTCTGGTCTATGCTGGGCATATACAGATAGTTGATGTCCAGCAAATCAATGCGATGCTGCGAACGCTGTTGTTGTACCCCCCATTTGTAGCTCCATCCGGCAGATGCTACAATGCGCGTGAATTCGGGTCTCATCTGGTAGTTATATTGCAATCCGAATTCTGTAGTAGCCCTTATCCTCCGCTTGAAATCGCTGGATACAAAGGGAAACATAAACCGTGGGAAGTTGATGGTTGCTTCCGCACCTAATTCTATGTAGTCTTGATTCAAGGAACTCTGCAAACCGGACACAGCCTCGTATGCCCCACGTAGCTTAAACATGAATGTTTCGGAACCTTTGAACATGTTGCGGTGCTGAAAAGCCACCGAAGCGGCAGCTCCCAAATCGCCGGCAGAGTTTGTGCCTTCCACCTCAAAAGATACGGACTGATGCTTGCCTCTGGTCAGCATCACATAGGCGTTGAGCTTTGCACTGTCACTCTGTTGCACTTCAAAAAAACGGATATTGGTATATTTCAGGGCTTGCAGGCGTCCGTAGTTGGAGTAGGTACGCTGCACGTTCTGCTCGTTATAGAGAGTTCCCGGAGTGATGCGCAGATTGTTGGTCAGCACTTTGGGGCGCAGATAAAGCTTGTCTTTGTAGTAGATGGGAAAGCCTTTGTAATGCAATGAATCATTCACCTCGATGCTGTTCTGGGTGGATGCCTGCAACACATTATAATCGGTAATGAAACTCACTTTATTGATAGTGTATTGCCGGTGATTCTGCGGCGTATCCTCGTTATGCTGTCTGTATGGAGCCAAATGCAGTGTCAAATCTACCAGATAAGAATTACGGACAGTATCCGCAGTATAGGATATGTACTCTTTATTGAACTTGTAATATCCATTCTGAAGCAGTTTGTTTGTGATGCGCTGGCGTTCTGCATCCAGTACATTGACATCAAAATACATGCCTTCGGATAATAAGGTTACTGCGGAATCCTGCCGCATGTATTCCTTTATTTTACTGTCCTGGATATCATATTTCAAGGTACGAACTTTATAGGGCTTGCCGGTTGTCACCTTATAGACCAACTTCATCTTTTTCTTCTTGACTTGGCGTACCGGTTCCACCAGGGCGCCCATATAGCCCATATTCTGCACAGCCTTAGTGATTTCTTCCCTGGTCCGGTTGGTTTCCTCCTCACTGTATATGACCGGGGCATCACCTAATTTCCTCAATGTACGGTTTATCCAGCGTGTAGAGTCCCGTCCGGACCAGTTGTAGACATACAACTGGGTCTTTATCAGGCTGAACCACTTCGCATTGGGATTCTGGCGGATGTACATGGAGAGATTGGATGGTTTTACTTCCTTATTATCAGTATGTATGCGCACTTCATCCAGCAAATACGAGCCGTCCGGCACATATTTGGTAGAAGAACAGGAAGCCAACAAAAGTACGATAGTAGTAAGTATCGCGTAGCGGAAACCTTTATTCATACCGAGTCATTAATTGCGCATAAACAGCTACAAATATACTTGTATTTTTTTGTTCCCGAAATAAAAAACGCCGGAAGAGTGCAGAGTTTTTGATTATATTGAAATAATCACGTATTTTTGTCAAATGATAACATGTGTGTCCTATGGCATTAAGTAAAAATCGCATTAAATATATCCACTCGTTGGAGCAGAAAAAGAACCGGAAGGCCGACAAGGTATTTCTGGCAGAAGGACCTAAACTCGTAGGGGATTTGTTGGGACATTTTCCTTGTCAGTTCTTGCTGGCAACTTCAGAATGGCTTTCCCGGAACCGCCCTCTCTCCACCGTAACGGATGCCACGGAAGTATCGGAGGAGGAACTTTCGCGTGCCAGCCTGCTGAAAACTCCCCAACAAGTGCTGGCTGTGTTCCGGCAGCCGGATGAGGAGACGGATATTTCCGTCATCAGTCACTCCCTCTGTCTGGCTTTGGATGATGTGCAAGACCCCGGTAACCTGGGAACGATTGTCCGCCTTGCTGATTGGTTTGGGATAGAGCATATTTTCTGTTCGCCCAACACGGTGGATATCTATAATCCCAAAACTGTGCAGGCCACGATGGGAGGTATCGCACGCGTCAGACTGCATTATACTCCCCTACCCGAGTTCATCCGCTCACTGAAGGATATTCCCGTTTACGGCACTTTCCTGGACGGAGAGAATATGTACGGACAACCGCTCTCGAAAAATGGGCTGATTGTGATGGGTAATGAAGGAAATGGCATCGGAAAAGAAGTGGAGGCACTCATCAACCGCAAACTATACATACCGAATTATCCCGCCAGCCGTGAGACCTCGGAGTCATTGAACGTGGCTATTGCCACAGCAGTAGTTTGCGCTGAGTTCCGGCGCCAGGCTGCATTGTAGTAAAATCAAAAGGAAAAAACAACCAGGGAATCAAATAAGGCAATTCTTCCTCGATAACCGGAGGGATTGCCGTCAGTATATTGCAGCACGTATCAAAATGAGGATAGTCTGTTTCCACCTCCGTAAGCAAAGCTATGACTCCCGGTAGCCATTCCGTATTCTCCACCTCTTCTGTCAATGGGAAGATACGTGATACACATTGTCCTTCACCTATCTCCACCACATATTGTTTCAGATAGCCATGCCCGGGAAGAAACAGAAAATGGGAAGCGTAGCGTTTCATGCTTTCGGACGGGGACGTATGATTCTGGGAGTCGTGGTATTTTCCTGCTCCTGAATTTCCAGAGGTTTCAATTTCTCAGGTTTTCCGATACTGTCTTTGCGAAGGGAGTCTGTCGCCTGCTGAAGGCTGTCCTTTGGGGCAATGACCAAGCTGTCCGTGGCGTGATAGCGCATCAGTGAGATACGGTCTGCCAGCAAAGGCTGTGGAGTCTCCTGCTGCGGATAATAGATGAACCCGCGTATTTCCTTGATTTCTCCTAAAGTATCGGCAAACAAGGTGAGCGTTTCCACACCTGTGTCTTGTACTTTCCGAATGGCACTGATGACACTGTCATTCTTTTCGTAAAGAACCTGCATCGCCATCAACGGAGCATGTATGCTGTCCGGTGCACCGTTGTGGAAACGGAAGCGCACGCTCCAGCGCAGCGTGTCACGGTCGTGGAAATTGGTGTCTGATGGCAACGTAAACGTTATCTTGTTGTCCAGGGGCATACCCGTCAACTGATAGATATGCTGCCATATCCACACGTCGATACTGTCTCCGGGAAGTGATTCTTTCGGCTTGTTGTCACGCAGGGCAATCAAGTGGTTGATACCGTCTCTCTCGGCTTTCAACCGTACATTCACTTTCTCGTAGATTTTGGTAAGTACTTCCGGGTTACGGGCAAACCAGACCATAGAAGAGTCAAAATCGGCCTGAGTAATGCCATATTTCTTGAAAACCGACTCAATGTATAGCACCCGCTTATAACTTTCGTTATACGGCACTTCTTCACCCATAGCTTTGGCTATGTGATAATCATAAAGCACGTTTTCCATCTTGGCATCCGGAAGGACGGTCTCAGGTCTTTTCACCTTACAAGCCGTCAGACTGAACGCCAGAAGGACTACGCTACACCATTGAATTCGATTTATTCCTTTCATGATTTCTTTATGGCAGCATGATAGGCATCATTGAAGTCCTTGCCGTAGAACAACAGCAAAGCAATGATACCGCAACTGATTGCTGCATCCGCAAAATTGAATATCGGGCTGAAGAAAATGAAATGTTCTCCACCGACAAACGGCATCCATGCGGGCCAGTTTGTATCAATGATGGGGAAATAGAACATATCCACCACCTTGCCATGGAACCACGGGGCATATCCCCCTCCTTCAGGCATGAAGGAGGCTATCTGCGAATGGGTGCTTTCGTTGAACAGCACGCCATAGAACACACTGTCGACAATGTTTCCCAAGGCTCCCGTCAAGACCAAAGACACACAGATGATAAATCCGGTCTTCATGCCTTGCTTCACGAACTTGTACAGAAACCAGCCAATGACCGTGACTGCAGCAATGCGGAACAAGGTCAGGAACAGTTTGGCGAATATTTCCATACCGAAAGCCATACCACTATTCTCGGTAAAGTATATATAGAACCAATCCGTAATCCGGATACTCTCATGCCAGTACATGTGGGTCTTTATCCAAATCTTGATAATTTGGTCTATAACCAATACCGAAAATATGATAAGGCAGGCTATCCGGCCCTTCGTAAAGAATTTACCCATTTTTATTTCTTGCCGTTGTTTTTAGCTTCGATGCTCAAAGTGGCATGGGGCACTGCACGAAGGCGCTCTGCCGGTATCAGTTTGCCGGTTTCGCGGCAAATGCCATATGTTTTGTTCTCAATGCGCACCAAAGCAGCCTGCAATCCTTGGATGAACTTCAACTGGCGTTGGGCCAGACGTGTGGTTTCTTCCTTGGATAAGGTGTTGGCACCTTCTTCCAGTACTTTGTACGTAGGAGATGTATCGTCGGTGTCATTACCGTCTGCACCCGTCAGGCTGGCCTTTAACAGTTCATAGTCACGTTGTGCCAACTCTAACTTCTCCATAATGATAGCGCGGAATTCTTCCAATTCAGCATCTGAGTATCTTGTCTTTTCTGCCATAACTTTTACGTGTTAATCAGGGTTAGTATTTAATTATTCTTTCACTACGCTCACGTACAGCGAGAAATCGTCGAAGTTCAGTTCTGTACCATTTTCTACGTTGTCTGCCAGCGTCAGTGAAGTTCCTAAAACTTGGTTGCGAATATAGTCATTATATTCATTTACCGCATCATCTGTTTGAGGATTTTTTGATAATGTAATCTTTATTTTATCTGTTATCTCAAAACCGCTCGACTTGCGGATATTCTGAATGCGGTTTACCAGCTCGCGTGCAATACCCTCACGGCGCAACTCTTCGGTAACGGTAACTTCCAGAGCCACGGTCAGTTTGCCCTCGTTGGCAACCAGCCATCCCGGAATATCCTCACTGAAGATTTCCACATCTGCCGTTTCAATCACGGCTTCTGCACCGTCCAGATTGAACGTATAAGAGCCTTTCTTCTCCAGCTCGGCAATGGCTTCCTGGGACATTTCCGCCACAGCAGCAGCCACGGCTTTCATCTGCTTACCGAATTTCGGTCCCAGCTTCTTGAAGTCGCATTTCACTTTCTTTACCAGTACACCGGCAGCACCGTCCACAAACTGGATTTCTTTTACATTCACCTCGTTCATGATAAGTGCTTTCACAGCCTCGATGTGTGCACGCTGTTCTTCATCCACTACCGGTATCATGATGCACTGAAGCGGTTGGCGGACTTTGATGTTCACCTTGCGGCGCAATGCCAATACCATGGAAGTGACGTCTTGTGCCATCTGCATGCGGACTTCCAATTCCTTGTCTATCATTTCCTCCTTATATTCGGGGAACTTGGCAAGGTGTACGGAAACCACATTGTCGCGTCCCGTAGCTGCAATCAGGTCGGAATAGAGCATATCAGCATAGAACGGAGCGATGGGTGCCATCAGCTTAGCCACGGTTTCGAGGCATGTATAGAGTGTCTGGAATGCAGAGAGCTTGTCCTGCGTCATACCACCGCCCCAGAAACGTTTGCGGTTCAGGCGGACATACCAGTTGGAGAGGTTGTCGTTCACGAATTCGGAAATGAGACGTCCTGCTTTCGTGGGCTCGTATTCATTGTAGCAGGTATCCACGTTCTTCACCAACGTATTCAGTACAGAGAGAATCCAACGGTCTATCTCAGGGCGTTCTGCCATGGGCACATCGGCTTCTTTGTAGTCAAATTCGTCTACATTGGCATAGAGGGCGAAGAATGAATAGGTGTTATAGAGTGTTCCGAAGAACTTGCGGCGCACCTCTTCCACTCCATCCACGTCGAACTTAAGATTGTCCCACGGAGAAGAGTTGGTGATCATGTACCAGCGCAACGGGTCGGACCCGTATTTCTCGATGGTCGAGAAGGGGTCTACGGCATTGCCCAGACGCTTGGACATCTTGTTACCATTTTTGTCGAGCACCAAGCCGTTGGAAATGACAGCCTTATAAGAAATACTGTCGAACACCATTGTAGCGATGGCGTGCAACGTGAAGAACCAACCGCGTGTCTGGTCCACCCCTTCGGCGATGAAATCGGCAGGATATACCTGGTGGCTATCCAGCAGTTCCTTATTCTCGAACGGATAGTGTATCTGTGCATAAGGCATGGCACCGGAATCGAACCAAACGTCAATCAAGTCCGTTTCGCGTTTCATCGGCTTGCCGTCTTTAGAAACAAGGATGACATCGTCCACGTAAGGACGGTGCAAGTCTATCTTGTCGTAATTCTCTTTGGTATATACACCCGGCTGGAAGCCCTTCTCCTTGTAAGGATTGGACTGCATCAGGCCGGCAGCCACGGATTTCTCTATTTCGTTGTAGAGCTCTTCTACAGACTCGATACATTTTTCCTCGCTATTGTCCTCCGTGCGCCAGATGGGCAGCGGAGTACCCCAATAGCGCGAACGGCTGAGGTTCCAGTCATTCAGGTTTTCCAGCCACTTGCCAAAACGTCCCGTACCGGTGCTTTCCGGCTTCCAGTTGATGGTCTTGTTCAACTCTATCATACGTTCCTTGCAAGCGGTGCTGCGGATGAACCAGCTATCCAGCGGATAGTACAATACGGGTTTGTCCGTACGCCAGCAGTGCGGATAGTTGTGTACATGCTTTTCTATCTTGAATGCCTGGCGGGCGGCTTTCATCATCATGCAGATTTCAATATCCAGCGATTCGGCAGCTTGTGCGGCTTGTTCGTCGTACTTGCCGTCTACAGTGAATTGGGGGTCGTAGGCATTCTTCACCCACTTGCCCTGATAGTCCTTATAGAGGTCTACGTTGACACATGCCTTTACGAAATCCTCGTCCAGTTCGTCAATCAAGAAGAACTTACCGGTGAGGTCTACCATCGGGCGGGTCTCACCCTTCTTGTTTATCATGAACAAGGACGGTATACCTGCAGCGCGTGCCACAAAAGCATCGTCCGCACCAAAGGTCGGGGCAATGTGTACGATACCCGTACCGTCTTCAGTCGTCACATAGTCACCAGAAATTACACGGAAACCTTTGTCGCTGGGAGTCCAGCTACCGTCTTCGGCAACGTCTATCGGCTTCACCCACGGGATGAGCTGTTCGTACTCCATGCCTATCAGGTCCGGGCCTTTATATTCGCCCACCACCTTGAACGGTATCAGCTTATCACCCGGCTTATAGTCCTCTAATGCAATGCCTTCCGCTTTTTTGTTGAAGTGGGTATAGAGCAGCGCCTTTGCCAGGACGACGGTCATTTTCTCGCCGCTATAGCCGTTGTAGGTCTGCACAGCAACGTAGTCTATCTTAGGCCCTACACAGAGCGCGGTATTGCTGGGCAATGTCCACGGAGTGGTAGTCCATGCCAGGAAGTAGGGAGTCCCCCACTCTGCCATTTCCGGCTTCGGGTTCTTTATCTTGAACTGCCCCACCACGGTCGTGTCTTTCACGTCGCGGTAGCATCCGGGCTGGTTCAGCTCGTGCGAGCTGAGTCCCGTACCGGCAGCGGGAGAATACGGCTGTATGGTATATCCTTTATAAAGCAGTCCTTTCTTGTAGAGTTGCTTCAACAGCCACCACAGGGTTTCGATGTAGCGGTTGTCGTAAGTGATGTAGGGGCTCTTCATGTCCACCCAATAGCCCATCTTGTGAGTCAGGTCTTCCCACTCTTTGGTGAACTTCATGACGTCCTTGCGGCAGGCGGCATTGTATTCCGCCACGGAAATGCTCTTGCCAATATCCTCTTTCGTAATGCCGAGCGCCTTTTCCACACCCAGTTCCACGGGCAGTCCATGAGTATCCCATCCGGCCTTACGCTTTACTTGGAACCCCTTCATCGTTTTGTAACGGCAGAAAATGTCCTTAATGGAGCGAGCCATTACGTGGTGAATGCCCGGCATACCATTGGCCGAGGGAGGTCCTTCGAAAAATACGAAAGAAGGACAACCTTCACGTTCTGTCATACTCTTGGCGAAAACCTGGTTTTCGTCCCATTTCTTCAACACTTTTCCGTTCACTTCGGAAAGGTCGAGCTTCGAATATTCGGCAAACTTCTTACCCATCTTGATATTTACTATTTGACAATTTACAATTTACGATTGAAGATACTCTTGATAGGCATTTGGTACGTCAAAAGCTACCTTCTCCATTTTAAGGGTGCAAATTTACAAAAAACTTAAATACAAGAGACTTTTTAAGAACAAAAAAATATGCAGGTACGATTTTAAAAAATATTCGCTCACTCAACACTGTCCCTCTTTTCTCTTTTCCCGAATTAGTACATAGAAGTGCATCTGTAGATGTCCGTTTGGGGCAATGCAGGGTTCCCTAAGCAAAAAACGACAAAAAACGCAGAATTTGCCAAAACCTACCCCCTGAAAACTACGTTGAAAACAACAAATGAGAGGGCTATTTTGCTGAGTTCAACAAATGGTATGTAGAATTCTGCGAATGCTATTGCCGCAATCAGCAATAAGCGTGCAGAGAACAGCATGGGAAAGAATAATAAAGTATTATATTAAAAGAAATAATAACAGCATCATCAGCGGATAGACTTCAACTGTTGCTGCTGTAACTATAATGCAAGGTGAAATAATTAAGGTAATGATTCACCACTCCGAAACAATCCGATGTCTCATCGAAAGAGAGAAAGTAATACATCAGGTTTTCGGGTTCTTTCTTTTGGGTCAGGATTTCGTCCACATAGGCAAGAAAGGCGTTTTTGATGCTGTTATCGTTGTAGTAGTCTGCCAACTTTGCCAGTTTACGTTCTATGGGTTTGTTATGCTGCAATTGCATGGCAGATTTCGAGCGTTCAGGCTTCACATCTCCGGTCAGTCCCCCATCATTATAGTATTGGCGGCGCTCGTCATAGACTTGGCTCAGCAGTTGATAGATTCGGGCGGCAGCCTCGTGATTTATGGCGGAGGCAGGCTTCAGTTGTTCTTCCTTGCTCTTCTTCTGCATAGTGGCGTGGTAGGCAAAGTAGAGGATGAAGTCACGGAAGAGCGTGGTTTGGGGCATGATGATTTCTACCAGGACATCCACGTCGGCAAGTACACTGAAGTCCACGGAGTAATAGCGGACACGTCCACGGGTGACGGAATTGACCTTTATGTCGGTTTTCAAGAAGCCCAAGGCCGAGAATTGCTTAATGATGACTTCCTGCCGGGTACGGCGGATACGGGTTTCTTCCTCTACACGCGCCTGGGAGTAATGGAAAGGCTTGTATTTAAAAGAAATCTGTTTTACTGTAAGCCAGTCGAACAGAATCAGCTCGTCGGGAGCCAGACGGTAGTTAAGTAATCGCAACACATTGATGCAGAGAGGTATTTCGGGAGCAGAGAGAGCTTTCTTGGCCATTGTTTCTGTTTTTTAGAATAAAAGTTTTGTAAAGATACGGATAAACTATGGAATTACCATCCGAAATGCCATACTTCATCGTCCCGGATGCCACACTTCAGCAGCTGAAATGCCACACTCCGTTGTCCGAAACCTATGGCATTCCGGACGATGAAGTGTGGCATTTCGGAGAATAAGGTGTGGCATTGGAGGCAACCGAGTGTGGCATTCGGGAAAGTCATCTTTTCATCTTCACCTCGTACAAATCGCCTCTCCGGTCTTTCAGGTTGCGTACACTGCCGTAGGTATGCAGTTCATTCAGCAAGTCCAGATCCACATCCGACACAAGAATCATTTCGGTATTCGGAGTGGCTTCCGCACGCTTGCCGTCTGTGGGGAAAGCGAAGTCGCAGGGAGTGAACACGCCGGACTGGGCATACTGGATGTCCATGTTGTGCACGCGGGGAAGATTGCCTACACTGCCGGCTATCACTACAAAGCACTCGTTTTCGATGGCACGAGCATGGGCGCACACCTTTACGCGGCTGTAAGCATTCTGCGTATCGGTAAGGAAAGGAACAAAGAGTATCTGCATGCCTTGGTCCGCCATGATGCGGCTCAGTTCGGGGAACTCTACATCGTAGCATATCAGCACGCCTATCTTAGCACAGTCCGTATCGAAAGTTTGGATGGACTTGCCTCCGCTCAGTCCCCAGGACTTTATCTCGTCGGGAGTGACATGTATCTTTTCGTACATTTCATAACTTCCGTCACGTCGGCAGAGGAATCCTACGTTGTATAGCAGCCCGTCTTCCTTAATAAGCGGCATACTGCCCGTAATAATGTTGATGTTATAGCTGATGGCGAGCTTGACGAAACGCTCCCTGATTTCCTCGGTATAGGCCGCCAGCCCGCGGATAGCCTGCGACTCGCCCTCGTTGTTGAATTTTGCCATCAACGGTGCGTTGAAGTATTCGGGAAAAAGGACAAAGTCACTCTTGTAGTCGCTCACGGCATCCACAAAAAATTCCACTTGCTCAAAAAGGTCATCCAGTGTCTTGTAGGTACGCATCTGCCATTGTACCAAGCCTACGCGGACAGTGGTTTTGGGGTTTACATAGTCTTGTGTGGGAGCCTGATAGTAGATATTGTCCCATTGCAGCAGGCAGGCGTAGTGCTTGGACTCCTCATCATTGGGAAGGTAGTTGCGCATCACCTTTCGCACGTGGAAGTCGTTAGAGAGCTGAAAGGTCAGCACCGGGTCGAAGATCTCCTTTTGCTTCACCTTATCTATGTACTCCTTGGGGCGGATTTGATCGGCATATTTGTAGTAGTTGGGGATACGTCCGCCAAACATGATTGCCTTCAGGTTCAATGTCTCGCAAAGTTCCTTGCGGTATTCATACATACGGCGTGCCAGACGCAGGCCACGGTATTGGGGATGGATAAAGACTTCGATGCCGTAAAGTATGTTGCCTTTCGGATTGTGGGTGTTGAAAGTCTCCTTGCCCGTAACCTGGGCGTAAGTGTGGTCGTTCTTCACATCATCGTAGTTCACTATGATGGAAAGCGCACAGCCCACGATTTTCTCGTCAACCACCGTCACAATCTGCCCCTCGGGGAAGATGCGTATCAGTTTTTCTATTTGTTTGTGCGTCCAGAACACATCGCTTCCGTCTGAATAAACGCGCGTAAACGATTGTGCCAACTGGTCATAATCTTCAATCTGCAGATTACGTATCTGCACCTTATTGATTTTCATTGAATCCATAACTTTCTTGCTATTCCTGATTAAAAACAGTGCAAAGGTACGGTTTATCCTTACATGTTATCTTCCCCTCCGAAGATTTTTCTTTCCCATCTTGAACGGATAAGGGAAAAGATACGGAATTGATAACAAAAAGAGGAGGCATTCATCAGGCCTCCTCTTTCCCGTCTTATATGGACAGTTTCAATGACGGTCTTATCTATTGTTTCTTCTATTCTTCCACAGCTTGGTCATGTCTTCCAGTGTCTTGCCTTTCGTTTCGGGAACAAGCTTCCAGACAAACAGAGCAGCCACCACACAGATGATTCCGTATAAGCCATAAGCAAACATGTGCCCGAACTTGTCTCCCATATCTCCCAAACTCATATTGTACATAGGTACGAAGGTGGAAGATACAATGAAATTGAATATCCATTGGAAGGCTACGGCAATGGCTACTGCAGCGCCACGGATGGTATTCGGGAAGATTTCAGCAATCAGTACCCAGCAGATGGGGCCCCAGCTGAACATGAACGAAGCACTGTAGACCATGATGCTGACAACAGCCAACATGGGAGGAAGCCCTGCCACAACGTTGCAAAGAGCTACTCCGAAAGCACCTATCGCCATGCCGATAGACCCCGAGATGAGCAGCGGTTTACGTCCCCATTTCTCGACTGTAAAGACAGCCAGCAACGTGAACAGAATATTGATGATACCCATGATGACGGTTTGAACCATCGGGTTGCCCATTCCCATCGTTTCGAAGATACGCGGTGCGAAATAGAGTACGGCGTTGATACCTACCGCTTGCTGGAATACACTCAGCATGATACCGATAAAGATAACCATCCAGCCATAAGTGAAAAGCTTTTCCGTCTTTTCCTCTGCCGTGGCTTTGATTTGAGACAGAATAACCTTTGCCTGAGCCAAGCCGTTGATACGGCTTAACACCTGGAGTGCCTTATCATCCTTGCCACTCATGGCAAGATAGCGTGGCGTTTCGGGAACAAACAGTACGAGCAACGCAAAGACTCCTGCAGGAACAGCCTCACTGACAAACATCAGACGCCATCCTATCTCTGTGGTCCATGCTGCCGCTTCGGGATTCAGAATCTGGTTGACTCCTTCAATGGCCTTTATCACCGGATTTGAATTCTCGCCCAGAATAAGGAAATTCACGAAGTAAACCACCAACTGGCCGAAGATAATGGCAAACTGATTCCATGATACCAGAGTCCCGCGAATGTTGCTCGGCGCAATTTCCGCAATATACATCGGGCAGATGGCCGATGCCAAACCTACGCCGATTCCTCCCAATACACGGTAGAAATTGAATGCCACGAGCAAGGAATAGGAAGGAACACCATAGTCGAAGAAAAGGAATTCCGGGTAGTAGGAGCCCAATGCCGACAGAAAGAACAAGACGCCGGCTATGAAAAGAGAATTCTTACGTCCCAGATTGGATGCGAAGAATCCCGAAAGAGCACTACCGATGATACATCCGATAAGTGCACTGGAAGAGGTAATGCCGTGAATCGTATCTGTGTAGACAAAATCGGAGGCACCCATAAAAAATGCCTGAAGCCCTTTATCGGCACCGGATATGACTGCTGTATCGTAGCCGAAAAGCAAGCCCCCGATGACGGCTACCAGCACAATAGAGAAGAGGTAGAGTTTACTGCCTTTTTCTGTATAATTCATGATATTAATGATTAATGGTTAATGATTAGCGATTAATGATTAGCGATTAATGATTAATATTGAAACACCTCATGCGCAACCTATTAACCACTAATCACTAAACATTGATCATTATTAGCAGTACATATTCACGATTGCCTCATACAATTCCTGCTTGCCGCTGGTCTGTTTCGGCTCACCGTTGGCTTTTGCGTAAGCTACCAAATCCTCCAGCGTCAGTTTGCCATCTTCAAATTCCTTGCCTTTACCACTGTCGAAGGAAGCATAGCGGTCGGCCAGCATCTTCTTGTAAGGAGACTCTTCAAGCAGTTTGGCTGCACTTTCCAGTGCACGTGCCATCACGTCCATACCGGCGATGTGGGCAATGAAAATGTCTTCCAGGTCGGTGGAGTTGCGACGGGTCTTGGCATCGAAGTTTGTACCGCCATTGCCAAAGCCTCCGTTACGGATGATTTGCATCATTGCCTGGGTCAGTTCGAAGTTGTCAATGGGGAACTGGTCTGTATCCCAGCCGTTCTGGTAGTCACCACGGTTGGCGTCGATGGAGCCGAGCATACCGTTGTCTACGGCTACTGCGAGTTCGTGCTCGAAGGTGTGGCCCGCCAAAGTAGCGTGGTTCACTTCGATGTTCACCTTGAAATCTTTGTCCAGATTGTGAGCCTTCAAGAAGCCGATAACGGTTTCGGTGTCTACATCATACTGGTGTTTTGTAGGTTCCATCGGTTTCGGTTCAATCAAGAAGGTACCTTTGAAGCCGCGGGCACGTGCATAGTCGCGGGCGATGGTCAACATCTGTGCGAGGTGCTCTTTCTCACGCTTCTGGTCTGTATTCAGCAAGGACATGTAGCCTTCGCGACCGCCCCAGAATACATAGTTTGAACCTCCCAGTTCGATGGTAGCGTCGATGGCGTTTTTGATTTGGATGGCGGCACGTGCCACTACATCGAAATCGGGGTTGGTGGCTGCACCATTCATGTAGCGGGCATGGCCGAATACGTTGGCAGTACCCCACAACAGTTTGATGCCGGTTTCTGCTTGTTTCTGCTTGGCATACGCTACGATTTCCTTCAAGTTGGCTTCGTATTCTTCAATGGTCTCGGCTTCTTCGCAGAGGTCTACATCGTGGAAGCAGTAGTATTCGATACCCATTTTCTGCATGAATTCAAAGCCGGCGTCCATTTTGTTCTTGGCAGCCTGAACCTTGTCAGCCTCACCGTTCCAGGGGAATTTCTTTGTTCCGCCACCGAATTGGTCACCACCTTCTGCGCAAAGAGTGTGCCACCATGCCATGGCGAACTTCAGCCATTCGCTCATTTTCTTACCCATGATTACTTTATCGGCATCGTAATAACGGAATGCCATCGGGTTCTTGCTCTCTTTACCTTCGAATTTAATCTTTCCTATTCCGGGAAAATACTCTTTTGTTGCCATAAGAATTTAATGTTTTAATGTGAGAATGTGCCAATGACAGACACATTCATCACGGGGTTAATTATTAATTTATTGTTTTAACGTGCTAACGTTTTAATGTGCACATTAGCACATTACCCAGTGTTTCCAGCGCGCATATGCGTCGGCATAAGCCTGGCGGTCTGCCACTTTCGGCTCTATCACCTCGAGCTTCTCAAGCGTGGCAAATGCTTCGTTGTTGTCCTTGTATATGCCCACACCGATTCCGGCGCCTTTGGCGGCACCTACAGAGCCGTCGGTATCATACAGTTCGATGACAGCTCCCGTCACACCGGCCAATGTCTCGCGGAACAGCGGGCTGAGGAACATATTAGCCTTGCCTGCATGAATTTTCTGCACGGGAATGCCCATTTGTTCCATGATGTCGATTCCATATTTAAAGGAAAAAACGATGCCTTCCTGCGCTGCACGGATGATATGCTGTTTGCCGTGCTGGTTGAAGTTGATGCCATGAATGGAGCAGCCTATTTCCTTGTTCTCCAGCATACGCTCCGCACCGTTTCCAAAGGGCAGGATACTGATACCGGCACTGCCGATGGGAGCTTGCGCCGCCAGCAGATTCATATCGCTGTAGGAGATACCTTCGGGAGCAACGGTGCGTTTTACCCATGAATTGAGAATGCCCGTACCATTGATGCACAGCAGAACACCCAGACGGGTTTGCCCGGCAGCATGGTTGACGTGTGCAAAGGTGTTGACACGTGACTTGGGGTCGTAGTTCACCTCACCGTTCACGCCGTATACCACGCCGGACGTTCCGGCGGTAGAAGCAATTTCACCCGGATTGAATACATTCAGGGAAAGGGCATTGTTGGGCTGGTCGCCGGCACGGTAAGTGATAGGCGTACCTTCTTTCAGACCCAGCTCTGCGGCTGCAGCAGCATTGACACGTCCCTGCTCGGAGAAAGTCGGTTTGATGTCGGCAATCAGAGAGGAGTCGAATCCATAATAGTCCATCAGAAAGTCGGCAACCCGGTTGTTCTTGAAATCCCAGAACATCCCTTCGGACAAACCGGACACCGTGGTACAGATGGTACCGCTCAACTTCATGGCGATATAGTCGCCCGGCAGCATTATCTTATGAATCTTTTCGTAAACGGAAGGCTCATTCTCCTTAATCCAAGCCAGTTTGGAGGCCGTGAAGTTGCCCGGAGAATTCAGCAGATGTGAAAGGCAAGTCTCCTCTCCCAATGTTTCGAAAGCCTTTTGTCCGTAGGGCACGGCTCTGGAGTCGCACCAGATAATGGCAGGACGCAACACCTGCTGGTTTTTATCTACACATACCAAGCCATGCATCTGATAAGAGATACCGATCGCCTTGATGTCTTCTGCGTTTACTCCGGATTCTGCCAATACCGCTTGTGTGGCCAGTTTCAAGTTTTCCCACCAGTTTCCGGGGTCTTGCTCTGCCCAGCCGGGCTTCACTGCGATAATTTCCGCTTCAGTCTTGGGGAAGAAGGCAGACGATACACACTTGCCGCTTTCCGCATTTACCAGACTCGCTTTTACAGACGAGCTGCCGATGTCATAACCTAATAAATACATTTCTATCAATATTAAAATGAAAGTGATATGAAGAATTTACAATCCGGCTACCGTCGGATTTTATTGTATATCTTTTTGTCGAAACGGTAGTAGCGTGCCGCCCGGTGGGCCACGCCCTGCTGTTTTTCTTCCAGGGGGACGACATACTCCATCAAGGCAATTTTTTTATGGAAATTGCGTACGTCGTACTGCTTGTCATACACCAGTTCGTACAAAGTGCGAAGCTGGGATGCGGTGAACTTACGCGGCAACAAGTCGAACAGTGAAGACGGGTTGAACTCGACGTACTGACGGACATAGGTAATGGCTTCCTTGATAATCAGGTTGTGGTCGAATGCCAGAGCCTTTATATCCGGCATGGCTACCCAACTAGCTTGATAATTGTCCAAATCACGGTTCAATGCGCGGTCTATCTTCACCAGGGAAAGATAGGCTATGGTGACAATACGCTCTACCTTGGACTGCATGGCACGTTCCAGCCAATGTACATCTCTGGGGTCCTTCGTACGGTTTTTTGAGCCGAATGCCTTGAATTGCATCAGATTGACGTTCTTCAGCCCCGTCAATTCATTCAACACCCGTTTGGCAGCTTCATCCAAATCCTCATCCATGTAAATCAAACTTCCGGGAAGCTTCATATCATGAAAGATTTCTCCTTCTTCCTCTCCTGCACGCTTAATCAGCAGAACCTTTAGCTGTTCTCCGTCAAAACCAATCACTACACAGTCCACAGAGATATGATTGTTTGCCAACGGCGTTTTTTGTTCTATGTTTTGCATAATATATCTCGTTAAGCGCTGCAAATATAAATAGGTTTTTCTAATTTGCAATAAAGGAAAAGAATATTTTTATAATATTATAAAGCATTATTTTTCAACTGAATACATATCTTACTTTATACAATATCATTTTCAGTTGTTATCGTATGGAATACAATATGTAATTTACAAGAATATACAAGAGGTCTAATTGTAGGAAGTACAATAAGGAGAAAGTGTTTCATTTATAAGTATTTCAGCCTCCGGATACCACAGAAGGCCCAAGCATACATATTGTATTTTAGCTTCCCTCCTTAAAGTAAGGGCATTGCACAAAAAACATCCGTTTGTGCGGTGAATATCAGAAAAACCTCTACCTTTGCAGCACTTTTTATTTAAACACTAAAAAACGAGTAAATATGAAAGCATTTGTATTTCCGGGTCAAGGTGCCCAATTCGTTGGCATGGGAAAGGACCTGTACGAAAATTCGGCATTAGCCAAGGAACTTTTTGAGAAAGCAAATGATATCCTCGGGTATCGTATTACTGATATTATGTTCAACGGAACAGATGAAGACCTGCGCCAGACTAAAGTTACCCAACCTGCCGTGTTCCTTCATTCCGTTATTTCCGCCCTCTGCATGGGCGATGACTTTAAGCCGGAGATGACCGCCGGTCACTCATTGGGCGAGTTCTCTGCCTTGGTTGCTGCCGGTGCACTGAGCTTTGAAGATGGTCTGAAACTGGTGTATGCCCGTGCCATGGCTATGCAAAAGGCTTGCGAGGCACAGCCCTCCACTATGGCAGCCATTATTGCCCTGCCGGATGAAAAGGTTGAGGAAATCTGCGCTCAAGTAAGTGCTGAAGGTGAAGTTTGCGTGGCAGCCAACTATAACTGCCCGGGACAGATTGTAATTTCCGGTTCCATAGAAGGTATCAACAAGGCTTGCGAACTGATGAAGGCTGCAGGTGCAAAGCGTGCTCTGCCGTTGAAGGTAGGCGGTGCGTTCCACTCTCCGCTGATGAACCCTGCCAAAGTTGAACTGGAAGCAGCCATCAATGCAACAGAAATCCATGCTCCGAAGTGCCCCGTATATCAGAATGTAGACGCTATGCCTCATACTGACCCGGTAGAAATCAAGAAGAACCTGGTGGCTCAGCTGACAGCATCGGTACGTTGGACGCAAACAGTGAAGAACATGGTTGCCGATGGTGCTACGGACTTCACAGAGTGCGGTCCTGGTGCAGTGCTGCAAGGTCTTATCAAGAAGATTGCACCGGAAGCTACGGCTCACGGGATTGCATAATTCCTTAAATAGAATATTTTCAAGGCTGTCTTTCTTCAAATAGACAGCCTTTCTTGTTTTAGTAGGCCATTTCCTTTATATTTGCCACTCACAACAAAATGGGATATATGGAAAAGATTACGGAGTTCAGAAATACCTTGGCAGTACCTATTCATAAGTTATCGATAGACTCTCTGGTACAAGAGGTATGCCTCTGCCCCGAGTATTTTGAAGATATATACCGATTGACATACGATGAAAAACAGACGGTGTCATGGCGGGCAATATGGGTATGCGAGAAATTGAGCGAAATCCATCCCGACTGGTTCATCCTACTGTACGATGAAATCATTCAACGGCTGATAGACTGCACGCACGACGGTTCCAAACGTCTCTTATTATCTATACTGTATAATATTCCCATCCCTACTCCAATCTCCGTCGATTTGCTGAATTACTGCCTGGACCACATGCTATCTCCGCAAGAAAGCATAGGAGTGCAAGCCCTTTCCATCAGAATAGCCTATCTGCTTTGCAGGAAGGAGCCGGAACTGCTGCAGGAATTGCAACTGATACTAGAAAATACAGAGCTTGATTTTTATTCAACTGGAGTCAGAACCACTGTTCGGAATACGCTGAAAAAGATACGTGCCACAAAGGGGCGCGAGTAAACAAAAAGTAATCACTGAAATAAAAAGTACGTTCTTTTGTTTTTTATTTCCGATTTTCCCTTACCTTTGTTGCCGTAAAGACAAAGGGGTGCCCCGACGGGCTGAGATTATACCCTCGAACCTGATGCAGTTAGTACTGCCGTAGGAATTGGATATTTCTTTCTTCACTGAACTTGCCGTAAAGACGCTTCTTTGTATTTACTTCCATTGTTTTATTTCTTAATGAACAGAAAAATGAAAGTATTGGTCAACAACAAGGAAGTGAAAACCGGCGCCACTACCCTTTCACAACTTATCGAGGAACTTGCCCTACCGATGCAAGGCATTGCCGTGGCCGTAGACAACCGTATTGTACTTCGCACGGAATGGACAAAATGCATCCTGAGGGAATACATGCCCATCATCATTATCAAAGCAGCTTGCGGAGGGTGAGGAAGATGAAGGACGAGAGACTGAAAAACGGAGGAATGCAGTTCATCACGCACTATACGGAACGATATTCGTATCTGGATGCTGCACGCATGGCTCTTGAGGGCGGTTGCCGCTGGGTGCAACTGCGCATGAAAGACACCCCGGTGGAAACGATAGAACCCGTAGCTTTGGAAGTGCAGGCCCTTTGCCGGCAATACGGTGCCACCTTCATCATTGACGACCATGTGGAACTGGCGCGAAAGCTGCATGCCGACGGCGTGCACCTGGGCAAGAAAGACATGCCCATAGCCGAAGCACGCCGGATTCTGGGCGCGGAGTACATTATAGGCGGCACGGCAAATACCTTTGAGGATGTACTGCAACACTACAAAGCCGGTGCCGACTACATAGGCTGCGGCCCCTTCCGCTACACCACTACCAAGAAGAATCTGAGTCCGATATTGGGACTGGAAGGATATACAGCTATCATCCACCGGATGCAGGAGAAGGATATACACCTTCCGATAGTAGCCATCGGTGGAATAACCATAGCGGATATTCCAGCCGTTATGCAGACGGGGGTAAGCGGGATTGCCCTTTCGGGCACGGTACTGCATGCCGATAGTCCGGCAGATGAAATGAAAAGAATCATTTCTTTAATGGAGAATGAAAAATAAAGAATTAATATATGACGACTGATATGGAAAAATTAGTGATTGCGGGACGTGAGTTCAACTCCCGTCTGTTTTTAGGAACCGGAAAGTTCAATTCCGATGAAGTGATGGAGCAGTCTATCCTGGCATCCGGCACAGAAATGGTGACGGTAGCCATGAAACGCATTGAACTGGACAACAAGGAAGACAATATGCTGGTACACATACAGCATCCCGGTATCCAGCTTCTGCCCAACACCTCCGGCGTGCGCAATGCCGAAGAAGCTGTTTTTGCTGCACAGATGGCGCGTGAAGCTTTCGGCACGAACTGGCTGAAACTGGAGATACACCCCGACCCCCGCTATCTGTTGCCCGATTCTGTAGAGACGCTGAAAGCCACGGAAGAACTGGTCAAGTTAGGATTTGTGGTACTGCCCTATTGCCAGGCCGACCCCACACTGTGCAAGAGGCTGGAAGAAGCCGGTGCCGCCACCGTCATGCCGCTGGGTGCTCCTATCGGTACAAACAAAGGACTACAGACAAGGGATTTCCTGAGAATAATCATTGAGCAAGCCAATATCCCCGTAGTGGTGGATGCCGGTATCGGTGCCCCGAGCCATGCGGCAGAGGCTATGGAAATGGGCGCTTCGGCTTGCCTGGTGAATACAGCCATTGCAGTGGCGGGCGACCCCGTGACCATGGCGGTAGCGTTCAAGCAGGCTGTAGAGGCGGGACGCATGGCATACGAAGCAGGTCTGGGCATACAGGCAGATAATTTTGTTGCGGAAGCCAGCTCACCGCTGACGGCTTTCTTGAATGAAAAATGACAAAACAGGGAGATTTACGATTAGACAATTTACGATTTACGATTGAAGTTACTCATGCAATCATAAACCTACCGGTTGAGAGAGGTTGTTTAACAATACAAACTCCAATCGTAAATCGTAAATTGTCTAATCGTAAATCTCTACATAACAAAACCTAAAGAAAAATGAACCAGAAGATAAAATTCCCCCGTTCCGAGAAAGTATATTTGCCGGGCACCTTGTTTCCCGAATTGCGCGTAGCTATGCGCAAGGTGGAGCAAGTGCCCAGTACGAACTTCGTTGATGGAGAAAAGGTACTTACTCCGAATCCGGAAGTGTATGTGTATGATACCAGCGGACCGTTCAGCGACCCTGCCGTCGAAGTGGATTTGAAGAAAGGGCTGCCCCGTCTGCGCGAGCCGTGGATACTGAAACGCGGCGATGTGGAGCAGCTTTCCGAAATAACGTCGGAGTACGGGCGCATGCGCCGCGACGACCGGTCGCTCGACTCTCTGCGCTTTGAGCATATCACCCTGCCCTACCGCGCCCTTCAAGGAAAATGCTGCACACAGATGTACTATGCCAAACAAGGCATCATCACGCCTGAAATGGAGTATGTGGCGATTCGCGAGAACATGAACTGCGCGGAGCTGGGAATAGAGACGCACATCACACCGGAATTTGTACGCCAGGAGATTGCTGCCGGACGCGCCCTGCTTCCTGCCAACATCAACCATCCCGAAGCAGAGCCGATGATTATAGGCCGTAACTTCCTGGTGAAGATAAATACCAATATCGGAAACTCCGCCACCACCTCGGGCATCGAAGAAGAGGTAGAGAAAGCATTGTGGAGCTGCAAATGGGGCGGCGACACGCTGATGGACCTCTCCACGGGCGAGAACATACACGAAACGCGCGAATGGATTATCCGCAACTGTCCCGTTCCCGTGGGCACTGTCCCCATCTACCAGGCATTGGAGAAAGTGAACGGCAAGGTGGAAGACCTCACCTGGGAAATCTACCGCGACACCTTGATTGAACAATGCGAGCAGGGAGTGGACTACTTCACCATCCATGCCGGTATACGCCGCCATAATGTGCATCTGGCCGAGAAAAGGTTGTGCGGTATCGTGAGCCGTGGCGGCAGCATCATGAGCAAATGGTGCCTGGTGCACGACCGCGAGAGTTTCCTTTACGAACACTTTGATGACATTTGCGACATTCTGGCACAGTATGACGTTGCCATCTCTTTGGGAGACGGGCTGCGTCCGGGGTCTACGCACGATGCCAACGATGAAGCGCAGTTTGCAGAACTCGACACGATGGGCGAGCTTGTGCTGCGTGCTTGGGACAAGAATGTGCAGGCTTTCATCGAAGGTCCCGGCCACGTGCCCATGCACAAGATTAAGGAGAATATGGAGCGCCAGATAGAAAAATGCCACGATGCGCCTTTCTATACGCTCGGCCCCATCGTGACGGATATCGCACCGGGTTACGACCATATTACGTCTGCCATCGGCGCGGCACAGATAGGTTGGCTGGGTACGGCCATGCTCTGTTATGTCACCCCCAAAGAGCATCTGGCACTGCCCGATAAGGAGGATGTGCGTGTAGGTGTCATCACCTATAAGATAGCCGCCCATGCCGCCGACCTGGCAAAAGGGCATCCCGGAGCACAAGTGCGTGACAATGCACTGAGCAAAGCACGTTATGAATTCCGCTGGAAAGACCAGTTTGACTTGTCGCTCGACCCGGAACGTGCGTTCAGCTATTTTCATGCAGGGAAGCATGTGGATGGGGAGTATTGCACGATGTGCGGACCGAACTTCTGTGCGATGCGGTTGTCGAGAGAATTAAAAAAGAAATAAATGGGAATTGATAGAGCACTATGTTTTCAGACGAATTAGAACATATATCCTGGGAGGAAACCACGGCACGCATCCATGCCAAGACAGATGCGGATGTACGCCGTGCCCTCTCCAAAGAACATTGTAATGTAGAGGACTTCATGGCCCTCATCTCACCCACCGCTGCCCCCTATCTGGAGACGATGGCACGATTGAGCAAGAAATACACCGAGGCACGATTCGGGAAAACCATCTCCATGTTCGTGCCTCTTTACATCACGAATTCCTGCACCAACTCTTGCGTGTATTGCGGTTTCCATATCAGCAACCCCATGCCGCGTACCATACTGACGGAAGAAGAAATCGTGAACGAATACAAGGCCATCAAGAAGCTGGCACCTTTCGAGAATTTGCTGTTGGTGACGGGAGAAAATCCGGCCAAAGCAGGCGTGCCCTACATAGCCCGTGCACTGGACCTGGCAAAACCCTACTTCAGCAATCTGAAAATAGAAGTGATGCCCTTAAAAACGGAAGAGTATGCAACGCTGAAAGAACACGGCATGAATGGCGTGATTTGTTTTCAAGAAACCTACCACAAGTCGAATTACAACATCTACCACCCCCGTGGCATGAAGTCCAAATTCGAATGGCGTGTCAATGGTTTCGACCGCATGGGGCAGGCAGGCGTCCATTCCATCGGCATGGGAGTGCTCATCGGTCTGGAGAAAGAATGGCGGACAGACATCACCATGATGGCTTATCACCTGCGCTATCTCCAGAAACATTATTGGCAAACGAAATACAGCGTCAACTTCCCCCGTATGCGTCCTTCGGAGAACGGCGGCTTCCAGCCCAATGTCATCATGAGCGACCGCGAACTGGCACAAGTCACTTTCGCCATGCGCATCTTCGACCATGATGTAGACATCTCCTACTCCACCCGCGAGCCTGCCGATATACGCGACCATATGGCAACACTCGGTGTGACAACCATGAGCGCCGAAAGCAAGACCGAACCGGGAGGATATTACAGCTATCCGCAAACACTGGAACAGTTTCATGTCAGCGACGAGCGCAAGGCTGTGGAAGTGGACAAAGCATTGAAACGCCTGGGGCGCGAACCAGTGTGGAAAGATTGGGATGCGAGTTTTGATTTGAAGGCTTTCAAGAGATGAGTGGCCGAATACAGAACCTTAATAATAATGAACAAATGAACCGATATGCCAGACAAACGTCCCTCCCTGAAATAGGCGAAGCCGGACAAGAGAAACTGCGTAATGCCAAGGTGTTGATAGTCGGTGTGGGAGGATTGGGTTCTCCCATTGCCCTCTATCTGGCGGGAGCAGGAGTCGGAACGCTGGGATTGGTGGACGATGACCAGGTCAGCATCAGTAATCTTCAACGTCAGGTTCTGTATGCTGAAGCTGACCTTGGGCAGCCTAAACCTCTATGTGGCGCCCGTAGAGTGCAGGGGTTGAACAGCGATGTAAACGTGGAAGTATACCCCTTCCGTCTGGACAAGAAGAATGCCGGAGAACTGATAAGGAACTACGATATAGTGGTAGACGGATGCGATAACTTCGCTACCCGCTACTTGCTGAATGACGTATGCAACGCTTGGGGCAAGCCCTACGTTTATGGTGCCATTCAAGGCTTTGAAGGCCAAGTGTCCGTCTTCTGCTACGGTGAGGGTGCAAAAAACTATCGTGACCTCTATCCGGATGAAGAAGGGACACTGCTCATGCCATCTCCGGACAAATCGGTTATCGGCGTAACCCCTGCCATTGTGGGTAGCGTAGAAGCCAATGAAGTGTTGAAACTGATTTGCGGCTACGGTGACCCCTTGGCAGGAAAGCTATGGACGATTGATTTAAGAACCATGCAGTCGTATATTCTCTCATTATAGACAAACATCCATAAAG
Organism: Bacteroides sp. AM44-19; assembly: GCF_003603395.1. Lineage (NCBI taxonomy): Bacteria > Pseudomonadati > Bacteroidota > Bacteroidia > Bacteroidales > Bacteroidaceae > Bacteroides > Bacteroides sp. AM44-19. Next base: position 34,304 of record NZ_QTNB01000003.1, on the reverse strand, counting down.
ATATGAAACTGATAGTCATTACCACGCCGCAATTCTTTGAAGGAGAAGCAGCGGCAGTTACCTCCTTATTCCAAAACGGTTTGGAAATACTCCACCTGCGCAAGCCGGGAGCTTCGGCAGAGGAGATGGAGTATTTCCTGCGGCAGTTGCCGATGGAATATATGCCGCGCATTGTCACGCATGAGCAATTCCAGCTGGCATCCGTTTTCGGTCTGAAAGGAATTCATCTGAACGGGCGCAATCCGCAGATACCGTTCGGATATAAGGGACACATCAGTTGTTCCTGCCACTCTCTTGAAGAAGTGTTGAAACATAAATCAGATTGTAGCTATGTGTTCCTCAGTCCCATTTATGACAGTATATCCAAAGAAGGCTACTCTTCCGCTTACTCCTGCGATACCTTGAAGAAAGCACAGCAAGCAGGTATCATCGATTCCAACGTCATGGCATTGGGTGGCATCAGCCTGGAGCATCTTCCGGAAATAGCCGCTTTAGGTTTCGGAGGTGCCGTCCTGCTAGGAGACATCTGGCAGCAAGCGAAGGAAGATTTCATCCCCCACTTCCTCCACCTGAAACAGCTCTCCTCCCCCCCCTCTTTAATTTTTAATTTCTAATTATCTCATGCTTCCCCCTATTATCCTTTCCATTGCCGGTTCCGACTGTTCGGGCGGTGCAGGCATACAAGCAGACATAAAGACCATTTCCGCTTTGGGAGGTTATGCCGCTTCCGTCATCACGGCTGTTACTGCACAAAACACACTGGGAGTACAATCGGTTTATCCGATACCTGCGGATATGGTTAAGGCACAAATCGCCTCTGTTATGGATGATTTAAGGCCGGATGCCGTCAAGATAGGTATGGTATATGATGCCGGTATTGTGACCGCCATTGTCGATTGTCTTCAGACATATACTCCGGAGTGTATAGTCTATGACCCCGTCATGATATCGACCAGCGGACGGCGACTGATGACCGAAGAAACCATACAAGTCATTAAGACGGAACTGTTTCCGCTATGCACCCTCATTACTCCCAACCTGAATGAAGCAAGCCTGCTTTGGGGGCAAACCATTACCGGTACTGTGGAGATGCGACAAGCGGCACAGGAATTATCCTGCAGATACAACACCGCTATTCTCGTCAAAGGCGGACATCTAGAGGATAATGACATGTGCGACGTGCTTTATTGCCGGCAACCTTCTGCCGGGGCTGACATCCTGCCATCCGGATGCATCCTCTATTCCAACCCCAAAATAGAGAGCCGTAACCTGCACGGCACGGGGTGTACCCTTTCCTCTGCCATAGCTACATTTCTTGCCGGTGGCAACAAACTCGATGAAGCGGTCTGCAAGGCTAAAGAGTATATCGGTACTGCGATAAACCGGGGGAAAGACATGAATATAGGGCACGGGAACGGTCCGTTATGGCACTTTCCCTTATAATGCGTTCCGACAAGCCTGCTTCTTAATAGCGTATGCCCAGAATTTTCTTGGCATCGTCTTTCTTGAACAGTGAATCAATGACGTCTAAAATCGCTTCGTAGTTTTCCGGATCTACGATATTGGGAGCGAATATGTTGAGGACTTTCATCTTGTCGTCATCAAAAGTATATAGTGCCATCAAACTGGCACATTGCACACAGTTCAGACTGTTGTTTCGGGCAACAGTTCTCATCATTTCGATTTGATCATCCTTGAAAGGGCGGGACTTCACTTTTTCATAAAAATGCCGGAAGTCTTCGGGGTGCATCCCCCTGACATAAACCGGAGCTGGAGAATCTATCACTACTTCACTGGGAACAACCGGCAACGTACGTGGCTCTCCGGAGAATGAGTCCATTGCAACGACTCTCCCACCTTCAAAAGTCACGACAATCTGAGTTCGGGTGATATTACTTTTACTGGACAGCACTCTGGAATATTCCCATTCTTCTATATCCCGGTCGAAGCGGCGATACTCTGGAGTTCCCAATATCTTGGTGACCTCCTGCCTGCTCATCCCCTTCTGGATACTGTTCAACACATCTACCTTAGCATCATAAAACAAGCTGGAACAACTGCTGAATCCCATCGTCATTACCAGTCCCGCAATAATTAGTCTGATTGTTTTCATCTTATCGAGTTTTTAGTTGCCACAAAGGTAGGCAGAAACATGGATAGACCTCTTATTATCCCCCTATTTGTCAAAAGGGATTTCCCTACTTTTTTTAGCCATATACCTATTAATATGGAAATAATCCGTTATTTTTGCAGATACTATCACTATAAACAGGTAAAACACATGGAAAAAGCAAAAGTATACTACTCTGACTTGCGTACTTCCCCTACATCCAATCTTTTGGATAAAATGGAACGCTTGCTGAAACGGGCAGGCATCGAGCAACTCCCTTTGAAGGATAGCTTTGCTGCCATCAAAATCCATTTCGGCGAACCCGGCAATCTGGCATACTTGCGTCCCAATTATGCAGCTCGAATGGCAACCCTGCTCCGCAGCCTGGGAGCCAAACCTTTCCTGACGGACTGCAACACACTGTATTCCGGTCGTCGCGCCAATGCCGTAGACCACTTGCAAAGCGCGATGGAGAATGGGTTCAACCCCATTTCGGCCCAGTGCCAGGTCATCATCGGCGACGGACTGAAGGGAACGGACTACCGCGAAATCCCTCTGAACGGAGAATATTGTCCGGCACCCAAAATCGGTACAGCGATAGCCGACGCCGATATTGTAATCAGTATGAACCACTTCAAGGGACACGAACAAGCCGGCTTCGGCGGTGCTTTGAAGAATCTGGGCATGGGATGTGCCAGTGTAGGCGGAAAGCTGGAACTGCACTGCGCCTCGCAACCCAAGATTGACGTAGAAAGCTGCATAGGCTGCAACATCTGCGTGAAGCACTGCGCACACGACGCTGTGCACCTCAATACCAGCCGCAAGGCAGAAATAGACTACACCAAATGCGTAGGTTGCGGACAGTGCGTAGCCCTCTGCCAGCACGACGGTGCCGTGATGGGAGCCGAAGATACCTCCGAGCGCCTGAACTACAAGATTGCGGAATATGCCCTCGCTGTCGTTATGGGCAAGCCCCATTTCCACATCAGCTTCATCATGAACGTATCTCCCGAATGCGACTGCTGGAACCACAACGATGCCGCCATCGTGCCCGACCTCGGCATTCTGGCTTCGGCAGACCCGGTTGCACTGGACAAGGCATGTGCAGATATGGTCATCCAAGCCCCGATACTGCATGGTAACAATTGCCTTGCCACGGCACACGAGCACGACGACTTGTGTGGATGCGACAAGTTCCACTTGATGCACCCCGACACGGACTGGCTTGCCGGATTGCGCCATGCCGAGAAAATAGGATTGGGAACCATGGAATATGAATTGGTGAAGATTTGATTAAACCTTTTCAGTTTTAAACAGTCATAATAAAAATAGATTTATCAACTATAATATTATACAAATGGAAACATCTGCAAAACTTTATTCTTTGCCTTTCGGCAACGTAAAGACCTATCTATTCGTCCTGCTGTTCGTGGCAGGAAACATCGCCTTGCCGCAACTCTGCCATCTGGTCCCAGCAGGCGGTCCGACGTTGCTTCCCATCTATTTCTTTACACTGATAGCTGCTTATAAATATGGTTTCAAGGTAGGTCTGCTGACGGCTCTCTTGTCTCCGGTCATCAATCATCTGCTTTTTGCCATGCCTGCAGCAGCCGTGTTGCCGGCCATACTTATAAAGTCCGGTCTGCTGGCCGGAACCGCCGCTCTTGCTGCACGCTATGCCAAGAATATCTCTTTATTGGCATTGCTGGGTGTAATCCTCTCCTATCAAATTATCGGTACGGCCTTTGAATGGGCACTGTGCGGTAATTTCTTTTTGGCAGTGCAAGATTTCCGTATGGGCATTCCGGGCATGCTGATTCAGTGGTTTGGAGGATATGCACTGCTGAAAGCAATCGCAAAGAAATAAACGTATATTCTCAAACAGTATCCCTTAATCCTAAAACTTTGTTCGCACACTGCGGATACATATCCCCAGTTTGCGGATGTCTATCCCAAGGCTTGGGATAGACATCCGCAAACCATAAACAAAGTTTTTTCTTAACTGATAAAAACTTTTTCCCTAACTAAGAAAAACTTTCTCCTTAATAGAGAAGACTTTTCTCTTAATACTTTGAACTTTTTTCCGCTATTTTCCTTTCTCCCTACAATAAAATCATTAATTTCGTGCCGAACAATATATCATATTTTCAACATGGAAGTAGTAACGAACAACTGGTTCACTAAAAAATATCCAATAGGTTTTGCCTTAAGCGGCGGTTTCATCAAAGGCTTTGCCCATTTGGGTGCCATGCAATCCTTATTGGAACATGACATAAAGCCCAATATACTTTCCGGAGTCAGCGCCGGAGCCTTGGCCGGGGTATTCTACGCCGACGGCAATGAACCGCATAAAGTTCTTGACTACTTTGCCGGGCACAAGTTTCAGGACCTGACCAAACTGGTGATTCCCAAAGTCGGATTGTTTGAATTGGGAGAATTCATCGATTTCCTGAAAAGCAATCTGAAATCCAAGAAACTGGAAGAACTGCAAATCCCTCTGATTATTACAGCTACTGACCTGGACCACGGACGTCTGGTACATTTCCATAAAGGGGACATCGCCGAACGCGTAGCAGCTTCGTGTTGCATGCCGGTATTGTTTGCCCCGGTCAATATAGACGGCACCCATTACGTGGACGGAGGCCTGCTGATGAACCTGCCTGTCTCTACCCTCCGCCGTATATGCGAAAAAGTGATTGCCGTGAATGTCAGTCCTCTGATGGCAACCAAGTATAAAATGAACATTGTGAGCATTGCCTTACGTTCCTATAATTTTATGTTCCGCTCCAACTCTTTTCCTGAACGCGAGAAGGCTGATTTGCTGATAGAACCTTATAACTTGGAAGGATACAGCAATACAGAGCTGGAAAAGGCGGAGGAGATATTCATGCAGGGATATAATACGACCAATGATATATTGGAACGCCTGCTCATTGACAAAGGCAGCATTTGGAAAGAATAAAATAACCATTCTATAACATAGAAAACAAAGAAATGAACGACGAAAACAAATTGATTATTTATCAAGTGTTCACCCGACTATTCGGAAACAACAATAACCACTGCATCAATAATGGCAGCATCACTGAAAATGGATGCGGCAAGATGGCCGACTTTACAGCCAAGGCGTTGGGAGAAATCAAGAAGCTTGGCGCTACACATATATGGTACACGGGCATCATCGAGCATGCTACGCAAACTGACTACCGCCGTCACAATATCCAACCCGACCATCCGGCCATAGTGAAAGGTAAAGCCGGATCTCCCTATGCCATCAAGGACTACTATGATGTCGACCCGGATCTCGCCAAGGACGTACCGGAGCGTATGAGAGAGTTTGAGAATCTGGTGCAGCGCACTCACCGTAGCGGTCTGAAGGTTATCATAGATTTTGTTCCCAACCACGTAGCCCGTCAATATCACTCGGATGCCCAGCCGGATGGCACTTCACAACTGGGTTCAAACGATGATACCAATTATGCGTTCAGCCCATATAATAACTTCTATTATATCCCGAAATCGGAACTGCATGGCCAATTTGACATGAAAGGTGCAGCCGCCGAACCTTATAGGGAGTTTCCGGCAAAAGCTACCGGAAACAACCGTTTTGATGCTTATCCAAACATCACCGATTGGTACGAAACTATAAAGTTGAATTATGGAGTGGATTACCAGAACGGCGGGACTTGCCATTTCGACCCCATTCCCGACACATGGACCAAGATGCTGGATATCATGCTGTTCTGGGCGGGAAAGAACATAGACGGTTTCCGTTGCGATATGGCCGAGATGGTTCCCGTAGAGTTCTGGGAATGGGCAATTCCGCAGGTCAAGGAACAATATCCCTCTCTGCTGTTTATAGCCGAAGTCTACAACCCGGGAGAATACAAGAATTACTTGTTCCGTGGCAAGTTTGATTATTTATACGACAAAGTAGGACTTTATGATACCTTGCGGGCTGTTACTTGCGGGTATGAATCGGCAACTGCCATCACCCGCTCTTGGCAAAGTCTGGGAGGTATAGAAAAACGCATGCTGAACTTTCTGGAAAACCATGACGAGCAACGTATCGCTTCCGACTTTTTTGCCAGTAACCCACGCAAGGCGATTCCGGCACTCATTGTGTCAGCTTGCATGAACACCAATCCGATGATGATTTATTTCGGTCAGGAGTTTGGTGAGCTGGGCATGGATAGTGAAGGTTTCAGCGGCCGGGACGGACGTACAACCATCTTTGACTATTGGAGTGTAGATACTATCCGCCGTTGGCGCAATGGCGGCAAGTTCGACGGCAAGATGCTGACGGAGGACCAGAAACACCTATACAGCATTTATAAACGGCTACTGACTCTTTGCAATGAAGAAAAGGCCATCTCTCAGGGGGCTTTCTTCGATTTGATGTATGCCAATGTCAACGGATGGCGCTTTAATGAACATAAGCAATATACATTCCTGCGCAAATTTGAGAGAGACCTGCTGCTGTTCGTCGTGAACTTCGACCATATCTCGGCAGACCTTGCCATAAATATTCCTTCTCATGCTTTTGACTTCCTGCAAATACCGCAGATGGACCAGTACAAAGCTACGGAGCTGCTCAGCGGAAAAGAAGAAAACATAAGTCTGCTTCCCTATAAGGCTACTAATGTGGCCGTCGAAGGATATGGAGGAAAGATACTTAAGATAAAGCTATAACGGAGTCACAACTCTGGTGATTTATTAGATTTGGCACTGATTATGCAGAACAACACGGATTTCTTAATCGCTTCGTGGTTTTCCGCATAATCAGTGCCAAGTCTTTATTTGTTCTCTTCCATATATTCCTTCAGCCGATATAGCCGCGTGATGGCAGGATTATAAAAATCATCAGGATAATGTGCATCTATGTCACTCAGGTTAGCTTGCACAAAACGTTTCACATCCACTATGTTCTCAGCATCAGACAATGTTACACTTTGAGGGAAAGATGTGCTCTTTGCCCAATCTATCAGCGCTTTAACGCTATCTTCATCAAATTTATATTCGGCCATATTCTACATATTTTCTTGCAAAGATAGTGCAAACCGGATGCAGAATAAAATGACCCACCCATTTTTTATGCTAAAGTTATCCTCATCTGCATGAACAAAATTCCAATTTGTTGTGTTATATAAATGTGTTTTTCATAGTATTAGATATAAGATTAATTAAAAGAGACGTACCCGCTTGTGATAAGTAAGTACATCAAAAACAGAAGCGTCTGTTTGATTGATAAATGTGTAAGGAGCATCGGTTTACCAGAGCCGATGCTTTTTTTTACCCTTCTTTGTAGCATGTTAGAAATATTATCCGTAAATTTGGCAGATAATAAGGAAAGAATATGATATGAATATCCCTGTTATATTTCAATTTTTGAAAGAACTGTCTGCAAACAACAATCGTGAATGGTTCAATTCTCACCGGGAACAGTATGAAGTCGCCCGCAGCGAGTTTGAAAACTTGCTTACAGTAATTATCTCCCGTATCTCTTTATTTGATGAAAGCATCCGTGGTATAGAAGCAAAGGACTGTACATACCGTATTTATCGTGATACACGCTTTTCCGAAGATAAAACTCCCTACAAGACACATCTGGGAGGATATATCAATGCGAAAGGAAAGAAATCCGACCATTGTGGCTATTACGTGCATCTGGAACCGGGAAACTGCTTGTTGGCCGGTGGAAGTTATTGTCCTCCCCCGCCCTTGTTAAGAGCTCTGCGACAAGCGGTATACGACAATATAGATGAATTTCGCAGTATAGTGGAAGATCCTGCTTTCAAGCAATACTTTCCCGTCATCGGAGAGAATTTTCTAAAAACAGCTCCAAAAGGATTTCCAAAGGACTATCCCTATCTGAAATACCTTCAGTGTAAAGAGTATACGGTTGCCTGCTGCCAGCCGGACAGCTTCTTTCTTGCTCCAGACTTTTTGGATCGTACAGACGACATCTTCAAGCAGATGAAGCGTTTTTCTGATTTTGTGAATTACACCATAGACGACTTTGAATAATTTACCTATATAACTAACTTAAAACATTTGAATTATGGTTATAGACAGACTTGAAAACATAGAAAAATATACTTTGCTGCATCCTCTATTTGAGCAGGCCATTGATTTTTTAAAATCACATGACTTGCACTCTTTGGAAATCGGCAAGACCGAACTGAAAGGAAAGGACTTGCTGGTCAACGTGGCGCAGACAAACCCAAAAGAAAAAGAAAATGCCAAACTGGAAACCCATAAAGACTATATTGACATTCAAATACCCTTGTCCGGTACGGAGATAATGGGTTATACCGCCGCCCAAGACTGCCTTCCGGTTGATGCTCCTTACAATGCGGAAAAAGACATCACTTTTTTTGAAGGACTGGCGGAGGACTATATTGCAGTGAAGCCCGGAATGTTTGCTATCTTTTTCCCTCAGGACGGGCATGCTCCGGGTATTACCCCTGACGGTGTAAAAAAAATAATTGTGAAAGTTAAAGCGTAAATTTATCAAATATCCAAAACTCATCCTCTTTATGGAAACATTGAATTTAATCAAGAATGACCCATGGCTGGAACCTTTTGCCGATGCCATCAACGGACGTCATCAACATGCCATAGACAAAGAATCGGAATTGACCAACAAAGGAAAACTAACCTTGTCTGATTTTGCATCCGGATACCTCTATTTCGGCCTGCATCGTACTGACGATGGTTGGGTTTTCCGTGAATGGGCGCCTAACGCAACCCAAATCTTTATGGTCGGAACTTTTAACGATTGGAAAGAAGAAAAAAAATATAGCTTGAAGCGTAAAGCAAACGGTAATTGGGAAATCAAGCTTCCTGCTGATGCCGTGAAACACGGTGACTTGTACAAGCTGATGGTACATTGGGACGGTGGTTGCGGTGAACGCATTCCTGCATGGGCTACACGTGTCGTACAAGACGAACAGACTAAAATATTCAGTGCCCAGGTTTGGGCTCCGGAGAAACCCTATAAAATGAAAAAGCGGGTTTTCAAGCCATCTACAGATCCTTTATTGATATATGAATGCCATATCGGTATGTCTCAGCAGGAGGAAAAGGTCGGTAGCTATAAGGAATTTCAGGAAAAGATTCTTCCACGTATCGCCCAAGAAGGCTACAACTGCATACAGATTATGGCTATCCAGGAACATCCCTATTATGGTAGCTTCGGATACCATGTTTCCAGTTTCTTTGCCGCTTCTTCCCGTTTTGGTACTCCGGAAGAACTGAAAGAACTGATTGATACAGCCCATAGCATGGGGATTGCCGTTATCATGGATATTGTCCATTCACACGCTGTGAAGAATGAAGTCGAAGGCTTGGGTAACTTTGCCGGTGATCCTAATCAATATTTCTATCCCGGTGGACGTCGGGAACATCCGGCTTGGGATTCGCTTTGCTTTGATTACGGCAAGAACGAAGTTATTCACTTCCTGCTGTCTAACTGTAAATTCTGGCTGGAAGAATATCATTTCGACGGCTTCCGCTTTGACGGAGTAACCTCCATGTTATATTATAGTCATGGTTTGGGAGAAGCATTCTGTAATTATGGAGATTACTTCAACGGACATCAAGACGACAATGCCATTTGTTATCTGACACTTGCCAACCGGCTTATCCATCAGGTCAATGCCAAAGCCATCACCATTGCCGAAGAAGTATCGGGAATGCCCGGACTGGCGGCAAAATATGAAGATGGCGGCTACGGATTTGATTACCGTATGGCCATGAATATTCCCGATTATTGGATTAAGACAATCAAGGAGAAAATAGATGAAGACTGGAAGCCATCCAGCATGTTCTGGGAAGTGACCAACCGCCGCAAAGATGAAAAGACCATCTCCTATGCGGAAAGCCATGACCAAGCCTTGGTGGGCGATAAAACCATCATTTTCCGCTTGATTGATGCGGATATGTACTGGCACATGCAGAAAGGAGACGAGAACTATACCGTAAATCGAGGCATTTCTCTCCATAAAATGATACGTTTACTGACTGCGACTACTATCAATGGCGGTTATCTTAACTTTATGGGCAATGAATTCGGACATCCGGAATGGATTGACTTCCCCCGTGAAGGTAACGGTTGGTCTTGTAAATATGCCCGCCGCCAATGGAATTTGGTGGACAACAAGAATCTGGCATATCATTATATGGGTGACTTTGATGCTGCCATGTTGGGAGTTGTAAAAAGCATAAAGAACTTCCAGGCTACTCCGGTCCAAGAAATATGGCATAATGACGGTGACCAGGTATTGGCCTATATGCGCAAGGACTTGATTTTTGTATTCAACTTCAACCCTAAGCAGTCTTTTACTGATTACGGTTTCTTGGTTCCTGCCGGAACTTATGAAGTTATTTTGAATACAGATAATCCAGATTATGGCGGTAATGGTTTGACGGATGATACCATCAAACATTTTACCATTCACGACCCGCTTTACAAAAAAGACAAGAAGGAGTGGCTGAAGCTTTACATACCGGCACGTACAGCTGTTGTACTGAGAAGAGCTAAATAGTCATTTCATAACACAAAAAAGAGGCAGATATCTGAATTGATATTTGCCTCTTTTTTTATATAGGAGTCTTTTATTTCAATTGACTGTCGATGAAGTTCAACATCGTTTTTGCATTATCCATCATCTTCTTTTGAGCTGGTTTGTCCGCAGAGAGCAATGGAATAAGTTTATCCAAATATTCTTTGGCTTCCTTGAATTCAACTTTTGCTTTTTCTACATCTGTTTTCATGGTATTGGCACCCTTACTATAATACAAAGAACCCAGACTGTTAAGTGCATTTACATTATCTGCTTGGATAGCTATGGCTTGTTTAAATGCTTCTTCGGCTGCATCCATCTTTTTGGCTTTCTGCGCCATGATACCTTGATTTACGTAATAAGTGGCATACAATTTAGTCAATGTCTTATTACCGGGATTTGCTTCCAGCCCTTCCTTTAAAGTGGCAACATACTCATCATTTTTCTTCAAATCTTTCAAAGCACCGGCTTTACCTATATAAGCATTTGCCAGGTTATACTTTTTCTGTACAGCAATATCAAAATACTTCAAAGCTTCGGCAGGTTTCTTTATCTTATCGGCACAAACGCCACAGTTATATGCAATTACGGAATCTTGGTTGTTTGTTTGTGTCAGATAAGTACTAAATTTTGTGTAAGCTTCCTGGTAATTTTTAGCTTCAAGAGCAGCCTTACCATCGTTGACCAACTGGGCAGGGTCAGCATTCTGCGCAAAGAAATTCGTAGCTGCACAACATAGTGCAATAGATAAGATTAATTTTTTCATATGCTTTAATTCATTTAAAAGTTGATTCCCAAAGTTAGTTTACAATGGTATAGAAGCAAAACCTTTTTACTTTTTTTGAGGTTTTTAGCATAGTCGTAACAAGTGTTATTTTACGTAAAAGCAAATATCCGGATATGTGTGTTGGACTTTGTCACATATGTTACACTTATACTTAGAATATCATATTATCTTTGCCACAAAAAAAGATTATGGAACAATTACATGCACATGAAGTCCTTCACATGATGGAAGGTAATAGTTATACTGAGTTATCATTGAGAGAAGCCATTATCCAAAAATTCAGCGAGCAGCAGCGTTTTTTCACCTGCTCTGCCAACAATATGGATGTAGATACCCTGATAGAATTTCTTAAAAGAAAAGGAAAATTTATACCCGCCAATGGTGGATTTACAGTGGACATGACTAAAGTTTGCAATCACTGATGAGGAATATTAATTCCTTCTTCTGTTAAATTGAATATTATTTATGTTAATAGTTAACGGAAATAATATTCTACTAAACCATGTTATAATATCCGCTGATTACCCGCTAAAATTTGGATATCTCCTGCAAGTACGTATCTTTGTACTGTGTTTTTCATAGTATTAGATTTAAGGTTAATAAAAAAGATTGGCTGTCTGGGATAGATAGCCTTTTTTTATGTCTAAATGTCATCTTTCCCCTTTTTAGTTATAGTTTTATTCTATCTTTGTAGGTCAGATAATCCACGCAGCATTAATAGAATAAACTGAATATGGGAAAACGCTTTATTTTTATCTTGATGGCATGCTCATTATTGAGTATAGCTACTGTTGTGCATGCACAGCATATTGACAAGCAAACATATACTTTTGCCATCAAAAAGGCTGATACTCTGAAACTGGACAAGTATGTAATGATTGATCAAATACAAGGGACACAATCAAAGCCCGTCATTCTTTTTGCATTTGGGGGAGGTTTCAAAGGCGGGAGAAGAGATAATCCCGATTACATTTCTTATTTTCATTTTTGGGCACGAGCCGGCTATGTGGTAGTATCAACAGATTACCGTACCCAATTAAAGGATATAGATAAATCGGAGTATTCGGACTTGCAAGGATTCTCTTCTGCCCTGCAACAAGCAATCACTTGTGCTGTAGAAGATTTTGGTGATGCTACAAATTATATAATTGAGCATAGTGTAGAATGGCAAATAAATCCTGCACAAATTATAGCTTGCGGTTCGAGTGCAGGTGCGATAACTGCCCTTCAAGCAGAGTATGAGATTTGCAATCAAACGGCTTTTGCGGACAGATTACCTGCCAATTTCAATTATGCAGGGGTCATTTCCTTTTCTGGAGCAATCTGTGCCAATGGTATTCCAAAATGGATAATGTCCCCTTGTCCTCTTATGTTGTTCCATGGTGATGCCGACAGCACGGTTCCTTTTACTAAGGCAGTAGTAGAGGAAATGGGGCTATGGGGCTCAAACTTTATCTGTATGCAACTGAAAGAAAAAGAGACAGCATACTATTTCTATATAGCGGAAGGTATAGGACATTCCCTATCCTATTCTCCTATGAAGGATAATCGTCATGACATCCTGAGCTTCCTAAACCGGTTGGTACTTGGTAAAGAAAAACGTTGCATTACGACTGTAGAGAAGAATCCGGAAATATCTAGATATAAGAGTGATTTTACAATAGAAGATTATATCCGTGAAAATATGCGTTAATTCCTATCTTTATATCCTTTCCAGAGTTTTTGTTTCTCCACCAATCAATTATCTTTGCACATTATTATTCTATAAAAACAAATCTTTAATTCTATAAATTATGTTGGTACGTATTATCAGTATGGTCATAGCCGGAGTTATTATAGTATATCTAGTCCGTTGGATTGATAATTTTTTCTCCAGGTATCGCAAATAAATCTTGCCTGCAATGTAAACCAAATACTCCAATTTGTTTCCCATTACAACCTATGCTGACAAAATGCGGACATTTTCTAATTCTAAAACAAGAAAACCGCAAAAGCTTTTTATTAGCCATTTGCGGTTTTTTCCTTGTGATTCCGTTGCGATTCGGAATATAAAATACTATAAAACCAATACATATAACATTATATTAAAAATCAGAGTTATATAAAAATATTATATTGCATACCATTGCATTATGTTGTGCAATATTTGAACTGAGTTGTGCAATTTATGTATATTTGCACAACCGATATAACAGAGAATATATGACTACAGTAAAAGCATTTATAAGAACTGGGAAGAAAGATAAAGAGGTAAATGTCAGATTTCGATTATCTGATGGACGCAATGTACAGTTATTCCACAAATCAGATATTATGGTCTCTCCTACTCTTTGGGATGCCAAGACTGAAAAATACAAGGCTAAAAGTATTATAAAGTTAGACATAAGAACATCATTTAACACATCTATTGAAGAACGGAAGAATCTAATTTTATCCATTTATGGGAGCAACAAAGAATTAACCAGTGAAAAACTGGAAATCTTAATAGACCAGCACTTACATCCTGAAAAATACAACATCAGCAGTGAAGAGGAATCCATGTGTAGTATGTTCCAACGCTATGTTGACGGATGGCTAAATGCAGGTGTAATAGGTCCCGGCAGAAAGAAACATTACGATGTAGTGATAAGGGAACTGACTCGATTCCTCATTATCAATGGCATTGACGGGTTGCCGGTCAATAAATTCAACAAGGAACATATTCTAAATTTTCGTGATTTTCTACGCAGAGAATACACTCTGGTTGAAAAATTTCCAGAACTGTACGCAGAAATGAATAAGCGGAATACGCCATCAAAGGAAAGAAGCCAGAATACAATTGCTGAGAAACTTTTATTGTTACAAGCATTTATGGTGGAGCTTGAAAGTAATGATGTTATTCCCGTATCTCCTTTCCGCAAGATAGGAAAAGAAAAAGAGTCCATTATGAAGCAACAATATGACGAGCCTTTCTTTCTCACCAAAACAGAATTCAATGAAGTTGTCCACAAAGAATGTCCCGAAACATTGCAGCGAGTAAAAGATGTATTCGTTGTTCAATGTTGTTTCGGTTGCCGTATAGGTGATTTCAGACGATTCACTTTTGATAATATCAGCATTGAAGAAGGAATACCTTACATTCATTATTTACCTCAAAAAACACACAAGGATGGACTTATACGCACTGAGATAAAAACTCCCATCATTCGTATTGCTTATGATATTATTATGAAGTATAAAGGTAGGCTACCAAGCAATGCTTTGTTACCCTATTATCCTGATGGCAATGGTGAAACCGGGTACAATTATCAAATAAAAAAACTACTTGAATACTGTGAGATTAGCCGGAAAGTGGCAATGTTTAGTGCGGCATTGGAAACAAATGAGTACAAATCCATATATGAGATTGCAAGCAGTAAACTTGCCCGTAAAACTCATGTAGATTTAATGAATAAAGTTCAGATAGATAAATACGCAGCAGGACTTCATGCAAAAGGCAGTGGAGCCGTAGACAGATATACTGGATTAGGTATAAAAGAACGTTTTATTTTAATGTGTGCGGCTTTTGGCTGTAACCAGTATGAAGTTGACAATGATTTATCTGTAATGGAATAGGCTCACTTAGTATCTCATATTGATACTCTGTTATTTGACACCATCCCCGTAGTTGAGCAGCTACGGGGATTTTTTACTGAAAAAGAAGCGATTCATTCAACTGTCCTTTCCACAATCTCCATCACTACATGGCTTGACTCCAACCAGAGCCAATACCACAACCAAAGCATAATCCCACCCAACCAAACAAAAGCCACATCAATATAGTACAAATTTAATATCCTGCTAACCAATACGCATAAGAGTTCTCCGCAAAGCACATAGGCAGCAACCATAGTAACAAGCTGGTCATTGGCAACAGTTATCAAAACCAGAATGCCTATAACGGGAAGAAGGGAAATACAATCAATTAGAAGTTGTTGTTTGTCATTCATAATACAATAGGGATTAGAATACAAATATAAACATTATTTTGTATAAAACAACCCTCTATAATAGGAATTTCTGACGAAAAAGAAACGAACTATTATTACAATATAAACAAAAAGAGCGACTATTCAGCCGCCCCTTTCGCATTAACGAGATAGACATAAAAGCATCTCGAATCATCTCTGTAGATGGATGCCGAACCACTACAGAGTTTCCATTCATTCTACAGTTTCTCCTTTTTCATTCAGAAGTACCGTTACTTCTTCAGTGGATTGATTTTCCTCGGTGATGGTCAACACAACCTTATAAATCTTACCGGTTTCTTTCTCGGAAATGAAAGCCTCCTTTATTACAGCCCCCTCATAGTCCTTAGCCAAGACATTCATAACTGCCTGAGGCAAGTCTTTTACTTCCACTTTTGTGAACTCATCCTGAGGATTTTGCAGAGTTTGCTCTACAGACTGTGTTCCAGAAACCACGTAAGCAAATGCTACTGAACTGCCTAATCCCATAACCATTGCTAATGCTACCAATACTTTTTTCATAATCGTAAGTTTTAAGTAAATAAATATAGTTTTTGTATTAACTATAGGACAAACGATATGCCATGATGTACATCAGCACATAATACATTATACATCAGCATATTATAAAAACAAGAAGGAATAATTATGTGTGGAAATATGTGGAACTGAGTACCACACATGGGGAATAATTACACAATATGGATTACTTAATTCCTGGGAAATGGAACAAGGCAGCTGAATAAGCTGCCCCTTCTATAAAACAGTCAACAAACAGACATTCACTAATCAAATGACATAAACATAAGCATAAATAACCCGGCTAAAGCCATAGCAAATGCAATTACCATACAAAACTCTTTTTTCATAACTAATAATTTGGTTAAACACATATTTCCATCGCACGTTCAACAACGCACTCTTGTCTCCGACAAAACCTCAGCCGCATAAAAGCTGAGGTCCAGCATGTTCCTTTCAATATATACAATCAATTAGAGCACACAATGTTGGAACATTCTGTAAATCCAGTATAAAGAAACTGCAATGGCTGAAAGAAGGACTATACTAACACTATATACCGGATTCTACAATAAAGACAACTGCTTTTCTGAAATTCCCTACGTGACTTGAGGGAATTTTTATAAAAGGAAGGGCCCAAATGAAAAAAATCCCGACGAAAGCCGGGATATGTCACACACAATAGATATGAATTAATGCTGCTTAATATCGCAGATATTCGCATTAACATACATGGACGTATCGATGATGTGTTCCGCCTCACTTAGCATCACCTCCTTGGGTAACTGGGTTGTTTGTGCCCATTCGATTATTGCCTTGACGGATTCCTCGTCGTAAGCATATTTACTTTCTTGTGGCATGGCTGATGTAATATATAATAGTTATTTAAGCAATTCGTTTAAGAGTAATTCTTTTGTATCGTATGATTCTATAGATGGAATTTCATCGGGTAATCTACCATTAACAGCTTTTATTAAAAGATTCTTTTTAAATAAGTATTCAACTTGTTCAGATGGAGAATTCCCATACACATAATTATACTCTTTACCATCATAATATACTTCTGCCCAAATGGGATAGCTATTACTTTTAATAAACATTTCTGTGTTATCTTCAGATGGACTGACCTTTTTTGAGTCTCGTATAAAAAATTCATTTTCAAATTCCGCAGTACATTTACAAACATTCATTCTTTGCATATCACCATTCTTGTAGGCATATGCTATTCCTATAATATCATTAGGCTTTCTAATTTTATAAACTAATGAGATTACCTTATTTTCAACAAGAACCTCTTTACGCATGGTATATAAACTTTTTTCATAATATTCTGTTTTGTAAAATCTAACACATTTTACCTGACAGTTTTTGTACAATTTTTCCACACGAAAGAAGGGTATTTCTATTTCAGACATAATCATTAAATCATATATTCTTATCCTAAATTGTCATTTTTCAACTTGCTGTCTTACAAAAATAAATAGAAAATATTTTCAGAAACTTCTATTTATTCTGCATTTTTAAGAGCTTGTTCCCTTTCAAATAGAAGATGCTCATATTTGTCACACTCATCATTAAAAAACTTTTCTGCCAGGCCAAAAGCTCCTCCCCAAGTTATATCACAAAAAGTCGTGGTAATAAAATTGCTTATAATATGAACTCTATTATGCCAATAAATAGCCTTGCATCCCCATAAGTCCAATTTGAATTTGTGAATCTTTGAATTAGGTAAAATTAGAACCGAACATCTTACAACTACACGATTTCCTTTTTTAGCATCTTCTTGTCCATTACGTTTGATAATACACCGAAAAGGAGGACGTATTATCTCTATCTCACCAATGGGGCGTTCAGTTATTATATTTCCCTCTGTATCTCTAACAATTTTCCGAATCATAATATTAATGATTAAAGCCAGTACAAAAAATACAAATCAAAGAAAAAGTAGCAAACAAAACTTTTGAAAAAAATCCCGGCAGTAGTCGGGATATGTCATACACAATAGGTATGAATTATTACTAAAATCAGAAAATAAAAGAAAAAACAACTTATTGAACAATTTCCAATTTTACAAAGAATCTCTTACATATCTACACATTTTATCGTTGCTTAGGACATTCATAGTATATCGCCATAGCAATATATTGATCATCACTCATATCAACAACTTGAATGATTTTTTCAATTCTATTTAATAGCAAAAAACGATTAACCATTTTTTCAACTTCTATAAAAGAAGTACCAGATATTATTTTACACTGTATCATAGCCATCATATTTTAAACAAACTCATTCTTTTTTTTTGAATAAATAGCATCTTCTTTATCAGAATACATATCAGACTGAACTAAGCGAATATACGCGCTCATTCTTGGATCAGTAAACCTATATACACCTTTTGTTAACCTCCTCAAAATTTTATCATTTGAGTTAGAAACAAGTTTACTCAAATATTGGTTCAATCGTTGCTGAGTGATTACCTCTTCAAAAATCAAGTTATACACAAATCTTATGTCTTTACTCCTTATAAATTCATCATAACATAAAGCTGTAGCATATAAAACTTTCCGATAAACAACCATTGTTGAAGATGATTTTACTGTTTCATCATACGATTGACGCAAAGAATTCTCACAATCACTTATAGACTTCTCAATAGCATCATTTACTATCTCTATATCTATTGCGGCAATTTCATTCACAATAGCTACTTCAGATGCTTTCAAGGCTATTAAATGAGTAAAATGAGGATATCCAGAACTTAATCTACAAATACGAAATTTAGCATCTCGTGTAAAAGTTAGGTTCAATTTAGCTGCTCCTGTATTTATAATATCAACCAATTCTCTCTGTGACATTTTTGATAGTTTGATTTCTTTTAGGCATCTCTGTACAGAAGGATGTCCTGCTGTTAATTCTTCTGCAGATTCTGCTATACCTACTACAAAAACCTTAAAAGAAGAATTAGAATCACTTAATAACTTAATTAATTCTGCTATTTTATGTTTATCATCACTATCTTTTATAGAATCAAACTCATCAATGAGCAGAAGAATATTAAAATCTTTAATTTTATTACATACCCACGAAGGAGATTGTATCTTGTCTGCAAGTCCAATACGCTCCGTACATTCCGTATATCCAAACCCATTGAATGTAACACTACTTGTATTATTCTTTGTTGAAATAGAAATATCAACTCCACATTTAAGTAAAACATCTTCAAATATAGTAGAAAACGAATCTGATTTAGAACAACGTTTAACAACAAGTTCTTTTCCTGCAATTTTTATGAGCTTATTAGACGCAATATTAGCAAGTGAACTTTTCCCAACACCTCTTTCTCCAAATAATAAAACATGTTGACCTGGTGTATTTAATGTGGACAATATTTGTTGCACTTCATTAATCCTACCTCTAAATAGGTTTTCTTGATTAATAGGAGTATGTGGGGTAAATACATTACGTACTCCACTATTCTTTAACCTTCGTTCATCTTCATAAAAAGTTTCTTCTGAATCACACATTTTTAATCTAAACAGAGTTATTTTTGAATACCTATTGGCAAAGATACTAAAAATTAAGTATAAATTATATGATATAGATTAATTTTTCAATTTCACCATTGCCATAAATTATAGCTCACTCCAGCCCCGACATAAAAAACACCCGGATAGCCATACCCTGCCTGCAACCCTAATCCCCAACGCTTCTTCTTCGACTTGATGGGAACCGGATGATAGATATCATTCGTCACCGTCTGATACACAGTCTTCGGATACACCACCATACTATCCAGCCGAGGGTCTACATATCCACTTACCACAGCCCGATACGAGCTGTCTCTATATATCACTTGCTTACGATGAAGCAAGGTATCACCTATCCGTGTCGTATCATCCGGCACGAAACGCCAGAACACAGCCATAGGTACAGAGATAAGCATCGTATCTACCTTGACAACCGTCTTTATCTTCGTCTCTACACGCACTTCTGCCGGAGGCTGTTCATGCGGACGGAACCAAGCCGCCACACAAGCAATTGCCAGCAATACAATTAATATCCATGGTAACTTTTTCATTCCTCGAACCTTAAATCGTTAATCCGATTCATCCACCCCCGTTTGAATTTATTGTTCGCCGGACGCTTGCGGCATATATCCTCGATGAAGTCGAACCGTGCAATCTTAATCATGTCGAACAACTCACGCGGGTTCCTGGCATTCACCGCAGCAATGGTCTTGGGTCCTACTATGCCATCCACAGTAACACCAAGCAAGCGTTGAGGTATCTTTATTCCGTGTGCACCGGATGCCCACACCCAATCGACAAGGATATTCGCCACAGACTGGCTCGTTATCAAATCGGCTTTCCATCTGTCCCAATAATGCGGCTTGAGCACCCGTTTAACGACATCCTCACGGGTAAGCAGATGCAGGTCATCCACGTCTATATCACCGTCACCGTCCTTGTCGTAGCCGCATGACTTCCACGTACCGATAGTCACCCCCATATTCGTAGCACCTCCAAGGTCTGCCGGGTCATTCACGAAACCGCCTTCCCATTTTAGGATAAACGGTGCAAGTTGATTCACATTCGCCATTTCAATTTTCCTCCTTATTCAATTAATACCCGTTTTGCGGTTCTCTATCACCGCACTTCTTTCTCTCACACCGTTTAAGCGCCAGTTCCAGTTTCAGGTCAGAATTAGTCTCCTTCAGTGTAAACAATTCATCCTGCACCTTACGGAGCCGGTCAGTCTGTTCCACAAACCGCTGTTCCTTCTCCGAAAGCTGCTTCTGCAGGAACTCGTTGTACTCCCGTAATGCCTTGAACTCCTCGACATCAGCATGCGCGTCCTCAATACGCGCGTTGGTCTTACGGGACATCCACCACTTGATAAGCTGCTTTATGCCCTCGATACCACCGAGGGCGGTCATCAACATAATCCAATCATTCACTCCCATTCCTTCAAGTCTAACAGTTGATACAAATTATAAACACTCCCACATAAGCACAAGCAAACGCAGCCAACTCTGCCCAGAACAGCCATTTCCGGTATTTCAATATGAAAAGTCCGGCAATCGGGAATGCAATGGTCGGCAGATACCACATCCCGGCAAAACATACCCAGAGAATTGTGGCCAACCCCGAGGCGACAGTACCCACATAGTGAACTTTACTTTGGAACTCCTCTTTGAACAGCGGTGCCGTCCCTACGAACATCAGCCCTCCACAAGCCAGGAAAGCAAGAAACTGAAAGCTCTCATTGGAGCAATCAATCCATACCGGTATAAGCAGCATGGCAGGAACAACCATCGCCGCCTGAAACAGCCACGCCGGGCGGTTCCGTTTCTTCAGTTGATAGTAGGTGTCAGAGAGAGACCAGGGCACTCCGCACACTCTCACCGCATACATTATGTACATAGTGAGCAAAAACAGCGACATAAAATATAAGTAAATCATAAGCCATCAATTTAAAGGTTGAACACTAATTTTTCAGGATAACCGGAAGTGTAATCATACGCTCCGACCTCCTCTTTCGTAGCAAGTCCCATAACCGCGGCCAGATGTTCCTGCGTGGCATTATAGCATTCCAGGGCATACAGTTCCAGTGCGGCCAGCATCTGCAAGGCAAGAGGAATGGGGATTACATACTTCACGGTATCATACCACAGCACGGTTGTCTCCTTGCCCGCAGCCTGCTCAATAGTGATTGAGTTTGCCAGTCCTACCCGCGTATCCTTGTCAAGCCACATCCGCTTGCCGCCAAACGTAAAGGAATTCACGGCATCGGACCCGTCGTAAACAGCAATTTCATTGACCTTCGCGCTCTTCACACCCTCCAAAGTCGGCTCATAGGGAGGGATTAATTCACATTCAAGAATTTCCTTTGCAGACGCTGCCGGATGGGTTTCATAAAATGCTTTTTGTTCCGCATTCAACGGTACCCAGGCTCCATTCAGGTAATCCTCATAGGTTGTACCCACTTCATAGTTTCCGTCCAGTTCAAAATCAAGACGGACAACTTTCTCCTCTGAATAAATATGTATATATTGCATTATTGTTAAAGCCTATTTTTATTCATTATGATAAATCGGTAATTCGCTCTAATACCTGATGTAAGCGGTGCTGTATTTATTTCAGTAAATGAGCCCAAATAATCCGAAGATTTGAACATACGATACGGAGAAGAACTTTCCTGTGCTATCGCATACTTTCCGTCAGACGACAGCCCCAAAGCAAAGCTATTGCCAATAACGGAATGTTTCAATGCCCAGGTTTTTCCGTAATCAGCGGATATACGTGCACCGGAATAAGAGTACCCCCCCTCTATAACCATATATTTCCCGTCATAGGATACAGCCAATGTACGGGCAGAGAAACTCGAATCGGTAATTTTAGTCCACGTCTTCCCATAATCCCCGGAATAATAGGCATAGTATAACTTTGATGAACTCTCCCTGTTGCAGCAACACAACATGTATTTGCCGTCACCGGAAATGGCAATCTTTGTGATAGGCCCCCTGAATATTTCACTGCTGAAAGTTTCTCCATAATCGAAAGATATAAACAGCTCATGGGTAGTATAATAGGGAGAATTTGACGCATATGCCACTACGTATCTGCCGGAATGGGACATTTCCACCCCCATGAGAGGCACGGTATTGTCTTTTAATCCATTAGAGACCCGCCATGTTTTCCCATAATCCCCGGAAAGCATCAAATCATATTTGTTATTGCTATTCTGACACACAATAGCGACCAGATTCCCCCTGCCGTTGCAGGCTATCGAGTACACGGAATAGCAATTATCAGGCTTGAAAGGTTCTGCCGTCTCCAGAAAATCCGTAGAACGCAATAATCCCACATTTGCCATATAGCACGAGCAATAGATATGCCTGCCGTCTCCGGACATGGCTATCCTCGTTCTATCGTTGCTGAAAAAGTATTCGTTTACATTAGGAAGGTCGGAAGGTTGTCTTCTGGTCCATGTCATCCCACAATCCTTGGAAATATCTATTAAGGCTCTACTGTCGGAGAATGCAATCACATACTGACCGTCCTTTATATTATTGCTTCGTCTTTTTAATACACTCATAAACCTTAGTCCCTTGTTTTTACGGATATTGAATAGGCGCCAGCGGCATAGCACCAGATACTAATCTCAAAGATATCTCCAGCGGAAACACTGATTGAAGTACCGGACATCGAAGTGAACGCGCCGGTATTGGGTATCGGCTGTGTGAATGCCGCCGATGCGACGCAGCGGATATACAAGTCATTGCCCACTGACATTCCGGAAGCAAGGCTGATGTTCGTGGCAGAACCCAACCTTGCAGTGATACTTCTCTTGGAAATTGGCAGGGAGGCCAGTGTCGTGACCGTATTCGCACCGGTGACTGTCGGGTCACCGACACCTTGCGGCCCTTGTGGTCCTTGCGCACCAGTCGCCCCTTTAGGTCCAGTAGCTCCGGTAGCACCCGTAGCGCCTTTTGCTCCGGTAGCACCCTTCAGGTTCTTGAAAGCAAAGGAAAAGGTTCTGGCCAATGCGGTACCACCGAGAGAAACGGTCACGGAGGGCGTACCGATGTTGGCGTCAACCGTAGCAGTAGCACCAGTAATACTGGCACTTGCACCTGCTGCACCCGTGGCACCGGTAGCGCCTTTTGCACCCGTATCACCTTTGTCTCCTTTATCGCCCTTTGGACCTTGTATTCCTTGTGCACCAGTGGCGCCTTTTGCACCAGCAGGACCGGTAGCACCAGTATCACCTTTTACTCCTTGCGGTCCTGTGGCACCGGTATCACCTTTCATGCCCTGTGGACCTTGTACGCCTTGAGGACCTTGCGCTCCCGTATCCCCCTTCTCGCCTTTATCGCCCTTTGGACCTTGCAATTGTCCTTGACTTTGCCAATCACCGTTATACCAGGCATAATATGTATAAGGCAATGTAGTTCCAACGGAATAGAAACCAGTGATGTTTGCCCCGTCAGGTACAGCAGTCTTTAAGGCATCAAGCGTATCGTAACGTCCAAGAAGGGTGAATGTATCTCCCGGCTTGCCTTTCACATAGATATCCGTCTTAACGTATTCTTTAGCGCTCTTATCCCATTGGTATACATAGTGGTCTGCACCGATGTAGGTAGGATGTTCTGCCGTATCAGTAGCATTCGCAGTAGCCGTCTCCGATTCCTGCTTGAGGGCAGCAAATTCAGTGACACGGGTACTTTCAGCATTTACGCGTCCGGTTTCGGCTGTTTGGCGGTTAGTTTCCGCACTATTACGTGTATCCTCAGCAGTGCTTCGGGTATTCTCAGCAGTAACGCGCTTACCTTCTGCTGTAGCACGACTGGTTTCAGCATTGACACGACCCGTTTCGGCTGTCTGTCGGGTTGACTCTGCGTTGGCCCGCACTGTCTCAGCATTTTTACGTTCCTCCTCGGCGCTGACACGTTTACCTTCGGCAGTAACACGGCCGGTTTCGGCAGTTGCCCGTCCGGTCTCAGACGTCTGTCGGACCGCTTCAGCTTTGCCTCGCTCTGTCTCTGCCGTTTTCCTGAGACCTTCGGCTGTCACACGTTCCTTTTCGGCATTGATACGCGTAGTTTCAGCAGATGCGCGGGTACTTTCAGATGAAGCACGCTTTGTCTCAGCCGTTTCACGGGATTTCTCAGCTTCCTTGCGTGCGTTCTCCACTATGACACGCTCCGCTTCGGCTTTGCGCACTTCCTCAGCAGCTTCCTCAGCAGGGGCAGACAGCAACTCAAGCGGTGCCTCGACCACCGATTCTTCCATACCGGCAAGACGGAGGGCGGGCAGGCTCACGATATCGGCCAGCGAATCGACAATCTCCACATCGCCCACACCTTGGGAGCCGACAAGAAGGGCTTTCTTCACCTCCTCTACAAGCTGGTTGAACTGATTTGATTCCAATACCATAATTTTCAGAATTGATTTAAGATGGCTGGATGACGTTCAGTTGGTTAATTACCGCACGTTTCACGGCAGCTATGAGCCGCGAGTTCTTCACCACAAGTTCAAGAGCCTTGCAATACTGTTCCGGGATTTCCACCGCATCTTTCGAGTAGTAGATTTCCCGTGCCAGGTCTTCAAAGCCTATATCCAGAAGGATACTTCCGTTGTACATCATTTCATTGCCGACCGTTTCGGCTACGTCGAAGGTCTGCTTGGCGCCTTCGAATGAGGTCTGGGCCTCGATTTTCTTAAAGTTGATTTTCATACTTTTTATTTTAATTATTCTATATACTCATCCATGACAGATACCAATTCCCCAAAACCCGTTTTATCACATGCCATTCACGCCCGTTGATATTCGTCCTGGAAGAGTTCGCGAACGTACCGGAAGGAAAACTGATGGTATTCCCGTTCGGCATTATCCATATCTCATGCCCGTCAGAAGAGGACGGAAGGGATATAGTACAGTTGCCGTAAAAAAGCAGTGTGTGGTCGGTCGCCTTAATGCTGTACCTTGTAACCGAAGAGAGTATCACGTCAGTATTCCGGTATACACCTTGCGTCTTCAGCGGCCCGGCAATTTCCAGAGTCCCGGAGGACGGAGCATACATCTTCCCCACTATCACATCACCACCGAAATAGCTCTCGCCGGAAGATACGTGTATGACCCTATTGCGCCCCGGAATGGTTGCAGAGATGGTTACCACCCCTTTGACTGTGCCCGCTTCCATAGTCTGGTAGGGCCTTATCAGGATGCTATTGGCTCCTCCGTCCGACGCTATCGCATGCAGATAGTAGCTCTTGCTGAGTTCGAATTGCGTGGTTCCGTCGGTAAGGTCGGTCACGAACGCTTTAGGATTGGTGGATATGCCATTACCGTGCAGGTACAGATAGTCACCTATCCGGCCGCCGGAGGCGTTTATCGTACCATTGGCAGTAATGTCGTTAAGGACGGCATTCGTACCGGAGATATTGCCTTTCAGAATAAGGTTGTTCGCGGTAATGTCGTTCAATACAGCATCCGCGCCTGAAATGTTCCCCGTCAAGGTAAGATTGTTGGCCGTAATGTCATTCAACACGGCATCACGGCCCGTTATGCTCCCTTTCAAGGTGAGGTTATTGGCAGTAATGTCATTCAGGGCAGCATCCGCACCGGATATGTCACCCTTCAATATGAGATTACTGGCCGTAATATCATTCAGTGTGGCATCGGTGCCCGATATGATTCCCGTCAATGTCAGGTTGTTGGCCACGACATCATTAAGTATGGCGTCAATTCCTGAAATATTGCCTTTCAAAGTAAGGTTGTTCGCGGTAATGTCATTGAGGAAAAGGTTACCGCCCGCATCGACCACAAACCGCCCGTTGATAATGGTCTTGCCGGTAAAGTTTATCCGGTCGGCCTGAATCGTGGCATTGGATATGATATCCCCCGCTTCATCCTGCGTTATGAAGGAGCTGATTTGAGCACGCCTAACGATATCACCGTTGGGGTCGACCTTTTCCGCAAACATGGTGGCAATATTGCCTTCTGTAACTAGACCGGCTTTGTCGATATTGGTTATGTTGCCTTTGGAATCAAAGGTTATCTTCTGCACGAACTGGTCTATACGGCTGGCTGTCTGGCTAATGGCTGAGGTATGCTGTTCCACGGTACCCTTCAGGCTGTTTGTGGCACTCACCATGCTTTCTATCTTCTCGGCCGTCACATGGAAGCCGCCTGCATGGGCGGACATCCTGCCATCCAGGTCAGAGACAGACGCACTGAAGTCTGCACGAAGCTCGCGGGCCGATATGCCGATGGCAGACTTGTATGCTTCGGTGATTCCCGTCCCAAGGTCTGCAAGACCGGACGTGAATTCAGCTTTTAGGCCACGGGCGGAGATGTCGATGGCAGAGGTGTATTCTTGCGTTATACGACTCTCAGTATTCGTCAGGTCCTCTGTGAACTTCGCTTCGAGGTTGCGCGCAGTCAGCAGGAATTCACTGTGATACTCTTCAAGCTTACCTGACGTGCTTCTGATTTCGTCAAGGTTCGCCTGAATCTTCTTGTCTGTAAGTTCGAAGCGCATATTGAATTCCTCGCGCAGGTCGGCAAGAGCATCATCGGTTAGCGTCAGTGCATACAAGTACATGTCACCGGTGAAGGACATATAGAAATTACCGGTACCGTTCCACTTGCCGGTTATTTCCATCTGTTTGAATTCGGTACCGGGATATAGGTCCTTAGAAAAGGAAATCGGGGTGTATTCCTCAAAACCTTCTTTCTTCTCATCCTTGAAATGGAAGGCAAGAGTACCGGGGCGTTTCACTAAATATTTGAAAGAGATAGTGAACTGCCGGGGGCGCTTGAGTTCGTCGAAAGTCTCGAAATCCGGATGGCGGTAAAAGTCTGAATTGACCTGCTCGATATAGCTGTTCTTAAGGCGTAGCACATTCTTTGCGCGTTCGCTTACTATATCGGCGAAAGATTCCTTGTTCGCATAGAAGTTACTGTTGAAGTACAGTAGCCGGCCGTCAACTCGGAAGATGCGTATGTTGCTGCTACCGGTCCAGTACTGCATGTCAGCGGCAAAAGACGCATTGTTCAAGTAGTTGTTCAGGGCATTGATTTCATCACGCACGGATGAGATTTCAGACTTGATAAGTCCTTCAATGACAGTGAACATTGTCAGGATGTCCTCACCGGCCATCGTAAGGAATCGCCCTTTGATTTCTACTCCACCTTCCGGAGTGTACTTGATGTAAGTGCTTTCATCACGGGCACCGATATAGGAAGTACCGTACACCTTCATGTAGGCGTGCCCGGTGGATTTGTCAACACCGAAGGAGATTACATCTTTCTCCGTTAGGTTGAAGTCGTCAATGCCGGTGTAGAAAGTAATGGACGGGGATGTCTCGTTGGTAGACGATAGCACGATTGCGCTTTGAAGGTCTACATCTGTACGGTGCCCCAATCCTATAATATCATCACCTGCTTGTGGAGCATCGCTACCTTCATCACAGATGGTCTTGGATAAGTCAATATAGTCACGTCCCACAGCCATGACCTCACGCCAATAGTAGCGGTTGGAGGCGTTCAGGGTAGTCCCTTCGACGATGTTGCACTCCTTTGCTTGCGCCAGCGAGCCTACACTAAATTCGTTGGCTATCGCTTCACCTTCCTGCTCGGCAAGGAAATAGCAGCGGTAGGCATCTTCCAGTTCCTCCACGCGGATGCACTTCATACCGGCATGGGTGATTATCTGTTCACCGCCTACATGGGTGGCTTTCTTAACCTGCAGTTCTTCAAAGACGGCCTTTATCTTCACATACAGACGGTCAACGACAGCTTGGGAAGTACCGTCTTCACGGACGGTAATACCACTGCCATTCTTGCCAATCAAAAGGCCTTTTAAGAATGTGATAACCTCCTCCGCTACGTCGCTTGCATCCTTTCTCAAGAACATTCTTAGGGTACGTAAAGCAGAGAATACATTGAAGTTGCTTGCGGCCGTAGCGTCGTTGGTCTTGATGACATAGATGTTGCTTCCTCCCGAACCGGTGAAGGTCTGTCCCTTAAAAGTCAACTCTTCGACTTGCGTTTCAATATCGGAAAGGCGGGAATAGGCGGTGCTTTCGCCAATCGTATACTGCGGGGAATCGTAAGGCTTGTCGAGGTTGATTTCAAAGCCGATGACACGGGACAAGCGCCCGTCCTTGAAGTAGGCAGGATTGACAAGGTTGATGCGCTGTCCTATGTCAAAGCTGTGATTTATTTGGTCTTTGTGTACCCAGATGGAGTTGAGCGTAGCCGTATAGGTGCCGTCGTCGATGCAGGTCTTTGCCACGTACTTCTTTGCAGTGGCAAGCAGTTCCTCTTCGGCAGCAGCCACCAGCCCAAGTTCGGTTATCTTCTCGGCATTCCAACCAGACAGTACATACTTGTCACCTTTTGAAGGGAACAACACTTCATCCGGCAAGGAACGGCCGTAGTCTTCATTCTGTACAATCTCCCAAAGCTGGGCATCAGGATTCCATGTGCCGTCGTCGTTCTTTTCGGTCAAACCAAGAGGATTAAAAGCTACGCCGAACTCCATGCCGTTGAGCTTACCGGACTCGAACTTGATTTTGAGTTCCTGACCCTCAAGAATGTATTCCTTCGAGAAGCTTATTCCGGTATCAGTAAAACGGTAGAAGGTAGCTTTAGTATTCGTGCCATCCTCGTTGTTCACCTCACTTTCATAAGAGCTTACATCGGTAATCTCCCCTACCCGCTTCGGATATATGTCGTCGAATACAACAACTGCTTCGATAGCTTCCAAATCGCTCAACCCCTCGCGGGCGTCTACGTATGGAGTACCTGCCGGAAGCATAAGGCGCTTCTGAACGATGCCATTAACGACGGCACTCTGGTCTATCGGGCGATAGTTGGTAGGGATGTTGCGCGTTGAACCGAACGCATAGATTCTTGTGGCATAAGTACCTTTGCTGTCGCTTCTACTGATGTCTTTAGCCTCCTTCCCAAGCTCAATCGTGACGGCATCCGAGAACTCACAGCGTCCGAAGTTGATTACATGGTCCGTTACCCAACAGTCACAGCCCCATTTCTCTGCCATGCTAAACATGGCGTCAATGAGGTTCATGTTCTCATAAGTCATCAGCTTTGATGAGTTCTCTACACTGCTGTCAATGGAAAACGTGAAATCCTTTCCTCCATAAGTATAACCAAGAGCTTTCAAATTGCGAAGGAATACACCCATCTGGACATCCAGTGAAGCGGTAAGGGACCAGGACGCTTCCAGTCCTCCGTACTCCGGGGTGTACTTGAATATCTTTGTTTTCCACTTGAAATAGTAAGCGTCAAAACGAAGTTCATAGGAGTAGCCTCCGTTCTTGTAGGTCGGATAGGGAATATCTACAATCTGATAGATTTTTGCTAATTTACCGCCCATGGAGGCATCGAGTACCCCACGCAGGTCAACGTAATCACCTACTTGGAAATCGACTGGGGACAGAGTATTAAAAGGTAGTACGACATAGTCCTCTTTCATTAAAGAGAACTTGCCTTTTGCACCGGGATTGATACCAGTTGAAAAGCAGGTATTGCCTTGTATGTCCTTAATATCTATCATATAAACAAAGGTCGGACATAAAAAAAAGAAGCCCTAAAAATTAGAGCTTCCATACACGACAATGAATTTAATGTCGTAAATTTCTAGCCTACAACACGGTTAGATGGATTATACTCACAGAATTTGGCTGATATTTTCCCAAATGTTCGGTCTAAGCTTTGGGCATAAGCAACGCTCTTTCCTAAATATAGCAAATGATAAATATCACTACTGTTCTCAGGAATCTGAATATCAATTTTACCTTTGTAAAGTTCTTCATAAAAAGCTGTTCTCTTTGCCTGATAATCGGCAGGAGAATCACCTTCTACTGTAAAAACAAGAGTTAACTCACGCTCATCAAGCTTGGGGTTATCCATAAGAACTTGTTTCCCATGTTCCAAGCGTGATTTATTCTCTATAAACTCTTTCAGAGGTACCGGTGCTCCCAGTACATCAAGAAAGTTATCTCCCATTCTAACACCCCACTCTTTTAGGGCTTCTCTTCCGTTTATTATTAATTCTGCCATAACTATTATAGATTCTTTATATCCTGCTTGATATCATTTGTATTATCGAGTATTCGCGGACTATTCTTGGCAAGAATAACAGAGTTTTCAAGTATATCTCTACGGTCCATGTTACCTTCTACTTGGAATGTTCTCATTTCATCTACGATTCTTTCCATATTGGAGACTTTATCGGTCAATGCCTTTATGTCCTCTGTCGGGAAAACAATATGTACCTGCGACTGATAGCCGCTCGCTATTGTCTCTTTGGCTCTATCTGCGAAATTAGGAGTTCCAGATAACAAAGTTGGGACATCCTCGCTTCTAAGATTGAGCAATGAAAGTTTGCCATTGATGGATGAAAGTAAACCGGTCTGTTGAATGGACTGGTTCTTTATTTCTTCCCCGGCAACCTGCAAAGCTGTAAAACGTCCGTTAAGTTCTTCGCCGGTATCTTGTGACATGGCTTCAAAACCCTTACTACTCGCCTGCTGTGAAAACATGGTTCCAAAGAACTGGTTGATGGCATCAACTTCTTTCTTCATGTCGTCAACCATCGTCTGTTTCATGGAGTCGAGGAGCTGCTTTTCTTCGGAAGTCAGGTCGTCATCTCCCATGGCCTTTTTCCACTCATTGTACCACTTCTGCATCTGTGGTTTGAAGTTCTCCACATACATGGCCTTAATCAAAGCCTTGCGCATGTATTCGCTCATGTCATCGGAAATATCCTCCGCTGTGGCCTCTATATCGTACAAGGAATTCAGAATACCATCAGAGAACGACTCCCATTCCTGCTCAGCTTCATTACGGGCGTTCTCCGCTTCCTGGGCGGCTTCTTCCGCACGGTTGATGGCTCCCGTATCAAGAGTGGGGAAAAGCTTGTTAGCCGCATCCACAATGTCGACACCGGCTTTCTGAATTTCGGCTATCATCTTGTCCAGAGTCTTGCGCTCGGCCGTATCAATGGCACCGTCTTTCATAAATTCGGTATATTTGTCATACCAGGCCTGAATCTGAGGCTGGAGCTGGGCAGTAAACATGGAATCCACCAAGGCATTGCGCATATATTGATAGATATTGTCGGCTATGTCCTCGGCGGTAGCTTCTGCGTCATAGAGCACACTCTTGATACTGTCGGAGAAAGAGTTGAACGCTTTCCTTACCTCCTCTCCAGAGTCTTTCCACGCGTCACTGATTTCCCCGGCAGCATCGGCAACCTCCTTGCTCAATTCGTCAATGTCATTCTTGATATTGGCACGTTCTTCATCGGTTACAAGTCCATCCTCCGAGTATTCCTTCCATTTCTCCCAGATAGCTTTGATACGTGGTTCATATTGCTCGATATACATGGATTCGATAAGTTCCTTGCGCATGGATTCGGAGATATTCTTGGCAACGGCTTCGGCTGTTACCTCGGCATTGGTAAGAGAGTTCAATATGCCATCGGAGAAGGACTTGAATTCCTCTTCAAGTTCCTTCTTCATGTTACTCTCAGTAATGCCAAGAGTATCAGAAAGAATGTCTTTGGCGGCTACGATGTCATTAGCCAACTTTTCAGCTTCGCTTCTCAGTGTATTACGTTCAGCATCGGTTATATCGCCGTCAGACATGGCTTTCTGAACCCGTTTATAAAACTCTTCTATCTGTGGTTGGAAGGTATCGGCAAACATCTTCTCAACCATTTGTTGACGGATGTACTCGAAGATATTGTCTGTTATGTCTTCGGCGGTGGCTTCGATGGAAGACATGGCAGACTTGACGTTATCAACAAACGACTGCAGGTCTTCGGCGTTCTTCAGCTTGTCAGCAAACAAACTATTAACGTCCTCTACGCCCTTCATCATCTGCTCAATGTATTGGTCAATCCGAGAGCCGATTTGTACCATGTCACTCTCGGACAATCCGTCTTTGGAAAGCCCTTCAAAGGTCTTGTACAACTCTTCCATCTTGCTCTTGTACTCCTTTTCATACAGAGCGTTAATCATTGCTTGACGGAAGTAATCATAGATATTGTCAGAAACATCCTTGGCTGTCACATCAAGGGAAGTAAGAGAATCCTGCATGCTACCGATGAAGTTCTCATAATTATCCGTGCTACTGTCGATATCCTCTTTGGTCCATCCGAAAATTTCCGCAAGCTTGTCACGTTCGGCAAGTGCGGAACCGGCGATTGCGTCATACTGCTTCCGAAGAGCCTCCATCTCCTCCTTCGTAATGCCTCCTTGGTCTTTATTGGCCTGGGCAAAGGCATCGTACCACGTTTGAAGGTCCTCGGTAAATTTGTTTCCTACCATTGTGGTAAGTACAGCACGCTGCATATATTCGCTGAAACTGTCAGAAAAGTCTTTCGCGGAACTGCCCATATCCATGAGAGTATCCACAAAACTGTCGAAAACGCTATCGAACGTTGTCTGTGTCAGTTGTTCACTAATCTGGTTCTGAATATCCTCAATCCTTTCCTCTCCATCTATAATGCCGTTCAAATATTCTTGCACGTCACCGTCCATCTTCGCCCAGAAGGCAGGAGCTTCGGATTTAAGTTTCTCCAATTGCTCAACAGTGAGGTCAAACAGTCCGGTCATTCTTCCGGTCCCGATAAACTCTTTGGCGGCATTGACTGACATGTCGAGTGCGTCGGCAATGTCCTGCCAGTCGCTTGACGAGGTGTTCTTTGCCATCCGCTTGCCAATGGAATGGGAACCTGCGGATGCACCGGAATTAAGGCGCTCTTTTCCCAGTAGGCGATATGCCTCAATTTGCTTTTCAACAAGGCCAAGCGCCTCTTCTCCTACCTTGTCTACCTCCATGCCGTAGGAAATGCTGATGTATTCCTGCTTCTTGTCTATCAGTTCATCCCATATCTCATTGAGCCTGGTGTACTCCTCAACCATCTCGTTATAATGGGAATAATCGGCACCGAACATCCCGTCCAATGCGGACACTACAGAGGAAATTCCAGAAACCGCACTCATTGCGCCTCCGACAATATCACCCGACATGATTTGCCCGACCCCGGATGCCGTTTGTCCTAAGCCGCCAAGCGCATCAATGGCACTTGTTATCTTACTGTCGTCAAATCCGAATATGTCGGCGATACTTGAGCCAAACTCATTCAATGCAGGGGCAAAAGACGTCACAGTATTTCCTATATCGGTGATTCCTTGACCGATTTTCTTGGAATCGTTGCCACCCTTTTTTATGGCTTCTATCCCTTTCTCCAAGTCAGAGACGAAAGCCTGCCACGGTGATTTGCCTTTCAGCTCATCCTTTAGCCCTCTGATTGCATCTGTTACGTCCTTTATGGAGATTTCACCCTTTTCTATCTTTTCAATGTCCTTATCAGTGAATCCGAGTGCTTTCAATTCGTCAAGTGTAACATTTGTTCCGTCACTTTCCTTTGTACCAGACATGTACTTGACAAGTGTTTCATACTTATCAATGATGGACTGAATAGCGGAAACGGACTTATTGCTGGTATCTTCAAAGAGGTCTGCCATCGCCTTTGTGGAGTGACCGAACTGTTCATCAAGCTGTTCAAGAGCCTTGTTCTTTTGGGCTACCTTGGAAGCGTACTCCGGGCTGTCGGTTTGCAGTTTGACTATCTCGTCATTGTATTTCTGTACAAGGTTCTTGCGCTTCTCCTGATAGTTTCCGTACTCAATGAAGTATTCCTGCCATGCTTTTTTGTCGGCTTCAAGTTTGGCTTCACTAGTGTCCACTAAAAATTTTTTGGTCACTAGTCGGTTAAAAATTAAATA
>NZ_QTNB01000029.1:0-16687 GCF_003603395.1 Bacteroides sp. AM44-19 | reverse complement strand
GGTGGTACACGTTTCAAATGCTACCCGGGTCCCTTTTCAAGTGTTAGCTACACCGCCTGAGTGGGTATTATAATAAAATATGCAGTATATGTATAATAAACTTGCCTCCGGTTAACTCACAAGGTGTTATTTTGCAATATTTTTCACCTGTATCCTTGACATATGGATTCTTTATTGGCTTTGACGAAATTTTAAAGGAGAGCTTATGCAGCATCTCCTTTATCTTTCCAATCAGTCAGTACATTCTCAAGTCCAGCACTTGGCATTGGATTTGACTACCACTTTGGTAAATTTCTGAAGTTCGGTTATCAATGCCTGCACTTCATTCCTTGTCGGTTCGGGAAGGGTAATGTCCTGTCGTGAGTTCCTGCCGATATTGACTTGTACAGGAGAACACATGCTGACAAGTTCAACCATTTCGGGCAAGTCGAATTTTATCAGAGGTTCACAGGTCACATAGGTTCTCATTCCAAGGCTCGCCAGTTTTTGCATGGCTTTGGCACGTTTCCGGGTACCTGGAGCATTCCTTACGATGTCCGGATAAAAGACATTGGTTTCAATGGTCGTGCACAAAACCGATTTCTTCATTACCGGATGCCCTATGAACTCCAAGAAACGTATGGGGTCCTTGGATTGGAAAAGATAGTTATTATCAAACTTGTCACAATAATCCAGAACCTGGGCAATCCAGTCCGAAGGTACGTCGAAAGCCCATGCGTCCGTTCCGCTACCAACGAAAATAAAATTGCCGTTACCCAGGTTTACTTCCAGTTCCTTGGGGTCAAACCGTATAGGAAGCAGACCATCGAATTTTTTCATGTAACAATAGGGGCAGTCATGAAAACATATTCCTTTTATTGCATTCCACGTGTGGGTAACAAAAGGATACATGTTACCCCGGCTTTTTGTCAGTGCCATAATTGTTTTTTTAAAGGGGTGATTAAATCAGTGTATTGTAAATATCAATGTTCCGAAGTTCTTCTCTTCGGTCTTATAGGCGTTGCCCACATGGCTTCTGATTTCCTTTTCATCCATTGTGTCATCTTCCCAGCCATCAATGAAATACTCAGTAGCCAATTCCTCGTCAACACCCCATTTGCACATCCAGCAGGCTAACCTGAAGATGCAGTTTCCCCTGTTGCCTTTTTTCCAATATTCAGGATTGTTCCTTTTCCAGTGGGAGTTCATGATGCTGATGATGCTTTTGTCCGACACTGTTCTTGTCCCGGATGATTGTGGCATCTGTACCTGTGGCTTTATGGTGGGGACATAAGGGTACGGTTCAGGATTTGGATTGGTCCAGATGTCAGGATCGTAACTCAGATAATTTCTGCGTGCCAGGTCTTTACAGCTTGCATCATTTCTGTTTGCCACATAGAATTTATCCAGTAGCTGTCCATACAAATCTTCATGTCTGGCCGGATCTGTATTGTCATGCAAAACCAGAGCCTTCAGTCCATTTCCACTGGGTGTAACAAAAACACTCAGGACACATTCGGTTATCATCAGCTTGTTCCGTAACCGGATCATTTCATCCGGTGTTGCTATATGGTCAAAATCCAATGCCGTCACACGCGAGTATTCAATCAGCCCCGCACCGTTAAGTTCCCTGAATGTACCGTTATAGGCAACAGCGGGCAGGAGTCTGGCTTTCCATTTCCGCATGTCACCTGGAGCTACACTTCTGATATGCTCTATTGCCTGCTTCAATGTATAGTCTCCAAACTCATTGTCATGCAATTGCATGTCTCCCGTGCGAATCATCTGTATAACATCTCCTAACTCAGGATAAGCCAGGTTGTACTTTGTCCAATTAATCTTTTCTGTCAATGTCGTTTTCATATTCTTTACCATAGACTTTATTGCTTTTTTATCCATCTGAGATTATAAGCCGCATTGTTGGACATGTCGCCGTCAATATGCTCCACTTCCGTATAGGCCTTCGGATCAGGATTGACCAGGAATGTCTCAGCAACGAGGAGATCGACATA
The DNA here is from genome assembly GCF_003603395.1 of Bacteroides sp. AM44-19. Lineage (NCBI taxonomy): Bacteria > Pseudomonadati > Bacteroidota > Bacteroidia > Bacteroidales > Bacteroidaceae > Bacteroides > Bacteroides sp. AM44-19. Next base: position 14,696 of record NZ_QTNB01000029.1, on the reverse strand, counting down.
AGCCTTCTCCCCGCCGATGATGATGTACTGTCTGCCGTTTGCCTCCCCGAATACCGGTACATTGCCTCCATTTGCGGATGATGGCATTGCCAGACCGGTACGGGAACCTCCTTTTTCAAGGCTTTTTCTGACATCCGACCATAACCTGTATTTCCTGATGTCCCTCATGCCCCGTGAATACAGACCTTCATACAGGTCACAGAGGAAGTCCACACTGTCATATATCCCCAGTTCATAGGCCTTCTCGAACCATCCTGTCGCTTCCTTGTACATTACGGGAGTCCCAAACAGCCCTTTGAGGCGTATATGCCCCATTGTGAAAGCCGACAGTCCGTCACCTGAATCCGCAGCCTGTCCGAGTAACCCGATACCTTTCCCTATATCCTGCGGACATCCCTGCCCTTCCAGGTATATATGGCCCAGATTGGCTTTGGCTGTGGGGAATTTATCTGCAATACTCTCTAGAAGAGCGATTGCCTTGCCGGTATCATGCTTTACAGCCATCCCTTTCAGGTAATATATGGCAACGGCGTTGATTCCATATACGAATCCCTGTGTAGCCGAACGGTCATACCATAGGAAAGCCTCGTCGGCATTTCCCTTATCCTCATAATACAGACCGGTTAGATACTGAGCCTCTGCATCACCTGCCTGGGCCTTTTCCAAAATTCTTTTTGTTTCTGTTTTCATGTTTCTTTCATTTTTGAAATTGAACATTTTTTTAAAATCACACATGTAAGGATTTCGGGGTTTTGTCAGACGGCAGTTTTTTATGTGTGTAAGTTGAAGTGGGAGAATATGCGGATGATGGTCCGATGGATTTGTCCGGCAATCGTTTCGGTATGTCAAGACTTTCCGGTAAAGTTATCAGATGAAGATGATAGCCAGAACCGAGGGAGTGAGTGTTAGTACGGTCTAGAGATTGAAAAAGATGTTCGGGCTGTAGAAATAATGATGAGGACTATATATGTTTTAAAAACAGCTGATTTTTTTTACTGACGTTTCCGCGGCCGAATAGTTTCTTTGCGGTGCCAAACGAAAAATGTACCAGGCTGATCTAACGGAGACCGAATGGCGTATATAACAAAAGTGTTAAATTTGCAGGAAGAGTAAAATATGATTTGTAATGCTGTATTTTTTAGTTAAGACTAGTTGTCAATGGCATATGCCTCTTTTCGAATTCCCAAAGTGACAGTTGTTTTATCACCACTATCGTAAATGAGGTTCTTTGTCGGAGTTGGGCTTATTGTTAGAGAAATTACGTGAAGATATACGTGTGAAACATAGCATGGGACCAATTGTAAATAGTATCGTGGACAATCAAAATGTCAAAGGGGAACAATGCTTCCTTGAACGGTGTTGACGGGAATAAAAAGCAAAAGGCATAAAACGTAATATCATAGTAGATAAAAATCTTTTTCTTTTAACTATTAGAATACGTACTTTTGATAGTGTAGTTGTCTTAATATAAGATATTGCTAACAATCATTACTAAATAATACTAAATATGAAACACTTATTCTTTGCTCTTCTGTACTTTTTCGCAACAGTGGCAACGGCCCAAACACTGAGCGAGTATCCTGATTTTGAAAGATATCAAAAGGATAATGAACGCATCATTCAAAACAAAACTTATCCGAAAGTGATTTTTATCGGAAATTCCATTACCGACGGATGGGCTAGCAAACGCCCCGTTTTTTTTACAGGTCATCAATTTTTAGGTCGTGGCATCAGCGGTCAAACCAGTCCGCAACTCCTGCTCCGCTTCCAAAAAGATGTGATTGACCTTAAACCAAAAGCTGTTGTCATCAACATCGGTACGAACGACATAGCCGAAAATACTGGTAAGTACAGCATCGAATATACGGTGAGTAACATCAAATCAATGGTAGAGTTAGCCAAATCACATAAAATCAAAGTGTATCTTTCTTCGGTTCTTCCGGTTGATGTGTATCCTTGGAGAAAAGACATTACGGATGCAGTGAAACAGATTTATGAGCTGAATGTGCGGATCCGGCAACTTGCCAAAGCAAAACATGTACACTACATTGATTACTTCAGTGAAATGAGCAAAGAGAACGGAGGCATGATTGATGAATATACGTATGATGGTGTCCACCCTACAGATAAAGGATATGAGGTTATGGAAAAAATCGTATTGTCTGCCATCAAATAGCCACAGATACAAACCGTTATTATGGACTCTCAATATTCAAATGGAATGCAAGAAAAGGGGGGGGATTCTATCAGTCATTTTAGACAAGTTTATGATGAACTGTATCCTAAATTGATGGTTCATGCATGTAAATTTGTTGATGAAGAGGTTGCTGAAGATATAGTACATGATGTATTTGTCGCTTACTGGGAACAACATCATATGATTGTTTCCAGTAGGCTGGCCGCCTTTCTATTCAAAGCCACGCAAAACAGTTGTCTAAACTATCTGAAGCACCAAAAGGTAGTGGAGAACTACCGGGAACAGTGGCAACTGGCCATTGATCGTTGTGAATATTACAACCAGAAAATTGAATCGACTGTTTCGATGTCTGAAACGAATGAGGAGTTGAACTATAAGTTGCTGGAAAATGCAATCAGGCAATTGCCTCCCAGACGTGCGGAAGCTTTAAACTTATTCTACTTCGAAGGGAAGTCACAAAAGGACATAGCCAATCAGATGCATGTGTCCTTACGTACGGTACAGACACACCTTGCCCAAGCCATCGCGGAATTGCGCAAGTCCTTGAGGCATGTCGGAATTTGGATTGCTCTAATGTTGAATTATATATTACTGTAATATGGATTTAAATGTATTAAAGCGTTTTTTAAATCATTCCGCTTCGGAGGAGGATTACAAAAAGATCAACAAATGGAGAAGGGAAGAACCTGCTAACTCGACTTTTTTGTTCTCGTTGGAGGAAATCTGGTCGAAAAAAGAAGAAGCCAACTATGCAACAAAGATACATCTGAATGCATCTTACCAAAAGATGATAGAGAAGATGATGAGTAGATCTGAATCCAAAATTAAGGAACAGGAGACATACAATACAACACAAAAAAACGATATCCATAAACCTAAATCATCACTCTTCCTAAAAATAACTGCATCAATAGCAATTGTATTGTCAGTAGGGTTGGGAACGTTATATTACATGGAGGTTACACGACCGGTTGGATTTAATACGGTAATTGTCCCCAACTCGCAGACAGCCAATTTGGTATTGGAGGATGGTACACACATCTGGTTGAACTCAGGTAGCCGGTTTACTTATCCCACCAAATTTGCTAGGGGTTACCGTACGGTCAAACTGGCAGGTGAGGCTTTGTTTCAAGTGAACCGTGATGAACACAAGCCGTTTTTGGTGGAAACGGAGAGGTTGAAAGTACGTGTACTGGGTACTACATTTAATGTGAAATCGTATTCCGGTGAGGATCCAACAGTTCTCTTAAAAGAAGGGCAGGTGGAAGTGTATACTGATAAGAATAAAAATATACGGATAAAGCCCAATCAAATGCTGACAGTCTCTCTCGAAACGGGTCTGAGTTCGATTCGTGAAATGGATGCTTCTACGGCTGGTACGTGGCGGACGGGGGAACTGATGTTCCCCGGGGAAACACTGAAGACCATTGTGTTGGAATTGAAACGGAAATTCGACAGGGAAATTGTCATTGAAGATCCTTCGCTTGAAAAAAAACGGTTCTTCTGCCACGTGCATAGGGAATCGACCTTGACGGAGGTCTTGGACCTGTTGCAGGAAAGTGGGCAATTGACGTATCTGGAAAAAGAACATATATTTATAATAAGAAAGGAGGACAATTAACAGAAAAAGAAGAAAAAGAAAAAGGATTGCAAATTGTTGCAGCAATTCACAATCCTTGTCGTCGAATAAATTAATTAAAGATTAAATCAATTACTCAGTTACAAATTTATGAAAAATCCAACCAGTTATTTCTATCTAAAAGAATGCGTAACTTTTTTTAGTAGATGGAATAGGAACTCTTGCAGTTTTGTGCTTTTGTTAACATTTTTATTCCTATTTAACGGAGTACTTGCATTGCATGCTCAAAATGTTACCATTTCACTGGATGTGAAAAACAAAAGCATCACGGAGGTGCTATCAATCATTGAAAAAAAGAACAATCTGTTTTTTACTTATGATTACAATCTGTTCAATCCCAAGCGAAAGATTTCGGTGTCTTTAAAAAATAAAAAGATTGAGGAAATCTTGAAGGTGGTTTTCAAAGGGGAAAATATCGGCTATAAAATTAAGGGAAAGAATGTGGTGTTGTATAAAATTGATTCCAAAGTGTCGAAAGGACAGCAGAGGAGTGCCAAAAGGATTTCGGGGATTATCCGAGACCTCTCTGGTGTTCCTATCATCGGCGCTTCCATTGCTGTGGAAAACGGTGCCGGTGGTACCATTTCTGATTTGAATGGTAAATTCTCTTTGAATGCGCACGAAAACGACTTGCTGACGATTTCGTACATCGGTTTCGGCAAGAAGGAACTGAGAGTGAAGAAGGATTATTACGAAATTACGCTGGAAGAGGATGCCAATCTAGTTGATGAAGTGGTAGTTGTGGGGTATGGTACGCAGAAGAGAGGTAACTTGACGGGAAGTATTGCTTCGTTAAAGACCAAGGAGATCAATACGACTGTGAGCTCCAGCCTGGCGCAATCTTTACAGGGTAAGATGCCGGGATTGCAGATAAGACAGCAGAATGGTGAGCCGGGTACTTTTAATTCTATGATTAACATCCGCGGCTATGGAGAACCTTTGTATGTCATCGATGGTATTGTACGCGATGGTAGCGTTGAATTCCAACAATTGAATCCTAGTGACATCGAAAGTGTTTCGGTGTTGAAGGACGCTTCCGCTGCAGTATATGGCATGAATGCCAGTAATGGTGTGATTGTGGTGACTACGAAGAGAGGGGAATCCCACCGTCCTCAGTTTACGTATTCGGGTAATGTGGGCTGGCAGAAGGTTACTGACCGTCCCCTCATGGCCAATGCGGCCCAATATCTGGAAATGTACGATGATGCGATTTTTTATAGAGACGGGGTGCATAGTATTACCAATGAAGAACTAAATAAGTGGAGAGCTGGCGGACCGGGTTATGAAAGCACGGACTGGTACAATGAAACCATGAAAAAAGCCAGTTTGAGACATAATCATAACTTGTCTATTGAGGGTGGCAATAAGATTATGAAATACTTCCTCAGTTTCAGCTACTATGATGAAGACGGTATTTTCAAGAGTGGGGATATGGGTTATGACCGCTATACGTTCAGAAGCAATGTTTCTGCCAAATTGAACCGTTATCTGACAACGGATGTGATGGTTTCGGGCCGTTATGGCATGAGGGATTTCCCGGGTGGTGATGGCTTTATATGGATGTACAAAGGTACCATCATCAGTCATCCGAACGAACGTCCGTATATTAACGATGACCCGGCTTATCCGGCGAATATCTACAATCAGGAAAATCCGGTGGTGATGTCACAGAAAAAGCATGCAGGGTATACGGTGGACAAGAACAAATCGCTTCAGTCGGCTGTTTCGCTGACTTATGATGCGCCTTTCTTGAAGGGACTGCAGGCGAAAGGCACCATTGCCTATGACAGCTATAGTGTATTCAATAAAAATTTATGGAAGAGTTATCGCATTTATTCGTCCGATTTGAATTATCAGTTGAAAAACAAGCCGCGTATTGCCAATAATGTGGAAGATGCAGACCGCATTGTGTTGCAGGCGCAGGTGACATTCGACAGAACCTTCCTGGACAAACATCATGTTTCGGCATTAGTTGCTTACGAACAGAAGAAATATGAGAAGAAACACTCTTACTTGAAACGTGAATATGATTTTTACACGACAGATGTGATGGATTATGCATCGGGGGTACAGACGAATAGCGGTACGGAACATGAAGAGACAACTATGGCATACATCGGTAAATTTAACTATGACTACATGGGTAAGTATTTATTTGAATATGCTTGCCGTTATGACGGCTCTTACCGTTATGCACCCGGCAAAAGATGGGCGTTCTCTCCTTCTTTATCAGCCGGCTGGAGAATCTCTGAAGAAAGCTTTATCAAAGATAATTTTTCGTTTATTGATAATTTGAAAATCCGTGGTTCTTATGGCGTCATTGGTGAAAATGTAGGAGCGCCATTCCAACACGTGATGGGTTTCACACCTAATGTGAATATTGGTTATGAGTTTGAAGATGGCAAGTTCCTGGGTACGATGGCAGCTCCGGGTGTGATCAATCGGGACTTTACGTGGGTGCGTTCGGAGATGTATAATGTGGGGGTCGAGTTTTCTGTGCTAAGAAACAAACTGAATTTTGAACTTGACTTCTATAAGAAACACAAGAGCGGAAAGTTGAAAATCAGAGAAGGCAACTTGCCGAATACGTTTGGTGGATCAATGCCGGTGGAGAATGTGGAAAGTGAACGTACACAGGGTTTTGACTTGACCATTTCTCACAAAAATCGCATCAATGATTTCTCTTACAGCGCTTCTTTCAACATGAATATTGCCAGAACCATGCATCGCACAGTGGATAAACCGGCTGCACGAAGCAGTTACGACCGTTGGAAGAATGGATATACAAACCGTTGGAATGACTTGGTTTGGGGATTCGACAAAGTCGGACAGTTCCAAAATTATGAAGAGATTTTACATGGGGCTATTCATTGCGACAATAGAGGAAATACGCAGTTGTTGCCGGGTGATTATATCTATGATGATTATAACGGTGATGGTGTGATCAATGGTTATGATACCAAACCGATATTCAGAAACAAGACACCGAAACTCTTTTATGGTTTTACGTTGAATGCACAATGGAAAAATATGGATTTGACAATGGTGTTCCAAGGTGCTGGTATGTACAACATCCGTTTCAATGAGGTATTCAGCCAAATGTTCTTCAACAATGGTAATTTACCTGCTTATTTCTTTGACAGATGGCATTTGGAGGATTCCTATGATCCTGACAACACCAATTGGGTGCCTGGTAAATGGCCTGCTAATCGTTTCTCTCAGGAAATGGGTTCTTCTTACCGCGATAGTCAGGCATGGAACATGAAAGCGTCTTATTTACGCCTGAAGAGCTTTGAAGTGGGTTATATATTGCCTAGAACATTTACTAAAAAATATGGTGTTGAAAATTTGAGACTCTATTTCAATGCATACAATCTCTTTACATTCACCGACTCGTTCTTGAAACAGTTTGACCCTGAAAAGACGGAGGGTGACTATGGTGCCGGATACAACTATCCTTTGACAAAGAGTTTTAATGTAGGCTTAAGTGTTTCATTCTAAATATTATACGTATGAAAAAGATGTTAAATTTTAAATATGTAATTGTGGGGTTCTTGCTCGTGTTATGTGGAGCTTGTTCTGATTTTCTGGATTTAGAACCAAAAAATAAAATACCGGGTGAAAGTGTCTTGTCGGATCCCAATGGTATCAAGTCGTTTCTAGCTGATCTCTATTATGGTTCACCGATTGAAGATTTTGTATATATGCCTGCTGCCGGATTTAACGCCAGAGGGAATACTGGTTCTTTGACGTTGGCGCAATATGCGCTGGAAGCCATCCATTCGGAATGGCCCAACTGGAACCAATTTGCCAATGACTGGTGGAATAAGGGGTATTTTTTGAACAGAAATATCAATCTGCTGATGACGTATATTCCCAATTTGGATATTTCGGTAGAGGAAAAGGATGCGTTGATGGGGGAAGCCCATTTCTTAAGGGCGTATACTTATTTTGGTTTGGCGAAGCGTTATGGGGGGGTATCCATCATTACGAAGTATCAGGAGTTTGAGCCGAATACGGATAACTTGAAGGTACCTCGTAGCACAGAAAAAGAAACGTGGGATTTTGTGATGGAGGAATGTGACAGGGCGATTCGTCTGTTGCCGGAAACCAGAAACAATCCGAGTGAAGAGAAGCGCAGGGCGACGAAGTGGACGGCGTATGCTCTGAAGTCAAGGGCAGCATTACATGCAGCTTCTGTAGCTAAATATTGGGACAAGGCTCCGTTGGAAGGGGAAGCGGTGGATAAGAATTTTGTTGGTTTGGACAAGTCAGATGCCAGCCGTTATTATCAGGCTTGCATAGATGCTTCTAAAGCTATCATCGCTTCCAATAGGTTTGGGTTGTATAAAGCGCATCCAGGTAGTGTGCAAGAAGCGATTGCTAACTACAGAGCGCTTTTCACAGATCCGAATGTGGCTGGTGAAGAGGCTATTTTTATCAAAGGCTATGGAGCTCCGGGTACTCGGATTGCACATGATTATGATGCCTGGAACAATCCGAATCAGAATGCGGAAGGATTCCCTCACAGAGGTAGAACCAATCCAATTCTTGAGTTGATTGACTTGTATGAGGATTATACCAATCCGGGGCATGCTGCTCCGATCATCACTACGGAAGATGGAAAGGTGAGCGATAATGAAGGCTATCGTCCGTATGTTGCTTATCGCCATTTTGATTCGCCGGAGGAAATCTTCAAGCATAAGGATGCCCGCTTTTTTGCTTGCATCACGTATCCGAACAGTGTGTGGAAAGGGAAGAAGATTGTAATCCAGGGGGGGGTGATTAAACCGAATGGTGACTTGATGAGTTCACCGGGTGCTTGTGAACATAATGGTAAGACGTATTATACATTCGGTGCTCAATTCTCGAAGGATTATTCGGGTTTTGACGGTACACCGAACTGTACGCGTACGGGGTTCTTGATGCGCAAATTCTTAAATGAGAACCTGACCGTGACCAAGGAGTTGCAGTCGACTACCGACTTTATGGATTTCAGATACGCCGAAATCTTGCTGAACTTTGCGGAAGCGGTTGTTGAAAAGGGTGAAACGGATGGTAATTTGCTGGATATGGCCAAGAAGGGACTGAATGACTTGCGTAAGAGAGCAGCTCATACTACAGAGGTTGACTTGACTCTTGATAATGTGTTGCGCGAAAGGAGAATTGAGTTGGCTTTTGAAAATAAGGGTTACTGGGATTTGATTAGACGCAGGGATTTCCATTCGGAATTCGATAACCGCCGTAAAATGGCGTTGGTGCCTATGATTGATTTACGAGGGGAAAAGCCTCAGTATATTTTTGTGCGTAAGTTTGTACCGGGTGCAAACTCTTGTACTTTCCAAACGCATCATTATTACAGACATATTCCTGGAACTTCTACCAATGGTTTAACTCAGAATCCAAAACACTAATTTAACAATAGCAACTATGAAACGTAACATTAAAAATATGGCTTTCGCTTTGCTGACATTGTTTGCAGTCACTTCCTGCGACTTGTTGGAAATAGACAACTATGATGGTCCGAATGCTACCATTGAAGGCAAAATCTTAGACATTGAAACTGGCGAACTGGTTGAACAGGATATTATTGACGGGGCACAAATCGAATTTATCGAACATGGGTTTGAGAATCCTGAAACGCAATACATGGTAATTAAGAACAATGGTACGTATCGAAACAACGTGATGTTTGCAGGTTCGTATACGATGAGTCTGATGCGTGGTAACTTTGTGTCTGTCAAAGATCAAGAAGTTGTGGTGAAAGGTAATACGGTATATGACTTCAGAGTGCAGCCTTACATCCGTATTAAAAATGCTTCCATTCAAAAAAATGGTAGCAAGGTTGTGGCTAAGTTCCGTCTAGAAAAGACGGTTGACCAAGAGGTGGCGGAAGTGGCTCTTTACGGTCACCGTGAACCGAATGTTGGCGAACCACTCAAGGAGTTTGTGGTAAAGCAAGGTGTGGATAACTCGTACCTTGGCAATGAGTTTACATTGGAATTGGACTTAAAACATGAAAATATAAAATCCGGCACGCAATATTACTTTAGAATTGGCGCAAGAATTAACATTGGCGGTGCGAAATTCAATTACGTTCCTGCAGTAAGACTAGCTTTGTAAGATGAAGAGACAATTACTCACTATAGGCTCTTTATGGGTCTGTTCTCTACTTTTTGCACATCCTTGTTCTTCGGGACAAGAAATGCAATGGATCGATCATGTTGAAATGTATACGTCTAAACGTCCACCGGTGGAAAAAAGACTTTTCCGGTCAGAAGTCGTCGAACGGGTTATTGAGGAGACGGTCACTCTACTGAAAAATGAGAAGCTCAAATGGATGTTTGCCAACTGTTTTCCCAACACATTGGACACGACGGTGTTTTATGAATCGGAACCGGAGGACGACACTTTTGTGGTAACGGGGGATATTCCGGCAATGTGGCTTAGGGATTCTTCCGCCCAGGTGTGGCCTTATCTGATGTACGCCAATGAGGACGAGCGGTTGAGGAAAATGATTCGGGGGGTGATTCTACGACAGTTCAGATTAGTTCTGCTGGATCCGTATGCGAATGCGTTCTACCGTGATCTCTCTGGAAAAGGGGAGTGGCAAAATGACAGGACACCAATGAGAGGGGGAATTCACGAAAGAAAGTGGGAAATCGACTCGCTGTGTTATGTTGTTCGTCTGGCTTATCATTATTGGAAAGTAACCGGTGATGACAGCGTTTTTACAGCGGAATGGATGCAGGTGGTTGAATCTATCCTGACAGTTTTCAAAGACCAGCAACGGAAGGAGAATCGGGGTAATTATTCGTTTTTACGTGTGACGGACCGGCAGTATGACACGTTATCCAACGATGGATATGGAAATCCGGTCCGTGCCAACGGACTGATTGCCTCTTCTTTTCGCCCTTCGGATGACGCGACTGTTTATCCGTTCCTGATTCCTTCCAACTTTTTTGCTGTGACCAGCTTGCGTCAGATGGAGGAGATCCTATTGAAGGTGAACAAAAACAAAGCAATGGCTCGTGCGTGCAATGTGTTGTATATGGAAGTGGGCGAAGCGTTGAAAAAACATGCCATACACAAGCATCCTACCTATGGAAAGATTTATGCTTTTGAAGTAGACGGATACGGCAATCAGCTCTGCATGGATGATGCTAATATTCCCAGTCTGCTGGCTTTGCCCTACATCTGCGATGTGAAGCCCTCGGATAGGATTTATCAGAATACGCGAAAATATCTGTTGAGTCTGGACAATCCGTATTTTTTCAAGGGCAAATATGCCGAAGGCATCGGTGGCCCTCACATAGGAATGGACATGGTGTGGCCCATGAGCATAATCATACGTGCCATGACGTCGGAGAACGATGAGGAAATCAAATTGTGCGTTGCCATGCTGTTGGCTACGGATGCTAATACAGGCTTTATGCATGAGTCTTTTCACAAAGATCAGCCTGAAAAGTTCACACGTTCGTGGTTTGCCTGGCAAAATTCCTTGTTTGGTGAATTGGTTCTTAAGATTATTAGAGACGGAAAGTTACATCTTTTAAATGAATTATGATGAAAAGGATTTATATTATAATACTACTCCTATACTGCTGGGTCTCGTTTTTACCGGCACAGGATATATGTTCTCCGGTACGAGAAGGTTATTTATCAATGTCTGATGAGAAGAAGAAGCTGACCGTTCTCTTGTCAGGCGCTTCTTTTGCATCCGTGGATAACGGTTGGTTTGAGTTGGGGTGTGAGGCGTTGCGTGCGAAGGGAATCAACCGGGCCATCGGAGGAGAAGCCATTGCGGATGTGGCGAACCGAATGTCACGTGGCGATTTGTATTCCCGTGAGGAATTGGACGAGGTGGATGTCTTCGTGATTATGCAGGTACACAACCGGGATGTGTATGCCCCGAATGAGCTGAAAAAGGACTATCACGAATATGCCTTGCCTTTTACCCGTGGCAACTATGCGGCCGCTTTTGATTATGTAATCAAGAAATACATATCCGATTGTTATCAACTTCAATTTGACAAAGGTTCGAAGTATTACGGTGTGAAAGGGGGGAAGCCGGCTGTGATTCTGCTTTGTACCCATTGGCACGATGCACGCGTGGTGTATAATGAATCTATCAGGAAACTCTCCGACAAATGGGGCTTTCCACTGGTAAAATTTGATGAACAGATTGGCTTTTCAAAGACCGTTGAGCATCCAGAAACACACCGACAAACGAGCACTCTCTTTGCCGATGACACAGAGTGTATTGATGGGGTTGAGTATGGATGGCATCCCAACCGGGGTAAAGACTGTTATATTCAAAACCGTATGGCTGCTGTTTTTGTAGCCCAAATACAATCCTTAGTTCTGTAAGAAAATGAAACATTTATACTTTTTGTGTGTTGTGTTTGTTTTTTTATTCGCAGGGTACGCCCTCTCTCAGGGATCGAATAAAGAACATAACTTGACTCCCGTTGACTATGTCAACCCTTATATGGGCAACATCAGCCATTTACTAGTACCCACTTATCCTACGATTCATTTGCCCAACAGCATGTTGCGTGTATATCCCGAACGGAGTGATTATACAGGTAGTCAATTACATGGATTGCCGCTCATCATTACCAGCCATCGGGGCACTTCGGCCTTTAACCTTAGTCCTTGCCAAGGAGAGCCGTTACAGCCGGTCGTAAACTATAGCTATGACCATGAGAACGTCAAGCCCTACTATTACGAAGTGTTTTTGGATGAAGAACAAATTGAGGTCAAGTATGCGCCTTCACGTCAATCGGCTTTATACCAACTCCGCTTTACCCAAACGGACAAACCGGCTTATCTCATTGTGAATTCCCGGCACGGAAAAGTTCAGGTAGCGGAAAACCATATCAGTGGTTACCAGCATTTGGATAACAACACTCGAGTCTATCTGTATTTGGAAACTGAGCAGATGCCAGTACAATCAGACATGCTGGTGGATGGGAAATTGAGCCGTACGACGACTGCAGAAGGTCACAATGCGTGTGCGGTGTTGGCCTTTGCAAAACAAACTGAGTATGTGCGTGTAAGATACGGTATTTCATTTATCAGTGAAGAACAAGCTCGCAAAAACATGGAACGTGAATTGTCCGGTTATGATGTGGTGGCACTGGCTGATAAAGGGCGGAATATCTGGAATGCTTCCTTGGGCAAGATAGACGTTAAGGGAGGAGATACTGACAGTAAGCGGGTATTTTATACTTCTTTGTACAGGGTATTTGAACGCCCAGTCTGTATCAGCGAAGACGGGCGCTATTTCAGCGCGTTCGATCATCGGGTACATAATGATTATGGTTTGCCTTTCTATACAGATGATTGGATATGGGACACATATCGTGCAGCCCATCCATTACGTGTACTTATCGATCAAAATACGGAGTTGGACATCATTCGGTCCTATTTGCGTATGGCAGAACAGATGGGAACGATGTGGATGCCTACTTTCCCGGAAATTACAGGAGATTCTCGACGAATGAATTCTAATCATGGAGTGGCTACGATTGCAGATGCGGCTGCCAAAGGAATCAAGTTTGATTTAACCAAAGCATACAATGTGTGCAAACGTGCTATTGAAGAGAAGACATTGGCTCCTTGGTCAGCAGCAACCTGTGGCTGGATTGATCTGTTTTATAAAGAAAAGGGGTATATCCCTGCTTTGCAGCCTGATGAAAAGGAAACTGATCCGAATGTACATTCCTTCGAAAAACGTCAATCTGTAGCCGTGACACTCGGAACGGCGTATGACGAATGGTGTCTGTCACGCATCGCTGAAATGCTAAATAAGGATGAAGAAGCTGCCTACTATCGTTGTCGTTCGTTTAATTATCGCCATATTTACAACAAGGAAACGTGCTTTTTCCATCCAAAGGATAAAAATGGCAAGTGGATTAGCCCATTTGATTACCGCTTTTCTGGTGGTCAGGGTGCCCGTGAGTATTATGGAGAAAATAATGGTTGGGTGTATCGTTGGGATGTGCCGCATAATATTGCCGACCTTATTGAACTGATGAATGGCAAGGAACAGTTTGTTGCCAATTTGGATCAGATGTTCAATGAGTCTTTGGGAAAAAGTAAATTTGATTTCTATTCTCAATTACCCGATCATACTGGCAATGTGGGACAATTCTCCATGGCGAATGAGCCGTCTCTGCATATTCCTTATCTTTATTGTTATGCTGGTCAGCCTTGGAAAACTCAGAAGCGTATCCGCCAGTTGTTAAAGATGTGGTTTCGCAATGATTTGATGGGCATTCCTGGGGATGAAGATGGAGGGGGCATGTCAGCCTTTGTTGTCTTTTCTTCTCTCGGTTTTTATCCTGTCACTCCGGGACTGCCTATTTATACCATTGGCAGTCCGATGTTCAGTGAGGTCCGTATCAAGTTACATAACAACAAGTTTTTCACAATTATAGCAGAGGGGGTGTCAGATGAAAATAAATACATCCAGTCGGCCACTCTCAATGGCAAAGAATTGAATCATGCCTGGTTTGCACATGAGGATTTGATAAATGAAGGTGTATTGATCTTGAAAATGGGAAACAGACAAAATAAGATGTGGGGTATCGATTGTCCACCACCCTCTCATGGGCTGAAATAAAGAAGTTGTAAATTATATCAACGACTATCCCAGTTCTGATTTTAATTTTACTATTGGTCAAGGTTGGGTTTATGTTTATTTATGACTGATTCCAATCAAGATTTATACATAGTGGTATGAGTTTGGGTTAAGAATATATGGGTATAAGCCAATAAAATTTTGGTAACCATGTCATAGTTGTAGCTAACACTTGAAAAGGGACCCGGGTAGCATTTGAAACGTGTACCACC
>NZ_QTNB01000028.1:0-20325 GCF_003603395.1 Bacteroides sp. AM44-19 | reverse complement strand
GGTGGTACACGTTTCAAATGCTACCCGGGTCCCTTTTCAAGTGTTAGCTACAAGATAGCTGGGACGAGTTCAAAAGTGAACTTGCAAAACGAGGTGTTCACTTAGAGTTTGTCTATAAGGATAAGGAGCGAACCAAGGTTCAAGGCATCCGTTTCTGCAAGGATGGATATAGCTTCAAGGGTACGCAGATTAGCCGAGACTATAGCTTTGGCAAACTGAATGCGAGATTAGAGGGAAAGGAGAACCTTTTATCAGCAAGAGCCAAATCTGCTCAGCAATACGAGCAAGGCAATCACAAGAACAACCAGGAGTCATCCATATCGGAGAGCAGTCAAGACCCTTGGGACGGTATTTCTTCCATAGGACTTTTTGCTCCTGCCAACGCTCAGACCTTTGAGTCTTTCCCAGAGGATGAATCAGCCAAGAAGAAAAAGAAGAAACGCAGAAAGGGCTTTAGCCTTTGATGCAAGTTACAAACCATTCAAACAACAAAAGAAAGATGAAAGAAGAACTATTGGAAGCCATCTACGGCACAGTTGAGAGATTGGAGCAGAAAGTCGATGAACTTTCTGCTTCACCAAAGTACGCAGGAGCGGAAACCGTTCCTGCAAGTAATGACACAACCAAGTTGGAGAAATCAATCATTGCTATGTTTGGCAAGGAAGAGGAAGTCAGAGGTAAAATATCCAAATTAAGAGATGCCATTGTTGTTTTTGTTGACCTTATCAAGGCTGAACTCGGCAAAAATGAGCAGCGAAGCAAGCTCTTGGTTGATGCTGTCAAGCAGATGAGACAAGAGAATGATGTTTCCTCGAAGGCATTGCAAGACAAACTTGAAGTGATGAACAATTCACCTCAAAAGAAAGTTGTAACCCATCGCTTTGAGCCTACTTCAAAGTATGTTCTTCTTTTCATCGGAGGCTTGGTCCTATCTCTTGTTATCTCCATTTGGGGCAACCTCAACCAATGGCGAGCGCATCAAGATTGGGAGGAGGCTGATTTGAAGTATAGGGCATTGAAGATGGTGCTTCCATCCGATGACCCGAATGTTAGTTACATCGAAAAGCATTTTTCAGTTTGCCGAGATGAGAAAGTTATAGATGATGTAAGAAATTGTGTTGCTGCCTACGAGGATTCTATTCGCCATCATCATGAAATGGTTGAAATGGCTACTTATAAAGATAGTATAGCCAATAAGCTTTTGCAAGAATCAAATCGCATAAAACGTGCTATGAAAAGCTCAAAATAAAGTTTCTGGAAACTAACTAAACTAAATGAGAGGGAAATAAACTTAATACATTCCCCTCTCATTTATTTAGTGTAATTTTGGAATATAATCTTTATCCCTTTATAATAAGGACATTGGGAGGATTGTCCGATTTTGAGGTAACGAATTGCCAACCGTTCTAGTTGCTGCATTCTGCTTTGATATGCTTTCTTGGCATCTCGTCTATGCTACAAAACGTTCTGAAATTTGCTGTGCTTTCACTAACGAGTGCGATTGTAACTGAATCAATATAGCAGAAATACGGTCTATTCTATTCATTTTGCATCTTTAATTTGAATATTTGAATCTTCAATAATAACAGCTTGTTTATTACTTATAGGAATAAGCTGCAACTTCTCATTATATAGTTGAACTATCTTTTCACCTTTTTTCTTGAATGGAAAATTTCCATAATGGGGAATCGTATAAAAATCGACCAAATCTAAAGAAGTACAGTCTTTCAATTCAGGAGCCTTTTCTATTGGATCAAAATTCACACTTCTCATATATTCTGCATCGGGAGAGGCTATTATTGCTCCGGCAGATTCCCCAATATACAGTTTACCCAATTTCACTTGTTTAGATATAATTTTATCAACACCTTTTCTTTTTAACTCTTGCAAAAGGAAAAATGTATTTCCACCTGTTATGTAGATATAATCGCATTTATGTAATATTGAAGATATTTCCTCTTTGGGCAGTTGGGTAATCTCGACTTCTTCAACAATCATTCCTGCTTCTTCTAAAGCCTTTTTCCCCTTTTTTACATAGAATCGTATTGGTTCTGTAAGGCTTGCAGTTGGTATAAAAGCTATAATTTTCCCTTGCAAATCTTCTTTGGCACAATCGACAAA
The DNA here is from genome assembly GCF_003603395.1 of Bacteroides sp. AM44-19. NCBI lineage: Bacteria > Pseudomonadati > Bacteroidota > Bacteroidia > Bacteroidales > Bacteroidaceae > Bacteroides > Bacteroides sp. AM44-19. Next base: position 18,204 of record NZ_QTNB01000028.1, on the reverse strand, counting down.
TAGATTAGCAACATCAGCAAATGATGAGCATAAAAATAATCTTTTCATATTCTATAATATTAAGTATAATACTTTTTGATACAAAGATAGCGTCTTCTATGACAGCCCTATGTCAGTAAGTCTAAATATTGAAGAGTTTTTTCATCGAAAGTACTTATTTTTTATAAGTAATTGAGAATGAGATAAGTTTTTATCTCATAAAAAGAAGAGGTTACGAATTAGAAATATACAGAATGTAGCATCCTGCTGTGATTTGCATAACCATTCAAAGAACTCTTTCGGTTGCAAAGGTACGATATTTAATCGGGGATAAAGAATGTTTTAAGATTTTTTTTAGTATTTGCATCTTTTCGATGAGCCAAGGACAGCTCATGTTTCTTTCGAGGGCAACGACAATGCATCTTATAACTGCAACATCATAAGCCATAATGCCAAACTCATACATAGGGAAGATGGCAACTATTTTATGGCTACAGCCACTGTGAGCACACAGGGACAAAATACCCCAATATTGCAACAGTACATGAAAGCCGATGTCAGAATCATCGTCAGCAATAAAACGTTATGGCAACAGGTATTCGGATAAACTATATCCGAATACCTGCTGTTTGTTTTTGGATGCATATTGTGTTGGTAAGCATCAGATTTTACGCAAAAGTTCTAATTTCCATAAAATTCCTCTTGTAAATCATTGGATATTTAGAAAAATATCGTATCTTTGTCCCCGAATTGAGGCGTTCTTTGCATATTGCAAAATACAGAAACGAGCAGAAGTCCGCTCGTTTCCATATTGTTACCTATATAATATAGGCAAACGCCCAACTTCTTGATTTTCAATCAAAGTCCAATTTAGAGCGAGTTAGCTACTAAAACATATAGGCCCTCACTACATAAGATGTGCATCTCGTACTACATGAGATGTACACCTCGTACTACATGAGATGCACATCTCATGCATGACATCCTTATTTGCCCTTCTCTTTAACCAATAGAGTTTAATACGAAAAGGAACTTTGCTCCAACTTCTTATCTAAAGAAGTAGAAAGAAACAAAACGACTGATTTACAGACAATTTGTCATTTTACATATTTTATATGCAGACAATTTGTCCGAAATGTGCCAATGGCAAATCTTTTGCGCCTTCCCAAGTGTTATGAAACTGATAAAATAGAAAGGAGAACAAAATATGAACTTTAACAACTTTACCATTAAAGCGCAAGAAGCGGTGCAGGAGGCTGTGAACCTGGTACAAAGCCGTGGACAGCAAGCCATCGAGCCCGTGCATGTGCTTCAAAGCGTGATGAAAGTGGGTGAAAATGTCACCAACTTCATCTTCCAGAAGCTGGGCATGAACGGTCAGCAGATAGCACTTGTACTGGACAAGCAAATTGATTCTCTGCCCAAGGTATCCGGCGGAGAGCCATACCTGAGCCGTGAAACGAACGAAGTGTTCCAGAAGGCCACCCAATATTCCAAGGAAATGGGTGATGAATTCGTCTCCCTGGAACCGGTACTGCTGGCTTTGCTGAATGTGAAAAGCACTGCATCCACCATTCTGAAAGATGCCGGGATGACGGAACGCGAACTGCGGGAAGCCATCAACGAACTGCGAAAAGGAGAAAAAGTAACTTCACAATCCAGCGAAGACACTTACCAGTCATTGGAAAAGTATGCCATCAATCTGAACGAAGCAGCCCGCAGCGGCAAACTGGATCCCGTCATCGGCCGTGACGAAGAGATACGGCGTGTCCTGCAGATTCTGAGCCGGCGTACCAAGAACAACCCGATTCTTATCGGTGAACCGGGTACCGGTAAAACGGCCATCGTAGAGGGACTTGCCCACCGTATCTTGCGTGGAGACGTCCCCGAGAACTTGAAGAACAAACAAGTCTACTCCCTGGATATGGGTGCACTGGTGGCCGGCGCCAAGTACAAAGGCGAATTTGAAGAACGTCTGAAGGCCGTTATCAACGAAGTGAAGAAGTCGGAAGGAGACATTATCCTCTTCATTGATGAAATCCATACCTTGGTGGGTGCCGGCAAGGGCGAAGGTGCCATGGATGCCGCCAACATCTTGAAACCCGCCTTGGCACGCGGTGAACTGAGGAGCATCGGGGCCACTACCCTCGATGAATATCAGAAGTATTTCGAAAAGGACAAAGCGTTGGAGCGCCGCTTCCAGATTGTCATGGTGAACGAACCGGACACGCTGAGCACCATCTCCATTCTGCGTGGTCTGAAGGAACGTTATGAGAACCATCACCACGTACGGATTAAGGACGATGCCATCATCGCCGCCGTAGAGTTGAGCAACCGTTACATCACCGACCGTTTCTTGCCGGACAAGGCTATCGACCTGATGGACGAAGCCGCCGCCAAGCTGCGTATGGAGGTCGATTCCGTACCGGAAGAGCTGGACGAGATTTCGCGTAAGATAAAGCAGCTGGAGATTGAACGTGAAGCCATCAAGCGCGAAAACGACAAGCCCAAGCTGGAACAAATCGGCAAAGAACTTGCCGAGCTGAAGGAGCAGGAAAACTCGTACAAGGCGAAATGGCAAAGTGAAAAGACCCTTGTCAACAAAATCCAGCAGAATAAGGTGGAAATAGAGAACCTGAAGTTCGAGGCCGACAAGGCTGAACGGGAAGGCGACTATGGCCGGGTGGCCGAAATACGCTACGGCAAACTGCAAGCGCTGAACCAGGAGATTGAAGAAACGCAGCAAAAACTGCACGAGATGCAGGGCGACAAGGCCATGATTAAAGAGGAAGTGGACGCTGAAGACATCGCCGACGTAGTATCCCGCTGGACCGGCATACCGGTAAGCAAGATGCTGCAAAGCGAAAAGGACAAACTGTTGCATCTGGAGGCGGAACTGCACCAGCGGGTTATCGGGCAGGACGAAGCCATCGAGGCCGTATCCGATGCCGTACGACGCAGCCGTGCCGGACTGCAAGACCCGAAACGTCCTATCGGCTCATTCCTTTTCCTGGGAACCACCGGTGTAGGTAAGACGGAATTGGCAAAGGCGCTGGCGGAGTTCCTCTTTGACGACGAGACGATGATGACCCGTATCGACATGAGCGAGTATCAGGAGAAACACAGCGTTTCCCGTCTGGTAGGAGCGCCTCCGGGATATGTGGGCTACGATGAAGGTGGACAACTGACAGAAGCCGTAAGGCGGAAACCGTATTCTGTCGTCCTATTCGACGAAATCGAGAAAGCGCATCCGGACGTATTCAACATCTTGCTGCAAGTGCTGGATGACGGACGTCTGACGGACAACAAAGGGCGTACGGTCAACTTCAAGAATACGATTATCATCATGACCTCCAACATGGGCAGCGGCTATATCCAAAGCCAGATGGAGAAACTAAACAGTAGCAATAAGGAGCAAATCGTAGAGGAAACCAAGAAGGAAGTGATGAATATGCTGAAAAAGACCATCCGCCCGGAATTCCTGAACCGTATCGACGAGACCATCATGTTCCTGCCACTGACAGAGCCCGAAATCAAGCAAATTGTGGTGCTCCAAATCAAGAGTGTGCAGAAGATGCTTTCCGGTAACGGTGTGGAACTTGTTCTGACAAATGCCGCCATAGACTTCCTTGCCAATGCAGGGTATGACCCTGAATTCGGCGCCCGTCCGGTGAAACGTGCCATCCAGCACTATTTGCTGAACGACTTGTCGAAGAAGCTGCTGGCTCAGGAAGTAGACCGCAGCAAGCCTATTACAGTGGATGCCAATACCACTGACGACGGACTGGTTTTCAGAAATTAAAAGCAATCCGTATCCCCCAATAAAAGAGGCGATTCCCGACTATTGAGAATCGCCTCTTTTATTTTGTATTTCAATCCTTCTCCGATTACTCGGCCTTGCTTTCCTCCTTCGTTTCTGCCGCAGGAGTTTCTTCAAAATCCGTCATACCGCTTGCCACCAGCAAATTATACCAAACAATCAATTTCTTGATGTCGGACGGATATACGCGGTCGCGATCGAAGGTAGGCAATACCTCTGCCAGGTAAGCACGCAAGTCGTCAGCAGTAGCTTTCTTCAAATCCAGCACTACGGCAGCACCATTTTCCTTTTTCTTCATGGAAAGAAACACTTCCTTCAAAGGAACATCTTCCGTATCTGTATACATGGCGATATCGCCCAAAGAAGTAATCTTCTCATTACCATAGGCAGGGAAACGTTTCTTGTCTGCAAGCGACTCTACAATCAACATATTTTTTCCCTGAGAAACAAGCTTATACAATCCCGGTTTACCGGAAATGGACAAAATAGTCTTCAACATAATATATTCTGTTTTGATGATTAGTAGTTATTTTTTTCGGGGGGCAAAGATAATGTAAGCCGAAGACAATACAAAATAAGCTTGCTTATTTTTATTGTTAAGGAGATGCCTATTTGCGTAACAGATAGTGCATTTTTTCAGATAGCGAACCGATTAGCTCTAAAACTTGCGGAATCAATGGGGTTTCGCCATCATTTACAATGACAAAATCTGCATATTTACGCTTTTCTTCGTCATTCATCTGGCTACGGATACGCTTTTCTATCAATTCGCGCGAGGAAGCATCCCGCCGGACGGCACGTAAAATGCGCACCTCTTCGGGCGCATAGACCATAACAATAGCATCCACTTCACCCGCAAACCCCGCTTCGACCAGAATGGCCGATTCTATACCGACAATGGGAAAAGCGGTGCGGCATTGTGTCCACCGCCTGAAATCCTCCTTTACACGAGGATGCACAATACAGTTGATTTCTTTGGCATGCTCCGGACTGCCGAAAAGATAAGACGCCAACAAAGGCTTGTTCAGCGTGCCACCGGCATACACTTCCGCACCAAGCAAAGCTGACAGTTCCTCGCGGATAAATGAGTCGGAAACCATCAACCTCTTCGTTTCCAAATCCGAGATATAGACGGGAACACCCAATACCTCCAGCAGCCGGGATACCGTACTCTTTCCGCTACCGATACCACCGGTTATACCTATCTTAATCGCCATAATCAGGAGAAACTTGCTCTATCAGAAAATCCACTTGTGCCGGATTGAAGCGTACCTGGCTCACCCCTTTCGGCAGATTCTTAATCTTTACCGTATACTTGTCGGAACCCAGACGGAGCAGTTCCTCATAGGACACGTAAATATGAAAATCATCAGCGTTAATCTGCCTGAAATGACTCAGACCAACCTGAAACGTGACCTGCACCTTGGAAGGGAAAGCGCGCAGCACCTTGTCGGCAGGAAAGTTAACGCCACGCAACGGCACCTCCACTGTCTTTTCCGTATAAATATCCACCGGAAGCATCATCTCAATGGAAGAAGGCACAAACTTCACACCTTTCTGGATACGCAGGGGGACTTGCTGCCTCAAGGTATCCGATATATCTTCCAGCTTCACCGGTTGCGTATAGGCAACAGCAATCGTATCCAGCACGCCTTGCGGCGCATACACCAATACGGAATCGGGACTGAATATCGTATCCGAAAGATAATACTCACGTCCGGCACTCAGCGTGCCGCGCAGCTTCACCGGCACCAGTTTGGAGGCTCCCGTCGAATAGATGTACTCCAATGTATCCGGCTTCATGGAAAGCAGGCGGGTAGAGGCATTCAGCTGGTTCAGCACTTTCTTTTCAAACTGCGAGGGATATATCCTTACTTGATTATCCACGCCCTTATAATCGGCATAATCGAGAATAACGGGATAAAAGCTCTTTCCCAACATATAGTTGAGCAGTACCGTTCCCTTATCCTTTACCTTGATACGGAGTTCTGAAGCAGGTTCAGAGGTAATCACCACATTATTGGGCACTCCCTTCAGCCGCACCGGTATAGAAAAGTCCGCCTCATAGTCGTTGTTCAAGGTCTGCAAGAGCCAGAAGCCACCGGCTACAAAGAAAAAAAACAAAAAAATGAAGAACTCCCTGCTTTTATCGCTAAGCAGAAAGTCCTTCACTTCTCTTGATATCTTCAGATATGTACGTTGTATGTTCCTACGTTCAAACATAGGCTCACATTTCTATTATTTAGATGCCTGACTGCTGTTCGCATCAGCAGCTGCAGCAAAAATAGAATTCTTGTCTATACGAATCTTAACGTTAGAAGCGATTTCAAGCACCACATCATTGTCGTTGATTTCCTTGATAACACCATGGATACCACCAGCTGTGATTACTTTCTGATTCACTTGAAGCGATTTACGGAAGTTTGCTATTTCCTTTTGCTTCTTGTTTTGAGGACGAATCATAAAGAAATACATAATAACGAACATGGCTATCAGCATAATCCACATCATGCTACCACCACCGGCAGGGCCTGCAGCGGGAGCCTGCAGGAAGAATACAGTCATTAAGTTCATAAATACTCAGTTTTGGTTTCTATTATTAAACAAAGGTATTAGTTTTTCGTTAACTTACCTTCTTTTTTTAATTGATTAACTATTCCATCCAATGTACCGTTCACGAAGCTGCCACTTTTGGCCGTGCTGTAAACTTTGGCAATATCGACATATTCGTTCAACGAAACACTCACCGGAATGTTCGGGAAACTTAATATTTCGGCCAAGGCACACTGCATGATTACAACATCCATAAAGGCTACACGGTCCAAGTCCCAATTACGCGTATTCTCGCTGATGAGGTGACGGTAATAGTCACAGTTCAAGATGGCACGGCGGAACAAACGGCGTGCAAATTCCTGGTCTTCCTCATCCTTGAACTCTGGTAGAAGTTCCTGATTGGCACCATTCTTCTCTTCAAAGCGCTTGATGGTTTTCAGTACGAAAGTATCCACAATCTCCTTGTCGTCATTCCAGTAGAGGCTCTGGTCTTCGAGCACATTGTCCAAGGCTTCGTTGTTGAAGACAAAAGTCTTATACAGCTTTCTCCACAATTCACGGTCGTATTCGTAAGAATTGTCCGAAGAAGCCATATATTCCTTATATATATCTGATTCCACAATTTTCTCATACAATCCCTTGACAAAGTCTTCATCATTGGCCCACGTGCGCTTTTGGTTGGCAATGAATTCCGTCAATTGTTTGTTCACTTCCAACTGGGCTATGAACTTGTTTTCCACAAATTTCATGTTGGGATACAGCTCCTCGGCAGTGGGAGCCAGCTTAGCTTTTGCCGCATCAATACGTTTTTGTGCGTAGTTCGTCAAAGCTATCATCAGCATCAGCAGGTAGTTGTAGAGGTCGTATGCCTTTGAAAGGCTAAAGAACAATTCTTTCTCCGCTGAGTCTAAATTTTTACTGCCATTCTGATAATAAGCATATACAATCTGTATAATCTTAAGACGAATAAGAACTCTGTTGATCATAATTCTAAAGTAAATACTAGTGTTTTAACAAGGCGCAAAAGTAGGCATTTTTAATGAGTTTACATAAATAAATCACATTTTTTAATGCAGATATTGATTATCCGGTCTTTTTCTTTTGACAGTTTAAAAAAAATCGTCAATTTTGAGCCCGATAAAGAGCTAAAAGCTACGAGATACGAGTTTTAAGGTGATAATATCAAAATTGAGACCTATTATAATATGGAAGACTTTAAGAAGAAAAACGCAGCGGACATGAATGACAAGGAGATTGTATTCTCCCAATCCATCAAAGCAGGTAAGCGCATCTACTATTTAGACGTCAAGAAAAACAGAAAAGACGAAATGTTTCTCGCCATCACGGAAAGCAAGAAGATTGTGATGGGCGAAGGAGACGACTCGCAGGTAAGTTTCGAAAAGCACAAAATCTTTCTATACAAAGAGGATTTTGAAAAGTTCATGAACGGACTTCAGCAAGCCATCGGCTTCATCCAGGAACAGCAAGGCTGCTATACAAGACATACCACTGACGAAGAGGCTGAAAGTCCCGAAACGGGAAAAGAAGAACTGCCGAAAGAGGAAAAAGCGTCTTCATTGGAAGGAGAAATCAAGATAGACATTGAATTTTAAGTTATAACCTTTTGATAATTCAAAAAGAAGCTGTACTTTTGCACCGCTTTTTTGCAACATCGTGTGGCAAGCCACATCGTGTGATGGTGAATTAAGCAAAAAATTTACTTAATTTAGAGTAACACAAAAATTTTTAAAATGAAATCAATTGAAGTAAAAGGAACTGCAAGAACTATTGCAGAACGTTCTTCGGAACAAGCAAGAGCTTTGAAAGCTATTCGTAAAAACAACGGTGTACCTTGCGTACTTTATGGTGCAGGTGAAAATGTTCACTTCACTGTACCTGCAGAGGGTCTGCGTAACTTGGTTTACACTCCGCACATCTACGTAGTTGACTTGGTGATTGATGGCAAGAAAGTAAACGCTATCATGAAAGATATCCAATTCCACCCCGTAAAGGATACTATCCTGCACGTTGACTTCTATCAAATTGACGAGGCTAAGCCTATCGTTATGGAAGTTCCGGTACAGATGGAAGGTTTGGCAGAAGGTGTTAAGGCCGGTGGTAAGCTGGTACTCCAGATGCGTAAGCTGAAAGTAAGAGCTTTGTATAACGTAATTCCTGAAAGACTGATTATCAACGTTGCCCACTTGGGACTTGGTAAGACTGTTAAAGTTGGCGAATTGCAATATGAAGGATTGGAATTGCTGAATGCCAAAGAAGCTGTTGTATGCGCCGTTAAGCTGACTCGTGCTGCAAGAGGTGCCGCTGCTGCTGCAGGCAACTAATCGATTCTTTTCAAGAAAGACTAAATATTCGGGAACGCGGATTAACGCAGCCAACGCAGATTTCATACTGATTTCCGCGGAAAGTTGCGATAATCCGCGTTCTTTTTACGGCTCACGAGAGTGTATAATTCACCACAGATTACACAGATTTGCACAGATAGACATCTTTGATTATCGGTACATTAAATTCATTCTGTGTTAATCTGTGTAATCTGTGGTGAATACTAGTTTTAACACCCTCATAAACAGGAAGCACTGACTATGAAATATTTAATTGTAGGATTGGGCAATATCGGCCCCGAATATCACGAAACCCGCCATAACATCGGATTCATGGCAGTAGATGCTCTGGCCAAAGCAGCGGGTGCCACTTTTACCGACGGACGTTATGGTTTCACCACAACACTGTCAGTCAAGGGACGCCAACTGTTACTGCTGAAGCCTTCCACCTTTATGAATCTCAGCGGCAACGCCGTGCGCTACTGGATGCAAAAAGAAAACATTCCATTGGAGAATGTGTTGGTAGTGGTAGATGACCTGGCACTGCCTTTCGGCACACTGCGCCTGAAAGGTAAGGGAAGCGATGCGGGACATAACGGCCTTAAGCATATTGCATCAACGCTGGGCACCCAGAATTATGCACGCCTGCGTTTCGGCATCGGCAATGACTTTCCCCGTGGTGGGCAGATTGACTATGTGCTGGGACATTTTACCGATGAAGATTGGAAAACAATGGGCGAGAGATTGGAAACAGCCGGAGAAATCATCAAAAGTTTCTGTCTGGCGGGAATAGATATCACCATGAATCAATATAACAAGAAATGAACGAAGCCAGAATTGACAAATGGATGTGGGCCGTACGCATCTTCAAGACACGTACCATAGCCGCCGAAGCCTGCAAAAAAGGACGCATCAGCATCAATGGCGCACTGGCAAAGGCTGCCCGTACAGTGAAACCGGGAGACGTCATCCAGGTGCGCAAGCCCCCCGTCACCTATTCCTTCAAAGTTCTGCAGCCCATCGAAAAGCGTGTCGGCGCAAAGTTAGTGGCCGAAATGATGGAGAATGTAACGACTCCGGAACAGTATGAACTGCTGGAGATGAGCCGTGTCAGCGGTTTCGTCAACCGTGCCAAAGGTACCGGACGGCCAACGAAAAAAGACCGCCGGAGTCTGGAAGAATTTACAGAACCGGAATTTCTGGATGATTTCGACTTTGAATTCGATTTTGAGGAAGAGTAAAATAAGGGAAAGATTATGAGCGAGAGAATAATTAAATGGGGATTCATCGGTTGCGGAGAAGTGACCAAATACAAAAGCGGACCGGCATTCCAGAAAATAGAGAACTCCGAAGTAGTGGCCGTCATGAGCCGAAATGGTGACAAGGCCAAGACCTACGCCAAGGAAAGAGGGATTCCTAAATGGTACGACGATGCCCAGGAGCTGATTGACGACGAAGAGGTGAACGCCGTGTACATTGCCACTCCTCCTTCTTCACATGCTACGTACGCCATCATGTCCATGAAGGCAGGTAAACCGGTCTACATAGAGAAGCCGATGGCCGTTACCTACGAAGAGTGCTGCCGCATCAACCGCATTTCCCAAGAAACGGGTGTTCCATGTTTTGTCGCGTATTACCGCCGCTATCTGCCCTACTTCCTGAAGGTAAAGTCACTGGTAGAGGAGGGACATATTGGCAATGTCATCAACATTCAAATCCGCTTCGCCCAGCCTCCCCGCGACCTCGACCATAACAAGGAAAACCTACCGTGGCGCGTGCAACCGGACATTGCTGGCGGAGGATACTTCTATGACCTTGCGCCCCACCAGATAGACTTGCTGCAGGAAATCTTCGGATGTATCCTCGAAGCCAGCGGCTACAAGAGCAACCGTGGCAGACTATATCCTGCCGAAGACACTCTAAGCGCATGTTTCCAGTTTGACAGCGGACTAGTAGGCAGCGGCTCCTGGTGTTTTGTCGCCCACGAATCCGCCCGCGAAGACCGTATAGAAATCATTGGAGACAAAGGCATGATTTGTTTCTCCGTATTCACCTATGACCCCATTGCGCTGCACACAGAAAGAGGGCGTGAGGAAATCATTGTCGAAAATCCCACCTACGTCCAACAACCGCTTATACAGGCAGTGGTAGACCACCTGCTGGGCAAGTCAGTCTGCGGCTGTGACGGCGAAAGCGCCACTCTGACCAACTGGGTAATGGACAAAATACTGAACAAACTCTGATTAGCGTTCATGGGGTAGACCTTACCCCATGTCGAAACCTTCACATTTCCAGCCGACCAGCTTGTACACATCGGCACTCTCGCCTACAATCCATACCACATCTCCCTCCACAAAAGGTTCATGCGGGTCGGGAGCATGCAAGGTCTCCCCTCCCCGCTCCACACCGGCAATCAGGCAGTGATATTTCTCGCGTATCCCTGCTTCTTTCAGGGTCTTGTTCAGGAAAGGGGACTGCCCGTCCACACAGAACTGGCGTAGAATCATCTCACTCTTCTCTATCACATCCGCATTCATGGCAGACACCTTATCCATCTCCTGGCCGAAGATGTTCAATTCCTCATCCGTGGCAATTACTTGTATCTTGTCCTGCGGGAAAAGGCGGACAGACGCTCCGGGAATATTAATCCGTTTCTTGCCCCGAAGGATAGAGACCACATGGATACCGTATTTCTTTCCAAAATTCAGCTCCGCCAATGTCCTGCCCACCCATGCCGACTCGCCGGGGATTTCAAAATCCGTCAGGTGCAGGTCGCGCGACAGCAGACGTCCCGCATACTCCGGTTTCTTCTCTCCCATATACTCGGCACGCATGTCGCGGTACCGCAGATTCTGGAAGAATGTCCTCTCTATCATGATGGACTGCTTCTTCAACTGGCGGGAGAGTATCATCAGGGTCACCAGCAGCACCGCCACTCCAAACACCAGACCGACGGACATCTTGAACAAACCGGCTATTACGAACATGACGAACGAAACGCCCAGCAGCAGACGCAGTACAATGGTGGCCACCAACGGTGCCCGGTTTCCACGGTTATCCTTCCATAAAGTCACGAACTCTTCCGAGTGGTTCTTTTTAATCATGATGGCACGCAGGAACGGAGCTATACACAGAATGATGATAAAGGCAGCCAACAGAGAGCCCCATACCCCGGGCAGACTGTCGTGCACGAAAGGCACCAGAAAACGGAACGCCAAAGCTATCACCGCCACGCAAATGATGGAATACACCACCGTAATCCTGACCAGCGCAAATATCAGTTTCTTCCACAGACTCTCGTGGTTCATGGTCTGCGAACCTGAAGCATAGCGGGTCAAGAACTTTCTCCATTTTTCCGGCAAATGCGTATCCACAAGATTGGAAGCGGGGCCTGCCAAACGAATCATATAAGGAGTAAGGAAGGTAGTGATGACAGACACCGCCACCACAATAGGATACAAGAAATGGCTGGTGACATGCAGCGACACGCCCAGCGAAGCTATAATAAAGGCAAACTCACCGATTTGCGTCAGACTGAAACCGCATTGCATAGCCGTCTTCAGCGGTTGCCCTGCCAGCAGCACGCCCAGCGTTCCGAAAAGGGATTGTCCGAGGATGACCGCCAGAGTAATCACGACAATAGGTCCCGCATACTCCACAATCATGGCCGGGTCTACCATCATGCCGACCGATACGAAGAAGATGGCGCCGAACAAGTCCTTGACCGGCTTCACCAGGCGCTCTATGCTCTCCGCCTCTACCGTCTCGGCAAGAATGGAGCCCATGATGAACGCGCCGAAAGCAGCCGAGAAACCCGTGTGCGCGGCCATCACCACCATACCGAAACAGAGTCCGAGAGAGACTATCAGCAAGGTTTCCTCGCTCATCAGCTTCCGGCACCGCTTCAGCAATCCGGGGATGAGGTATATCCCCACCACGAACCAAAGTATCAAGAAGAACAGCAGTTTGGCAATGCTCCCCAGCATCTCCGTACCCTCGAAGTTATGGCTGACTGCCATCGTGGAGAGCATCACCATCAATACGATGGCAAGAATATCCTCCAGGATAAGCACACTGAGCACCAGCCCCGTGAACTGTTTCTTGCGCATCCCCAAATCATCAAACGCCTTATAGATAATGGTAGTGGACGACATGGCAATCATACCGCCCAGGAAGATACAGTCCATCCGTTGCCAGCCGAACCCGGTACCTACCGCCACTCCCAACAATATCATACAAAAGATGATGGTACACGCAGCAATAATCGCCGCGCCTCCCACCTTCACAATCTTCTTGAAGCTGAATTCCAATCCCAGTGCAAACAGCAGGAAGATAACGCCTATATCCGCCCAGGTCTGTATATTAGCCGTGTCCATCACCGACGGTGTATAGGCCATGTGAGGGCTGGCAAGGAATCCTGCAACTACATATCCTAACACCAGCGGTTGCTTCAATTTCTTAAAAAGCAGGGTCATAATCCCCGCACAAATCAATATCAGAGCTAAATCAGCTATCAAAGGGGCTAAATGTGACATAACACTACTTATCTATTAATCAGAGATATACAACTGCAAAACTCTGCAATACATCTGCAGTAGCTCTGCAATACATCTGCAGTGGCTCTGCAAAAGCCTTGCAGCGTCACTGCAACTGCTTTGCAGCAACACTGCAAAAGGTATGCAGTAACTTTGCAGCAGTTGTCTATACGATTCTACAACACTCCTTTCGAGCTTGGCAGTTCAAAGTGATAAATATCCCTTTTCACCGCCATCTTCAGCGCACGTGCCAGCGCCTTGAAGATGCCTTCTATCTTATGATGTTCGTTCTGCCCTTCGGCTTTTACATTAAGATTCATCCGGGCGGCATCACTCAAGGACTTGAAGAAGTGCAGGAACATTTCCGTAGGCATGTCGCCTATCTTCTCGCGCTTGAACCCGGCATCCCATACCAACCACGGGCGACCGCCGAAGTCGAGGCACACCTGGCAGAGACAATCGTCCATAGGAAGGGCATAGCCGTAGCGTTCGATGCCGCGCTTGCTTCCTAAGGCCTGATAAAGGCAGTCGCCCAGAGCAAGAGCGGTATCCTCGATGGTGTGGTGCTCGTCCACTTCGAGGTCGCCTTTCACACGGATGGTGAGGTCCATGCCGCCGTGCTTGCCTATCTGCTCCAGCATGTGGTCGAAGAAGCCCAGTCCGGTCGCGATGTCACAATGCCCGTCACCATCCAGATTCAAGGATACGTATATATCTGTCTCCTTGGTAGTGCGACGTACTTCCGCCGTACGCTCACCGGCAAAGAGGAATTCGGCAACCTTATCCCAATCCCTGGTGGCGAGGGCGCAGTAATCTTCAAGTCCGTCACAAGCGGCACCGCCACCTTCGGAAACGGGTTTCAATGACGCCGTGTCATCTTGCAGAAGAATGGCGCGGCAGCCCAGATTCTTTGCCAGTTCCACATCCGTAGGCCGGTCGCCAATGACGAAACTGTGGGACAAATCGTAGTCCGGGTTATCGAGGTATTTGGCAAGCATTCCGGTACGCGGCTTGCGAGTCGGTGCATTGTCGTCGGGCATGCTGCGGTCTATGCAGATGTCGTCGAAGGTGATGCCTTCGCCTTCCAATGTCTTCATCATCAGGTTGTGTGCCGGCCAAAAGGTCTCTTCCGGAAAGGAAGTTGTGCCGAGCCCATCCTGATTGGTCACCATTACAAAATCAAAATCCAGCTTGCTGCGGATGAAGCCAAGATTGCGCATCACTTTCGGATAGAACTCCAGCTTCTCCAGGGAGTCCAGCTGATAATCAATGGGCGGCTCAATGACTAAAGTCCCGTCACGGTCTATAAAAAGTAGTTTCTTCATTTTAAAGGATATTTTTTTGAGGGAATAAAGGGAGTTATCGGGAGTTAGAAGGAGTTAGAGGCCGATAGTTCTTTGCATAAGCATTACTTATATAAAACAGCAGTATCGGCCTCTAACTCCCTTTAACTCCTTCTACATATATTCCTTCAGCGCTTCAATCAATTTTTCATTCTCCCCTCTCGTTCCTACCGTCACTCGCAGGCAATTTCCGCAGAGTGACACGGAATTACGGTTGCGGACAATGATACCCTTGCCTACCAGATAATTGTAAATCTTCACGGCATCCGTCACACGAGCTAGGAAGAAATTGGCATGGGAAGGGAACATCTTCACCGTACATGGCAGTGCGGCGAACTCGGCTTCCAGATTCTCCCGTTCTTCTTTCAGTGTCTTTACCCAACGTTCTATTTCATAATAGCGGTGAAGCATTTCCACTGCCTGCTTCTGTGTCAGCAGGTTCACGTTATAGGGATATTTTATCTTACTGAGGATGCCGATAATATCCGGTGAGGCAAATGCCATACCCAGACGGATGGCAGCACATCCCCATGCTTTGGAAAAGGTTTGCAGTACAATGAGATTCGGATATTGATTCAAATTTTCAAGGAAGGAAGGTGCCTCGGAGAAGTCATTGTATGCCTCGTCCAGTATCACCAACCCATCAAACCGGCGAATCAGCGTTTCAATTTCGCTACGGAGCAGGTCATTGCCGGTAGGATTGTTGGGAGAGCAGATAAAAATCAGTTTGGTATGCTCATCCGCAGCAGCCAGAAGCTTGTCGGCAGAGAACTGGAAATCCTCATCGAGCAGCACTTTACGGTACTCCACATCATTAACGTCAGCACAGACTTGATACATGCCGTAGGTAGGGTCGATGGCCACTACATTGTCCACACGGGGTTCACAAAAAGCACGGAACACCAAATCGATAGCTTCATCACTGCCATTCCCTAAAAAGATGGAATCGGGACTCACCTTTTTAATTCTAGACAATTCTGTCTTTAGCTCCCGCTGCATGGGGTCGGGATAACGGTTGTGCGGCATGTTATAAGGATTCTCGTTTGCATCGAGAAAAACGGATGCCGCAGCACCATTATATTCATCACGTGCTGAAGAATAAGGCTTCAGACGCCAGATATTCGGACGGGTAAGTTCTTGTAATGTTTTCACCATGTTATTTATGATTTGACAATTTACGATTAAAATTACTTTAAGCCATCAGCTCTCAATTTTCAACTTTCCATTTCCATTTTCCAACTGCCCCAGTCTCACACTCACAGCATTCTTATGCGCATCCAGCTGTTCATTGGCAGCCATCAGCTCGATGGCAGGGCCGATGATATTTAATCCTTCCGGCTTTATCTCCTGAAAAGTTATCTTGCGGATAAAGCTGTCGAGGCTGACACCGCTGTATGCTTTAGCATAGCCGTTTGTCGGCAGGGTATGGTTTGTGCCCGAAGCATAATCTCCCGCACTCTCCGGAGTAAGAGAACCCAGGAATACGGAACCGGCATTCACGATACGTTCTGCCACGGAAAGATAATCCTCGGTTTCTATGATAAGATGTTCGGGAGCATACGCGTTGGTCAATTCAATGGCTTCTGCCATGCTGTCCACTACAATCAGTTTGCTATTGGCAAGAGACTTTTCGGCAATCTCTTTACGTGGCAGTAAGGCCAGTTGGCGTTCCACTTCCACCTTTACAGCTTGTTGCAATTCGACAGAGGTCGTAATTAATATAGCCTGACTGTCCACTCCGTGTTCTGCCTGGCTCAACAAGTCGGCGGCGACAAAAATCGGATTAGCTGTTTCGTCAGCCAAAACTTCTACTTCCGAAGGTCCTGCCGGCATATCTATCGCCACATCACGCAAGCTCACAAGCTGTTTGGCAGCCGTGACATACTGATTTCCCGGACCGAATATCTTGTAAACCTTAGGCACACTTTCCGTTCCGTATGCCATAGCGGCAATGGCTTGTATGCCGCCAGCTTTGAAAATCCGGTTGACACCTGCCACTTTTGCGGCAAACAGCACAGCGGGATGTACCTTTCCGTCACGTCCCGGAGGGGTGCAGAGAACAATCTCCTTGCATCCGGCAATCCTGGCGGGAACGGCCAGCATCAGTACCGTAGAAAACAGCGGAGCCGTTCCTCCGGGGATATACAATCCCACCTTTTCTATGGCAACCGCTTTCTGCCAGCAGGTCACCCCCGGCTGAGTCTGCACTTTCTTGCCCTCAAAGCGTTGTGCGGCGTGGAAAGTCTCGATGTTCTGCTTTGCCAGGCGAATAGCTGCTTTCAAGTCTTCACTCACCAGGTTTTCCGCTTCCTGCTGTTCCTCTTCCGACACTGCCAGCGAGGCCAACACCACTTTATCAAATTTTTCTTCATAATCCAGCACAGCACGGTCTCCCTCCTCCTTCACACGGTCAATAACACTCCGCACCGTATCAAACAGATTCTCCGTATTCATCACCGGACGTTTCAGAATCTCTTGCCACTGGGATTTATCGGGATTACTAATCAATATCATAATGACATGTTTTTAAAGATTTATGCATAAACCATGATATTATTGGAGGTGTGTCAAAACTCTCTGAAGACTTTCTATTAGGCGCTGATTACGCGGATTTCACGGATTCATTTTACCGATTCCGCGCTATTTCGCGTAATTCGTACCTAATGTCGTAACATAAAGAAAGCGTTTATATACTTTTGACACATCCTCGAGGCTTTAAATTATCATTTTCTCAATCGGCAGCACCAGAATGCCTTCTGCCCCCAGCGCTTTCAGCTTTCCGATAATCTCCCAGAAACACTTCTCGTCGAGCACCGTATGTACCGAGCACCAGCCTTCTTGTGCCAAAGGCATTACCGTGGGGCTCTTCATGCCCGGAAGTACAGAGACAATCTCATCCAGTTTCTCTTTCGGGGCATTCATCAGCACATATTTCTTATCTTCGGCTGTCTTCACGGCATCCATACGGAACAACAGCTCCCTCAATATCTCTTGCTTTTCCTCGCTCATGTTCTTGTTGCCAATCAGTAGCGCTTCGGACTTCATCACAACCTCCACTTCCTTCAAACGGTTGCTCACCAGCGTAGAACCGGAACTTACAATATCGAAAATAGCATCTGCCAGACCGATGCCCGGCGCCACTTCTACCGACCCCGTAATGACGTGTATCTCCGCATTCACCCCATTCTCTTTCAAAAAGCCGGAAAGGATACCCGGATAAGATGTCGCAATCTTCTTTCCGTGAAACCACTTCACCCCCGGATACTCAATATCCTTCGGCATGGCAAGAGACAGACGGCATTTGCTGAATCCCAGACGCTTGATTATCTCCGCATCCTCATTCTTCTCAACAAATTCATTCTCACCCACAATGCCTATATCAGCCACCCCAGTAGCCACAGACTGCGGAATGTCGTCATCCCTCAGAAACAACACTTCAAGAGGAAAGTTTGACGACTGCACCAACAACGAGCGCTTCATGGCACTCAACTTTATATCCGATTCTCCCAAAAACGACATGGTCTCGTCATACAGACGACCCTTAGCTTGTACTGCAATTCTTAACATAAGGTTATTTACTATTTTAGATTTTTATCGATTTGACTTAACCAATTGAAGAATAAACTTTTAGC
>NZ_QTNB01000027.1:0-20670 GCF_003603395.1 Bacteroides sp. AM44-19 | reverse complement strand
AAAACTTCGTCCACAACGATTAGCAGCTTTCCTGCCCAGTCGGAATTGAACTGACTGCGGAAATCCTCGTTGGTGTTGAAAGTCACATTATTTTCAAACACGGCTTTCAGAAAGTTCAAGAACGTGCTTTTGCCAGTGTTGCGTTCCTCTGAAACAAGTAGGACAATGGGCAGCTTCTGTGTCGGCTGTAGATACAGCAGTTGCATATAGTCCATACCCAGCTCGTATTGTTCCCCGAAGATGTGCCGCATCAAGGATTGGATGTGGGAGAAGTCCCCCTGTTGCGGTTTATGCTCTATCGGCTCGTAAAGGTTCAGAAACCCCTCAATCTCCTTTTGGTAGTTCAGATGATTGGGAACGGTGCAAAAGCCGTCATACTTGGGGACGGTGGCAAGATAATTCTTTCCATAGTCCTGCCGTAATGTGCTGTTGTTCCATACGACACGTTTCTTCTCATAACCGCCATTGGCGCATGGCTGATTGACTACCTTGTACAAAGTTGTTCCTACGCGCATATATTCTTCCTCCTTCATAGGCTTAGATTAAAGGATTGTGTTCACCTAAGATTCTCTGAATGTCGGATTGTCGGTATCTGACCTTGTTTCCAACCTTTACAGGCTTCAGATAGTTTTTCTTAGACCAGTGCCAGAGTGTGGTATCACAAACACCGCACATCGTTTTCACTTCCTCTTTGGTTAGATACTTCTCCTTTCTTGCTTCCGCAATGGCGGTAGAAAGTTCATGTTTCGCACGGCTGATTAACTGGTTGGAGAATAATAGCAAATCTTCTCCTGTTACTTCCAACTTGATGTTGCCGTTTCCGTTTTGGATAATTGCCAATATGTCTGTCATAGGCTTCTTGAAACTGCCGGTTGTAAGACTTCCCGTTTCGGCAGTATTATAAACGAAAAGCCACTACCCCGATTAGGATAGTGGCGCAAATATATAATGAAAATCAATCGTAAAACAATGATATTCAGTTCGTTAAATTCGTAAAAACGAAAAGCGAATTAAACGAGTTTCAATTGGATAGATAGGCTTTCAATTCCTCGATGGCTTCATGGGCTTCACCAATGTCTTTTACCAGTTTCTTGCTGTTTCCAAGTGGTGAAATAAGATTTTTGTATGCTTTCTGAATGCCTCTTTCGTGGACGATTTCTTGTTCATTGAATTGCTCGTGCAGTGCGTTTCTGAAAGTCTTGATGGGACACTTCCGCATGAAGCGGTATTCCACCAGTGCGATAAACAGCCGTGCTATATCTGTTTCCGTAGCATGGGTTTTTAATCGTGTGCCAATTCTTTCAATCAGTATGTCATGTCTTTCTATCAGAAGTTCGGGAAACGTGCGTGTGTCGGCTTTGCGCCCTGCGGTCTTT
This sequence comes from Bacteroides sp. AM44-19, assembly GCF_003603395.1. Taxonomy (NCBI): domain Bacteria; kingdom Pseudomonadati; phylum Bacteroidota; class Bacteroidia; order Bacteroidales; family Bacteroidaceae; genus Bacteroides; species Bacteroides sp. AM44-19. The sequence goes on along the minus strand of NZ_QTNB01000027.1, from coordinate 19,294 downwards.
GGTTGTTCTTCCTGCAACATATCTGTTTCTTCCTCGTCCATGTCTTCATCTTCTTCTATTGCCCATTCCACAAGAGTATTTTCCTCAATGGCTTTCTGTTGCTTCCTGAATACTTGCCAGTCCTCTTTGGTTCTCATGCCATTGGCGATGCTTTTTCTGATAATGAACTTGACCATGCCAGAAACAAGCCATTTGTATAAGGTGGGAATATCCTTTCTTTTGGTCAGTTCCTCACCCTGTTCTACCATGCATTCATAGCTTCGTCCGTAATAGAGCCATGCAAGCATGGCAGGAACAATGCTTCTCTTGTTCGGGGTATGAAACTCATTCACTATCTTCTCGGCAAGGTCTGATTGTAAAAGGACATTTTCCAGTTCCTCGAAATCAGGGTTTCTATCATCGCCTATTCTCTTGCGTGCTGCTTCTTTATATTTCGGAACAAGCCTTACAGCCGTATTGAAAATATTGAAGAACCCTTTGAACTTCTTGTCGTTCATTTCTTCTACGAAATCAGCATATTCATTCGGATGGCTGTCGAGCCATTCCTTTATCAGTCTTTTGAAATTATCATATTCCTGTTGTCCCATACAAGTTAATTAGCAATGCAACCTCTATTAACTTTCTCTTGTATGCGTGAGAAATGTATCGACAATTTGAATATTAACATATAGAAACCATAATCGCTTAAAGAAAATAAGCGTTGATCTTCTAATGTGTCTCGGTTTATAAAGCGATTGTCAACGTGATAGATTTTATCAAGAAAAACTATTGAATCTTCCATTTGGGAATTTGCAGGAAGAAAGATTATTTGGGTTATTTTTTGTTGTTTGATATCTGAAATGTGGTTTTCAATTTTGTTACTATTAATACCTTGTTTTTGAAGAACTGAAATATATGTTGTGAGATTTATAATAGGAGCATACATGATTGAGGCAGGAAACATACGAGAATTAGATAAATCCATATCACAAGTGTTTGATAAAATCAAACAGCTAACCTTTTTTACACCTCTTTCGATGTTAGCTAAATCAATTATAGGCATTTTTTTTAAGCCATCTCCTTGAAAAATGACATTCTTGTCAAGCATAGAAGTGTACATCCTTCCATCTATGTTATAAGGGAAAGATTTGAGTTCTGCCAAAAGGGTCTTGTAATTTTCTTCTGACAAATATTTGGGTAGATATTTTTTTAATTCATCTTCTGTAATCATAGCATATCCCAAAAGTGGTCATTAATGACATTTTGAATTTCTTCATCTATAGAAGTTGCTTCCGTTAACATCTTATTTGCAAAAGAATTGATTATCTCAAAATCTTCATGCTCGGGAATATTAACATGAATGGTTTCTGTTGAGATAGGAATATCCTTAATGGAATAATTTGTATAAATATTTATTGGATTGACAGGAGTGTTAATAGACGGTATTATAGCATCATTATATGTTTGCCTACTTGATAAAGAAAGCAATTCTGTGTCTGTTAATGTCATACATGATAAGGCAGACATTAATAGGATATTGGTATTTATGTAAGTCGTTAAACTATTCATTTTCAAAAACAGGTTTTAGACTATTTAGAAAGTCTGGTTTTAACAAAGAGAAAAACAACTTTTTTTCGCATTTATGAGCCATATTTATTTCTTGTTCTATATTAGAAGTGAAATAGTTGTCGGAATATTCACGAGACGTATCAATGTCAATTAATGAGCCTACCATTTCTATAGAATTAGGATGTGGTTTGTAGTTTGCATTATTTACAAATTGTAGGGTGTTCATAAAATTACCATCTTTGACATCTGTCCGTATCAATAAGTTTTCGGATGTGTATTTTTCTGTCATGGAAAAAGACATCGTAAGACCATTGGTAATATCTCCTTTGAAAAAATTAATATATCTATGTCCTATTCTTGATACACGCTTTATTATTCCAGAACTAATAACCTTGTTGATTATTGAAAATGAATGTTTAGAAAAATCGCTCCAACCTATATATGGCATTTTTGAGCTTATGCTCAAAACATCATATCCTATTTGAATTACAAATCTTTCGTTTTCAATTCTGTATAGGGGCTTAAATTTTAAGTTAGGGTCAACCTCCCTAATTTGTTCTGGGATTTGTAAAATGGGCAAATTAATGACATTTCCTCTATACTCTTCTTTTATGAGATTGTATATGATGCCAAAAACTGCGCTTTTGGTAATAGCTGCTTCAAAACGGAACTCAATTAAAGCGTCTATAAGTGGGCATGCTTCTATTCTTATTGGCAACAATCTATCCATAATACAAATTTTAAATTTATTTTCTTGCAAAGTTAGGAATTTCTTTTATTTGTTTCTTGATTTTATGCGCTAAAAAGTTTAAAGTATATTAATCTAATAGCTTCACAAGGTCTTTTTTCATTTCTTCGTCAATATCTCTGTATCGCCTGAAAGCTTTGCTTCCCTCCTTGTGTCCCGATAGTGCGGAAACGAGGTTCGGGTCTTTCACCTTTTTGTAGATATTGCCGATAAAAGTACGCCTTGCCAAATGGCTGCTTGCCACTTCATAAATCGGTCGCTTGACTTCGTTATGCGTTAACGGGTCTAAGATAGTTACGATTCGGTCAACCCCAGCCATTTTGAATATCTTTTTTATGGCATCGTTGTACTTTTGTTCAGATATGAACGGCAGAAGCTTCCCTTTATATTCTTTGTAGTGTTCAAGGATTTCTTTTGCCTTGTCATTAAGGGGAACACGTACCGTAACCGGATTCCCTTCTTTTGTTTTCTTGGGAATGTATTCTATGGCTTCATTGACCACATTAAGTTTGGTCATGCGGTATAGGTCGCTCACTCGACAGCCTATCAGTGTTTGGAATATAAATATATCCCTCTGTATTGCCAATTGTGGAGTGGCAGATAGGTCGGCATTGAAAATTCTGTCCCTTTCTTCAAGTGTTATATAATAAGGTGTACCGTATGTACATTCTTCTATCGGGAATTTGTCGAAAGGTCTGTTTGTGGTACGCTTGTTGTCGAAGCTCCATAGGAAGAAAGTGCGTATCCTTGAAAAGCAGTCAATCAGTGTATTCTTGCTTCTTGGTTGTGGCGTTCTCTTTTCGGGGATGGTTTCATAAATACTCGGATAAAGTTCATAGTATTGGTATTCGTTCTGAAAGAAGTCCCACATATCTCGAAGTGTGTCTGGTGTTACCAAATCCATGTCAAGGATAAAGCCCTTTTGTCCTCTCTTTGTTGCCCTTACATATAGTTCATAACGCAGTAAGGCTCTTTTGACAACCCGGAAATTCTTCTTTCGTACTTCCGACAATGGGTGTTTGTTTAGAAATTCATCGAATAGTTCTCCAATGGTAGGCTTGATAACCACTTCCTCAGGCAGAAAATATTTTTCAGGATGGTAAAATTTATCAAGTGTTGTTTTTAGCCATTCTTTGTCTATTGCTTCCTTTTCTTGTTGATATACCTTCTCAATATAGGTTTTCAACTGGCGTATCTCTTCATTTATATGGGTACGCATTTCTTCATTGCAGACAGCTTTCGTTTTTACACATTCGTCTTTATCATCCCATAGATTGGGATTGATAGCCAACTGAGTAGGAGCAACGGAGTCTAACCGCCTTCCGTTTCTAAAGCGTACATAGATTGTAGCCATGGATTCTGTATCATATCGCTTGGCTGCTTTTTTAATGATAAAGGTTACTTTCATAGACTTGCAGGTTGAATTTTACTCTGCTGCAAATATAGATATTTTCCCCACATTTTCCCCACATCTGCTAAATATTTTGCAATTTGATTAACTTGGATTAAAATTTAATCGGATTGTAATCTATTGAAATATAGTGTAATTGCAGTGTATTTCTGCATTTTTCTTTTTATCTACATTTTCCCCACTTTAATTATTTCAAATGCGGGTCTGGGTACGAAATAAAGAAGCGGGGAAAGTTTTAATGCTTTTCCCGCTTTCTTTTTATACTTATCTTTTATGCCCTTTGCTCATGGGAACAGATATCTGGCAAGAGATAGAAGTACTGAATCAAGAATTTGTGAGGCTTGGTATCAGTCAGTCGGTAGACTATGAAAAGTACTACCTCTATTCGCTTATTACCCATTCTACTGCTATTGAGGGCTCTACACTTACCGAATTGGATACCCAGTTGCTTTTTGATGAGGGGGTAACAGCCAAAGGAAAGCCGTTGGTCTATCATCTGATGAATGAGGATTTGAAGAAGGCATACGAACTCGCCAAAGAAGAAAGTGCACAAAATGCGGAAATTACGCCTGTTTTCTTACAAAAATTGAATGCTGCTCTAATGCGTACTACTGGGAGTGTATATAATGTAATGGGCGGTTCTTTTGATTCTTCTAAAGGTGAATTTCGTTTGTGCGGCGTTACTGCTGGGGTGGGCGGGTGTTCTTATATGAGCTATCCTAAAGTTCCCGCTAAAGTAGAAGAACTTTGTTCTATATTGAGAGAAAAGCAAAAGAATATGGAAACATTTCGGGAACGATATGAATTGAGTTTCAATGCTCATCTCAATTTGGTAACCGTTCATCCGTGGGTAGATGGCAATGGGAGAACGGCTCGTTTGTTGATGAACTATATCCAGTTCTGCCATCATCTTTTTCCGACGAAAATCTTTAAAGAAGATAGGGGCGACTATATTCTTTCTTTGCGGCAGTCGCAAGAAGATGAGAACAGTCAGCCTTTCTTGGACTTTATGGCAGCGCAGCTGAAAAAATCATTTGCGTCAGAGATTGAGAAATACAATACTGGACGTAAAAAAGGTTTTAATCTCATGTTTTGAAAAGCGACGATTCCTTCCTGATAAGCTCATATAGGCATTAGCTGATTGTGCTGTATCATCCTTTTGTATTGGGTTATTCTCAAAATATTCTCTTCTCGGCATTAAATACAAAATAATGGGTGTAAAATGCAAATTTATTTCGTAGATACTGTTTTCGCATTTATTTTTTTCTAAATTTGCAGTAGCTGGAATCTTATCTAACTATTTAATTATTAAATGTTTGCCAATTATGACAAAACATGTTCCTCTTTTTTTACCTCTCGGAAGTATTCGGTTACTGACGATATTCTTCTCTTTTTGTATAATCTTTGTTCATCCGGCATTGGCTGACAAAATGGCTGAAAGCCCCGAACTTTTCGATACTGCTTTCACCTTGCAGGAAAGGCTTGATATTCCCGACGGGTTTGTTCAAAGAGAGATGGTCTATATTTCCATTCTTTTAGGTACATTGGTGCTGTGCCTCTTCTTTTTCTTCATGCAGAGGCGGATGAAGAAATTGAGGGAAAGGGACCGGGAGAGGTATCTGCAACTGTTGGAAGGCATTCTTGATAATCTTCCCATTGCGGCAAAAGTGAAGGATGTGAATGATGGGATGCGCTATACTTTTTGGAATAAAAAGGCAGAGGAACTCTTTGAATGTTCGGCCAGAGAGGCTATAGGCAAGACGGATTTTGAAACAATGCCAGAGGCTGCGGCTTTAATTAGGAAGGAGGATGAAGAGTTGGTCAAGACGGGGATTCCACAAGAAGGTATACGACGTTTTTTTACCAAGAAGAACGAGGAGCGGTTTACCTTCCAGAACAATAATTTTATAAAGCTTTCTGATGGTCGCAAGTGGATTGTTTATACTGCTTGGGACATTACTGATTTGAAAATCATGGAGCGCAAGCTACGTCTGGCCAAAGAGGAGGCTGAGGAGTCCAACCGGATAAAATCGGCTTTCCTGGCCAATATGAGTCATGAGATACGTACTCCGCTCAATGCAATAGTTGGTTTTTCGAGTATTTTGGCCACGGAAGTGTCTGAGGAAGAACGGGTGGAGTATCTCGATATTATAGAGCGGAATAATGAACTGCTGTTGCAGCTCATCAATGACATTCTGGATTTGTCGAAGATAGAAGCCGGTACATTGGAGTATGTCTATGCTAACGTGGATATCAATAAAATGGTGTCCGAGATAGAGCAGGCTACAAGTATCAGGCTGACCAATAAAGACGTGCGTCTGGTCACGGTTACGCCATTGCCCGGTTTGCTGCTGTATACCGATCAGCGCAGAATTACTCAGGTATTCAATAACTTCATCAGTAATGCGCTGAAGTTTACTGCTGCCGGTAGTATTACCATTGGTTACGGAATGCCCGAAAATAGCTATATCCGTTTTTATGTCACCGATACCGGGACGGGGATATCATCTGAGAATGCGCAGGGGATTTTTAACCGCTTTGTGAAGCTGGATTCCTTTAAGCAAGGTACCGGACTGGGACTGGCCATTTCGCAAAACATTGTGAAGGAACTGAAAGGAGAGATAGGGGTGGAGTCACAGTTGAGCAAGGGCTCCACTTTCTGGTTCACGTTGCCTTTTTATAAGATGGACGCGCACCGTTCTATCTTTCCTTGATGCTGCAAGCTCAATCCAATGAAGGGACATCGATTGTCTGGCTTTCCTCGTTCCAGTTGTCAAGGGTGAATTCTCCGGATGATTCTTCGGAAAAGATGTCTCCCAGAGTGAGGGTCAGGGTCAGTTTGGAGTTTGCTTCCAAAGGTCCGTTCAATGTTTGCTTGAAACTTTTCACGTTTCCATTTTTCAGTATGATGCTCATCTGGAATTCCGGTTTCCCGAAAGAAGGGAAGAGCATGACGGTGGCGTTGCTCATTTGTGTACCGTCGACGGAACGGACCAGAGGGAAGGCTACTGTGCGTGGGCTTCCTTGAGGAGCGGCGGTGTAGAAATTCAGTTCTCCAGCAATATTGGTGATGCGCACCACCATGCTGTCGATGCTCGAACTGAGGATGCCGTTGTTCTTGTCCTTGATGATTACTTTCAGTCCGGTCACTACCCGTTTGAGGGATGCTTTCAGGTCCTCACTTCCAATGTTGGCAGGCTGGACGGCGTGTACCAGGTCGAATACCGGATAATAGGTTGTGTCCGCTTCCATTTTGAATAGGGAGAAGTGTTGCCGGGACATGTCTTCGCCTAAGATGTAGACCGGGTCCCTCATGAGAGGATGTGCATAAATCGGCTCCTCGTATTTAGGGGTTCCCCAATAAATCATGTTATAGAGACCTGCGGGTAAGGATAACTCTCGATTGACGCCATCGTTATAGAAAGCTCCGTCTTTAACTTGGTAGTAACCGTAAAAAGGTGTCAGCTTCCGGTTTATGTAGTTTCCATAATAAATAGAGGTGCCCGCCTTGCAGGGCATGATGGTCAGTATGCCGGTCAGCGGGCTTTGTCCGCTTTCTGTGGACACGTCCATCAAAAGTCGTGGTGATACCAACTCACTGCTTTTTTCTATCTGGGGCGGATTGTCATCGGCGCAGCTTGCCACGATTGCGGCAAGTACTGCAAATACTACTAATTTTTTCATTATCTGTTAAGCTTTAGGTTGTTCTTCCTTGAGAACGTTTTTAGAAAGAAATGGTTCTTTGTACTCCGGAGAAAGTATATTGGGGATGGAAAAGTGAGGTGAAACCAATTCCGGTATTGAGGGGAATGGGAAGAATAGCCCCTCTTCAAAAGGCTTAGAGAAGGGACGGAAAACAAATTATACCTTTTTTAGTAACATTTTAGAAGCCTTGATTAACGAAATCATATACTCTTCGTAACAATTTCTCGACATTCTTTTCTTGTTCCTCCATACATTTGCATCCGAGTTCTTTGGTATTAATTGAAGAACACAATGAATCTTTGATATTAACCATTAAATAATGTACAATGAGAAAAACATTCTTGGAAAAGTGCATAAATCTGCGTTTATGCCGTGTTGCATTGGTACTTTTTTTTCTTGTACCTGCAATCAGTAGCCTGCAGGCTAATCCTTCTCAAAACAAGACCATTTCGGGTGTTGTGACATCGGCTACGGATAGTGAGCCGTTGATAGGTGTCAGCGTGCAGGTGAGAGAAACCGCTACGGGTGGAATTACCGACATTGATGGCCGGTATTCGGTAAGTGCCCAACAAGGACAGACACTGGTGTTTTCTTACATCGGTTATCAATCACAGGAAATCAAGGTAGGTACTTCTTCCGTCATCAATGTGGTGCTGAAGGAGGACACGGAAATGTTGGATGAAGTGGTTGTAGTGGGCTATGGTGTCCAGAAGAAGAAATTGGTGACGGGTGCCACTGTTCAGGTGAAGGGTGACGAAATAGCCAAGATGAATACAACCAATCCCTTGCAGGCTATGCAGGGACAGACACCGGGTGTAAGTATTGCTTCGACTTCCGGTCAACCGGGTGCTGACATGAAAGTGAGTATCCGTGGTCTTGGTACCGTGGGAAATAGTGCTCCTCTTTATCTGATTGATGGTGTGGGTGGTGATATTTCTACTTTGAATCCTGCCGATATTGAAAGTATAGATGTACTGAAAGATGCGGCTAGTGCGGCTATCTACGGTTCGGCCGGTGCTAATGGTGTAGTGCTTATTACTACCAAGCAAGGGCGCGAAGGTAAAGCGCAGATTAGTTTCGATGCTTATTATGGAATACAGAATGTAGCTCGTAAGGCCAATATGCTGAATGCAAAAGAGTATATGGCCATTATGGATGAGCAGGCTTTGAATAGCGGACTTTCGGCTTACGATTGGAGCCAATACCAGTCTATTTACGATGCCAACGGCAATGTGTATGATACGGATTGGGTAGATACTATGTTCAAAGATAATGCCACAACGGAGAGCTATACGCTGGGTGTCACTGGTGGAAGCGCAACTTCCACTTATGCCCTTTCGTTAGGATATATGAGTCAGGAAGGTATTGTCGGCGGTTCGGATGTGTCTAACTATTCGCGTTACAATTTCCGTGTGAACAGCGAGCACAAACTTTTCAAGGATATTTTGAAAGTGGGCGAGCAGGTGAGTTTTGTATATAAGATGAATAACGGTATCAGTGTAGGCAACCAATATAATAATACCTTACGCGGTGCATTCGGAACATCGCCTATCGCTCCTGTCTATAGCGATAATAATCTTTATGATTCGCCTTACAATGACACCAGTACCAGTGACTGGAATAAAGGTGATGGAAACCCTTATGGTTTAATGATGACCGACAGCAACAATGAGAACAAAACGGCTACTTTTTCCGGTAATGTTTATGCTGAATTGCAGCCTGTCAAGAATTTGAAGATAAAGTCTGTATTCGGTGTGGTTTATGGTTCCAGCGAATACCGTAGTTTCAAGCCTCTCTACAAGTTCAGCCAATATATATATAATGAAGAACGTACTACCGTATCTCAAAATGCCAATCACTCTTTGGGTATGACATGGACCAATACGGCTTCTTATGACTGGACTATGGGAGAACATTCGTTCAACGCCTTGCTGGGTATGGAAGCCTATCGTTACGAGGGCACTTATATCGAAGCTAAAAATGGTATGTTGAAAGAAGGTTTTGATGATTGGGAGCATGCTTTTGTGGGCAACGGAACGGCCTCCGATTCGACCAACGGCTTGGGTGCCAGTGGCAATCCGCATACCGAGAGCCGCAAGGTGTCCTATTTCGGCCGATTGGGTTGGAACTGGAAAGAAACTTATATGGTCAATGCTACTTTGCGTGCAGACGGTTCGAGCAACTTTGCCAAAGGCAACCGTTTTGGTTACTTCCCTTCGGTATCGGCAGGATGGACCATTACTAACGAAAAATTCATGGAAAGTACGCAAAACTGGCTCGACTTCCTGAAAATACGTGCCAGCTGGGGACAAGTGGGTAATGCCAACATTGACGCATTCCAATATCTGGCTCCTATCAAGAGTACCAATACACACTATCTTTTCGGCAGCGGTTACGGCGACTCGGATGCTGCGGCACAGCTCGGAACCAACTGGGGAGCTTACCCTAGTCGTCTGGCTAATGCTGACATCAAGTGGGAGACTTCACAGCAGACCAATATCGGTCTTGATGCCCGATTCCTCAACAGTCGCCTGGGTGTTAATTTCGATTTCTACATTAAAGATACTAAAGACTGGCTCGTGGTGGCTCCTATTCTTGCTACTGCCGGAGCAGGTGCTCCTTATATTAATGGCGGTGGAGTGAAAAACACCGGTGTGGAACTCAATCTTACTTGGAATGACCAAATAGGCAAAGACTTTAGTTACAATATCGGTATCAACGGTGCCTACAATAAGAATAAGGTCGGAGAGATTCCTAACGACGATGGTATCATTCATGGCTCTACCAACCAGTTGTATGACAATACTCCTGAATTCTATCGTGCCGAGAATGGTAAGCCTATCGGTTATTTCTATGGTTTCAAGACAGCAGGCATATTCCAAAACAATCAAGAAATAGAGGATTGGATTAAGGCTGGTAACGGTGTGCTGCAAGCTGACGTACAACCAGGTGACGTGAAGTTTGTGGACATCAACCATGACGGACGGGTGAACGAGCTTGACAAGACCGATCTTGGTAACGGTATTCCTGATTTCACTATGGGCTTCAATCTCGGTTTCAACTGGAAAGGACTTGATTTCTCTGTAGTGGCCAACGGTGCTTTCGGACAGCAGATTGTCCAGAGCTATCGTAACCATACCTCCAAGCAAGCCAATTATACTACTGCAATTTTAGGACGTTGGACAGGAGAGGGAACCAGCAATCGCATACCTCGTGTCACAGACCAGAATCTCAACTGGCAGTTCTCAGACCTCTATGTGCAGGATGGTGATTACCTGCGAATCAGTAACATTACTTTGGGCTACGACTTTGCCAAGCTACTGAGATGTAAGGTCATCAGCCAGTGCCGTATCTATGCTCAGGTACAGAATGCGTTCACATTTACCAAATATGACGGCATGGATCCGGAAATAGGTTATGGTCCCGAAGGAGATAACGGACAAGGTTGGGTATCGGGCGTTGATTTAGGTTATTACCCCCGTCCCCGTACCGTATTGTTTGGTGTTAACTTGAAATTTTAAAATATAGACTGATATGAAGAAAAACAAAAATATATTTATGGCAAGTGTCCTGCTCCTGAGTTTGGGACTGGCTTCGTGTACCGACAGTTTTCTCGATGTTACGTCGAAGACTGAATCTTCAACCGGTACATTCTATAAGACTGAAAAAGATGCTTATCGTGCTCTGATAGGTTGTTATGATGGTTGGCGCCAGACTTCATCAGCCATGATGGTAGGGTTTTATATGGCTTCCGAGGTGATGAGTGCCGAGTGTTTTGGCGCTACCGGAAATGCCGATGGACGTGGCTATCAGGCCATTGACCGTTTTGACATCTCCCAATCGCCGGCTGACCTCAACCTATACGAAGGTGACTGGAAAAATTATTATGCGGGCGTCTATCGTTGCAACGAGCTGATAGCTCATGAAGAGCAGATTGTATGGAATGAATCGGATAGCAAACGTGGTATCTATATGGGCGAATGTCGTACGTTGCGTGCATTGCTTTATCTGGATATGGTTCGTTTATGGGGGAATATCCCACTCTTTCTGGAACCGGTAAACGAAAATCGCGCTCCTTCACCTGCCAAAGAGGTGTTCAGTGCCATATTTACTGACTTAAAATATGCTATCGAGAATATTCCCGGTGACGCTTATCCCAAGGCCGACTATACCAAGAACGACGGACATATTACAAAATATGCCGCCGAGGCTTTGCTGGCACGTGCCTATCTTTTCTATACCGGATATTACGGTGAAGAACCTGCAGAGGTGACTCGTGCCGAAGCTTTGGCTGCTGTAGAAGACGTAATCGCTTCAGGAGAATATGGTTTGGTACCGCAATTCAAAAATTTATGGCCGGCTTCTTCTGCAAAAGTGGCCGAAAAAGGAGACTATGAAACTTTGAAGGGTACATATGCCGGTGATGGAAACAAGGAAACCATTCTTGCGTTGAAATTTACCGCTACTCAGGATTATAACGGGAATAATGACTCCAACCGTTGGCAGGTGATGTTGGGTATGCGCCAGCTTAATGCTGCTCCCTATTGCAAGGGATGGGGCGCATTGACGGTAAATCCTGATTTTGTGGAAGCGTTTCCCACTGGTGACCTCCGCCGTTCGGCTTCTATCATTGATTTGGTAGGGGAAGGAATCACCGGTTCGGCCGACTTTACCACCAGTTTTAATGACTGGCGTGAATATACCGGCTATGCTGTGAAGAAGTATGCTCCCCTTTGCTATGCCGATGGAAGCCATGCCGGTAAGCAGGATGGTAGCGGTGACTTCCAGACACAGAACCGCCAAGACTACGTTATTATCCGTTATGCCGACGTATTGTTGATGGCCGCAGAACTGGGTAGCCCCAATGCGCAAACTTATTTCGACCAAGTGCGTAAGCGTGCTTATCAGGTTGATGACAACGGAACAGTATCGACCAACTATCAAGCTAAGAGTGTGTCTCAACAAGCTATTATGGAAGAACGTCGTCTTGAATTTGCTTTTGAAAGCATTAATTATTGGGATCTCCTGCGTCAAGGTATAGACGTGGCAGCCGAGAAGCTCGCCTTGAATGGTGTCAAGGTGAAGAGTGGAGGCGCTGATGATGCAATAACCATACGGGCCGACCGTGTGAAAGCCACCAAAGGCTTGAGCCAGATTCCTTATAATCAAATTAACCTTTCACAGAGTGTACTTGTGCAGAATCCCGGATGGTGAGTACCATTAATAGAGTAAATAAAAAATAAAAACAATAAGATATGAGACTTAAATCATTCTTTTCCATATTGGCAGGAGCGGCTTTGATATTTTCCGCTTGCTCGCCCGAAGAGTACGAGATGGGGGCAAAAACCTATGTTTCCGATGATTTGGTGGAAGGTATCGCCTATACGGTGACCCCTGATGCCAATGATCCTAATACGATTCATCTGACTTCGCTCATCAAGGGAGCCACTCCCTTGTGGGTCACTCCAAGCGGTCCTTCTCAAAAGACCACTCTTGACTTGGCACTTCCTTTTGCCGGAGAATATAGCGTGACTTTCGGCGCTTCCACACCGGCAGGTCCGGTATATGGCGAACCATATACCTTCAAGGTAGAGACCAATAACTTTGCCATGCTCGAAGACCCTATCTGGGCTAACCTTGCAGGTGGAGTGGGCAAGAGCCGTAAGTGGGTTCCCATTGACAAGAACTTTGGTATTGGCCGTTGTTCGGGACCGGTGATGTACATGAGCCACACTGATGTGAAAAATGATGGAAGCAATATTACCGACCTTATGATTGGTAGCGCTAATTGGGCTCCCAACTGGGATCCGGGTATCCAATCGTGGCTCATTCCGGCAGACGACCCCTATTTCCAGTCGTACATCACTTTCGGCCTGGATGCTGTGAAAGGCTGTACGGTGGAACTTCATCGGGTGGCTGCTTCGGGCACGACGGATGCCACCGGAACTTTCAACTTGAATGTGTCTGACCCGAAACGCCCTGTCATATCTTTCTATGGCGGTACCTATTCATTGCATAACGAGGGTTTTGATGATGTCTGTTCCAACTATACCAACGACATCAAGATTATAGAATGTACTCCTTATCTGCTGCAGGTAGCTACGATGCGTACCAATAGCGAAGGTCCGTGGTGGCTGGTGTGGAACTTCATTTCCGAAGAGGCTTATAATGACCCCAGTATCATACCGACTGAAGATCCGGGTTTGCTTCAGCCTGCCGAAGTACAACAGCCTGCCATTGAAGATTTGGCAACCAAACTGTTCACTACTGAAATCAACGGTGTCACCTATGTGGGCAATGAGGCACGCTTCCTCATCAATGATGAAGAACCTTATGACTGGACATGGTGGAATGGTGGCTCTGCTGCTTGGGAAAGCGTAGTGAAGGGACAGTACGGTTCTTCATGGGCACCTGTGGCCGATGCTTCCATTGCCGACTATGAGCTGGTATTGAGCAGCACGGCCGATGGCTACAAATGGGATGACGGTACCAATGCCGGTAAGCTTGCCATTGAAGACGGCAAATTGAAATTTATGGATGCCGACGGCAATCCGGTTGAGATAACCGTCCTCACCGCTACCGGTGATAAGCGCACGGTGGAAGTGAAGGGAAGCGAGTTTACCGTAATGGCTTGCGATGTCACCAGCTCTTTCCAGATGGGTGTGCCTGCAACGACCAATGACAAGGGAGCCGTGGATTCTTATCTTTGTGCCAACCTCAACTACAAACCTATCGCTACCGGACCTACCGGGCCTACTGAAATCAAGGTAGACAACAGCAAGGTACAAATTCTTTTCGGTGACGGAAATCCCGATCGTTTGCGCTTGCAGTTCTACAATCCTTGGGGCGGTGGTGACGCGGGATGGCCGATCGACATCACGAAGGTGAAGTTGAAAAAGAACCAGACGCTGAAGATACAGTACAAAGTGCTGAGTGGAATCACTTGGAACGAGGGCGCGACTCCTAAGACCGTGATTATGGACAATAACATCGGAAATGCTTGGGAAGATGACTGCTACAACCTGGCTCATGCCGTGGCCTTTGATACTGCCGAAGGAGCTGTACAGACTGTGTCCGTGACCAATACCACCGGTGCCACTGTGACTTACGAAGGAAGCAGTTGTATCTGTATCGGTATCCAGAATAAGGGACTTGCTACTGTGGCTGCCACCGAAGACGGACAGCCGGATGTGAAGGTTGAGATAATTTCGATGACCATTGAATAACCACTTAAATGAATTTAGTATATATGAAGACAAAGATATATTTAGGAATACTTTCACTTGTACTGGGTCTTTCGCTGGCTTCGTGCAGTGAAGATGACGACTATACTATCCACACCACCCCGATTCTGAACGAATCGTCGGTGGTGACGGGGTCGTCCGATGTGACCGCCACTACCGCTACACTCCATGCCACGCTCTCCGGGTTGGATGGCATGGATGCCGGAAGCTATAAGACCGGCTTCTTCTATGGTTTTGCGCAAGACAACCTGCCCGAGGACGTGCAGGCTGCTTATGACGGCAGCGCCTTCAGTGCTCAGTTGAACGGGTTGAACAATAACTCTACGCTCTATTATCAGGCTTATGTATGCTTGCAGGGTAAGGTGTATTACAAAGGTGAGGTGAAAAGCTTGCTCACCACCGATGCCAAGGTGGCTACTGCCGATGCCGCATCTGTCGACTTCGCCTCGGCTGTATTGGGTGGGACATTGACCGATGCTACGGCCGATGCTACTTGTGGTGTTGTTATCTCTACTTCATCCGATGTAGAAGCGGTTCGTGCAGGCCTTATAGTGAAGAGTGAGGAACTTAAGGACAGCTATTCATTCGTCCATGAAGGGTTGGTGCCCGAAACGCAATACTATTATGCGGCTTACCTCAATCTGGGTAGCGGCATTGTGTATGGTGAGGTGAAGAGCTTCACTACTCCTGCCTATGACTTCGATCTCGACAATGACCTTGTCGACCTGGGACTCTCCGTGAAGTGGGCTCGCTTCAATGTGGGTGCCAAGAGCGAGACTGGACTGGGTGGCCTTTTCGGATTCGGTGACCTGACCGGATGCAACAATAGCATCGACCCTGCCGACTATGCTTCGGCCGATACTTATAAAACGGCTTCCGACTTGGCTTTCCGTGCATTTCAAGGGCGTGCCACACTGCCTACTGCCGATGATTTCGAGGAACTCTTCACGTTGTGCCAGAAAGAGTGGACTGAGCAGAATGGAGTGACAGGTTTCAAGTTCACCGGTCCTAATGGTAATTCCATCTTCCTGCCTGCAGCCGGTACGCGTGTGGCAAACGATGTGACGGCGCTGGGTACTGAAGGATATTACCTCACCGGTACTGTCAACTCTTCCAATACAGAATTTGCGGTAGGTTACCAGTTTGCAGCTTCTGTCAATCACCGTATCACTGCCGCAGTTTATCAAGGTATGGCTGTACGCGCTGTTTCCACAGCCAAGAACGTACCGTTCAACAAGGCTCTGCTCTATCAGAAGTGGTATCTTGACAATGGCCAGGACGGTAAGCAGCACGTGTTTGAAGGACCTTTCACGCAGTGGGGTGTTACGGACAACTGGAGCACAGTTTCCAACGGACAACCCAACATTGAACAGCAGATTCATTGGGAGATGGGTACGGATAATGGCTGGATAGGTTATACTTACGGAAAGGACTATGGTTATATGGAGCTCAAGGAGGACGGTACGGTGAATATTCATCGTATTGCCGAAGACGGTACCGTGACCGATGAAACCGGTAAGTTTACGATTGACGAGGCGAATAAAGTGATTGACATCGACATAGATGTGCTTTGTGCCAATACTTGGATTGGCACGAAGAGTGGTAAGCTGAACATTCTGTCGTTGACTGCCGACGGCTTGCAGATTGCCCTGCCCGATGGCGACTATGGCTATTCGTTGAACTATTACAGCCAGGCCAAGGCCGATGCCGATGCGCAGGTTCCTGTATTGCTCAATATCGCCGATTCATCATGGGCAGGAAGTTGGGATGCACTGCTTGTAGCCATTTCACCCGAAGACTTGGCTGGACAGCACACGTTTGTTTTCGAGGGAACTTGTACCGATGCTATGGTGTTTACGCTTGACTTTGCCGGTATGGCGAAGCGCTATCCTAATTCGTTTGTACGCATTGACGACATCAAGCTGGACGGTACTTCCATCCGGTTTGATGCCAACCGCTTCTATTATGGCGACATTGAAGGAAACGGCAAGTACCGTGTTCAGTTGTTCAATGCTTATGGGGCGGGTTCTGTAGGCAATGCTGTTCCTCTCAGTCCGTTCAGCAATGTAGAAAATCAAGGTACCGAGCCTGCCATCCATTTCAAGGAGAAGCTTGAGATTGTCTGCACCGTCATTACCGACGGTACCGGTGCAGGTATTTATACGCCCAATCTGGTTACTGTCAATCCGGATTGGGGAAGTGCATGGGGATATAACGCAGGAGCTACGTTCGAGGTGAAATACGAGAACTTCCAGTACAGCCTTGTGGCTTCTCAGTTCGACATTAAGTACGAATCTGCCGACTATGCGGCAGGTTCCATCATGACCTTCGTTGAAGTGGCTGACATCTACAAGTATTTCCCCGGTTTGCATGCCACGCTTGACAACCTCTATCTGGATGGCAAGGAAGTGACATTTGATGCATCCAAAGTGCTCGATGCCAATGAATCCCCGAAGTATCGTCTGGAACTTTGGAATTGCTATGGGGCAACAAAGGATAAAGGGTGCGCTTTCGGTACTCCTGATGGTGATGTTATCAAGGAACTTGGTTTCAGCAGTTCTATGGAAGTGAAGTTCACGTTCCACACTCTTTTCTCTGTTCCTGAATGGTAAGAGGGATAGACGGAAATATACTGGTTAGATAGGAAATCCGGGATGCAGGCCATCCCGGATTTTTTGTTTTGCCCTCACCGGTGTGCATCGTTCTGATATAGATTGAAGAACCATAGAGAGAATAAAATAAAGGAGGTGGTCCGTAAGGCGGCGCTTTGATAGCTCTTTGCCTTGTACTTTGTTCGGACGGGATGGGTACTTATTGCGATAAACATAGTGATTTTATGGTATCTCCACTAAGGTGGTCCGCCTTGTTCATAGTAGTGAACAAATCAGCCCACTTAGGTGAACAAACTTGTTCACCTAAGTGGGCCGTTCATGAATCTTTGTACTGAACCGGACAGACAAAAGGGCGGAAGCGGAGAAAAGCAGGGGCTTTCTCTAAGATTGGCTGCTATTTTCCTTCGTAATCAAAGTATTCAAAGTCTGCATATGCTTTTGAGGTTTGAGAACCGGAGATGGCATACAATCCCAGCATGATTCCCGTAAAGCCACCGGCAGTTTCTGTACTGATATAGCGCGTATTCATTCGGCCCAGTTCTTTAAAGTCCTTTCCGTTTGTGGCATACTCGAACGAATAGATTTCGTTGCTGCCTTTTACACGGAGTTGTACTTTCCCCTGGGGCAGAATAACTTCCTTTTCCGTATGGGTCAATTCATTCAATTGGTAGCGCAATACTACAGCTTGTTTCCCGTCTGCCAATTGCTTGACTAATAAATCGTAATGGGACGATTCGAACATGTAGACCGTCAGGCCGGCTTCGTCGCCACTGGCGGCTTTTTTCAGTTGCATGGAAGTGGTGGCTGTGAAGTCGATATGTTCTTGCCGGCGGCCGGCAAAAGTAGGACTGCCTTTCCCGTTGTTCAGGTTTACGGGGGTTGCTTTCAGACGGAGGTTACCGGAAGCAAAGGTATAGTTTTCCGGATGATAGTTTCTGATATGAACCCATTCGGGACCTAATTTGCCGTTTTTGAAATCGGTGCGTGCAGGCTTGGGGGCAAGAGGATGTTGCGGTAGGGTTGGCACATCCATTTGCAGGGCTATTGTGCCATCTCCGTTTACTACCGGCCAGGCATTCTTGTCCCAGCGCACGGGAGCAAGGAACGTTTCGCGTCCCAGCAGGTGATGGTTGCCGCTTTGCGGACGGAAAGCGAGACACACCATCCACCACGAACCGTCAGGGGCTTGTATCAGGTCGGCATGGCCGGTTCCTTGTATCGGGCTGTTTTGTGCATTCTTGTTGATGTGGGTCAGGATGGGATTGGCGGGATTCTCTTCGTACGGGCCGTCTATATCGCGGCTACGGGCTATTGTCACTTTGTGGCCGTATTCCGTGCCGCCTTCGGAAATCAGCAGATAATACCAGCCGTCTTTCTTGTAAATATGCGGCCCTTCAGGGTGCCGTCCGCCCGTGCCGTTCCAGATGCGTTTGGACTCGTTGAGTTGTTCGCCGGTTTTGGGGTTGATTTCGCACAGATAGATACCTACGCCCGGATTGCTGACGAGGTAACACTTGCCGTCTTCAAAATAGAGGGACGGGTCTATACCGCCTTGCTTGAGCCATACGGGTTCTGACCATTCGCCACGCGGGTCGGTAGTGTGTACAAGGAAGTTGCCTTTGTCGGACACGTTGGTGGTAATCATGTAGAATGTACCGCTGTTGTAGCGGATGGTAGGTGCATAGATTCCTCCCCATGGGCCGGCGTCGTGAAGCGGCAGTTGTGAGGGGCGCGTCAGGCAGTGTCCGATTTGTTCCCAGTTGATGAGGTCTTTGCTGTGGAACAACGGTACGCCCGGGAAATATTGGAAACTACTGTTGACCAGATAAAAGTCATCTCCTGCGCGGCAGATACTCGGGTCGGGATGGAAACCGGGAATAACGGGATTTTGATAACTTTGCCGGTTTTGTGAAAAGCAGGACAGGCTGAGCGCCAGTCCTAAAAGTAACATCATCTTTCTCATAAATACATTGTATTTTAGATTTTTATCGATTTGACTTAACCAATTGAAGAATAAACTTTTAGC
>NZ_QTNB01000026.1:20106-21662 GCF_003603395.1 Bacteroides sp. AM44-19 | reverse complement strand
AAAACTTCGTCCACAACGATTAGCAGCTTTCCTGCCCAGTCGGAATTGAACTGGCTGCGGAAATCTTCGTTGGTGTTGAAAGTCACGTTGTTCTCAAACACGGCTTTCAGGAAGTTCAAGAACGTGCTTTTGCCAGTGTTGCGTTCTTCTGAAACGAGCAGGACAATGGGCAACTTCTGTGTCGGCTGTAGATACAGCAGTTGCATATAATCCATGCCCAGCTCGTATTGCTCTCCGAAGATGTGCCGCATCAAGGATTGGATGTGGGAGAAGTCCCCCTGCTGCGGTTTATGCTCTATCGGCTCGTAAAGGTTCAGAAACCCCTCAATCTCCTTTTGGTAGTTCAGATGATTGGGAACGGTGCAAAAGCCGTCATACTTGGGGACGGTGGCAAGATAGTTCTTTCCATAGTCCTGCCGTAATGTGCTGTTGTTCCATACGACACGTTTCTTTTCATAACCGCCATTGGCGCATGGCTGATTGACCACCTTGTACAAAGTTGTTCCTACGCGCATATATTCTTCCTCCTTCATAGGCTTAGATTAAAGGGTTGTGTTCACCTAAGATTCTCTGAATGTCGGATTGTCGGTATCTGACCTTGTTCCCAACCTTTACAGGCTTCAGATAGTTTTTCTTAGACCAGTGCCAGAGTGTGGTATCACAAACACCGCACATCGTTTTCACTTCCTCTTTGGTTAGATACTTCTCCTTTCTTGCTTCCGCAATGGCGGTAGAAAGTTCATGTTTCGCACGGCTGATTAACTGGTTGGAGAATAATAGCAAATCTTCTCCTGTTACTTCCAACTTGATGTTGCCGTTTCCGTTTTGGATAATTGCCAATATGTCTGTCATAGGCTTCTTGAAACTGCCGGTTGTAAGACTTCCCGTTTCGGCAGTATTATAAACGAAAAGCCACTACCCCGATTAGGATAGTGGCGCAAATATATAATGAAAATCAATCGTAAAGCAATGATATTCAATTCGTTAAATTCGTAAAAACGAAAAGCGAATTAAACGAACTTCAATTGGATAGATAGGCTTTCAATTCCTCGATGGCTTCATGGTCTTCACCAATGTCTTTTACCAGTTTCTTGCTGTTTCCAAACGGAGAAGTGAGATTTCTGTATGCTTTCTGGATGCCTCTTTCGTGGACGATTTCTTGTTCCTTGAACTGCTCGTGCAGTGCATTTCTGAAAGTCTTGATGGGACACTTCCGCATGAAGCGGTATTCCACCAGTGCGATAAACAGCCGTGCTATATCTGTTTCCGTAGCATGGGTTTTCAATCGTGTGCCAATTCTTTCAATCAGTATGTCATGCCTTTCTATCAGAAGTTCTGGCAACGTGCGTGTGTCGGCTTTGCGTCCTGCGGTCTTTGGCTGTTCTTCCTGCAACATATCTGTTTCTTCCTCGTCCATGTCTTCATCTTCTTCTATTGCCCATTCCACAAGAGAGTTTTCCTCAATGGCTTTCTGTTGCTTCCTGAACACTTGCCAATCCTCTTTGGTTCTCATGCCATTGGCGATGCTTTTTCTGATAATGAATTTGACCATGCCG
>NZ_QTNB01000026.1:0-20096 GCF_003603395.1 Bacteroides sp. AM44-19 | reverse complement strand
AATGGCTTTCTGTTGCTTCCTGAACACTTGCCAATCCTCTTTGGTTCTCATGCCATTGGCGATGCTTTTTCTGATAATGAATTTGACCATGCCGGAAACAAGCCATTTGTATAAGGTGGGAATATCCTTTCTTTTGGTCAGTTCCTCACCCTGTTCCACCATGCACTCATAGCTTCGTCCGTAATAGAGCCATGCAAGCATGGCAGGAACAATGCTTCTCTTGTTCGGGGTATGAAACTCATTTACTATCTTCTCAGCAAGGTCTGATTGTAAAAGAACATTTTCCAGTTCCTCGAAATCAGGGTTTCTATCATCACCTATTCTCTTGCGTGCTGCTTCTTTATATTTCGGAACAAGCCTTACAGCCGTATTGAAAATATTGAAGAATCCTTTGAACTTCTTGTCGTTCATTTCTTCTACGAAATCGGCATATTCATCCGGATGGCTGTCGAGCCATTCCTTTATCAGTCTTTTGAAATTATCATATTCTTGTTGTCCCATACAAGTATCAATCTAATAGTTTTACAAGGTCTTTCTTCATTTCTTCGTCAATATCCCTGTATCGTCTGAAAGCTTTACTTCCCTCCTTGTGTCCCGACAGTGCGGAAACGAGGTTCGGGTCTTTCACTTTTTTATAGATATTGCCGATAAATGTACGTCTTGCCAGATGGCTACTTGCCACTTCATAAATTGGTCGTTTGATTTCGTTGTGCGTCAACGGATCTAAGATTGTTACGATGCGGTCAACTCCAGCCAACTTGAATATCTTTTTTATGGCGTCATTGTACTTTTGTTCGGATATGAATGGCAACAGTTTCCCCTCATATTCTTTGTAGCGTTCAAGGATTTCTTTCGCTTTGTCGTTAAGTGGAACACGTACCGTAACCGGATTCCCCTCTTTGGTTTTCTTGGGAATATACTCTATGGCTTCATTGACCACATTTAGTTTGGTCATTCGGTACAAGTCGCTCACTCTGCATCCTATCAGTGTCTGAAATATGAATATATCTCTCTGTATTGCCAGTTGTGGGGTAGCTGAAAGGTCGGCATTGAAAATTCTATCTCTCTCTTCAAGTGTTATATAATAAGGTGTACCGTATGTACATTCTTCTATCGGGAATTTGTCGAAAGGTCTGTTTGTGGTACGCTTGTTATCGAAGCACCACAGGAAGAATGTACGTATTCTTGAAAAACAGTCTATCAGCGTGTTCTTGCTTCTGGGCTGTGGTGTCCTCTTTTCGGGAATGGCTTCATAAATGCTCGGGTAAAGTTCATAGTACTGGTATTCGTTCTGAAAGAAATCCCACATATCCCGAAGCGTGTCAGGTGTTACCAAATCCACGTCAAGGATAAAGCCCTTTTGTCCTCTCTTCGTTGCCTTTACATATAGTTCATAACGTGCTAACGCACGTTGTACTACTCGAAAGTTCTTGATGCGAACTTCTGATAATTTATGCTTGACAAGAAATTCGGCAAACAAATCCAGCAAGGTGGGTTTGGTTTCCGCTGCAATCTCTTCTTCTGTTTTATATCTGTTTGGATGATGATATTTGTCTATGAGTGTGCTTAGCCATTCGCTGTCAGCTTCCGGTGTGTACTCTTGACTTATCAGGTTGATGATGTTCTGTACTTCGTTGTTCAGTGCCAGTTTCTTTTCTTCATGAACAAGGGCTACTCTGTCTTTATACCCTTGCTTCTCGCTACTCCAGTGATTTGGGTTAATTGTCAGCTCACTGGCAGCTTTAATGTCCTTTTTACCATCTCTTAATCGGAAATAGATTGTAGCTACACTATTGGTGTCGTTTTTACTTGCGGATTTTCGGATAAAGGCTGTTGCTTTCATAATCGGGATTTTTAGTAACGGTACAAATATATAAATTGTTCCCAAATTGTTCCCAATCATCCCGAATTTATTTCAATCCGATTAAATAGGATTAACTAAGTGTGTGTTTGTAATATATTGAATATTAGTGTATAATGCTTTATTTTTCTTTGATTTTCTATTTAATAGGATTGTTCCCAATTTATATATTTCAAATGCGGGTCTGGGTACGAATAAACCCTGATAATCACCTGATTATCAGGGTTTTCTGCTTTTATAGGGCGTACTAAATGTGTACTGAATGACGAATACAAAGAAAAGGTGTACTTTAATAGTTTTCTTCCCCATATCTTTATAATTTCTTAACGCTTATCCTATCTTTTCTTCCTTATTATTGCCGATGTTTTCGGGAAAAGTGAGATTCTTACCTTATATTTGTAGTAAGAACGTTTAAAGGCACACGATTATGGAAAATCATATAGAAACCAATTTCAGAGAAATACAGAAGATATTAGATAGTTGTATAGCTCATGACTATAAAACTAAAGTAGATGCACTATTTTTAAAACGTGAATATTTGACGCAAGCCCAGCTAAAGGATTATTTGCGACAAGAAATTTTCCGTGTGACTGAAAATATTGTAGCCATCCAACAAAAATACCGTGTCGTGCGTAACATTGTATTGGACATGGATATTCCCGATTTTTTGTGGGAAAGTGGTTATTTTGAGGACTTGAATTCTGATGAAAGAAAAAAGTATATCGGTTTCCGCTGCTCTGATTTTGATATGGATGCATATTTGCATGAACCGTCCTGTTATGATGGGCGGCTTCCTTATTTGTCCATTATCGTTAATCTTGTCGTGCTTTCCAAATATTTGCGCTATCTGCAAGAACAGGAAAGCAATTACCATACAGATGCGGTTGCCATCCAAGAGCAAGCCTTGCCAAAAGAGAAAGAGGAAAGTGCAGATACTAATCCAACCAAGATTGTGGGCAAAAGCAATCCTTTCAAGTCCACGTTGAAAGCTAATGAAATCAAACTTCTGACCGACTGTGTGAATGAAGCGAATATGTTTACTACTACCGTCAGTGCCAAAATACTTACCGATTTTTTCAACTGCAAACTGAATGGGGTATTGAAAGTTAATAATACCCGTCTGTTAGCCTATCTTATGATGCAACTTAGCTGTTATAATTACATCGTTTATGAATGGCAGTCTGTCATAGCAAACAATAAACTGATATTGAAGAAGATAAAAGGTGAACCGCTTACACGTACTGACCTGTCGAGTGCGACAGACCAAGCGAAAAACATCTATCCGAAAGGATATGAAATCATAGACAAATACATCAAACAACTGCAAAAAGGTTGAGCATAGATTGAACGCTCAAACAAAGGTCAATTAGACTTCATTTTCAAGCTCTTAACTTTGCCCCCGTTAACAAAAAAACGAGGGTGCGCACCTTCATATTGTTTCACCTAAATTCCTAAACAATATGGAAAAAAATTTAGAGTTAAGAGTTTCCGAACTCGAAAAGATGTTGTTCCTTTCAAAGAACGTGCTTAGCTTCGATGAAGCGAGCAAGTTCTTGAACCTTTCTAAAAGTTACCTGTACAAGCTGACTTCGGGTAACTTGATACCCCATTACAAGCCGCAGGGCAAAATGCTTTATTTTGAGAAAGCGGAGTTGGAAGCATGGTTGCGTCAGAACCCGGTCAAGACGCAGGCGCAGATAGAGCAGGAAGCGCAGAAGTATATCCTTAACCGTCCTCTAAAGAAATAACGGCTATGGAAAATAGAAAAGCGACAGAAGCCGGGCAGGACATCACCATGCAGAAAGAGGATTTCGCAGCCCTTTGGAAAACCATTCATCTAAAGGTGACGGACACTTACGAAGTGCCGCCCGAAATACTCTGGGTGAACGGCTCTACCATTGGCACGTTGGGTAATTTCAGTGCATCCACGGGTAAAGCCAAGAGCAAAAAGACATTCAACATTTCCGCTATCGTTGCGGCAGCGTTGAAGAATGACGAGGTATTGAAGTATTCGGCATACCTGCCACCGAACAAACGGAAAATCCTCTATGTAGATACCGAGCAGAGCAAATACCATTGCCACAAGGTCATGGAGCGTATTTTGCGGCTTGCCGGACTGCCTACCGACAAGGACAGGGACGATTTTGTTTTCATCGTGCTAAGGGAGCAGACACCCGATAAGCGGAAACAGATTATCGGTTATATGCTTGAAAATATGCCCGATGTGGGGTTGCTCATCATTGACGGAATCCGTGACTTGATGTATGACATCAACAGCCCCAGCGAATCGACTGACCTAATCAACCTCTTGATGCGCTGGTCAAGCGGATATAACCTGCATATCCATACCGTACTGCATTTGAACAAGGGGGATGACAACACAAGGGGGCATATCGGTACGGAACTGAACAATAAGGCTGAAACCGTCCTGCAAATTACCAAAAGTACGCAGGACGGCAACATAAGCGAGGTAAAGGCGATGCACATACGTGACCGGGAGTTTGACCCGTTCGCATTCCGTATCAACGACAGCGCATTGCCCGAAGCCGTGGACGGTTATGTATTCAAGCAACCCAGCCAAGACAGGGGCTTTCCACTGGCAGAACTGACGGAGCAACAGCACAGGACAGCTTTGGAAAACGGTTTTGGCAAACAGGTCATATATGGTTACGAGAATGTCCTAAAGACCTTGAAACAGGGTTATGCAAGTATCGGCTACAAGCGTGGACGCAATATCCATGTGGATTTGAACAAGTTCCTTGTGAACAAGCGCATGATTGTGAAAGAGGGCAAGGGCTACCGCTATAATCCCGATTTCCATTATTAAAAGTCAGTTTGGTTTAGTCCGGGTGTATATATAAGAGGAACGGACTTACTATTTCCCTGTATCGGAACAGGCAGGTTTAGTATGGTACGGGTATATATATAACGGACTAAACAGGACTGGCGCACTTTTCAACTATTTTTTAATCCCCAAAAAAGAAAATGTTATGAACATCGAAGATGTGAAACAAATACCCATCGCAGACTATCTGCACAGTTTAGGTTACTCTCCTGTCAAACAGCAGGGTAACGGTTTATGGTACAAATCACCGTTAAGGGAGGAACACGAACCGTCTTTCAAGGTGAACACTGACCGCAACCTTTGGTATGACTTTGGCGCAGGCAAGGGCGGCAACATCATCGCACTGGCAAAGGAACTCTATTGCTCCGACAGCCTGCCATACCTGTTAAACCGGATAGCGGAACAGACACCGCACGTCCGCCCGGTCAGTTTTTCTTTTCCCCAGCGTAGGACAGAACCGAGTTTCCAACATTTGGAAGTCCGTGACTTGACCCATCCGGCATTGCTCCGTTACTTGGAGGGACGGGGTATCAATATCGAACTGGCAAAAAGAGAATGTAAGGAACTCCATTTTACCAATAACGGCAGACCGTTCTTTGCTATCGGTTTCCCGAACATAGCAGGAGGTTACGAGGTTCGCAATTCCTTTTTCAAAGGCTGCATCGCCCCGAAAGACATCACCCATATACGGCAGCAGGGAGAGCCGAGAGAGAAGTGTTTGGTATTCGAGGGTTTTATGGACTATCTTTCTTTCCTCACGCTCCGGATGAAGAACTGCCCGACCATGCCCGACCTTGACAGGCAGGATTATGTCATACTCAACTCTACTGTCAATGTGCCGAAAGCTATTGACGTGCTGTACCCGTATGAACGCATCCACTGTATGCTTGACAATGACAAGGCAGGATATGAAGCGACACGGGCTATCGAATTGGAATACTCCTACCGTGTGCGTGACTTCTCGGGCAATTACAGGGGGTATTCGGACTTGAACGATTACCTGTGCGGCAGGAAGCAGGAACAGAAGAACAGCACCAGCCAAGCGCAGGAGATAAAGCAGGAAACCGGACAACGTGCCGCCCCAAGACAGAAAAGGGGCAGGGGCATTTAGTCCGGCAGGATTACCAGCGACAGGCGGTTTAATTTGGAGAGCAAGGTTATGTTTCGGTAAACCGAAACTACCTTGCTTTGCTTGACAGCAAAGAAAATTTCTCCCGTTGGTCGCAATTTTTAAGATACCATTTAAATGTAAAAACCTATGACGAATATAAAGGATAAGCCGGGGGGACGTCCGGCAAAGAAACGGATAGAGAAGCAGCAACGGGTAGTCAGCACGAAGCTGACCGAGTTGCAGTATTATGCCATCAGGAAGCGAGCCGGGGAAGCCGGGTTGCGTGTCAGTGAGTATGTCCGGCAGGCGGTTGTTTCGGCAGAGGTCATACCCCGGCTGAATAGGCAGGATGCGGACACCATCCGCAAGCTGGCAGGGGAAGCCAACAACATCAACCAACTGGCGCACCGAGCGAATGCCGGAGGTTTCGCACTGGTGGCGGTGGAACTGGTGAAACTCAAAAACAGGATTGTCGAAATTATAAATCAGTTGTCGGATGATTGGAAAAATAAAAAAGGGAAGCGGGTTTAAGGGCTGTGTGAACTATGTGCTTGGTAAGGAGCAGGCGGTTTTGCTTCATGCGGACGGGGTTCTGACTGAAAGCCGGGGCGATATAATCCGCAGCTTCTGTATGCAGACCGGGATGAATCCCGATTTGAAGAAGCCTGTCGGACATATTGCGTTAAGTTATTCGGCAGTGGATGCACCCAAATTGACAGACGAGAAGATGGTACAGCTTGCGCAGGAGTATATGCGTGAAATGAAAATCACCGATACGCAGTATATCATCGTGCGCCATCAAGACCGGGAACACCCACATGTGCATATCGTGTTCAACCGCATAGACAACAACGGCAAGACCATTTCGGACAGGAACGATATGTACCGTAACGAGCAGGTATGCAAGAAGCTGAAAACCAAACACGGGCTTTATTTTGCTGGTGGAAAAGAACAGGTAAAGCAGCACCGCTTGAAAGAGCCGGACAAGTCGAAATACGAGATTTACACGGCTGTAAAGAACGAAATCGGGAAGTTCAAGAACTGGCGGCAGTTACAGGAGCGGTTAGCGGAAAAGGGTATTACTGTCCGGTTCAAGTACAAGGGGCAGACGGGCGAGATACAGGGCGTTTCCTTTTCCAAAGGCGAATACACGTTCAAGGGTTCGGAGATAGACCGCAATTTTAGTTTCTCCAAACTGGATAAATGTTTCGGGGATGCAGGACTGAATACGGTCGGAAATCAACGGCAGACAGCTTTTACACCCGTTCGGGAGCCATTGCCGACACAGGGAAAGACTGACAGTCCGTTGATAACTGGCTCACTCGGTCTGTTCACCGCTTCATCACCCCCTGCGGATGAAGAACCAAACTTGAATTTAAGAAAGAAGAAGAAAAAGAAAAAACAACTTAATTTGTAAACACATGGAGAAAAATTTGATTTTAGAGGGGCTTCTCTCAATGGTTACTGAATTGAAAGAGAAGCAGGAAGCACAGGTAACGCCAGCCAGTCGGGAGGAAACTCTTGAAAGACTGAACGCAATCGAACAGGCATTGTCGGAATTGCACAGTAACCCGGCTGTTCCCGAAAAGGATTTGCAGGCTATCCGAAGCCAGCTTGACGAGATAAGGAATAGGATGCAAGGTCAGCAGAAACATATCGAGGACACCAAGAAAATAGTATTGGAAACCTACCGTTGTTTCAAGGTAATGCTTGATGCTTTGGGCTCTTGCAAGACGGATAAAGAGGAAGCTATACCCTTACCGCTCTATCAACGGATTTGCAACAAGGTCGCTTCTTGGATTCGTCCGGGATTGTTCCTTTTTTCGGCAGTGCTGGTTATCTGTTCCGTTTCCATATTCTTGAATATCCGTTTGGCTGAACGTATGCAGCAGTTACAGGACAACGATATGAAATACCGCTATTTGCTGATGCAAGGACAGGCAGACGGGGAAACTTTTGATATACTGGAAAACAAGTTCAAATGGCAACGGGATAACGGCTTTATCCGAAGTCTGACCGATTCAGTGATGGATTTTGAATACCGCATCCAAAAGCAGGCGGAAGCACTGGAACGTGCAAGGCTGTTGAACGAGCAAGCCGAACAGCTAAAGAAAGAAGCTGATAAGCTGGGTAAGCCATAAACGGGGAAAGCCGGGATGGATGAAGCACATTCACCGTTCCGGCTTTTCAGATTCACTTCTTTTTCTTCGTACAGTGTTCTTTCTCGAACTGGCGTAGCGTGGTGACGCTGAACCTTTCCTTGATGAACTCCCGGACATCGGAAGCCTTGTAATACACTTTTCCGCTGATAGTGAAGTATGGCAACGCACCGATAGCCCGGTAGCGTTGCAGGGTTTTGATGCTTACTTTGAACAGCAGGCACAAGTCTTGATTATCCAATAGGTTATCATCTTCGGGCAGTACCCTGTCTGCATTGCGTAGTACCCGTACATCTTTGCAGAGTTCTTCCAGTTTGGCATACAGCTTCTGCATCCATCCACCAAATTCGTCATTGTCTATATACATAATTGCTTCATTTTTCAGATTATACATTTTGTTTGTCAATCGATTGATGAAGCAAAGTTCTAAAAACGGATACAAAGAAATTACAGGAGAACTAATGGAGTCCCCTATAAATAAATCATAAGTTGCTGATTATCTATATCCTTTCTTATCATGTTCATTTTTGATTAGGTTTGCCAGTCCATTAAGAAATTCGGTGAGTTTGCCCGGCTTCCGTTTTATCACGTCCTCATGTTTTTGGTGGCAGTCGCTTATCTTAATGTTAAACAACCATTCAAAACCTTTGGATAAGTCCACTAAATAGGCAGGTTTACCGTTCTGATAAACGATGTCTTTGGAGAGGAATAAGCCGCTTACCACTTCCATGATATTGATAAGGGTTGTTTTGTCGGCGAGGTAGAGAGGGGAAAGGGGCTGTTTATTGATGCGTTGCTGTAGTTGTTCCGGGTATTTGATGCGCCATTCAATAAGGCGTATTTCAGTGTTCAAAAGTCCTATCGCTTCATCAATTAAATGCAAATAGGGCATTTTTTTCTTGCTCAAACCGTACACGATACGATTTAAGACGGTGTAAACCAAAGGAAAAATAGCGAAGTAAAATACTGTAATCCTGTTCGTTGATACCAAAATCGGCTACATGCGTAGCCAATTCCTCAATAGCTTCTGTAAACTCCGATGCAGAAACTTTACGTTGTGAATATTCCGACAATAAGCGGAAAAATCGCTGTTCTAAAATTAGATTCATGTATGTATTCATATAAAAAATAAGCCTTAGCGAGACTTAGGAAAAGGCTTATTTCAATTCATAATATTGTAATCCGCAAGTTGTTGTTTTGGGGGAATTTAGAAAAATAGTTTATAGCAAAGTAATCCCAATAAAAATAGCACTAAAAGGCATATTGTAAGAAATATATATATCCTAAACATATATATTTGGTCTGATTGCTCCTTTTCTATGGTTTTTTTACGGATTTCTTCTATCTTTTCAATGGAAACATTGGATAAATCAGCATTTTTACCTTTGCCTACAAGATATTTGTGATGTTCTTTCATCCTGTCTCTATTCAACTTGCGAAGCTCACGGTTCTCTTTGTCCCGTTGTAGCATATCATTTATGCAACCTAATGTTCCCATTTTCCAGTTAACATTTAATTTCCAAACCTTGATATATCAATTTCTTTTTGTAGTTCCCTAAAGATACGTTCCAAATCATATCCATGCGGATTGGAAATTTGGAAACATCCGCTTTCTATGGGGCTATTAACCTGAGGAGCAGTTATCACCGTGTCATTGAAAACGAAAGCGATGTACTTTCC
The DNA here is from genome assembly GCF_003603395.1 of Bacteroides sp. AM44-19. Taxonomy (NCBI): domain Bacteria; kingdom Pseudomonadati; phylum Bacteroidota; class Bacteroidia; order Bacteroidales; family Bacteroidaceae; genus Bacteroides; species Bacteroides sp. AM44-19. Next base: position 10,440 of record NZ_QTNB01000026.1, on the reverse strand, counting down.
TACACTCTTTGTTGTGGCTTCTCTCCATATAGGCAATTTATCTTGGAGGAAGACACCGGTAATGACCGAGTGTCCAAAAGCATCAGTTTCCAAACGTAAAGAATCGAAATCCATAACAGTAAGGAAAGGTGTTTGTGAAAGGCTGTCTGTAGTCTGTGATGTTACGTAGTACCAGCCGTTTGTCCGGTGAAAGGATTTTGTCTGCATACAAGCTGTCATTAGTAGGCAGAAAAAGAGAATTGTTGAAATCTTCATATCCGCTATTTTTAGGTTAATACATCTTCTCCAACGTCCACACCATCTTATTGGGATTATAGGCTTCCATTACGAGATGTGTTCCTGTGTATTCCATCACTGTCCACGGACCTGCTATGTTGTCGAACGTGATGATTTTTCCATTTACTTGATAAGTAAAATCTGTGTTCCACATATATCCGTCTTCTTCGTTCGTCCTTGTATAAATGCCTTCTGATTCGTTAGTAAACTGAAGAATGGATTGTTTTGTGTAGTCTATCTCATCTTCGATATTGTACACGGTCATTTGCGCTTGCCAAGTAGTTTGCTTCAGGGCTTCGGGGGTGAAGACAGAAGTAGGGGCATCATCGTTACTACAATTTGTCAGACATAACATGGCGCAAATAATGAATGTGGAAAGCACCATACATAAAGTAATTTTCTTTTTCATCTTATCTCTATTTTAAGTGATTGACAATAATTATATATTTCTCTTCATAGGGATACTAACAATACCTTTATTAATCTCTTTTTTACCCACTTTTTTGAAGCCTAAAGATGTATAAAAAGTTTCTGCATAGGTTGAAGAATTAACTGTTATATAAGTAAAATTACAATTGCTCATCATATAGTCAAATAACGATTTTCCTATTCCTTGCCGATGATAGTGTGGCAAGACAAAGAAGAGGGATATATGTTGCCTTTCCCGATGTACACCGATTATTCCTATCAATAAATGATTGTCAAAAGCCCCATATATGTCAAGCGTATTCATCAACGATGTGTCATACACGAAACTTTTAAAGGTTTCAATCCCTTCTTCCGTAAAATCGTTAATGCCACACTCTATACATACTTGATAGGATAAGTTTATAGCATTTTTATATTCTTCTTTCATTAATTTCCGTATCATACTAATAGTTTTTAATCAATGTGTGCAAAGTAATGAAAGGTGGAGGAAAAAGGTCTTGACAATTATCAAGACCCCAATATAACAATTGTTAAAAGGTGAGTTATATCTCTAACTTGCGGCGTATGCGGCTAATGGTTTCCGGTGTAACCCCTAAGAATGAAGCGATGCTTTTCAAAGGAACTACTTCTTTCAAGTTAGGACAACGTTCCATCAAGTTCCTGTATCGTATTTCAGGCGTACAATATGAATCAAGTAATCGTTCATATACCATTTCAAATAGACTCTCTGCCACATGCCTTCCGAATCGTTGAGTTTTCATATCCGTTTCCCAATATTCAATAATGTCATGACGGGATATTTCATATACAGAACACTCTGTTATGGCTTGAATATTTACTAACGATAAGCCACTTCTCATTAAAGAAGAATAGTCACATACAAACTCGTTGGTGAAAGCGTATCCAACAATGTGTTCTTCACCCTCTCCATCAATATATGTATATTGGAATGTACCGTTTTCTACCCATTCGGCAAAACGTGATATTTCATTCTGACGAATAAAGAAATCTTTTTTGTGGTATATACGTTGCTTCCCTTTTTCATGAAATAAATCTTTTACGAGGGAATAGTCTAAATTGTCGAGGTATGAATTAAAATCTTTCATTGTCGTAAGCTATTTATTCAGTCCACGGCGTATGCGACTGATTGTTTCCGGTGTGACTTGCAAGAAAGAGGCAATCTCCTTTAACGTAATGTACTCTTGAATATCGGGGCATCTATTCAATAAGTCAAGATACAGTTCTGCCGTAGTCTTGCAGTACATATCTATTAATCTATGATACATTAATAAGTATGATTGTTCAATAAGAGTACATTTTACTTGCATGGTTTCTACATTTGTGGCAAAGAATTCCTCTACTTTTAAATAGGGTATATAACAAATCTTTGTATCGCAAACGGCTTCAATTGTTACTAATGACGGTTGATTAGGCTCTATAAGTGTGCATAAACTTCCTGTAAACTCTCCGGAGAAAGTATATCCTACTATATGTATATTCCCTTTTTCATCCACACGAGTATATCTCAATAAGCCGTGTTCGATATAAGCTCCCCGATGATTCACTTTGCCTTGAATAGTGAATTGTTCACCCTTTTTGAGTTCGATATAAGTACCATGTTCCAAAATGAACTGCTTTAGCTGTTCTAATTTCGAATGGTTGGCATATTGTGAGTTAAAATCTTCCATACTATAAACTAATTGCAATTAAAATATAGAATAACCTCGTGAGTTGTTCTCTTAAAAAGGGAAAATAGATTCCTGACTTTATCAAAACATCTTCTCTTTTTTTTAATCTACTTTATTGTGAGTTTAGTTTGTGCTTTTGTATATATATCCAAAACGTACCAAACTAACTTTTGTAGCCTGCAAAATATATGTGCTGGCGAAAGAAGAAACAATCTTTTTTCTTTTCGCCAATTTTAAAGTTTGTAACTCTCATAGTTTGAGGAAGAAATGAATACTTTTATTTCTTCTTCTGTTGGAAGTTCTATCCTATACTTTTGCACAAAAATATTTGGGTCTAACCCGGCAGTGGCATACTTAACCAAGGTATCTCCCTTTTCGGTGCAGAGCAAAATGCCGATAGGTGGGTTATCATCCGGCTGCATCACTTCCGCTTTAAAATAGTTCAGATACATATTTAGTTGCGAAGCGTACTCATGGCGGAACTTATCTATCTTCAATTCTACAATAACATGGCATTTCAAAATGCGGTGATAGAACACAAGGTCGGCAAAGAAATAATCCTCGTCTATCAAGATACGTTTTTGCCGGGCTTCAAAACAGAAGCCATGTCCCATTTCTAACAGGAAGTGTTGCAGGTTGTCAAGAATGGCTTGTTCCAAATCAGTTTCTGTCACCAATGCACGTTCATTCAACTCTAAGAACTCCAAAGTAACAGGGGTGTTGATAACATCTTTAGGTTGTAATAAGGTTGCTTGTTGCTGGACTAAAGCGGAGAGGGCTTCTTTGTTTTTGGATAGTCCGCTACGTTCGTAATATAAAGATGCGATTTGTCGCTCCAACTCCTTTACAGACCAGCAGCCACGAATGGTTTCCATTTCATAGAAAGCACGTTTTACCGGGTTCTCAATTCCCGATATAGTGTTTAAATGGGTGGAAGATAATCTATTGAATAATCTATCAGCCGGAATCATCCATGTTTCGGTTTGTGGGTATTCTGTTGATAGTTTCCAAACTCCATTTTCAGATTCGGCGGTCACCAACCGCCGAATTGGTTCAGTGAATTCGGCGGTCAATGACTGCCGAATTTGAATTTGTGATGCAATGTATTGTGTAACAGGTTCTTTTAGTTGTGGATAAACAAGGTACAACCGTCTAAATTCCCTGAATCTACGTTCATTCAGACCTTTTGTTTTCAGTCGTTGTTCCAGCTTCTTCAACAGTTGTTCACCGTAGGCGGCACGGTCTTCTCCGTTCTGCTCAAATTCTACAATATAGCAACCCATAAGCCAGTTACGGGAAGTAAGGGCAAGGTTTACAGCATGTGCGGCTTGTGCCTGCAACGTGTTCTGTATCGTGCTGATATGTTTTACTAATGCTTCAAAGTTCATAGTTACAAAGATAAGTCTTTTATGGTTAAAACTTTAGTTCGGGCAAGCTGTTTATTGCTTCCTCTTTCAATTTATCCACCGCACGGGTGTACTTCTCCGTATGCTTCAATCCGCTATGCCCTAAAAGGCTGGCTACGGTTTTGATATTTGCCCCATTGTTCAGAATGTTCACGGCAAACGAATGCCGGGCACAATGCCAGCTTATATGTTTGTCTATCCCGGCTCTCTTTACCCAACGCTTTACTGATTTACAGCAACTTTCGTAAGTAGGTAAATCGAATATCAAACAGTTTTTATCTGCCGGGGCTTCACCAATGATAGACAATAGACCATCATTCAGGGGAATAACCACACCACTACTGGCAGAATGTCCCTTTGTCTTGCTTTGTTCAAATTTCAATAACCGATTAGCGTAATCCACATTCTTATAGGTAAGGTCTTTTACATCACAGAAACGCAAACCACTGTATAAACAGAAGATAAAAGCCCGTCTGACATTCGGGTTCTCGTTGTCATAATGGCAAGCCGCCAACTTTTGTATTTCTTCGGGAGAAAGAACATCTTTTCGAAGCATTTGGCTATCCACTTTACAGGTAACACTTTTACATGGGTCTTTCAACATTACATCGTGGTCAATCGCATATCGAATAACTTTCTTGAAACGCTGGTAAATGCTTTTAGCACCTTCACCCACACTTCGGGATTGCAAATAGGCTACAAACTGCTCCATCATTTCTTTGGTGATAAGTTCCGGTTTGATACTAAACTCATTCATGGGGTATTGCTCTTTTAAGAAGTCCTTAAAACGGCTAAGCGCAATTTGTACCATGCGAATATCTTTCTTGGTATAACTGTTGATATAGGCTTGGAAATAGTCTAAGAAATTGACCGTTCTATCTTTTTTCAACCGATAGCCCAACATACTTTCTTTAAATTCCTGCTCACGCTCCGCACGTATCTTTGTGGCAAGCTCCAATGTTTCTTTGTTCTGCTGGCGTTCCGCAGGGGTACGGGGCTTATCTATCAGATACAGACTAAGGTTTTCTTTTCGCCTGTTATGCTTTACTGCAAACTTGGGCTTACCTTGCATCTTTCCACTATCATAGTACACTTGATTGCCGTTTTCATCTAATACGGGCTTTTCCTCTCTACCTAAATAATACTCTAAGTAAAGGCTGATTCTACCATCCGAGAGCTTATTTTGCTCTAACTTGGGGTTTTCTTTCGTTTTATTTTCTAACTTTGCCATTGTTTAGAGGTTTTATCCCGATTTAGGTACCATAACCGGGTGATTACGCTAAATAGTTGATTTTCTTTTGTTTTCCAATATTGCAAAGGTACAAAAGAAAATGATATTTCAAAGTGTACTAAAAGTGTACTGAATAACGGAAAATGGGCAAAATATGGCAAAAATAGAGAAAATAGGAAATATTCAAATAGTTGATAATAAGGAAGATAAATTCTTTTATTTTCCTATGATTTCTATGGCTTGTACCGGGTCTGGGTACGAAGATAAAAGCTAAGTATTGAATAATCAATTACTTAGCTTTTTGTTTTACCTGAATTTTCCCCGCATTTTCCCCACACGTGCAAAAAATATAGTAGTAAGTCATTGTTTTCTTTGGCTGAATATCGTAAATACACTACCTTTGAAAAGAAATAAAGCCTATTAAATAAAAAGCAATGGAACAAGACGTTTGGCAAGAGATAGAACAGTTATACCAAAAATTTCAGAAACTTGGCATCAATGAAGCGGTGGATTATGATAAGTACTACCTTTATTCTCTTATTACCCATTCAACAGCTATTGAAGGTTCTACACTTACCGAAATAGATACGCAACTTCTGTTTGATGAAGGGGTAACGGCGAAAGGGAAACCGTTGATACATCACTTGATGAATGAGGATTTGCGTAAAGCATACGAACTGGCAAAAGAAGAAGCACAGCGTAATACATTAATAACTCCGGTTTTCTTGCAAGGCTTGAATGCTGCCTTAATGCGGACAACTGGAAGTGTGCATAGTGTAATGGGTGGTTCTTTCGATTCTTCCAAAGGTGAATATCGTTTATGTGGTGTCACGGCAGGCGTGGGCGGTCGGTCTTATATAAATCATCTAAAAGTGCCTGTTAAAGTAGAGGAATTTTGCGCTATCCTGCAAGAAAAGCAAAATACTGCGGGAACACTTCGGGAACAATACGAGTTGAGTTTCAACGCTCATCTTAACTTGGTTACTATTCATCCGTGGGTGGACGGTAATGGAAGAACGGCTCGTTTACTGATGAATTATATTCAATTCTGCTATCACCTTTTTCCTGCTAAGATCTTCAAGGAAGATAGAGAAGAATATATACTTTCTTTGCGTCAGTCACAAGAAGAAGAAAGTAATCAGCCTTTCCTAAACTTTATGGTAAGGCAACTAAAAAAATCACTTTTACTGGAAGTAAGAGCATATAATTGTGATATGCAGGATGATCTTATTTTTTGATAGTTAATTTGTGTGTTAATTACTATTTCGATTTTAGCAATATGGATGTAAATAATAATGCTTGGTATTTCACGGGAGAGATTGATTATAAAAAGATCCCTTTGATACAGAAGTGCAAAAACATTATTGTAAAGTGTTCAGTTACCACGAATTTTGAAGTTGATAATATTATTTCGTATCTGCATAATATTTGTTCTTCAGGTGAAATGAAAACGCTGGATTTGAGAGAATTTTATTTACCATCAGGGATTTATAGTATTGGGTATTGTTCTAATATCGAAAAAATAATTTTACCTCAGGGAGAAAGCCGAATATCATACTGTAAGAATTTGAAAGAAATAGTGCTTCCGCAAAACTCTTTGTTAAATATAACGGAGACAAATCATAACATCTCTCTTACGAAATTTGTAGTTGAATATGGGCATAAATATTACTGTGTAAAAAATGATGCTTTGTATTCTAAGGACGGGAGAACGCTATTGTTATTTCCCACAAATAAAATATGTAATTATAAACTTGAAGAAAGTACCGAGTTCATACATGAAAACGCTTTTGAAGGCAGTTTGTTGAAAAGCATATCTTTAAATAGGAATTTGAAGAATATAGGTAAACACGCTTTCAAAAACAGCCGGATAGAGAAATTGTATTTCAATCAATCCGAATGCGAACTTGACGAGTTTGTTTTTGAAGGATGTAGTAGGCTGCATGATATTATGATTCCGGCATATTGGAAAACAATAAAAAAAGGTACATTTAGTAAGTGTTATAATATTAAATATATTAACTTGCCAAAGTCTTTAACTACAATAGAAAAAGAGGCATTCTTAAATTGCTCTAAATTGAAAGTTGTTACTGGTGGAATGGGACTATTATATATAAAGGAACGTGCTTTTTGTGGATGCATAAATCTTAGTGATATATGTTTGAAAAGCATACAAGAGATTGAAAGTAGTGCTTTTAAACAATGTTCAATTCATAATCTTATTATTAGAAAAGGAGCTAAAATAGATTGGGGAGCATTTGGTTATTCTTCTATAAAAAATGTATATGTTAATTCTGAATCATCCAATCTTAATGAGAATGCTTTTTATAATTCAGTAGTAGACAATTTTATTCTTCCTGTAAATTATATCAATCCCCAATTTATAAAGATACCATGGGAACAACAATCTGTTTTTGTAGGGTTTATATGCTTTCTTTACGAAGATAATGGAATCCATTATGGCTTAATTCGAAGTGAAAAACGAACATTTGTTCGTTTTAAATATAAGCCACAAGAAGAAAAATTTGAAATAGGAAATGTTGTTACCTATGAATACAAGAAACGTTATTCAAAACATTTTAATGGGAATAATATAGTATATACCTTAGATAATGCAAATCAAGGATTTAATGTTTTGAATTTGAATTATAAACCTGAAAATAAAGATAAGGATAGTTCGGAAATTTTATTAGAATATATTAAAAATGATTATTGGTATAAACAAGGGCATAAAAGTAAAAACTACATTTTAAGTAATGAAATTATCTCTGAATATTTCAAAAAGAAAGATTATATTGGACTTCAAAGAAAAATATCTGCATATGTCCAACAATATGATATCAAAAAAGCTTGTGAACAGTATTTTGTTACTATTGAAGAAGATTTTAGGTATCGCGTAGGAAGAGATGATTATTATAGCTGTTGTGAAGTCGGCAAAATAGAAAAATATTCTACAGATACATATATACAAAAAATATTGCCTAAATATGGAAAGTGTCTTTATGAAGACAAAGGGTATATGGCTGCCGATAAAATGGCAATAGATACAACTGGATATAAAGAAGAAGCAAGCATTAAACAAATTCAAATACGGAATAATGCATTAAAATACTATAATCCTATTTGCCATGAACACGAATTATATGAAGAAATTTTATCTGATTACATCTCTGAGCAAAAGGAAAATGAATATTTACTTGAGAAATTATTTCACTATAATACTTTGGTTAATTATGGAAAAAGTTATTTTAGCCATGATGATTTGGAAAAAGTAAGAATGGATTTTATGAGTTTTGCATCCCATATATTGTAGAAAATTATGAAATCCATAGTTAGATGATTAAAAGATCTTCATACTTGTGGCTATATTTAGAATGAATGAAAACAAATCAAGGCGTTTTTTGAAAAGAGGGATGAGTATTTACACATCCCTCTTGTTTTTACTGGCAATATAAATTTATAAAGATGTCACGTAACTATTTTATTAATGTATCAATAGTTTCTTTATGCTCTATATACCAAACCATTGCTTTGATTAGAGACTTCAACATAGACTTGCAATGGGGAAGATACTATGTGAGTCTTCTTTTATTTTTTTTCATAAAAAAAAGAATTTTAGAATGGCGACGTTGCCATTTTCTCTTAAACGCAAATTTAATGTAAAAAGAATAATATTCATTATTTTTTGCTATGTAATTTCAGAATAATCGTGAATTATAGCCTAAATCCTTTACTTTTCATAGACTGCTGCATTTTCCCAAACTGCTCCTTAAACCAGTCGGAAATAGGTTGCTTGTTTATTGTCAATGTTAGTTTGCTATCATTTGCAAGGTTTTTATCAATCTTAAAGGTAGCTTCCCTTACCTCAAACTTTTGCTTATGAGTTTCCGAGTAAATCTTACCGTTACAAACCAATGTTTCTTTTTGCCCAATAAGATTGAAAGCAGGTAATATTGCTATAATAAAAAGTGTCCCACCAGCAGATCTATGGGATGCTGATGGGTTCATACTTTCTCATAAAGAAGGAAGTTTTTTTCAACTTAGCCTTTCTTTGTATTGTGTATAGAGGAAAACAATACAGACATTTAAAGTTTCATACCTCTGCTTTTTCTTGGTTCTTCAACCGTCTGTCGTAAACCTCTTCTTAATTTCTCCCATTGTTCTCTGAACCATTCGCTTATTGGTTGTCTGTTTATGGTTAGAACAAGTTTATTGCTGTCGGTTGGATTTTTTTCAACTCTGAAAATATCGTTTTTGATGTCAAACTTCCGTCTGTGTTCTTCGGAATAGATTTTCCCATTGCATCTGATAGCTTCCCTTTTGTACAAAAGAGAGTCTATCATCCCCTTGGTAAAACCTATGACATAACACAATTTTTCCATTCTCAACATTTCTTTAAGCAATGGGAACCAGTTGAACGCTTTTTCAAGAATGGCGTTCAATCGTGATATTTCCTTGTCTTTGGCTTCAAGCTCTTGATTATGTATTCCTTGTATATTACGAATCTGATTACCGTGCTGTTCCTGCATTTGTTGCATCTGAACTTTTAAGTTATCAATGCTTTTGTCACGCTTGGAAATTTCATACCGTAAACTTTCGTTGGCTTGTTCCAAATCTTTTAATTTACCACTTCCGAAAAGAGAACCTACACCGCTGGTTATGGCAGTGGCTACATCGGTAGCTGCACTTTTGAGTTTGTCCGTGCGTATCTCTGCTTTTACCTGTTTGAGTTCCTGCTCGGCAAGGCTTACCTGTTGCTCCTTGTGTCGCTTGGTTTCCTCTATACGTTGCAGTTCGGCTTTCTGCTTCTCAATGATGAAGTCGTTTCGTTCCAGATGCTCTTTACCTGTAATAGTTTTTGCCTGCCCACGTTCCATCAGGAGAATATCGGAAGCAAGGGTCTGCATGGTTGCCATATCCTCGTCATTGAGCTTTCGGCTCTTTCCAGTTTCATGGTTCATCCAGTCGAATACGACATGAGCATGATAATTTGGTTTGAACCATCTGTTACCGACTTGGAAGCTCTCTTTATCTTCCGCTTCCGGCTGACCGTTCAGCCAATGCCCTTCGTCTTTGTGCAGGAAAATCTGTAGCGGAGTGATACCCCAGCGTCTTTGGCACTCTTCACCGAATTTGCGTACATCAGCCAGTGTGGTGTCTGGTCTGATGAGCAATACTCCTTCACGGATGGGTGAACATCCCGCCACCTTGATAATCTTTCCATTCTTTCCCTTGCGTTCCCTTTCCTTTTCCTGCATGGCACGTCCGGTCTTTTCCTTGACCATTTGCTTGATATTGTCATAATGAGTTCGCAGTTCGGGAGTGCCGAAGTCGGGATTTATCCACTGTTTGTTATCGGTGGAAAGTTCGGGAACGACATAGATTCTGGACTCCCCGATATTACGCATAT
>NZ_QTNB01000025.1:0-23325 GCF_003603395.1 Bacteroides sp. AM44-19 | reverse complement strand
TTTTCAGAAGAAGCCTCCGTGTCTGATAAGGATACGGAGGCTTTGTTCGTTTTTGGCGGTCTCATAAACTTTTCTTATATTTGCGCCGAACTAATTTTATATCAACGTTTAAAGCAAATTGAAAGTATGAAGACTAAAGTTTTATTGGCTGCCGTTGCGGTAGCGTTTTCTTTCGCAGTGACATCTTGTGGCAACAAAAAGGCTGCAGATTCTAATGCAACTGAGGCAGATTCTTGCTGTGCTGCAAAAACAGAACAAGTATGTGACTCTGCAAAGGCATGTTGCCAGGCTGCTGATTCAGCAGCGTGTCCTAAGGCTGCATGTGATGGTGCCAAGTGTGACAAACCTTGTGAGAAGAAGTAATTCAGAACTTGTATTGAACTGAAGAATAAGGAAAGGCGTACCTTGAGGTACGCCTTTTTTTGTGATATATTTCAGCGATAAATGAATACAAACTTATAAAATGATATTTTTTATCGGAAAAAAGTAACGAATTTGTTTGTGTGGTACGAAATAATATCTACCTTTGCAACGTCAAAACAAAAAAGAAGATGATTCAGAACTTTACATATATTCTACTGTGTGGTATTATTATTCTACTGGCAAAGTTTAGTGGAAGTGAGTGCTGTGCGTGAATATATATGTAAGATGCAATGATATATGAAGCCTTTCTCACTTCCAAGTGTGAAAGGCTTTTTTTATGGAACATAAATTAAATACAATAAAGCAATGAGTGACAAATTATTTATTTTCGACACAACGCTCCGCGATGGCGAGCAGGTTCCGGGATGCCAATTGAATACAGTGGAAAAGATTCAGGTAGCCAGACAACTGGAAGCCCTGGGGGTGGACGTGATTGAAGCCGGATTTCCGATTTCAAGTCCGGGAGATTTCAATTCGGTCATTGAGATATCAAAAGCTGTGACATGGCCCACCATCTGTGCCTTGACACGTGCCGTACAGAAAGATATTGATGTGGCGGCAGAGGCTTTGCAGTTTGCCAAGCATAAACGTATCCATACTGGTATCGGTACATCTGACTCGCACATTAAATATAAATTTAATTCCAATCGCGAGGAAATAATAGAGCGTGCAGTGGCTGCCGTAAAGTATGCACGTAAGTATGTGGATGATGTAGAGTTCTATGCCGAAGATGCAGGCCGAACGGATAATGAATATTTGGCACGGGTGGTAGAAGCTGTTATCAAGGCAGGTGCGACTGTGGTGAATATTCCCGATACAACGGGGTATTGCTTGCCTGATGAGTATGGCGCGAAGATAAGATATCTGATGGAACATGTCAACGGTATTCATAATGCCATTATTTCTACTCATTGCCACAATGACTTGGGCATGGCTACTGCCAATACAATGGCTGGCGTACTGAATGGTGCCCGCCAGGTGGAGGTAACCATCAATGGTATTGGTGAACGTGCCGGCAATACTTCTCTTGAGGAAGTGGCGATGATTATCAAATGTCACAAGGACATAGAAATCGAGACCAACATCAATACACAGAAGATTTATCCAACCAGCCGTATGGTGTCCAGTCTGATGAACATGCCGGTGCAGCCCAACAAGGCTATTGTAGGTCGCAATGCTTTTGCCCATTCGTCGGGTATCCACCAGGATGGTGTGTTGAAGAATGTACAGACTTACGAAATCATTGACCCGCATGATGTGGGTATTGATGATAATTCCATCGTATTGACAGCCCGTAGCGGACGTGCAGCCTTGAAGAATCGTTTGTCGATATTGGGAGTACAACTGGATCAGGAGAAGTTGGACAAAGTGTATGAAGAGTTCTTGAAACTTGCCGATAAGAAGAAGGATATCAACGATGATGATATTCTGGTATTGGCAGGGGCAAACCGTACGCAGAACCACCGTATCAAACTGGAATATCTTCAGGTGACCAGTGGGGTGGGGGTTCGTTCGGTTGCCAGCTTGGGATTGAACATCTCTGGCGAGAAGTTTGAAGCCGCCGCCAGTGGAAACGGTCCGGTAGACGCTGCTATCAAGGCTTTGAAGAAGATTATTGACCGCCATATGACATTGAAGGAATTCACTATCCAGGCTATCAGCAAGGGTAGCGACGATATGGGTAAGGTACATATGCAGGTGGAATACGATAATCATATTTATTATGGGTTCGGTGCCAATACGGATATTATCGCGGCATCGGTGGAAGCGTACATCGACTGTATCAATAAGTTCAAGATGTGATTTTAATCGTAAATTGTAAATAGCTAAATTGTACATAAAGAGATGAATACATTATTTGATAAAATCTGGGATGCCCATGTGGTACAGAAAGTGGAAGACGGTCCCACACAGCTTTATATTGACCGGCTTTATTGTCATGAAGTAACCAGCCCGCAAGCCTTTTCAGGATTGCGCGAACGTGGAATCAAGTGTTTCCGTCCGGAAAAGATTTTCTGTATGCCCGACCATAACACGCCGACGCATGACCAGGACAAGCCGATTGAAGACCCGGTTTCAAAGACTCAGGTAGATACACTGGCCAAGAATGCGGAAGAGTTTGGATTGGCCCATTTCGGCATGATGGACAAGAAGAACGGAATTATCCATGTAGTAGGCCCGGAACGCGGGCTGACCCTGCCTGGCATGACCATTGTCTGCGGTGACTCGCATACTTCCACCCACGGGGCGATGGGAGCAGTGGCTTTCGGTATCGGTACGAGTGAGGTGGAAATGGTAATGGCCTCGCAATGTATCCTTCAGACCCGTCCTAAGACAATGCGCATCACTGTCGACGGCAAACTTGGCAAGAGAGTGACGGCAAAAGATGTAGCATTGTATATGATGTCGAAGATGACGACCAGCGGCGCTACGGGATATTTCGTGGAATATGCCGGAGAAGCTGTGCGTGGTCTGACTATGGAAGGCCGTCTGACCTTGTGCAATCTGAGTATAGAGATGGGTGCCCGCGGCGGTATGGTTGCTCCGGATGAGACCACTTTCGAGTACATCAAAGGACGCGAATATGCTCCGAAGGGTGAGGCATGGGACAAGGCATTGGCCTATTGGAAAACATTGAAGAGTGATGAGGATGCAGTGTTCGACAAGGAAGTCCGTTTTGCTGCCGAAGATATTGAACCGATGATTACATACGGTACCAACCCGGGCATGGGTATGGGTATCACACAACATATTCCTACTACCGAAGGCATGGGAGAAGCTGCCCGGACCTCTTTCATGAAGTCTATTAGCTATATGGGTTTCCAACCGGGAGAACCTTTGCTGGGTAAGAAGGTTGACTATGTGTTTTTGGGTGCCTGCACCAATGGACGCATTGAGGATTTCCGTGCATTTGCCTCCATTGTGAAAGGCCGTCGGAAAGCCGAGAATGTAGTGGCATGGCTGGTTCCGGGCTCCTGGATGGTAGATGCACAGATTCGCGAAGAGGGACTGGACAAGATTTTGGAAGAGGCCGGTTTTGCCATTCGCCAACCGGGTTGTTCTGCTTGCCTGGCAATGAACGACGATAAGGTGCCTGCCGGAAAGTATGCAGTGTCTACCAGTAACCGTAATTTTGAAGGACGCCAAGGACCGGGTTCCCGAACACTGCTTGCCAGCCCGCTTGTAGCTGCAGCAGCGGCAGTGACTGGAGTAATTACTGACCCGAGAACGCTGATTTGATGTACGATTGGACGATTTACGATTAAAATTACTTCGTAAATCAAACATCGTTCAACAAAGGTAAATCAAGAGTATTTTCAATCGTAAATTGTAAATCGTAAATACAAAGATGAAGACAAAATTTGATATAATAACCAGTACTTGTGTGCCTCTTCCATTAGAGAATGTGGATACAGACCAGATAATCCCTGCACGTTTTCTGAAAGCTACTACCCGTGAGGAAAAGTTCTTCGGAGATAATTTATTCCGCGATTGGCGCTATCATCCGGACGGTTCTCTGAACAAGGACTTTGTTTTGAACAATCCCACTTACGGTGGACAGATTCTGGTGGCGGGAAAGAACTTCGGTTCCGGTTCCAGCCGTGAGCATGCTGCATGGGCCATTGCCGGTTACGGTTTCCGCGTGGTGGTATCGAGTTTCTTTGCCGATATACACAAGAACAATGAACTGAACAACTTTGTGCTTCCGGTGGTGGTAAGTGAGCCGTTCCTGAAAGAGTTGTTCGACTCTATCTCTGCCAATCCGAAGATGGAAGTGGAAGTGAATCTGCCCGAACAGACCATCACCAACAAAGCTACGGGCAAGATCGAACATTTTGAAATCAATGCCTACAAGAAACATTGCCTGATGAATGGCTTGGATGACATCGATTTTCTGGTTGAGAATAAAGATAAGATAGAAGCTTGGGAGAATAAAAATGAAGCATAATCATCCGAAGATAGAAATCATGGACACTACGCTCCGCGACGGTGAACAGACCAGCGGAGTCTCCTTTGTGCCCCATGAGAAGCTGATGATTGCCCGTTTGTTACTGGAGGAATTGAAGGTAGACCGGGTGGAGGTGGCTTCTGCGCGGGTATCCGAAGGAGAGTTTGATGCCGTAAAAATGATTTGTGACTGGGCGGCACGCCGTAATCTGTTGCCAAGAGTAGAAGTGCTTGGCTTTGTAGATGGCCACACGTCGGTGGACTGGATACATGCGACCGGTTGCCGTGTCATCAATCTGCTGTGCAAAGGCTCGCTGAAGCATTGCACCTACCAGTTGAAGAAGACTCCCGAAGAGCATATCGAGGATATTCTGTCCGTAGTGGATTACGCCAACGAGCAGGATATGGTAGTGAATGTCTATCTGGAAGACTGGAGCAACGGCATGAAAGATTCTCCGGAATATGTGTTCCGTCTGATGGACGCCTTGGAGCAGACCAATATCCGCCGCTATATGTTGCCTGACACGTTGGGCGTATTGAACCCGCTGCAGGTCATCGAGTTCATGCGCAAGATGGTGAAACGCTATCCGCATGCCCATTTTGACTTCCATGCCCACAATGACTATGACCTTGCCGTGAGCAATGTGCTTGCCGCCGTACTTAGCGGTTGCAAGGGACTGCATACTACCATTAACGGCCTGGGCGAACGCGCCGGCAATGCTCCGCTTGCCAGTGTGCAGGCTATCCTGAAAGACCACTTCAATGCCATTACCAACATTGACGAAAGCCGCCTGAACGACGTAAGCCGTGTGGTGGAGTCCTACTCGGGCATCGTCATTCCCGCCAATAAACCGATTGTTGGCGAGAATGTATTTACCCAAGTGGCAGGCGTCCATGCCGACGGTGACAATAAAAGTAACCTCTACTGCAACGACCTCCTGCCCGAACGCTTTGGTCGCAAGCGAGAGTATGCCCTGGGCAAGAACAGCGGTAAAGCCAATATCCGGAAGAATCTGGAGGACTTGGGGTTACAACTGGATGAAGATGCCATGCGCAAAGTGACCGAACGCATCATTGAGTTGGGCGACAAGAAAGAGCTGGTGACGCAAGAAGACCTGCCCTATATCGTTTCGGACGTACTGAAGCACGGAATGGCAGAAGAACGCGTCAGCCTTAAGAGCTATATTGTGAATCTGGCGTATGGATTGAAGCCGATGGCTACGTTGAAGATAGAAATTAACGGAAAGGAATATGAGGAAAGTTCCAGTGGAGATGGCCAGTATGATGCTTTTGTGCGCGCCTTGCGCAAGATATATAAAGTGACACTGGGTCGTAAGTTCCCGATGCTGACGAACTATGCCGTGACTATTCCTCCCGGTGGGCGTACCGATGCCTTTGTGCAGACGGTTATTACCTGGAGTTTTGAAGATACGATATTCCGTACACGCGGATTGGACGCAGACCAGACGGAAGCAGCCATCAAGGCGACGGTGAAGATGCTGAATATCATAGAAGACGAATACGAATCATAAAAAATGGATCTCATGGAGAAAAAGAAATCGTTTTTTGAGAGGCGTCCTTATGTATGCTATGCGTTGTATGCAGGCTTGCTTTTTGCTTTCAACCTCTTTCTGCGTTGGTGGAGCGGCGAGTTGGATGCGGACGAGTATCTTATGTCAGCCATCAATACCCTTATATTGACAGCTGGTTTTGTGTGGGGTGACCGGTATCGCCGCAAGAATCTTGCAAACAAAAAGAAGATAGATGAACTTTTAAATAATAAAGAAAACAATGGATTTTAAAATTGCAGTGTTGGCCGGTGACGGTATCGGCCCCGAAATCTCTACCGTAGGCGTGGATGTGATGACTGCCGTGTGTGAGAAGTTCGGACATAAAGTGAACTATGAATATGCCATCTGCGGTGCAGACGCGATAGACAAGGTGGGTGACCCGTTTCCTGAAGCCACTTATGAGGCTTGTAAAAATGCGGATGCTGTATTGTTCTCTGCCGTAGGTGACCCGAAATTCGACAATGACCCTACTGCCAAAGTGCGTCCCGAGCAGGGCTTGCTGGCTATGCGCAAGAAACTGGGACTGTTTGCCAACATCCGTCCCGTGCAGACCTTCAAATGTCTGCTCCATAAGTCTCCCCTTCGTGCGGAACTGGTGGATGGTGCCGATTTCCTTTGTATCCGCGAACTGACCGGTGGCATGTACTTCGGTGAGAAATACCAGGACAATGACAAGGCGTATGATACGAACATGTATACCCGTCCTGAGATTGAGCGTATCCTGAAAGTCGGATTTGAATATGCCATGAAACGCAGCAAACATCTTACGGTGGTGGATAAAGCCAATGTGCTTGCCTCTTCCCGTCTTTGGAGACAGATTGCCCAGGAGATGGCACCGCAGTACCCCGAGGTGACAACCGACTATATGTTTGTGGACAACGCCGCCATGAAGATGATTCAAGAGCCGAAATTCTTTGACGTAATGGTTACGGAAAATACGTTTGGTGATATTTTGACGGACGAGGGTTCCTGCATCAGTGGCTCTATGGGATTGCTGCCTTCTGCTTCTACGGGAGAGAGCACGCCGGTATTCGAACCTATCCATGGTTCCTGGCCGCAGGCGAAAGGCTTGAATATAGCCAATCCGCTGGCGCAAATTTTGTCTGTAGCCATGCTTTTCGAATACTTCGACCTGAAAGAGGAGGGGGCGTTGATTCGTAAGGCAGTTGATGCTTCACTCGATGCGAATGTACGTACACCGGAGATTCAAGTAGAAGGTGGCGATAAATACGGTACCAAGGAAGTGGGCGCGTGGATTGTAGACTATCTTAAGAAGTCTTGATAACAGTGTCTCATTACCGTTCTGTTCATCAGTAACTTCTCACTGCAAAGTTCTGCAAACCTTTTGCAGTGTCACTGCAAAGCTGTTACAGCCGCGCTGCAAAGCAGTTGCAGTACCACTGCAAACCTATTTGCAGTAACGCTGCAGCTCGTTTGCAGTACTACTGCAAAAAGCATGCACCATCTTTGCAGTGGGAAGTCGCTGATTGTCAGATATGGTTCTTCCTCCTCATCCTGCCTTCTTCAATCGTTTCATATCCTTTCATCCTCTTTATTCGTGTTAAGCTTTGATAGATGGCAGTATAATCTTTCCTTTCCCGCACGGTTTATTTCTTGGAATTTCCATATCTTTGTCAGCATATCCATGTTACATAAGTGTGTACGGGAAGAATGTATTAGACAGTGAGATTATGGCGAAAATTGCAAAGAACCTGACGGAGTTGATTGGGCATACTCCTTTGATGGAATTGGCTGAATACAGTCGTAAATACGGATTGAAAAGAAATATTGTGGCTAAGCTGGAATCTTTTAATCCGGCGGGAAGCGTGAAGGACCGTGTGGCATTTGCCATGATTGAGGATGCCGAGGCACGTGGGGCTTTGAAACCCGGAGCCACGATTATTGAACCTACCAGTGGCAATACCGGCGTGGGACTGGCGATGGTGGCAACCATCAAGGGATATCATTTGATATTGACCATGCCGGAGACCATGAGTGTGGAACGCCGTAATCTGTTGAAAGCCTTGGGTGCGGAGATTGTACTGACCGACGGACTGGCAGGTATGGCCGGCTCCATTGCCAAAGCGAAAGAATTGCGGGATGCGATACCTGGTGCGGTTATTCTGCAGCAGTTTGAGAATCCCTCCAATGCCAAGGCTCATGAACATACTACGGGGGAAGAAATCTGGACGGACACGGATGGTAAAGTGACTGTTTTTGTTGCCGGTGTGGGCACGGGCGGTACGGTCTGTGGAGTGGCGCGTGCCTTGAAGAAACATAATCCGGATGTCTATGTTGTGGCTGTAGAACCGGCCTCCTCTCCGGTTCTGGAAGGAGGGGAAGATGCACCGCACCGCATCCAGGGGATTGGGGCCAATTTTATTCCTTCCATTTATGATGCTTCTGTAGTAGACGAGATTATTCCGGTGCCCGATGACGAGGCCATTCGTGGAGGACGAGAGCTGGCTTCTACGGAAGGCTTGCTGGCTGGCATCTCATCCGGTGCGGCGGTATATGCGGCACGGTTGCTGGCCGAACGCCCTGAATTTGCGGATAAAATGATTGTTGCCCTACTGCCCGATACGGGGGAACGCTATTTGTCAACAGAACTGTTCGCTTTCGATACCTATCCTTTGGAATAAATACTGAACTATTATATGAAGAAACTTATTTTTTCTTTCTTCTTGTGTGGAGCCACGATGTTCCCTGCCTTTTCACAAACCTATCAGGAACTGAGCGAACGTGCGGTTGCAGCCACGGAGCAAGACAGCTTGTCATTGGCCGAAAAATACATTGAACAAGCTTTGAAAATGGAGCCCGCCAATCCTCATAACGCTTTGCTGTTCTCCAACTTGGGTACGATACAACGTCGGCAGCACCGGTATGAGCAGGCCCTTGACTCGTATACTCTGGCATTGAACATTGCTCCGCGTGCCATACCTGCCCTGATGAATCGTGCCGCTCTTTACCTTGAGTTGGGGAAGGATGATTTGGCCCGGATAGACTATTCTTTGGTGCTGGATATAGAAAGCGATAATCAGGAAGCCTTGCTGATGCGTGCCTATATCTATATGCGGCAGCGCAACTATAATTTTGCAAAGTCTGATTATGAACGTCTGCTGAAACTTGCCCCCCAGAGTTACAATGGCCGTCTGGGGTTGGCTACACTGGAGCAGAAGGAGGGCAAATATGAAGCGGCGCTTTCGATATTGAATGCCATGATTGCAGAAAAAGGAGGAGAAGCTACCCGGCTGACTACCCAGCAATATGCCGTACTTTACGTAGCACGTGCGGGTGTAGAGCAGGATATGAAACATGTGGACCTGGCCATGATGGACTTGGAAGAAGCCATCAAGCTGGATGCTTCGCAGACAGAAGCCTACTTGATACGGGGGCAAATTTACCTTTCTCAAAAGAAAAAGGAGTTGGCAAAACGTGACTTCGAAAAGGCCATTTCACTTGGCGTGCCGCAAGGTGACCTCAGGGATTTACTGTTACAGTGTAAATAATATTCAACTGTATTTCCGTATCAGTTCCACAAACTCTTTTCCGTATTTCTTCTTTTTATATTCACCGATACCGCTGATATTACCAAATTCTTCTATGGTAGTGGGGCGGGAGGCGCTGAGTAGGTGGAGCACTTTGTCGGACAGTACGATATAGGCAGGAAGTGCTTCCTGGTCGGCAAGGCGTTTGCGGAGAGTGCGGAGAGCCTCGAAAAGTTCCCCACTTTCTGTATTGGGCAATCCCAATGGCAATTCTTTGGTTGGAACTGTAGCCTTGCGTTTACGGCCTCTTGTAGCTTGTACAGCTTCCTCGCGGCGGATGGTGACAAGCAGGGCGCGTGCTCTGCCAAACAAGACATCTGTTCCGCTTTGAGTGATTTTCAGGTGGTTGTTTTCATTGTAGGCTATTTCGAAATAACCGAGCTGTAACATTTGCAGCAGGTAGTCATGCCAATCTCTGGGGGGGACTTCGCGCCCGGCTCCAAAGGTCTTGAGTCGATGGTATCCTCTTTCTGTAACTTCAGAACTCATGTTTCCTCGGAGGATGTCCACTAAAATACCGGTTCCTATCTGTTGCTCGGAACGCGCGATTGCACTAAGTGCCTTTTGTACGATTATTGTACCATCGAAACGTTCGGGGGGATTTTTGCATACATCACAGTTTCCACAGTCGCAGGTCGTATTTTCACCGAAATAACTTAACAGAATGCGACGGCGGCAGATATCTGCTTCCGCATATTGCTGCATACGTTGCAGCTTTTCCAGGTTGATGCTTTGTTGCCCGCTGTCTGTTGCGAATTTAGTGAGCAGAATGAGGTCGGCCAGTGAATAGAACAAAAGGGTGTCACTGGGCATTCCGTCTCGTCCGGCACGTCCTATTTCCTGATAGAAACTTTCAATGCTTTTGGGCAAATTGTAATGAATTACCCAGCGCACATTGCTTTTGTCAATTCCCATTCCAAAGGCAATGGTGGCGCATACCACTTGCACGCGGTCATTGATGAAGTCGTCTTGTGCTTCATCTCTTCGTGCCGGCGACAGTCCTGCATGATAGACCGCCGACTTTATCCCTTGTTTTTGAAGCATTTGTGCCACTGTTTCAGCCTTGCTGCGGCTCATGCAATAAATGATGCCGCTCTCTCCCGGATGGCGGGCGATGAAGTCGAGGATGGCTTTGCTTTTTTCCTTCTGCTGGTAACCTCTTTTTACGGTGAGACTCAGGTTGGGACGGTCGAAAGATGAAATGAAAATTCTCGGTTGGTTGAGGTGTAGCTGTTTAATAATATCTTCACGGGTTATTTTATCGGCTGTGGCAGTAAGTGCAATGATGGGAACCTGGGGAAACAGTTGGTGAAGGATGCCCATCTGTGTATATTCCGGACGGAAATCGTGTCCCCATTGTGAGATGCAGTGAGCTTCATCAATGGCGAAAAGGGAAATATGCATATCCCTTAACAGATAGTTGGCTTCCACCAATAATTTTTCAGGAGAAATATATAGCAGTTTCAGCTTGCCTTCCATGCATGCACGTCGTAGGGAAGCATTCTCTGTTTCATCATTATTGCTGTTCAGTGCACCGGCCGCGATACCGTTTGCACAGAGCGTTTCCACTTGGTCCTTCATCAAGGAAATGAGCGGAGAAACCACTACCGCCGTGCCTTCACTCAATAGGGCGGGAAGTTGGTAGCAGATGGACTTTCCACCTCCCGTAGGCATCAGTACCAATGCGTCTTTACGGTCCATCAGATGGCGTATGATGTCTTCTTGTAAGGGGCGGAAACTGTCGTAACCGAAATATGTCTTGAGCGTTTGTAGCATAATCTGGCAGTATGGATTTCTTCCGGCAAAGGTACACTAATTATTGCATATACTACAAATGGAAAGTCATCAAGATTTTGTATCATATGAGTTTCTGCAAAAGGTTAAAGTTTCTTATTAATGGCTGAATTGACCTACTTTTCAACCTTTTTCGTTGTTTATTTATCAAAAATATATACGGGAAAAGTTGTGTATTAAAAAAAAATGTCTGACTTTTGTAAAGTCTAAGGGGCTAACCCTTTGGCTTTTCCGATTTTAAACAACCCTAACCAGTTAATTCAATGAGTGATTTAGAAAACAATGCCCAGGAAAAAGGAACGAAGAAACGTCCTTACAACCTGCGCGAAAAGAAAGAAAAGGATGCTGCCTACCGTTCTTTGATAAGGCCGGAATTGGCAGATGAGTTGTATGACAAGATATTGAATATCGTTGTTGTACAAAAGAAGTACAGAGATGCTGATTATTCCGCTAAGGATTTGGCGAAAGAATTGCAGACCAATACTCGCTATTTGTCTGCAGTGGTGAATTCACGCTTCGGCATGAACTATTCTTGCCTGCTGAATGAATATAGAGTAAAAGAAGCGCAGCATTTGTTGACAGACAAAAGATATGCTGACAAGAATGTAGAGGAGATCAGTACGATGGTCGGCTTTGCAAACCGTCAGTCTTTTTATGCTGCTTTCTATAAAAATGTAGGTGAGACTCCTAATGGATATCGTAAAAGACACGCAGAAAAAGAAGCTAAGAAGAAATAATTCTGTATGACTGAATGAATAAAAAGGAAATATTCCGGAACAGTTGTTTCGGGATACTTCCTTTTCTTCTTTTTTAATACCAATCTATATACTCCCGACACATGAAGAAACAACTAATTTCTATGGTGACTGCCCTTTCTCTATTGACGGCTTGTGGCGGAAATCCGAAAACAACTGCTGAGGCAGAAAAAATTGACTATACAGTGGAACAATTTGCAGATTTACAGATTTTACGTTACCGCGTACCAGGTTTTGAGGATTTGTCCCTCAAACAAAAAGAATTGGTTTATTATTTGACGGAAGCGGCTTTGCAGGGCAGAGACATTCTTTTCGACCAGAATGGCAAGTATAACCTGACGATTCGCCGGATGCTGGAAGCTGTCTATACCGGCTATAAGGGAGATAAGAATACTCCTGATTTCAAGGCTATGGAAGTGTACCTCAAGCGGGTATGGTTCTCTAACGGCATTCATCATCACTATGGTAGCGAAAAGTTCGTTCCGGGATTTACTCCCGAATTCTTCAGGCAGGCTGTACAGAGTGTGGATGCAGCTACATTGCCGCTTGCCGAAGGACAGACTGTGGAACAACTGTGCGAGGAAGTGTTCCCCGTTATTTTCGACCCCACGGTGATGCCCAAACGGGTGAACCAAGCTGCCGGTGAAGATTTGGTTTTGACTTCCGCATGCAATTATTACGATGGCGTGACGCAGCAGGAGGCCGAAGATTTCTATAATGCCTTGAAGAATCCGCAGGATGAAACTCCCGTTTCCTATGGTTTGAATAGCCGTTTGGTGAAAGAGGATGGCAAGATTCAGGAGAAAGTATGGAAAGTGGGGGGCTTGTATGGACAGGCACTTGAAAAGATTGTCTACTGGCTGAAGAAGGCAGAAGGAGTTGCCGAGACTCCCGAGCAGAAGGCGGTGATAGCCAAACTGATGGAATTCTATGAAACCGGCGATTTGAAGACATTCGATGAATATGCCATTTTGTGGGTGAAGGATTTGAACTCACGCATTGACTTTGTGAACGGTTTTACCGAAAGTTATGGTGACCCGCTCGGCATGAAGGCAAGCTGGGAATCTCTGGTGAATTTTAAAGATTTGGAAGCTACCCAGCGTACAGAGTTGATAAGCGGCAATGCACAGTGGTTTGAGGACCATTCGCCGGTAGACGGACAATTCAAGAAGGAGAAAGTGAAAGGGGTGTCTGCCAAGGTAATCACGGCGGCTATTCTGGCCGGTGACTTGTATCCTGCAACTGCTATCGGCATCAACCTGCCCAATGCCAACTGGATACGTAGCCATCATGGTTCGAAATCCGTTACAATCGGTAACATTACAGATGCTTATAATAAGGCAGCTCATGGCAACGGGTTCAATGAGGAGTTTGTGTACAGTGATGCAGAGCTTCAACTGATTGATAAGTACGCAGATGTGACAGATGAACTGCATACTGACCTGCATGAATGTTTGGGACATGGTTCCGGTAAATTGCTCCCGGGTGTGGCCCCGGATGCGTTGAAGGCATATGGTTCTACTATCGAAGAAGCGCGCGCCGACTTGTTCGGACTCTACTACGTGGCCGACCCGAAGCTGGTGGAACTGGGGCTTACTCCAAGTGCGGATGCTTATAAGGCTCAATACTACACCTATCTGATGAATGGTTTGATGACACAGCTTGTACGTATCGAGCCGGGTAACAATGTAGAAGAAGCCCATATGCGCAACCGTCAGCTCATAGCCCGCTGGGTGTACGAGAAAGGTGCGGCGGAGAAGGTTGTGGAATTGGTAAAGAAGGATGGGAAGACGTACGTCGTGATAAACGATTATGAGAAAGTGCGTGACTTGTTTGGCCGGTTGCTTGCCGAGATACAGCGTATCAAGTCCACCGGTGACTATGCCGGTGCCCATGATTTGGTGGAAGCCTATGCCGTGAAAGTCGATCCCGCTTTGCATGCCGAAGTGCTGGAACGCTACAAGAAGCTGAATCTTGCGCCGTATAAGGGGTTCGTCAATCCCAAGTATGAAGTGGTGACGGATGCCGACGGTACTATAACAGATGTGACAGTGACTTATGATGAAGGTTATGCGGAACAGATGTTGCGTTATAGCAAAGACTATTCTACATTGCCTTCTGTCAATAAATGATGAACTATGATAGATACTAAAGAGCAGCTGCATCAGCGGCTGAAAGATATAAAGACACAGCTCCGTCTCTCAATGAACGGGGCTGTGTCCCAAAGTATGCGTGAGAAAGGGCTGGTATATAAGCTGAACTTTGGCGTGGAGTTGCCCCGTATCAAGGGTATTGCTGCCGGTTACGAGAAGGACCACTCTCTGGCTCAAGCTTTGTGGAAAGAAGATATCAGAGAGTGCAAAATATTGGCGGGACTTTTACAGCCGGTAGAGAGTTTCCTGCCCGAGATAGCCGATATCTGGGTGGAAGATATCCGTAATATCGAGATTGCAGAACTTACCTGCATGAATTTATTCCAACATCTTCCTTATGCGCCTGCCAAGTCCTTCCATTGGATTGCAAGCGAGGACGAATACACGCAGGTTTGCGGCTTCCTCACCATAGCCCGTCTATTGATGAAGAAAGGGGATATGAACGAACGGGTTGAAAATGAGTTCCTCGACCAGGCAATAACGGCTTTTTTGTCGGGCTCCTATCATGTACGCAATGCAGCCATGACTGCTATCCGCCGCTTTATGCAGCAAAATGAGGAAAATTCTTTTCAAGTTTGCCGCAGAGTGGAGGGTATGGACAATTCTTCTTCTGATGTAGAACAATTACTATACAATCTTGTAAAAGAGGAGGTTTGTTAGATTAGTTCTATGGTTATAGAGACTGATGCGGTAAGGGAATATTTCCCTTATCGCAATTTTTATCTCTTTCTCGTTTGCTTTCCACAAAAAAGGATTAACTTTGTTGGCTGTAAAACTGCGCCGTCAAATGGAAAGTCAGAATGTGAAAGATACAGTTAGGCAGATATTCACTGAATATCTGAATGCGAACGGGCATCGGAAGACTCCCGAACGTTATGCTATACTTGACACCATTTACTCCATAGACGGTCATTTTGATATCGACACGCTCTATTCACTGATGGCCGACCAGGAGAACTTCCGCGTCAGCCGTGCAACGCTTTACAATACCATCATTTTGCTTATAAATGCTCGTCTGGTCATCAAGCATCAGTTCGGCAACTCTTCCCAATACGAAAAATCTTATAATCGCGATACGCACCATCACCAGATATGCACCCAGTGCGGAAAGGTGACCGAGTTTCAGAACGAGGAGTTGCAACATGCCATTGAGAATACCAAACTGAGCCGTTTTAATCTTACGCACTATTCCTTATATATGTATGGGTTGTGCAGCAAGTGTGACCGGGCCAATAAACGGAAGAAAAAGAATAATAACCATAAAAAAGAAAAATGAAAGTAGACGTATTATTAGGATTACAATGGGGCGACGAAGGCAAAGGCAAAGTCGTTGATGTGTTAACTCCGAGATACGATGTCGTAGCTCGTTTCCAGGGCGGACCGAATGCCGGACATACACTCGAGTTTGAAGGGCAGAAGTATGTGCTCCGTTCCATTCCGTCTGGAATATTCCAGGGAGACAAGGTGAATATCATCGGTAACGGAGTGGTGCTTGACCCGGCTCTCTTCAAAGCGGAAGCCGAATCATTGGAAGCGTCCGGCCATAACTTGAAGGAACGCTTGCACATTTCCAAGAAAGCACACCTCATTCTGCCGACTCACCGCATACTGGATGCTGCATACGAAGCAGCCAAAGGCGATGCAAAGGTAGGAACGACCGGAAAAGGCATCGGACCGACTTACACGGATAAAATCAGCCGTAACGGTGTGCGTGTAGGCGACATTCTGCATGACTTTGACAAGAAGTATGCAGCGGCCAAGGCCCGTCATGAGCAAATCTTGAAAGGCTTGAACTATGAGTATGACATTACCGAAATGGAGAAGGCATGGTTCGAAGGTATCGAATACTTGAAACAATTCCAGTTGGTGGATAGCGAACACGAGATGAACAATCTGCTGGCTGCCGGCAAGTCTGTATTGTGCGAAGGTGCGCAGGGGACAATGTTGGACATTGATTTCGGTTCTTATCCGTTTGTAACGTCTTCCAATACGGTTTGTGCAGGTGCTTGTACCGGTCTGGGTATTGCTCCCAACAAGATTGGTGAGGTATATGGGATTTTCAAAGCCTATTGTACGCGCGTAGGTGCCGGTCCGTTCCCGACGGAATTATTCGACAAGACCGGTGACCAGATTTGCACGCTGGGTCATGAGTTCGGTTCTGTGACAGGACGTAAGCGCCGTTGTGGCTGGATTGACCTGGTGGCATTGAAATATGCCATTATGGTAGACGGGGTTACCAAACTGATTATGATGAAGAGCGATGTGCTCGATTCTTTTGAAACCATTAAGGCTTGTGTAGCTTACAAGATGGATGAGGAAGAGATTGATTACTTCCCGTTCGATATCAATGAGACTGTTGAACCGGTTTATGTAGAGCTACCCGGTTGGCAGACGGATATGACCAAGATGCAGAGTGAAGATGAGTTCCCGGAAGAATTCAATGCATATTTGTCATTCCTGGAAGAACAGCTTGGTGTGCCCATCAAGATTGTTTCTCTGGGACCGGACCGTGAGCAGACCATCGAACGGTATACAGAGGAATAATAAAACAAACAGATAACCTTAGACACGGATTACACGGATTTCGCGGCTTCATCTGAAGAACCGTGGGTGTCCGGATAATCCGTGCCTTTTTTATTTATTGCCATGAAAACACGTCTTTTGTCTTTTTTACTGTTGTTTCTTCTTGTGTGCTCCGCACAGTCGCAGACTTACCAGCCGACGGAGGAGAACCTGAAATCCCGTCAGGAGTTTCGGGACAATCGCTTCGGTATCTTCCTGCATTGGGGGATATACAGTATGCTGGCTACCGGAGAATGGACCATGACGAACAAGAACCTTAATTATAAGGAGTATGCCAAACTGGCGGGAGGTTTCTATCCTGCCAAATTCGATGCTGCCAGATGGGTGTCAGCCATTAAGGCGTCCGGGGCAAAGTATATCTGCTTTACATCCCGGCATCACGATGGCTTTTCTATGTTCCACACACGCTTTTCCGATTACAATATTGTGGATGCTACCCCTTTTAAGCGGGATATTCTGAAAGAATTGGCGGACGAGTGCCACAAGCAAGGTATTCGTCTGCATCTCTACTATTCGCACATCGACTGGTATCGCGAAGATGCTCCGTGGGGACGCACCGGACGTGGAACGGGACGACCGAATCCGAAGGGCGACTGGAACAGCTACTATAAATTCATGAACAACCAGCTGACCGAGCTGCTCACCAATTATGGAAAAATAGGTGCCATTTGGTTTGATGGCTGGTGGGACCAGGACCAGAATCCGGATTTTGACTGGCAACTGCCCGGGCAATATGCCATGATACACCGCCTGCAACCGGCTTGCTTGGTTGGGAACAACCATCATCAAGCACCGTTTGCCGGCGAGGACATCCAGATATTCGAGCGCGACCTGCCGGGAGAGAACCGTGCCGGTCTTTCCGGGCAGGATATCAGCGCCTTGCCCCTTGAAACCTGCGAGACGATGAATGGAATGTGGGGATATAAGATTACGGACCAGGATTATAAATCCACCAAAACGCTGATACATTACCTGGTGAAGGCTGCGGGTAAAGATGCCAATCTGCTGATGAATATCGGTCCTCAGCCGGACGGTGAGCTGCCTGCTGTTGCATTGGAGCGTCTGGCAGAAGTAGGGGAATGGATGAAGGTATACGGTGAAACCATCTACGGAACCCGTGGCGGCTGCATTGCTCCGCATCCTTGGGGAGTCACTACACAAAGAGAAAATAAATTATACGTGCATATTCTCGAATTGCAGGATAAGGCTCTCTTCCTGCCGTTGGAAGGCAAGAAAGTGAGGAAGGCAGTGGGGTATGCCGACCATCTTCCAGTGAAGTTCCGTAAGTGTGAAGGAGGGGTGATGCTCTACTTGCCGGAGGTTCCGACGGATATTGATAAAGTGATAGAGGTGGATATTGAAAAATAAATTATAAATCAGAAATCTTTAATTCTTCCTAAAAGATAAAGGAAACGCTGGCATTGCTCACCGTTTCCTTTTATTTTTGGCAGACTATTTGTTATACAATAAGAAACGACTGATTTATTCACAATTTAAAGAAAGAAAATTATGGGAACAGGAATGATATGGATTATTTTTATCGGTATTGCCGCCGTTAGCTGGCTGGTACAGATGAATCTTCAGAACAAATTCAAGAAGTACTCTAAAATCCCTACTGGCAACGGAATGACGGGAGCGGACGTGGCTTTGAAGATGCTGCACGACAATGGCATCTACGATGTGACTGTGACGCATACTCCCGGACATCTGACCGACCATTATAATCCTGCCAATAAGACAGTAAACTTGAGTGAGAGTGTTTATAGCAGTAACAGCATCATGGCTGCTGCCGTTGCAGCCCACGAATGTGGTCACGCCGTGCAGCATGCACGCGCATATGCTCCGTTGACAATGCGCAGCAAACTGGTGCCGGTAGTCTCTTTTGCCTCACAGTGGATGACGTGGTTGCTGCTGGCAGGTATCTTGATGCTGAACTCCTTTCCGCAACTGTTGCTGGCGGGCATTATACTGTTTGCATTGACAACTTTATTCAGCTTCATCACCTTGCCGGTGGAAATCAATGCAAGTAAGCGTGCGCTGGTATGGCTTAGCAATTCCGGCATTACGAATTCATATAATCATGCGCAAGCGGAAGATGCACTCCGCTCGGCTGCCTATACGTATGTAGTGGCTGCTCTCGGTTCGCTTGCTACCCTGATTTATTATATCATGATATTCCTGGGACGCAGAGATTAAACACATGATGCAGACATAAAAAACAGACCATCTGTTCACCCGAAACAGATGGTCTGTTTACATTAAATAGATGATGTGTCTCTGCCGGATGCATCATCTGTTTTTTTATTCCTGATAGGGCGACTGCCAGAACCAGGCATCGTCATTGACCACGTACTTGGCTTGGAAGAAGTTTTCTGCATTAGGGTCTGAGGGGCAAAGCAGTACATCGTCTGCTTTTATGCTATAGAGATTCTTGGCCATATAGCTGTCTAAATAATATTCTTTGGTAATCTTCTGCTGGTTATTCCAGTTGGCTTCTTCATTTAGGATTACCGGACGACCGTCTCGCAGACGTTCGCGCACTTCTTGCACGCTTAGCATGATGCCGTTTTCATCCATCACCCAGGCATTGTTGGTGGGGTCTACCCATATCCATTTATCCAAGGTATTGGAATAAACTACGTCAATGGAATGGCATTCGCCAATGTATTTTTGGGGTAATCCGCTGATGTGGCGTGCCTTAAATCCCATGGACAGATAACAATCCTTCAGTACATGGGCAAGACCTCCGCAATGCAGACCTCGCGCACCGCCTTTGCAAGCTTCTGCCCATTTTATGATGTTGCTGCCTGCCGGACTTTCATGGTTTCCGTCATGTTTTATGGTATTGTGTATATAAGTCAGTATGTTCTTTATTTTTGATAATTCGTTGCCTGCGCCTGCCACACTGTCCAACTTGAAGTATTGGCGTACCTCTACTAAATACTTGTTGTTGGGATTGATGTATTCGAAGCGCGGGAGTGTATCAGGGCGCTCATTGTGGGTGTATCCCGGTGCTTTTTGAAGAATGTCGAGGTAGTCACCCACTTTCTTCACTTTGGCAAGCACTGCCTTGAAGCGTTTATCGCTGCGCAGGTTGTCTAAGTCGGTATCATTCATCATGTGGTTGTAATCTTGAAATCCATTGTCGTAGGCCAGTTCTAAATTTTTGATGGCTTCACCTTTTTTCTTTAACAAGGATTGGAAGCAGGCTAAATTGTAGTAATAGGACTGTATGAGCCAGCTGTACTTTTTCTGAGTGTTCTCGTCTTGTTCTTTGAACAGAGTTATCAAAGCCTTACCGTTCTTTTCGGCTTCTTTATAGTTTTTCTCATTGACGGCTTGTTGCAGCTTTTGTGCGATGGCTTCTTCTTTTTGGTCGAAGTCTTTAGCGTTGTCGGATTGTGCCCGGCTAACACCGATGCCGCATAGCAACAACATGCAGAATAAAATCAGTCTCTCTTTCATAGATGTGTAAGTTTGAAGTTTGTTTTGGTCGTTTTTATGCGACGGTAATGATACAAAGGTAAACATTCTCTTTTCTTAATCAATAAAATACTGTAACTTTGTCGTCCGATTTTTAAAATAATTGAACTGATTATGGCAGCAAAACCAAGTATTCCGAAAGGAACCCGTGACTTCTCGCCCGTAGAAATGGCGAAGCGTAACTATATATTCAATACGATTCGTGAGGTGTATCATCTCTATGGTTTTCAGCAGATAGAAACGCCCTCGATGGAAATGCTTTCTACCTTGATGGGGAAGTATGGTGAGGAAGGCGACAAGCTTTTGTTCAAGATACAGAACTCCGGTGATTACTTTTCCGGACTGACAGATGAAGAACTGTTGAGCCGTAATGCTCCGAGACTTGCCTGCAAGTTTTGCGAGAAAGGTTTGCGCTATGACCTCACAGTACCTTTTGCCCGCTACGTGGTGATGCACCGCGATGAAATAACTTTTCCTTTCAAACGTTATCAGATACAGCCCGTGTGGCGCGCCGACCGTCCGCAAAAAGGACGCTATCGTGAGTTCTATCAGTGCGATGCCGATGTGGTAGGCAGTGATTCCTTGCTGAATGAGGTGGAGCTGATGCAAATTGTCGATACGGTATTTACCCGCTTCGGCATCCGTGTTTGTATCAAGATTAACAACCGTAAGGTATTGAGTGGCATTGCCGAAATCATCGGTGAGTCTGACAAGATTGTTGATATTACTGTGGCCATTGATAAGTTGGATAAGATAGGTCTGGACAATGTCAATGCCGAGTTGAAAGAGAAAGGCATCAGTGACGAGGCTATCGCCAAACTGCAACCTATCATTTTGTTGAGCGGAAGTAATGAAGAGAAACTTGCAACTCTGAAGGAAGTTCTTGCTGCCAGCGAGACCGGACTGAAGGGCGTGGAGGAAAGTGAATTTATCCTTTCCACCTTAAAGAACCTTGGCTTGAAGAACGAAATCGAGCTGGATTTGACATTGGCCCGTGGCTTGAATTACTATACCGGTGCCATCTTCGAAGTAAAGGCGCTGGATGTGCAAATCGGTAGTATTACTGGTGGAGGACGCTATGACAACTTGACGGGTGTATTCGGTATGTCCGGTGTCAGTGGTGTCGGTATCTCGTTCGGTGCAGACCGTATCTTTGATGTGCTGAACCAGCTTGACCTTTATCCGAAAGAAGCGGTGAACGGTACTCAGTTACTGTTTATCAACTTTGGTGAGAAAGAGGCCGCATTCTCAATGAATGTATTGACTGAAGTGCGTGCGGCAGGCATCCGTGCCGAGATTTTCCCCGATGCAAGCAAGATGAAGAAACAGATGGGGTATGCGAACTCCAAAGCCATCCCGTTTGTGGCCCTGGTGGGTGAGAATGAAATGAATGAAGGTAAGGTGACATTGAAAAACATGGAGACCGGAGAGCAGAAAATGGTCACTCCCCAAGAGCTGGTTAGCGAACTGAAATAATAAAAACTGAAATACATTTAAAAAGGAGCACAAAATTGCTCCTTTTTTTGTATATTTATGGCACAAAGATACTACAAAAAAGTGGAATACAGAAGAATGAAGTAATAGAATTGATTTACAGAGGTTTCATTTAAGCAGCCGATTATCTCCAACGCCACCACAATCCTTGCCGAAGCCAAGTCAAGACGTCGCAACGTTACTTGTTCGTAACCACACCATATAGGTGACGAAATTGGCACGAATGGCAAAACAAGGCGTTGTGATATAGTGAGTTACTAACAACTCACGCGACAAATCCAGTTACGGAAAAAGATTGCGTCGTTCCTCCGTGTTTTGCGTACCGACGAAGGATTCTTCACCGACTAATTTTGAACCTAAAAAAATTAAGGACGATGAAGAGTACATTTTCAGTTATCTACTACCTCAAACGTCAGGTAGTGAAAAAGGACGGGACAGTACCCGTCATGGGACGTATCACGGTGGACGGCAGCCAAACACAGTTCAGCTGCAAACTGACCGTCGATCCTAAGCTGTGGGACACCAAAGGAGGACGTGTCACGGGCAGAAGCACGGCTGCACTCGAAACGAACCGTATGCTCGACAAGATGCGCGTACGCATCAACAAGCACTATCAGGAAATCATGGAGCGTGACAACTTCGTCACTGCGGAAAAGGTGAAAAACGCCTTTCTTGGACTGGAACACCGCTACCACACGCTATTGCAGGTGTTCCGGCAACACAACGAGGACTATGCCAAGCAGGTGGAGGCAGGCATGAAAGCCAAAGGCACGTTTGACAAATACAAGATCGTTTACAAGCACCTGCAAGAGTTCCTCACCATCCGCTACCACGTGAAGGACATCGCCCTGAAAGAGCTTACCCCCGCTTTCATTTCCGATTTTGAAATGTTCCTGCGCACGGACAAACACTGCTGCACCAACACCGTGTGGCTGTATGTCTGCCCGCTTCGGACGATGGTGTTCATCGCCATCAACAATGAGTGGCTCACGCGCGACCCGTTCCGCGAGTATGAAATCAAGAAGGAGGAAACGACCCGCAGCTTTCTGACGAAAGATGAAATCCGCCTGCTGATGGAAGGTAAGCTGAAGAATGCGAAGCAAGAACTGTATCGTGATTTATACCTGTTCTGCGCCTTCACGGGCTTGTCGTTCGCCGATATGCGCAACCTGACGGAAGAGAATATCCGCACCTACTTTGACGAACACGAGTGGATAAACATCAACCGCCAGAAGACGGGTGTGGTGTCCAACATCCGTATGCTCGACATAGCGAAGCGCATCATCGACAAATACCGTGGGCTGTGTGGGGACGGCAGGATATTCCCCGTACCCCACTATAACACGTGCCTTGCCGGAATCCGTGCCGTCGCCAAGCGTTGCGGTATCACCAAGCATATTACATGGCATCAAAGCCGCCACACGGCCGCCACGACGGTGTTCCTCTCCAACGGCGTACCCATCGAAACGGTCAGTTCCATGCTGGGACACAAAAGCATAAAGACAACGCAGATATACGCGAGTGCGCCCAGAATGGTCGCTTAATAAATACTTCTTTAGCAAGAAGTTAGGAT
>NZ_QTNB01000024.1:0-28973 GCF_003603395.1 Bacteroides sp. AM44-19 | reverse complement strand
GTGGTACACGTTTCAAATGCTACCCGGGTCCCTTTTCAAGTGTTAGCTACATCCAGTTCCTTTTTAAACCTTTTGGTGTCCGGGATAAATACTTTCATAAGGGGTAATTCCAGTTCCCCGATGGTCTGTTCATACAGGGTGTACAGGTCTGTTTTTTCCCGCCCATCTACCATGTTCCAAAACAGGTGCAGCCCTTTCAGTCGGCACGCTTCATTCTTTACCAGCAGTTTGTTGATAGCTACCGCAAAGGAAAGGCTGCTTTCCAATACCACCCGGTCGGCGGCTATGGGAGTGAAAATGTAGTCCACCCCTGAAAGCGAATTGATAACACCCTCACTGTTCACCGTTCCGGGCAGGTCGAAAAAGACCACATCATAATCCGACCCGGCAGACGCAAGAAATTCATCCGCCGTTTTTATCGCTTCGTCCGGTGAACTACACAACACCGGGTACGCTTTCTTTCCCAGTGTTTTGAACTGGCTGAAAGCAAGCTGTTTGTAATAATCGTCACCGTTCACCTGTTCGGCATCCCGTTTGCGCATGGCACTGATACTGTGCTGCGGGTAATCGCAATCCACGACCGCCACGTTATACCCTTTGAGATAATACAGATAACTTGCTACCAAAACGGTGAATGTTGTTTTGCCGACCCCGCCCTTTTGGGTGGAGAAAGCCACATACAAGGTTTCTTTCTTCATTGTAATAATTCTTTTTTGTGATACATCTTTATTTCATTCCATCCGTACAGATTGACGGATGGTTTTCTTTCGTTCCATGTTGAAAGCTCGAAAGCCGGAATGACTTCTTTTTCTCTTTCCTTGTTTCTTGTTATCTTTCTGCAAAGACAGCTTGTTTTCTTTGCAGAAAGTTTGCTTTCCCGATTGAATGACAGTTTTCTTTCAATCATTCCATCCGGTTTGCTTTCCTGCTTTCTTGAAAGATTGCAATCTTGAAATCTTGTTTTCAAGTTTTCAAAACCGCTTTCTTTCCGTCCGCTTTCCGTTCTATATTTCCATCTATCCATATTGCTATCTTTCTTAAATCCGGGACAAATAAACATAGAAAAACAACCCCTTTCGAGATGTGTCCTCAAATGTCCCCGTTTGTCCTCATTTGTCCTATAACCCGCTATTTCACAGCATTTTTAATACCCGTTACTTTGCAACCGAAAGGTATCGGTCAGGCTAACCAAGCCCCCGCCGCCGGGAGCGTTCCAATATCCGCTAACTCCAATCCGTCCGTAGGCGGATTTTTATTTGCACTGGCAAATAGCAAGGTGTGTTCTAAGCAGCTTGAAATTCTTTCAGCAGCTTTGAACGCCTTGCCCGGACGAAGCCGGGATAGGGTCACTCCGAAGTCGTAACCCTTTAAAGAAATGAAACATGAAACAGAAAAATGAAAATGCGCCCCGTCCGGGTGGCGCAGGACGAAAGCCCAAAGCAGACCCGGCAGTGTTCCGGTACTCTATCAGCTTCAATGCGATAGACCACGCCCGCTTTTTGGCATTGTTCGACCAGTCGGGTATGCGCACCAAAGCGCATTTTATCACCGCCCGCATCTTTGGCGAACCGTTCAAAGTGATTAAAATCGACAAGGCGGCGGTAGAATATTATACCCGGCTGACCGCTTTATATTCCCAGTACAGGGGTATAGCCGTGAATTATAATCAGGTGGTAAAGGCTCTCAATACCAATTTTTCGGAGAAGAAAGCACTCGCTTTTCTCTATAAACTGGAAAAGGCAACGATAGAACTTGCCGACCTGAACCGCCAAATTATTGAACTGACCCGTGAATTTGAAACAAGATGGTTGCAAAGATAAGCGTAGGCAGTTCCCTGTTCGGTGCACTTTCTTACAACCAAAACAAGGTGGACGAAGAACAGGGAAAGGTACTTTTAAGTAACCGTATGTTTGAAAGTGAGGACGGAAATTTCAGCATCCGGCGTTGTATGGAATGTTTCGATATGCACCTGCCCGCAGACCTGAAAACGGAAAAGCCGATTATCCATATCTCCCTGAACCCGCACCCGGACGATGTACTTTCCGATAGCCAGCTTGCGGATATAGCCAAAGAATATATGGATAAGTTGGGGTACGGCAACCAGCCGTATATGGTTTACAAGCACGAAGATATTGCAAGGCATCATATACATATCGTTTCCATCCGGGTGGATGATACGGGCAAAAAGATAAACGACAAGTTCGAGCATATCCGCAGCAAACAAATCACCCGTGAACTGGAACAGAAGTACGGGCTGCATCCGGCAGAGAAGAAACAGGCAGCCGACCGCCCCGAACTTAAAAAGGTGGACTACCGGGCAGGGGACGTAAAGCACCAGTTATCCAATACGGTGAAAGCCCTTGCCAGCAGCTACCGTTTCCAAAGTTTCACGGAATACAAAGCGTTGCTATCTATATATAATGTACAGGCAGAAGAAGTGAAAGGGGAAGTGAACGGCAAACCCTATAACGGCATTGTCTATTCGGCAACCAATGACAAAGGGGAAAAACAAGGCAACCCGTTCAAATCATCCTCTTTGGGTAAGTCGGTAGGTTACGAAGCCATCCAGCGACACATCAAGAAATCCACAAAAGACATTCAGGACAAGAACCTGAAAGAGCGTACCCGCCGGACGGTCGGCGCAGTGATGAAATCCGCCCATAGCCGTAAGGAACTGGAACAAGAACTGAAAAGGAAAGGTATAGACGTTCTTTTCCGGCAGAACGATACAGGCAGGATATACGGTGTAACATTCATCGACCACGAAAACCGTACCGTCCTGAACGGTTCACGGTTGGGAAAGGACTTTTCCGCCAATGTGTTCAACGACCTGTTTTCCGGCTCCCGTACTTTGTCGGGAAACAGCAAACAGGAAACGCAGGAACAAAAACCGGAATATAACCCGACCGGACATCTTGAAAATACAGGAAAAGCCATTGCGGGACTGTTCAGCCTTTTATCCGGTGGGAATGATACGCCACCTGATAACAGCCAAGTTCCACCACCCAAGAAGAAAAAGAAGAAGAAACAAAGACGTATTTAATAAATATAAAAATTTCAATTATGCAGAATGAAGATGATTTAAGAGGACTTGCAAAGGTCATGGACTTTATGCGGGCAATCAGTATTTTATTTGTAGTGATAAACATTTACTGGTTTTGTTACCAGTCGTTCCGGCAGTGGGGTATCAATATCGGGGTAGTCGATAAAATCCTGTTGAACTTCCAGCGTACCGCCGGGCTGTTCTCCAATATCCTATATACCAAACTTTTTTCAGTGGTATTCCTTGCGCTTTCCTGTTTGGGTACAAAGGGAGTGAAAGAGGAAAAAATCACATGGAACAAGATTTATGTATTCCTGACAATCGGTTTTATCCTGTTCTTCCTGAACTGGTGGTTATTGGTTTTACCGTTGCCACTGGCGGCAAACACGGCATTGTATATCTTTACCATGACAGCCGGGTATCTTTCGTTATTGGCTGCCGGAGTGTGGATTTCCCGCCTGTTGAAAAATAACCTGCTGGATGATGTGTTTAATTTAGAAAATGAAAGTTTCGCACAGGAAACACGCCTGATAGAAAACGAATATTCCGTAAATCTTCGTTCTCGTTTCTACTATAAAAAGAAGTGGAACGATGGATGGATAAACGTTGTAGCAATTTTTCGTGCGTGCATCGTTGTTGGAAATCCGGGCAGTGGGAAGTCTTTTTGTGTCGTAAACCAATTTATCAAACAGCAAATAGAAAAGGGCTTCGCAATGTATCTGTATGACTACAAATTTCCCGACCTTTCGGAGATAGCCTACAATCATTTGCTTAACCATTCGGACGGGTACAAGGTGAAGCCCAAATTTTACATAATCAATTTTGATGACCCACGTAAGAGCCACCGATGTAACCCGATAAATCCGGCGTTTATGACGGACATATCGGACGCATACGAAGCCAGTTACACAATCATGTTAAATTTGAACCGCAGTTGGATAACCAAGCAAGGGGATTTCTTTGTGGAAAGTCCTATTATTTTACTTGCTTCTATAATATGGTTTTTGAAAATATATCAGGGTGGAAAGTATTGTACATTCCCGCACGCCATTGAATTTCTGAACAAGAAATATGCCGACACGTTTACAATTTTAACCAGTTATCCCGAACTGGAAAACTACCTTTCACCGTTCATGGACGCATGGGAATCCAATGCGCAAGACCAGCTTCAAGGGCAGCTTGCAAGTGCTAAAATCCCACTTTCAAGAATGATTTCACCTGCCCTGTATTGGGTAATGACAGGGGATGATTTTTCACTGGATATAAACAATCCGGAAGAACCTAAAATTTTGGTGGTAGGCAATAATCCCGACCGTCAAAATATCTATTCCTGTGCTTTGGGACTGTATAATTCCCGTATCGTGAAGCTGATAAACAAGAAGCACCAGCTAAAATGTTCCGTAATCATTGACGAGTTACCGACCATCTATTTTCGGGGACTGGATAACCTGATAGCAACGGCACGAAGCAACAAGGTAGCGGTCTGTTTGGGCTTTCAGGATTTCAGCCAGTTACGCCGGGATTATGGGGATAAGGAAAGCAAAGTTATCGAAAATACGGTAGGTAATATTTTTAGCGGTCAGGTGGTTTCTGAAACGGCAAAAACGCTTTCAGACCGTTTCGGAAAGGTCTTGCAGAAACGCCAAAGCATGACTATCAACCGGAATGATAAATCAACCTCAATCAGTACGCAGATGGATAGTTTGATACCGCCCAGTAAAATATCTAACTTAACGCAGGGTATGTTTGTGGGTGCGGTTAGTGACAACTTCGATGAACGCATCGAGCAAAAAATATTCCATGCGGAAATTGTGGTGGATAACGAGCAAGTGAAACGGGAAACTGCCAACTACAAGAAGCTGCCCCAAATTATAGATTTCAGGGACGAGGACGGGAACGACCGGATGCAGGAAGAAATACAGGCGAACTACAACCGGGTCAAGCAAGAAGTCCAGCAGATTGTCACGGACGAAATGGAACGGATTAAGAACGACCCCAATTTGCAGCACTTAATAAAAACAGAAGAATAGAAGATTTTTCAGACAAACGGCAGCTTTTTACAGGCTGCCGTTTTTATTGGCAGGGACAAATAAGGACAAACAGGGACTAATGAAGCCACCTATTCCCAAAGCCTTAAATATACTCTATTTCATCCTTACTTTTACTTCCGAAAATTTATTTACTCACTAAAATTCAAAACATTATGGATGTAAACACAGCCAGCCAATCCACCACTGACGAACAGATGATGGATATTCTTCTTGTACTGGATAAGGAGAAAAAGACAATCAGCGCAGTAAAAGGCGTAGATGAAAACGGGGAACTCCAAACCGTACCGCCGGAGAACAACAGTGAACTTTTGAAATTCGACCGTCACGGTGATTTCTTTTCCAACTTCTTTTCCAACATGATGAACCAGTTGAAGAACCCGACCCGTTTTAACTTCTTCAAAATCCCAAAGATTGAACTTCCCAAAATCGAGCCGATAATCAGGGATAATTTCAATCATCCGACACCTGAAAACGAAGCGGGCATAGAGCGTTACCGGGTGACACCTGAAACCGTGAAGCAGGAAGCGAAGAAAGAACAACAGGAAACCCAAGCCCAACAACCACAGCAGCCAGCCAAAGAAGCGGGAGCAATGGCGCAAACACCGCAGCAACCCGACAAAAGCAAGTATGTGATTGACCCGGATAAAGTGGACTGGGAAGCCTTGAAGAATTTTGGTCTATCCAAAGAACAGCTTGAAAAGGCAAAGGCTTTAGAACCCATGTTAAGGGGCTACAAGTCGCCCGGAGCGTTTACCATCGCCGGAAACTATAATTCAGCCATTATGAAACTGGACGCACGTTTATCTTTCCGGCACGACAAAGACGGGAATGTAGTTTTGGCGATACACGGCATCCGACAAAAGCCGGAACTTGAACGCCCGTTTTTCGGACATGAATTTTCCAAAGAGGATAAAGCCAATCTTCTTGAAACGGGGAACATGGGACGGATAGTAAACCTGAAAAACTATATCACGGGAGAAATGATACCTTCTTTTGTCAGTGTGGATAAGGTAACGAATGAACTGGTTTCCATGCGTGCAAGCAGTGTTCAAATACCGGATGAAATAAAAGGTGTCAAACTGAACAAGGAACAGAAACAAGCCTTACGGGAGGGAAAAGGCGTATTCCTTGAAAACATGATTTCCAACCGTAAAAATCCCTTTTCCGCAACTGTTCAGGTCAATGCCGACAAGAAAAGTCTGGAATTTATCTATCCCAATGCCAAACAGTCACAGGAGCAAGGGCAGAAACAGACACAGCAGAACAGCCTTGTCACCAGTGACGGTGTAACCATTCCCAAAAGCATTTCAGGAATAGAGTTATCCCGCCAGCAACAGCAGGATTTAGTCAATGACAAAACCATCTTTGTTGCCGGACTGAAAGACAAGCGGGGGGTCGAATATGATGCTTATATTCAGGTGAACCATGATAAGAAGAAGTTAGGCTTTTACAGTGACAATCCCAGCTTTGACCGTTCCGCCGTGAAAGAAATTACCCCCGCCAGCAAGAACCGCACACAGGTAGCGGTCAATTCGGAAGGCAAGACCAACGAAGCCACCAAGAAAGTGAAAGAACCCTTGAAAAAGGGTCAGGACAAGCCCACTGAAAAGCAAAAAACCAAGCAGGATAAAAAGGAGAAGCAGGAGCAGACGGACAAACCCAAACAGAGCAGGGGACGCAAAAGATGATAGCGGTGTTAATCCTTATCCCGGTTGTCGGTTTCGCCCTGTTTACCCTTGTCTGTTACAAAACAGACTGGGAAGCCATAGACGAGCAGAACCGACAATTTTATGTAGATGGCTATCACATCTATTATGACCGGAAAATCCTAAGACAAAAAGAAGTGGAACAATTAAAATCAAAATTAGAATGATTGCAGTAATCGGAGAAAAACCAAGCGTGGCAAGGGACATTGCCCGTATTTTAGGAGCGAGTGAAAAACAGGATGGCTATCTTTCAGGTAACGGGTATCTCGTTACCTGGGCGTTCGGCCATCTTGTCGGTTTGGCAATGCCGGAAGCATACGGCATACAGAGTTTCCGCCGGGAAAGTCTGCCTATTATCCCGGATAGTTTTCAACTTACACCCCGACAAGTGAAAGCGGAAAAAGGGTACAAGGCAGACCCCGGCGCATTGAAACAACTAAAAGTAATCAAAGACGTATTCGACCAGTCGGATAAGATAATTGTCGCTACCGATGCAGGGAGAGAGGGAGAACTCATATTTAGATATATTTACAATTACATTGGATGCAACAAGCCCTTTGTCCGTTTATGGATAAGCAGCCTTACCGACAAGTCAATCCGTGAGGGACTGCAAAACCTGAAAGCCGGTAGCCTGTATGATAACCTTTTCCTTTCGGCACAGGCACGCAGCGAAGCGGATTATTTAATTGGAATTAATGGTACACAGGCTTTAAGTGTGGCAGCCGGACAAGGCATTTTTTCTTTGGGACGGGTACAGTCGCCCACGTTGGCAATGATATGTACCCGCTTTTTGGAGAACAAGAACTTTGTCCCACAAAAGTATTGGCAACTGAAATTACAGGCGGCAAAAGACAATGTTTCCTTTGCTGCACTGTCCACAGACAAATGCGATAAGCAGCAGCCCGCCATCGACACGCTGCAAAGGATAAAGGAAGCGGAAACAGTACAGGTGAAAACCGTAGAGCGTAAGGAAGTGAACCAAGAACCGCCGTTGCTCTATGATTTAACCACGCTCCAAAAAGAAGCGAATACCAAACTGAACTTTTCCGCAGACAAAACCCTATCCATCGCACAAAAGTTATACGAGGGTAAACTAATCAGCTACCCCCGAACCGGAAGCCGTTATATCTCACAGGACGTGTTCGAGGAAATCCCGGAACGTCTTGTCAATTTGGAACAGTACACCCGTTTTGGCGGATATGCCGCCGGGATGAAAGGCAAAGCCTTAAATTCCCGTTCCGTGAACGATGGCAAGGTAACAGACCATCACGCCCTGATAGTGACTGAAAACCTGCCCGACAAGATGGAAGCGGACGAACAGGCAATCTACGAACTGATAGCCGGACGGATGTTGGAAGCCTTTTCTGAAAAATGCGTCAAAGACGTTACCAGTGTAACGCTGGAATGTGCAGGGTCGCTTTTCACGGTCAAAGGGTCTGTAATCAAGTCCGCCGGATGGCGTGCCGTATTCGGCGAGAAAGAGGACGGAGAAGATAACGCTGCTTTGCCAGCCATGCAGGACGGAGATAGTTTACCGCTTTCCGGCATTGAATTACTGGAGAAACAGACCAAGCCCAAGCCGTTACACACGGAAAGCAGTTTGCTTTCTTCGATGGAAACAGCAGGTAAGGAACTGGAAAACGCCGACCTGAAAGCCAGCATGAAAGATACGGGTATCGGCACGCCCGCAACACGGGCAGCCATCATCGAGACGCTGTTTTCCCGCCAGTATATCGTCCGGGAGAAAAAGAACCTTGTCCCTACCGAGAAAGGTCTTACCGTTTACAACATCATCCGGGACAAGAAGATAGCAGACGTTGAAATGACGGGAATGTGGGAAAATACGCTTGCCAAAATAGAAAGCGGGGAAATGAACCCCGACACGTTCCGCAAAGGCATCGAAGTGTATGCACGGCAAATCACGGCTGAACTTTTGGATGTTCAACTTTCTTTCGTTTCGGGCAGTGGTTGTATCTGCCCGAAATGCAAGACCGGGCGCATCCTTTTCTATCCGAAAGTCGCCAAATGTTCCAATGTGGATTGTTCCGTTACCATCTTCCGCAACAAGAGCGACAAGCAGCTAACGGACAAACAGATTACCGAACTGGTGACTACCGGGAAAACCGGGCTAATCAAAGGCTTTAAAAGCAAGAACGGCAAAGTCTTTGACGCTTCACTTGCCTTTGACGGGCAGTTTAATGTTACTTTCGTGTTCCCTGAAAAGAAAGGCAAACCGAAGAAATAAGACGAAAATCGTTATATTTGCCACAGAAAGTTTCATTATAGATAGATTTATAATTGAAATTTTTGTGGTTGAAGCACCCGGAGGGACACCGGGTGCTTTTTTAAA
Source organism: Bacteroides sp. AM44-19 (assembly GCF_003603395.1). Taxonomy (NCBI): domain Bacteria; kingdom Pseudomonadati; phylum Bacteroidota; class Bacteroidia; order Bacteroidales; family Bacteroidaceae; genus Bacteroides; species Bacteroides sp. AM44-19. The sequence continues at coordinate 19,823 of NZ_QTNB01000024.1, read as the reverse complement.
TCATTCTCCTTTATACTGGTAGGTCAGGTAAACGACCTGATTGTCTATCACCCGGTGTCCGGTCAGTTCCCACTTCGACCCGAAAGTCTTTCCTATAAACTTGATACCGTCCCCAAGCATGACCGGAACGATATACAGCGTTATTTCATCCAGCAGGGACGCTTCAATCAGCGAGGTTATAAACTTACCGCCGCCAATGACCTGAATATCGGTTTCCGAACTTGATTTAAGTTCATTGATTGCCCGTAAGGGTATATCGGTAAGAAAGGTTACATTCTCCTTTTTCGTCACATTGGTGTCGTAGTGGGACACTACAAAAGTCTTTTTACTTTTGTACGGCCATCCGCCCCAACGTTTAAAAATCATGTTATAGGTATTCACTCCGGCAAGAAATATACCGGGTTGTTCATAAGCTGCCGAAATTTCCTTTTTAACGTTTTCCGGCATCCAGTCCAAATCATTATCTTTTCGGGCAATGAAGCCATCGAGAGATACAGCAATACAAGTTTTTAAATGTTTCATAAGTTGGTATCAAACAGTTTTTAGTTATAAACTGTTCGCCAGTACGTCTAAAAAAAGCGTGAACTCACACTATTCCAACGTAGAGGCACTGGTACGCCTAAGAGAAGAAACAGGCAAGCCCACGCTATACAGAAGTATAGCATGAACATTGCGCATAAATCTCTTCTCTTTGAAAATTACCAGTTTTCTACGTTGAGACGTTCTGCGAACGCTATGTTATATATAAAAGCAATCGGCTTTTCAACCTATGCTGTTATTGTCTTATGAAACTGTTGCAAATATACAGAAAGTCCCGGATATACCCGAACAGGAAAAAGAAAATCCTGTTTTATCTCACGACAAAACAGGATTAAAAGCTATTAGAAAAGAAAAAATTAGTCGGTTTTTTCACGGATTAACTTGTGTACGTCCGTGGCACGGTAATAACATCTACCATCCAACATAAGGAAAGGGAGTATTCCTTTTTTTCGATAACGGGTCAGTGTTCGAGGGGCTACTTTCAGAAGCAAGCATAAATCCTGATTATCCAGCAGTTCTTCACCATCCAAACAATTACGTCCTTTTATCACCCGGTCTATTTTCTTGTCCTGCATATCGAACCTATCCATGATACGCTCCATCCATGCGGTAAAATCGTCTTTATCTATATACATAAGGCTACCTGATTAAATTAAACCAATCATAAAATAACTTTGGTTGGACGGGTCTTTAATGATAATATCCCGTTCCCGCATGAAACGAACATAGCTTTTGGCAGTACGTTCTTTCACGTCCAAAACCTGCTGCAACTGTTCGCACAGGTCTATATAGGTAATATGTGTCTGCCGTCCAAAAATATCACGGGCAACGCATACCAGTTCCTTTTCCTTGCGTTTCTCTTTTTCCTCTCGTGGCTTTTCCCCTTTATAAAGGTGCATCCCGGCTGCTTTGTCCCAAGCAAAAAGCATCAAAGGAACGTCCAAAGGACTACCGTCACGGACTTTCAGGGCTTTTACCACCGATTGTGTAGGTTCTTCGTCCTTTTCGATGGAAAGGATAGTTGCCGCTTTGCGCTGTAATTCCGAGCCTAAATGCCCCCGGAGCTTCAATCCATTGGGTACGAAATGCAGCACGCAAAGAATACAGGTATTATAAATTCCTGCCAGTCGGTATAGTTCATCTATCACCGCCACACTTTCCGCTTCATCATTGGCACTTTTCACAAGGTCGGCGATACCGTCTATCACTACTAACTGTATGCCCCCATATTGGTAATAGAACTTATCCATACTCTGAACAATGGCGTGCAGACGTTCTTTGCGGGACATCCCCGTCAAACAAAATGCTTTCAGTTCTTCCGGTTTGTCCGGTTGCTTCGCACGTGCTAACAGGTTACTTACATTCTTGAACAGTTGTACTTCGGATTGTTCCGTATCGTAAAGTAATACCGCTTTGCGCTTACTGTTGGCAGTAATCTGTATGCCGAGAGTATCAACTTCCTTATCCGGCTGGCAGATGCAGCCTGCCAACATAGCAGCGATATAATTACTTTTACCTGTTCCCTCGCCACCCGTAATGCCGAACAGGTTTCCTTGTGTCCCCAGTGGAACGTCCCCGGCAGAAATTATCACCTGTGCTTTTGCCGGGGGATTATTGAAGTCTATTTCGCACGATTTAAGCATAATCAATGTATCACTATATAGGTTATCTAAAAATTCGATAAACAATTTCAGGAAATCTTCACGGGTATTCCCCGCTTTAAAATAGTCGGAAATATCCTTTTCTTCTTTCGTGCCGGAAAGCGGTAAAAGCAGCCGTTTTACTGAAAATTCTTCCAACTGTTTTTCCTGTTTGCGTGCGCTTTCCTTTCCCGTTTTATCGGTATCATACAATAAGATGATGTGTTTAAACCGGAAAGTCAGTTTATAAATCAGGGTAGGGGGAACAGTCACCGTTTCACTGTTGAAGCAGATAGCATGGAAACCATGTGCAGCCAATGACATGACATCTTTTTCTCCGCCCGTAATAAACAGTGTATCACCTTTTGCGGGTAGTTGTTCCAATCCGAAACAATAATTATCTCCGAAATTACCCCCATAGAGGAAACGAGTTTTTGAGAATGGACGATACAGTTTTATATATCGTTTACTTTTATATCCGTACATTGGTTCTGTTACGGATGAAGTATAAGTGAATTGTGTTCCATCCGCTGTTACACTCTGAAAATCCCGTAGGGAACAGACCTTGTACAGTTCCAATATTTCCGGTGTGATACCATACTGTTGCCAGTACATCAATTCAGCAAGCGGAAATTTCTGTTCCCTGAACTGGTAAGGTTTGCTTTCCTTCTCAGGTGTTTCTTCCAATATATTATCCACCACACGGCAAGAATTACGGGTAACAGGTATCGGGTTACCTGTTGCCAGTCCTAATCCCAAATCCCGGTCGATGGTTTCCAGTATCTCCACAAAATCCATCGAATTATTGCAGTCCAACCCTTTAAGTTGCCCCACGAAAAAGAAACAATCACCGCTATAATTGTCATTGCCAAAATCTTTCATCTTATATATACCACTTCGGCGGTCGAAATAGATATTACAGGACGCTTTATTATCTTCATAAAGCGGGTTCAAGAAATTTCGACCTATCCGCCAATTACCGGGTACATAGTGCTTGAATACAGATAGCCCGTTACTTGTCCTTTCTAATATTTCTTCTTTCCTTAACATATAGGTGGTGGTTGGTTATCAGGTCTTGAATATTCTCTTTATTGCTCTTTATCAGTCGTTCTTCCAGCATCCGTTTTACTTCGCTTATTTTGTAGAAGTAACGCCCCCGAATATTGGAGTAGGCAATAGTTCCAGCCACTCGCAAACGTTGCAGTGTCTTTTCACTGATTTTCAAAAATGTGCAGACCTCGTAACTATCCACCCAAATTTCATCTTCATTGGTACTTTCCGCTTCCGTGTGATTGAATATGTAATCGGCGATAGCGGTAATTTTGTTGTCTAAATCCTTGTAGGCTTTTGACTCGAATGTTATTATCTCCATTTTGCTAACTAATTGATTTGCTGCAAAGTTGAAGCATTTGAAAAAATAAATCTTCCAACCTCTTTCCAAGTTGGAAGATTTATTTTTTTGAGGATTTTAGCCTAAAAACCATCTGTTTTGAGCTGAAAAGTAAGAAAAAATGGGTGAAAACGGGTAAAAACAAAAACAACCAAGTTGGTAGATACTTGGTTGTTTTTGTGCTTTTGTTTTTTATAAGTTGTCGTCTTCATCCATTTTCTTCAGCAAACACTTTATTAGGTTACTAAGAAATGAAGTCCGGTCTTTCTTCCGGTCTTTTATTGTTATATAAGTCCGATAGTAATCCCCTAAATCAACTTTGAAAGATGCTTCTAAATAAGTCATAATCTCTTTAATATCTGCTTTACCATTATTCAAGACACACGCAGCATAAATAGAATATCCAAGTTCTACTAATGCTATCTTTGGAGCAGTCCATCGAAAAGGGTGTTCAGAAAGAAATGCTCGACTTTCTTCAATGATTATTTGCTTATCTACATAATGTAGCCTTTTATTCAAATAAATGCTAAGCATATCATTTGCTAATATTTGTGCTGCTTTGTGGTCGTAGCAAGTTGAAAATTCCGGGTCACGGTCATAAGGGGTACAATTCGGGCATAGTTTAAAATCAATATGCCCCCTTACAAAATAATGATTATCTAAATGTGTCGCTTTGGAACGGTAATATTGATAGAAGTCTAAATTACTTTCAAAATAGGAGGTCAGTTCATCCAATCTGTCATTGTAGTGCTTCTTTACTACCTCAATGCTACCATTCGGTTTTCTCATTTCAGCGTTATACACATCTGTGAAGTATAATAATCGTCCCAAGACTTCCGGTTTTATATATTTGAAAAAATAAATTTCCTCTTCTTTACTTTCAAACGGATGCTCAATAATAATCGTTCTTAATTCTTCGAGTGATTTTTGTAGGAACTCTACTACTTCAAATATTAAGTCTATTGAAATATTCCAATTATCAATATCTATTTTATCATAGATTACAAGGTCTATGTTCTTTATAAAATTCTCATATTCGATTTCGCTATTCATGTCATATATTCTTCTGTCATTTATATTGCAAATAGAAGTTTATTTTTATATTTTAATATACAATAAATAAATGTAGAAAGTATGTGAGCATACTTCCTACATTAGATAGCCAATTAAAAAATTGTATTAAGTTAGTTTCCTTTCAAACAGAATATTGATGAATGATTTTAGCCACAGCATCCGCAAGAGTTACCTTGATTTTCACTCGTATCATTCTTTTCTGATACTTTGGTTTCGTCCTTTTTCAAATTCTCTGACGGATTTCCATCTTCTTCTACTTCCTCTATTTGCACTCCGCAACTACATTTACAAGGTTTCGGAGCAAATAGAGAGGCAAAAAAGCCTTTCTTCTTATCTTCCTTTTCTTCCATAATTGAACTATTTATTTTTAAGTGATTATAAAAACAGGTTAAATACATAACCTGCGATAACTGCCGTTAAAAAGATAACCGCCACTATCATGCCTACCAGTTTTTTCTTGAATATACTGGCAAGCATACTCATTTCGGGAATAGCCATTCCTGCACCACCGATAACGAGGGCAATAACCGCCCCGATGCTCATACCTTTGCCCATCAATGCTATGCCGATGGGGATAGCTGTTTCTGCACGGATATACAGAGGAATACCCAATACGGCAGCCACAGGTATAGCGAGAGGATTGTCTGCACCTGCTATTTTCAACACAAAATCTTGCGGCATATAGCCATAAATGCCAGCACCGAGAGCAACACCTATCAGTAAATATATCATAATAGGTCTAAGGCTCCCCCACGCATTTATAAAAGCAATCTTTATTTTTTGGCGGAAAGGAAGCAACCTTTTGTTTTTAGGCTGTTCGCTGCCTGAACAACAACTGGGTTTCACCCGAACATTTTTCACATACTTTTGTGCGCCTATTTTTTCGAGAACATATCCAAATGCAACGGAACAGATAAAAGCGATGACAAAATAGAAAACCATTGCCTTAAATCCTACCAAAGCTCCCAACATACCTATAATGATAGGATTGAGTAATGGAGAAGCTATCAGAAAGGACATTGTAGAACCAAATGGAACTCCTGCATTTAGAAAACCTACTGTCATAGGAATGGTAGAGCAAGCGCAGAAAGGGGTTAATGCCCCAAATCCGGCAGCTATGACATTGCCCATAATACCCGAACCTGATAGCTTTTTCCGAATCGTTTCTTCCGGGATATACATCAGTATAATTTCTACGGCTGCGCTGATTAACAGAAATAAGGCTATCAACTCAATCGTAATAAATACGAAGTATTGTAATGTGTCTAATAAAGTATTCATAATCTATTGAATTAAAAACTATTTATTAATTAAATGTAGTGTCACAACAGCTTTCTTCCTGTTCAGGTTGTGGCTGTGTTCCGCAACATTTCTTTTCTTCTGGTTGCACTGATTGTGTGTTTGCCGGGCAGCATCCGCCACTTTCATTGCTTTGGACTGTTTGATTTTTATTTCCAATAAACAGAACGAATACAAGTATTGCCACACCTAACCACAAGAAGAATTTTTGGAAAGACTTTGATTTGGAACGTCTTTTCAGATTTGTTTCTGAAACATTCGTTCCACATCCACAAGTTTCTTTTTTGAAATAAACTTGATAAAAGCCAAAGAGTAGGGAGATGATGGCAAAGCCAATAAACCAACCTTTATACTCTGCAAAAAAACTAAGTTGTGACGCTCCAATTCCTAATGTTGCTAATATTCCGGCTAATATAGGTAGCCCACAGCAACTTATTACACCTAATAAAGCAAGTAATGGTGATATTACACTTGCTATCATCGACCAAATTGTTCCTGACTTGCCCATTCTTATTTTACTTTAGGAAACCAACTTCTTGTATTATTGGCTATTTTTACTAACATAAGCATTACTGGAACTTCAACCAATACGCCTACTACGGTAGCCAGTGCAGCACCGGACTGTAAGCCGAAAAGAGAAATAGCCACCGCCACCGCCAACTCAAAGAAGTTACTCGCACCAATCATTCCGGCAGGTGCGGCGACATTGTGGGGTAACTTCCACCACTTTGCCCAACCGTAGGCAACAAAGAATATCAGAACCGTTTGCAGGACAAGCGGGACGGCAATCAAGACAATATGTAACGGATTGTTCAGTATCGTTTCCCCCTGAAACGAAAACAGGATGATAAGCGTTAATAGCAATCCGCCAACCGTATAGTTATCGAACTTGCGGACAAAGACGGTATTGAAATAGTCTATTCCTTTTCGCCGGATAACCGTTACACGGGTTACTATTCCGGCAGAAAGTGGAATGACAACAAACAGTACGACCGAGAGTATAAGCGTGTCCCACGGGATAGAAACGCCACCGACACCCAACAAAAACGCAACGATAGGAGCGAAAGCAACCAATATTATTAAATCATTGACTGCCACTTGCACCAATGTGTAAGCTGCATCCCCTTTGGTTAAATGACTCCATACAAACACCATCGCCGTACAGGGTGCAGCACCTAACAGAACTGCCCCAGCTAAATATTCTTCGGCTAATCCGGCAGGGATTAATGACTTGAAAATAACGTAGAAGAATAGATAAGCTATTCCAAACATGGTGAATGGCTTTATTACCCAGTTCGTCACACAAGTAATGACAATCCCTTTCGGACGTTTGCCTACGTTCTTGATGCTCTGAAAATCTACTTTCAGCATCATGGGATATATCATTAACCAAATCAGGATAGCCACAGGTATAGACACGTTGGCATATTCAAATTTGCTCAATGTTTGCGGTATTGCCGGAAGATATTGTCCGATGGCTATCCCGATAACGATACACAAGGCTACCCAAATAGTCAGGTATCTTTCAAAAAATCCAATTCCTTGTTTCTTTTCCATAATGACTGCCCTTTATTTTAATTGCGGTTTTAATTCTTGCAGGTAAAAATCATAGAAACGCATTCTTATTTCATCCCGTACCCGAAGAAATTCACTATTTATAAACTCCGGTGTCCCGGTCGCTTCTGATGGGTCGTCAAATCCAATGTGCAATCTGTTTTTTACCTTGCCTGTAAACATAGGGCAGCTTTCATTTGCGCCGCCACATACCGTTATCACATAGTCCCATTCGTGCCCTAAATACAGGCTAACGTTTTTAGGGGTATGGTTGGTAAGGTCTATTCCTGTTTCAGACATAACTTTTACCGCCATCGGATTAACCTTTTCAGCAGGTTTTGTTCCTGCTGAAAAGACATCCATGTTTTTATCGAATGACTGTAAGAAACCGTGTGCCATTTGGCTACGGCAACTGTTACCAGTGCAAAGGATTAAAATCTTCATATTCTTATAAGTTTTTCCATTCAATCAGGGCAGTATTGCCCTTTGACAATTCTTCTACTTTCTTAATCCAAGTCAATTCACTTTGCGCTTTTGCTTGCAAAAATGAATTTGCTGTATTTGTCAATGACAAACAGGCATTTACTACCCACCATTTGTTGTTAATCCCGGCACGCTGCAAATCCATTTGTAGGCGTTCTGCTTCAAAAACAGGTGTTGCTTCGGGTAAAGTGACTATTACTACTTCCGTTTCCTGTGGATTGCGTAAACGGGGTAATAAATTGGCTACTGCTCCGGTTACTTCTCCCTGTGTACGTTCTACTTCTTTGTGATAGCTTTGGGTAGCATCCAAAAGCAACAAAGTATGTCCTGTTGGTGCAGTATCAATCACTACGATTTCATTCTCCGCTTTATCTACAATTTCAGCAAAAGCCTTAAATACGGCGATTTCTTGCGTACATGGTGAACGTAAATCTTCCTCTATATATTCCATATCTTCGGCAGTCATGGTTTCGGCAGCTTTGCTACGAACTTCATTCTTGTATTTTTCCAGCACTTCCGCTTCGTCTATATGGCTTACCGTAATACCTGATTTGATGGCAAAATCATAGTTCAGGTGATTTGCCGGGTCAGTAGTGGTAAGATGAACCTTTGCACCGAGCTTTGTTAATTTCAAGGCTATTTCTGTGGCTAAGGTCGTTTTTCCTACGCCACCTTTTCCCATTGTGAACACTACTCGTTTACCGGAAGTATAGAGGTCATTTACCAATTCATCTATACTTTTGCTATCAGTTATCGGCTGATAACGAATTTCATTCGTAATACTATCACTGTATAGCATACGGCGGATATTGGCAATATTGGATAAATTGTAAGAACGCAGAGGAACGCTATACATGGGATATTCAGATAATGCAATAGGCATACTTTGTAACGCCTTTTGCTGCCTGTTATACAGTTGTTGTGAAACATTGTCTGCTTCATCTAATTGCTGTAAAACACCATTTATCACCAATAGCTGATTTTTAATTCCCAATAGTTGTAATTCATGCGAAGAACGGGCAGCTTCTTTCAACGGTGCTATTTCAGGACGGCTTACCAATACTAACCGGGTTGCGCTTGTATCAGACAATGTATCAACCGCCTGTTTATAGATACCTTTCCTTTCTTCCAAGCCTGATAATTGTCCTAAACAAGATGCGCCATGTGTACTTTCACTAATAAATGTACTCCATGCCGATGGAAGCTGCAACATTCGCAATGTGTGTCCGGTAGGTGCTGTATCAAAAATAATGTGGTCGTATTCCTTCGCTTTATCAGCATCGGTGATAAAGTCTGAAAACTCATTAAAGGCAGCGATTTCTACCGTACAAGAGCCTGAAAGTTGTTCTTCCATATTTTGAATAACGCTTTCAGGTAATTGTCCTCTAAAAGGTGCAATCACACTTTCCCTGTACTCTGCTGCTGCCTGTTCAGGGTCAAGGTTTACGACCGTCAGCCCCGGTACTTCTGAAATAGCTGTACCATGTCCGTTTAGGGTTTGATTGAAAACATCTTGCAGGTTAGAAGCCGGGTCTGTACTGATAAGAAGAATTTTCTCCCCTTTATCAGCTAATCCCACTGCCGTAGCGCAAGCAATAGAGGTTTTTCCTACTCCACCTTTTCCTGTGAAGAATAAGTATTTTGTTAGTTCTATATCGGATAAATTAAATGCTTTCATTATTCTGTATATTAATTTGTTCAACGATTATTTAACGGGCATCAAGTCTAAATTAATTCCTGTCCATTCACTCATTTGTTTAGTTGTGGGATAATCTTTAGAAACTGCAATTTCACCATCCACCAAAGTAATAGGCAGTGCTTCTGCACCATTCTTTTGAAGATATTGGTTTACAGTCTTGTTACTTACATAAACTTGCGGTTCGTCCCGCAAATTATGACGGGTAACAACAACACCCTGTCTTTTCAATGTTTCGATAACAACGGCTATCCTCATTAATTCAGGATTAATATTAGTTCCACACAAACCCGTAGGGCAACACATTGCCGGGTCAAAAATTTCTATTGTTTTCATACTGTCTTTTATTTTAATTAATACATTGTTTGTTTATAGATAAAGAATGACCGCATAATAAATTCCTATCGCAATAAAGAGGATGGCAACAATTTTGCGAAACCATTTTTCAAAGATTTGTACTCTGTTATAAAACTTGCCTAATCCGGCAACACTGTACGCCAATATCCAAGCAACAAGGATTACAGGTAGTCCCGTAGCAATAGCATAAATTACAGGTAAAAGATACCCGCCTGTTTCTGCTGCTGCCAAGGGCATAAGCATACCGAAATAGAAAACCCCACTTGTAGGACAAAAGGCGAGAGCAAATAAAACTCCTAATAACATAGCTCCCCAACTGCCTTTTGTTTTCTTCTTTAGACCCTCTCCGCCAATATTGACTTTTGGTATATTCAGTTTTATAATATCAAGCATGAATATTCCGATAATAATTAAAACCGGAGCAATCAACATTTCACCGTATTTACTGACTGCCTTTTGAACCATGAACATACTTGCACCCTCACGAAGAATAGGAATAAGAATGAAACCAAGTGCTGTATAAGTTACTATTCTGCCGAATGTATAAAGCAATCCGTTTATAAATATACGGTGATGGTTCTCTATATCCTTACTGATAAATCCTATTGCCGTTATATTAGTAGCCAAAGGACAAGGGCTAACTGCCGTTAAAGTCCCTAAGATAAAGGCTGTAATAGCAGGAATAGAACTATTGTCTAATAGTGATTGAAGAAAGTCCATCTTACAATGTTTTTAGTAATTCGTCAATCTTGTTTTTTATTCCCTCTTTAAATTTATCCGGTTCATTTCTTGCATTGGAGAAACTAAACTCCGTCATGTTATTTACATTCTCTTTACTGTCTTTCCAGCCATTCACAAACAAAGACGACCATGTAACTTCGTATTTATCTGCAATTTGCTCATTTTCCTTTTTGGATATATCTATCACCTTGAAGATGATTTTACCGTCCGCCTGTTCTTTGGAATAAAGGCTATCTAAAAGAGCTACCGTATTGGCTTCTATTGCCCGGCAGGTTATGCAACGTTGCGCACCGTGAAAATATAGAACTTCAACACGGTTAGTTTGATTTTCTTTTGCTATGCTGGTTTCTGTTTTATTCTTTGAACCATTACCACAGGAAATTAAAACGATTGTTGCAATCAGTAGATAAAATAACTTCTTCATAGTAAATAATTTATTTAGTTATCAATTCTTTCACTTCTGATAAGGATAATCTTTTTCCGGCAGATATGACTTTACCATCAATAACCAAAGCCGGGAGACTTAAAATATTATACTCCATGATTTTTAATAAATCTTCTTCCTTAATTAGAGTTGCATCGCAGCCCAGTTCTGAAATAGCTTGTTTTGTGGTTTCGTACAATGCCTTACAGCTTGAACACCCAGTTCCTAATACTTTGATTTCCATTTTCTATTCAATTATAAAGTTAATATACCAATCGTAATTCGTAGAACTACGAACATTATTCTCAAAAAAAGGTGCTGTTATCCACAGCACGATGTACCCGTACATTTACAATCACCCAAAAATGCAGCAAATAATTTACGGGCAAGTTCCCAATTCTCTCGGTTGATACAATACCGAACTTTTGGTGTTTCTATTTCCCCCTGAATTAACCCTGCATCTTTCAGTTCTTTTAAATGCTGCGAAACGGTTGCTTTAGCAATGGGTAGTACTTCGTGAATATCTCCGAAGAAACAACTTTCTTGTTTAGCTAAGAAACTAAGAATTGCCATTCGTGCCGGGTGACCCATAGCTTTAGCAAAACGAGCCATCTGTTCCTGTTCCTCTGTGTACTGCTTAGTTTTCACTTTTATATCTCCTTTCTTGTTTGTTGTTCGCAAAACTACGAACTATTTTTAAATTGGCAAAATAAAACAGATGATATTTTTTAGATTAAACATTTTTTAGGTGCAAGGTGCAAGTATATATCTATATATATAGCTTGCACCTTGCACCTACATGGAAACATTTATATTCAGGCATTTGCGTAATTCGGAAAAGAGTTGTATCTTTGAACCCGTGAGATAGGCAGACAAACAGCGGACAAAGCCGGACAAAAGCGTTAATAAAAATCGTTACTGTTTCGTTACCTATTTGAAATATTGGAAAATAAAAGACTGATTTATAGGCGGTTGGGCGTTTGGGTTCAGTACCCTGTCTCTCCGCAGAGCTCCAAAGACAAAAAGGATTCAAAGTATGACAAATCCCGTAAAACCTTGATTTTACGGGATTTTTTATTTCTCTTCTCGGACATCTATCAGTAATTTGGGTTATATAATCAGTAATCTGGATACCTATGTAATAATAATACCCGCTACTTTTGTATCGCTATAACAATTGGATTTATATGTTTCAACTAAATAATATATCGTATGAAAAGATTGGTGTTGTTTATGATGGCAGTTATGCTGTTGTCTATTACTGTTAACGCACAGAAAAAAGGTGGTAAGACACTGGTAGCTTATTTCTCGGCAACGGGAACAACGGCAAGGGCTGCCAAGTTGGTGGCAGAAGCTGTTGATGGGACCTTCTACGAAATACAGCCTGCGAAAAAGTACACGGCTGCTGATTTGGACTGGCACGACAAAGCTTCGCGCAGCAGTGTGGAGATGTCGGATTCCAAATCACGTCCTGCATTGTATTCTAAATTGGGAAGTCTCGCGGAGTATGATACCATTTATATAGGTTTTCCTATTTGGTGGAATTTGGCTCCAAGAATCATCAATACATTTATAGAAAGCGGTGATTTTGCAGGTAAAACGGTTATTCCATTCGCCACTTCGGGAAGCAGCAGTATTTCTAATGCAGAAAAGGAATTGCAGACGAATTACCCCGGCATAAACTGGGGAAAAGGCAGGCTGCTGAATGGAGCGAGCCGGGAAACTGTCAAGCAATGGATTAAGAAATGAATTTCCAACCGAAACTTAAAGAAGTAGAGATGAAGAACATGGTAAAAAACATATGTGCGGCGATGGTTATTAGCCTTTGTGCTGCAGGACATTTGTCTGCAACAGAAAATAATCCTAATAATGATAATAAATTTATGGAAGAGAATTTGAATCTGACTCAAGAGTGGGACAAGACATTCCCACAGAGTGATAAAGTAGACCATAAAAAGATAACTTTCCACAACCGTTACGGCATTACACTTGCCGCCGATTTGTATGTACCCAAGAATGTGACGGGTAAATTGCCTGCCATTGCCATCAGTGGCCCATTTGGTGCCGTGAAGGAACAAGCTTCGGGCTTGTATGCGCAGACATTGGCAGAACGTGGATTCCTGACGATTGCTTTCGATCCATCCTATACGGGAGAAAGTAGCGGCCAGCCCCGTTATGTGGCTTCGCCGGACATCAATACGGAAGATTTCAGTGCAGCGGTCGATTATCTTTCCACCCGTGACGATGTAGATGCAGAGCGCATCGGCATTCTCGGTATTTGTGGATGGGGAGGCATGGCGCTTAATGCAGCGGCTATCGATACTCGCATCAAGGCTACAGTTACGGTAACCATGTACGACATGAGCCGGGTCAATGCTAATGGTTATTTCGATTCTATGAATGCCGATGCACGGCATGAATTGCGGCGCCAGCTTAATGCTCAGCGTACGGAGGATTATAGAAACGGTACATTTGCTCTTGGAGGAGGTGTAGTAGACCCGTTGCCTGCCGATGCTCCACAATTTGTGAAGGACTACCATGCCTATTATAAAACACCGCGCGGCTATCATAAGCGGTCACTCAACTCTAACCACGGATGGAACAAGACTTCACCGCTTTCGTTCATCAATATGCCTATCCTTTCATATAGTGATGAAATCCGTAGTGCAGTGTTGATGCTGCACGGTGAGAAGGCCCATTCACGTTATTTCAGTGAAGATGCTTTTAAAAAGTTGCAGGGTGATAATAAGGAACTGCTGATTATTCCCGGTGCAAACCATGTAGACTTGTATGACAATATAGAGGTAATTCCATTCGGCAAAATAGAGAGATTCTTCAATGAAAATCTTCGATGACCGCCTTTAATGTGTTAGGAACCGGACGTACTTTTCTTTAGCCTGGTTCAGCAACTCCTCTTTCAGGCAGATGTCTTTCCGGAAAAGCGAATGCTCCGGGAAGATTTCTTTTTTCTTGGACGCCTTGTTCCAATTTCCTACTACATGCCCCTTATAGAGAAGTACCGGAAAGAACAATCCGTTGTTGGTGAAAGCTTTGGAATAGTCCTCTTTGGGTAGGACGTCCGTCCGGTCCTTGTATCCTATCAGGTATTCGTCGTAGGAGGGAAGAAGGTGCAGGTTACCGGTCGCCTTTCCAGATGTCCGGCAGGAGTCATGGATGTACCATGTCTGGCTGTTCCATTGTTCGGACATCAGTTCCGGTTCTATCAGAGAAATGGCTTGCCTTGCTTCCGTTAAAGGCAAACCAGACCACCAGGAGAAGTCTTGCAGGGTAGCGGGGGCATGGCTGCGGAAATAGGCTGTAGCCAGGCGGGCCAGCGCTTCTTCTTTCGTCAGTTCGGGGGTAGGTGGAACTCTTTCGTCCAGAAGGGCATAGGTGTGTTGCCGTCCATGGCATTCTCCGCTGCACACAATTCCTTCGACTTCGGCACGCGACATAAAGCGGGTCATGTGGTAGTTGTCTGCAAGCAGTCCCGAACGTTCAAAATGTTCCGCAATCTCTTGTTTCGTCAGGCTTCGCTTCCCGCTGAGGATATTCCCAAGTACGGTATGGCTTCTGTCATATTGCTGTTCCGTGATTTCCAGACCATGTCCTTTTGCATAAGAATCATTGGCGGATTTGATGCGTTGTGCAGAGAGTTTCAGCATCCAACGAATGTCTTCTGCTGCTACCAGGTGCCATGTGGGACGCATTACGTGGGTTCTCAGTATTTCCCCTTGATGCAGGGCTTTTTCCACGGCTTGAATTCCCGGTGACTTCAGCCGCATACCTACGGCCCATTTCACCATTGTATAGTCTTGTGCCTGCATGGCGCCCATCCAGGAGATCAGTTCTTTCGGGTGGCCGAAGAGTGGAGTGGACAGTTGCTGGTTCTGTAAGCGTATTTCAGGGATTCTCATGTCGGTATGGTATTCGTTTGTATCAATAGGAATCGCAAAGATAAGAAAAGCAGGTCATCGCAGGGTATATCGTGTCCGCAATTATATTCTTTTGTTTCTTTTAACAGCTACTAATATAGCTATCTTTTATTTTTGCAACACACAAATTTGGAAAATATTCATAATTAAACAACCATAAGAACTTTTTTATGACTATGAGAACAAATTGTATTTTATTGTTAGTTATTTTGTTGGGAGCCTTTCCCTTAAATCGTGTACATGCCGATGAATCTGGAAGCATAATTCTGTACACTCCTTACACAAAAATTTCCGTGACGCCCGGAGCGTCCATTGATTACAGCATTGATTTGATTAACAACACGGACAGGGTTACAAATGCAAATCTCTCGGTCAGCGGATTGCCGGGCAGTTGGAAGCATGAAATCAAGTCAGGCGGCTGGACCCTCAGCCAGCTTTCTGTACTGTCCAAGGAAAAGAAAACGTTCAATTTGAAAGTGGAAGTTCCTCTAAAAGTAAATAAAGGAAGTTATCATTTCACAGTATTTGCCGGAGAAACCAAACTGCCGTTGGAGGTGGTCGTGGCCCAGAAAGGAACTTACCAGACCGAGTTCACTACCGACCAGCCCAATATGCAGGGCAATTCCAAGTCCACCTTTACCTTCAATGCCACTTTGAAAAACCAGACGGCCGACCAGCAGCTGTATGCGCTGATGGCCAATGCCCCCAGAGGCTGGAGTGTCGTGTTCAAGCCTAACTATAAGCAGGCCACTTCTGCCCAGGTGGAAGCGAACAGTAGCCAGAATGTGAGTATAGAGATTGTCCCTCCCGCCAATGTGGAAGCCGGCAATTACAAGATTCCGGTACGTGCGGCTACCGGTACGACTTCTGCCGACTTGGAGCTGGAAGTTGTTGTCACGGGTTCCTACGAGATGGAATTGTCCACGCCCAGAGGATTGTTGAGTACCGAAATCACAGCGGGAGATGTGAAGCGTATCGAGTTGGTGGTTCGGAATACCGGTTCTTCATTGTTGAAAGATATCCAGCTTTCTGCCAATAAGCCCGTGGACTGGGAAGTGTCTTTTGAGCCTTCGAAGATTGATATGCTGAAGGCGGGGGAAACGGCCAATGTCGTAGCTACCATGAAAGCATCCAAAAAGGCATTGCCCGGAGATTATGTGGCTACCATGACGGCCAAAACTCCTGAAGTGAATACAGACGCCCAATTCCGCATTGCCGTGAAAACCCCGATGATATGGGGATGGGTGGGCGTTTTGATAATAATCGTTGCCATAGGTGCCGTATGCTATCTGTTCCGTAAATATGGAAGGAGGTGAGCATGGACGAGCGAGTGATTGCATTGACAGACTTGACCAAGCAGTATGGGCGCTTCACTGCCGTAGACCGCATTTGCCTGACTATTCGTAAAGGGGAGATTTTCGGATTATTGGGGCCAAACGGCGCCGGCAAGTCAACTACCATCCTGATGATGCTGGGGCTGACGGAACCCACTTCCGGCTCTGTGGAGATTTGCGGTATCGACTCTACCAGGCATCCTATCGAGGTAAAGCGGAAAATAGGCTATCTGCCCGAAGATGTGGGGTTTTATGATGACATGACCGGTTCGGAAAACCTTATATATACTGCGCGTCTCAATGGCATTTCGGATGCCGAAGCGAAAGTCAAGGCGCTGGAGCTGATGGAGCATGTGGGGCTTGCCGGACAGATGAAAAAGAAGACCGGGAAATATTCGCGCGGTATGCGCCAGCGATTGGGGTTGGCAGACGTGCTTATCAAAAATCCGGAAATTATAATCCTGGATGAACCTACTTCGGGAATAGACCCTGCCGGTGTTCAGGAGTTCATCGAGCTCATTAGGCAGTTGAGCCGGAAGGAGGGACTGACCGTCTTGTTCTCTTCCCACCACCTGGACCAGGTGCAGAAAGTTTGCGACCGCGTGGGACTGTTCAACAGTGGGAAGCTGGTCACCTTGATTGATATGTCTGATTTGAAGGACAAGCATCAGGAATTGTCTGATATTTATAACCATTATATGGAGGAAGGAGGAGAAAGGCATGAATAAAGTCAATTATCCTTTTCGGGTAGTCGTCAACAAGGAAATATCCGACCATGTGAAAAGTTGGCGGTTCATTATCTTGATGGGAATCATTTTGCTTACGTGCATGGGCTCACTCTATACCTCGCTTACCAACATAGGTGCCGCCATCAAGCCCAATGACCCGGACGGTTCGTTCCTTTTCTTGAAGTTATTCACAGCCTCGGATGGCACATTGCCTTCTTTTGTGCAGTTTATCAACTTTCTGGGGCCGTTGTTGGGGATTGCGCTGGGATTCGATGCTATAAATTCGGAACAGAACAAGGGGACGTTGAGCCGTATGCTGTCACAGCCTGTTCATCGTGATTGCATTATCAATGCCAAGTTCGTGGCTGCATTGATTGTGATAGGTATCATGCTGTTTGTACTGGGATTCCTCGTAATGGGCTGCGGGTTGATAGCGATAGGCATTCCTCCCACAGCAGAAGAATTTTGGAGGATTGTATTCTTTCTCATAATCAGTGTGTTCTATGTGGCATTCTGGCTGAATCTGGCCATTCTGTTTTCGCTTTGCTTCCGTCAGGCGGCCACCTCGGCATTGGCTTCGGTGGCGGTATGGTTGTTTTTCAGCGTGTTCTATACGATGATTGTCAATCTGGTTGCCAAGGCATTGAGCCCTTCGCAGCTGGCATCTCCTTATCAGATAGTCAGTTACCAGAAATTTATTCTCGGTCTGATGCGTCTGGCACCTAGCGAACTGTTCAATGAGGCGACCACAACGCTGCTGATGCCTTCCGTCAGAAGTTTGGGGCCGCTTACTATGGAGCAGGTTCAGGGGGCCATTCCCAGTCCGCTGCCATTGGGACAGAGTCTTTTGGTGGTGTGGCCGCAGCTCACCGGACTGATTGCAGCTACTGTCATCTGTTTTGCTCTTTCGTATGTCATATTCATGAGACGGGAAGTCAGATCACGGTAATGATAAGTATGTTTTATTGAGTGTTGAAAGTCCGTTCCGGCATTGGTTGCTTGAACGGACTTTTAATATTATTTGCCCGAACATTTGGTAATTCCAAAAACTTCCCTTACTTTTGCGCCCCGAACAAGGAGAGGTGCTCGAGTGGTTGAAGAGGCACGCCTGGAAAGCGTGTATACCCCTAAAGGGTATCGGGGGTTCGAATCCCCCTCTCTCCGCTGAACGTGCTGGACAGAAATGGTCAGCAAACGGACAAAAAGCTACAAATCAATGATTTGTGGCTTTTTTTATTGCCCGAAAGTCCTGCTTCCAAGACTTCAAAAGTACGGTAAAAGACAAAGTTTCGTTACTAAATCGTTACCTATTCCCCGCCGGACAAAAACGGTAACGATTTGTCCTCAAATGACCTGATAATGACTTGATTAGTCCATAGTCTGCATAACTCGAAAACGAGAGGTAAAAACTAATTTTGCAACTAAAAAAAGTGAGTTATGAAATCGACATTCAAGGTTCTTTTTTATTTGAAGAAAGGTTCTGAAAAGAAAAACGGCGAGGTTATGATTATGGCACGCATCACCATAGACGGCAAACTTTGCCAGTTCAGTACGAAACAGAGCATCCAGCCCGACAACTGGAACACGGCTGCGGGCAAAGCCAAAGGCAGGGATGCCGGGAGGATAAACGCCCTTTTGGACGACATACGTTCTTCCCTGAACACCATTTACCACGAAATGCGGCGGCGTGACAACTACGTGACCGCCGAGAAAGTGAAGAACGAGTTCTTGGGACACAGCGAGAGCCACGAAACAATCCTTTCATTGTTCCAAAAGCACAATGACGATGTGAAGCAGCTTGTGGGCATATCCAAGACGATAGCGACCTACCGCAAGTATGAAGTGACCCGCCGCCACCTCGCTGAATTTATCCAAAGCAAGTACAACGTATCGGACATATCCATAAAGGAGATAAGCCCGATGTTCATTACCGATTTTGAGTTGTATTTGCGTACCGCCTGCAAGTGCGGCTACAACACCACCGCCAAGTTCATGCAGTTCTTCAAGCGTATCATCATCATCGCCCGTAACAACGGCATACTGGTGGGCGACCCTTTCGCCAGCTACAAAATCCGGCTGGAGAAAGTGGACAGGGGTTATCTGACAGAGGACGAGATTAAAATTATCCTTAAAAAGAAAATGGTTTCCGAACGGCTGGAACACGTCAGGGACTTGTTCGTCTTTTCCTGTTTCTGCGGTCTGGCTTACAGCGATGTCGCCAACTTGCGGCAGGAGAATATCCAAAAGTCCTTTGACGGCAACCTTTGGATAATCACCAAGCGGGTAAAGACCAACACGGACGTGAATGTCCCCCTGCTGGATATTCCCAAGATGATTTTGAAGAAGTACAAGGGCAAGTTGCCGGACGGCAAGATACTTCCCGTAATCAGCAATCAGAAGCTAAACGCCTACCTGAAAGAGATTGCCGATATATGCGGTATTAAAAAGAACCTGACGTTCCACCTTGCCCGGCACACGTTCGCCACGACCACCACGCTGTCAAAGGGCGTACCCATTGAAACGGTGTCCAAGATGCTGGGACACACCAACATAGAAACTACGCAAATCTACGCCCGTGCGCCCAGAATGGTCGCTTAATAAATACTTCTTTAGCAAGAAGTTAGGATT
>NZ_QTNB01000023.1:0-36361 GCF_003603395.1 Bacteroides sp. AM44-19 | reverse complement strand
AACAAAAGAAGTATGCGAAAGGGATTCAAAATGAGAGATTATTCACTTTTTATTTTTTTTAAATTTATAAATTTAAAGTTTTCAATTATGAACAAAAAGTTTCTAAGTGTAATCCTGTTCAGCGCCTTAATGGTTGGCACTGCAGGAACGTTCACTTCTTGTAAGGACTATGATGATGACATCGAAAACCTGGACAAGAAGACCAGTGACTTGAACACACAGCTTACGACTTTGCAATCTGCTTTGGATGCCGCTAAGTCTGATATCGCTGCTGCCAAGTCTGCTGCTGATGCAGCCAAAGAAGCTGCTGCCACTGCAAAAGCAGAAGCTATACAGGCTGCGGTTGACAAGGTTAATGAGATGTTGAAAGATGCTCCAAGCCAAGAGGCATTAGATGCATTAAAGACTCAAATTTCTGCCATCGAAACAAATTTGGCTACAATTTCAGGTACAGTAGATGCTAATGCAGCTGCCATTGCTCAGTTAAAGATTCAAATGGTTGCTGTTGAAAAGTACAAAGAGCTAATCGATGCTAATGCTGAAGAAATTGACAAAATCAATGTTGCAATTACAGCTATCAACAAAGCAATGGAAGACGTGGCAACTACAGCTGATGTAAAAGCCATAGATGACAAAGTTACCGCTATTGCTGCCCAAATTAGCAGTATCAATGATGGTTTAGTAACTCTGCTTACTAAAGAATTAAGAAGTTTAGTATTCTATCCCGAGCTGTATGTAGGCGGTATTGAGGCTACTGAATATGAAGCGATGCGCTATACGTATAAGAAAACTTCTACTACTACTGAAATAGAGTTTAATGACGAGCACTCGCCGGCCGTAAAATGTGTAATTACAGAACCTGTGGCAAATTGGAACTATGTAGATGACAAAAAAGATGTATTTGCTCCGATTGATACAGTTAAGTATCACATGAATCCTTCAAGTGCATTGATTGATAAGTTGGCTGATCTTAGCTTTGTCTCAAGAGAAACAGAATACATTACACGTGCAAATGACTCCAAGTTGAAATTTAAGGTTGAAAACATGGAGCAAAAGAAAGACGGATTTATCAGTGTAGGATATTCTCTTGATAAGACTGTTATCTATGACAAGAAATACGATAACGCTGAAAAGGGAGAAGCTTCTATTTTTGCTCTGTCCGCCAATGTAAAGAAGGCTGACAAAGACACTACCATTACTTCTGATTACGCAATGGCGTACATTTCTGAGGTAACTCCTATGGCTATTGCTTACAAGAGCAATGACCTTGTTGATGGTCGTGTCAATACTGCCGTTGAATGTTCTACAGCTAATAACCCTGATGAATTATGGACTAGCGTAAAAGATGCAATCACACATGCTCCAACTTTGCAAGTGGCATACGATGAGTCCATTGACTTAAAAAAGGTATTGGCCACCCATTATGATTGGAACACTGAAACAAAGAATAAAGGTACACATAAAATTTGGCCTTACGGTGCAGAAGCCAAATTCGGTTTGAAGTATGACTTTGCTTTAATTCAGTATAAGACCGGTAATAATGTGACTTCTGACAGCAAATATGTACAACAAGACATTACAAGTGGTGTCATCACTCCTTCTATCGTAAATGAAAAGGGTGAAACATTGAATCAACAAGGAATCTCTTCTGTAGGAAAACGCCCGTTGATCCGTGTTCGCGTACTTGATAATCAAGACCGTGTTGTTTTGGTTGGTTACATCAAATTGCAAATCATCAAAGAAGCCGGTTATAAGATTACGGACGAATTCCCGAAAGACGCTAAATTCGGATGCGACGGAGTTAAGCTGGATTTGACTTGGGCTGAAATCTCTTATCAGTTGCTTGAGAATACCGCTACTCAATCCAAAGACGAATTTGATGCTCTCTACAAATTTACTCAGAATAATTCTGTTGGTACACAATTTGAATTGACAAGCAGTAACGAATGGAAGGCTATCACAGATGCCAAGAAGATTTACGGAGAAGTTGAGGAAGTTGCAGATCCTCACGGAACTACCAATACAATTTTGCGTTGGACTCTGTCAATAAGTGATATGCAACGTATTTATCAAGAAAGCGATTCTCACTCAAAGACTATCTACGTAAGATATGAAAGTAAGCAGGGCGAAACAGCAAATGCTCCGATTTACATGCCATTGAAGGCCACTGTTCTGAAGCCGGTAGGTGCTGTTAAGACCAAGATTGCTGAATACTGGTACGAAAATGGTACAACTACTCGTTTGAATGTGGCTTATCCGAAGGATGGCGGTAACACATTGCAGTATGTAGTTGAACTTGATCAGGTATGGGAAGTAGTAGGTGATGCCAACAAACCTCAATTTGGTCCGACTGCAGGTTTTGCTTCTTATACAGATGCTATATTTGCTAAACAAGCTGTCAATAGTGCAGCCGGTGGTTACAAGTACTTCTTTGCAGCTACTAACGACGAGTACGAATTACCTGCAACTGGAACATTAGCTAAACCTGGTTATTTCTTGTATGTTGATAATACAAAGGCGACAGATATCTTCGCAAAACAATATGATGCAAGCTATGACAATACATTGGAATATGCATTAAAATCAGATCAGGGTGTCTATACGAATACAAAACTGTATGCAGGAAAGACCCGTGCAGCCAAAGTAGAAATTGCAGAAATTAATCAAGCAACAGGTAAGATTACATACAAGCAGAATTCTACATCTGAATTCTTGTTGAACTATTATGGTCACTCCAATGCACAGTTGGTTGCACAAATCGGTGTTGT
The DNA here is from genome assembly GCF_003603395.1 of Bacteroides sp. AM44-19. Lineage (NCBI taxonomy): Bacteria > Pseudomonadati > Bacteroidota > Bacteroidia > Bacteroidales > Bacteroidaceae > Bacteroides > Bacteroides sp. AM44-19. The sequence continues at coordinate 33,593 of NZ_QTNB01000023.1, read as the reverse complement.
GCCTTATACTCCGTGTGCTATAGCAATGGCTACGCAGAACAGTGTATATCCTGCCAAGTTCTTGCGTCCTATTGATGCCAACCCGGTAGAAGACGGTGAGTTTACTGATGCCGAGGCAAATGGTTCTAAATTGAATATCGCAGACTTGTTCCACTTCTCCGACTGGCGTGATAAGAAGTTTGTTGACTTTGATGCTGATCCGGTGGACTACTCAAACGCTTGGTTGTTTGCATATTATAATGTAAAACAAGTTAAGGTGCTGATTGATAAGATCACTACTGATATGAACGGTCACGATATCAACAACAAGTTGTTGTCTCAGGTGTCAACAAAAGTTAAGTTCTCTCAATTGAATCCATCTGGCGCAGATGTGACTGGTACTGGTGTAACTGTTAGTTTCGCTGCTTACAACAAGCAATCTGCTGGTACGAAAGCAACTTACGATGTTATCAAGGCAGCTATGGGACAAATCAAGTATGAGAACAACGGTAACAACGTAGGTACTTTCAAGGTACGTATTCCGGTTGAGTTCACTTACGATTGGGGCGTTATCCAGAAAGTGTGGGTAGATTGTGTGGTTAAAAACACCATCGGCAACAATTAATGATGTAAATAGTTACATTATACTACACTAATGAAAGAGGGGTATGTTCATGAGGGCATACTCCTCTCTTTATAAATAGAAATGCAATGAAAAAAAGAGTAATAAATCTCACGCTATTTATTGCGACTGTTCTTATCGGTATGAATTCATGTACCAATAGAAAAGCGAGTGTAACAGAAGACGTTTATAATATTAGCTCCCAAGATACGGCTGTTGTCTTGAAATTAGCTTCTTCGTGTATGGACGCTCTGCAAGAAGGCAGAACAGAAGCCGCATTGGAAATGATGTATGTTACACGGAATGATACTCTGATGCCAATCAGTAACGAACAGAAAGTGAACATGGCAAGACGATTCAAGCTTTTCCCTGTATTGGATTATACTCTGGAAAGCTTCGGTTTTTCTCAGTACACCGGAAATGAAGTGAAATTCAGGGTGAAATTTGCTGAAGAAGATGCAGCGGACAATAAGCCTGCTGCTTATACCAGCCTCAGATTCTGTCCGGTGAAGTATAACGCAGACTGGTATCTGACCATCGAATCCGAATAAACGAGGTAGCAATTAATAGGTTGGAGGATGTTTCTGAATAAACATCCTCCTTTCCATAGAATTACTATTGCATGTTTTCTATCAGCCGTTCTTTAACAGCTTTATAGCCTTCAATAGGGTCAAAAGGCTCATCTGGACGAAGAAGCAATTGAGTATCACCCAGAAAATCCGGATCAACCATCTTTTCTTCCATATTAGCAACGAATTGTTTGTATGTGGGAGGTTGCTGAACTGCAAAACTCATGTAGCGATGATAGCAGCGCATGAGTTCGTTTACATCAACTTCTGCTTTTGTCAATGCTACATATAAGTCAAATAAGTCACGCCCTTTTTTACGTTGGTATAATGCTCTCAGTTTCGTGCCCAGAAGTTCATTAAGCCGATAGGTTGTAATCTCACATTCTCCCGTGAACCAACTATTCTCAACTATAAAAGGAATCTTTACCAATCCCAGCTCATTGAAGTGCTCAAAGCAATTAATTTCAATCTTCAATCTTATCTGGATTGTTGGCGGAAACTCTGATTCCATTCTGAACAGCATTGTATTATTATAGCGTTTCTGTTTAGTAACACGATTCGGTAAAAAGTCCAATACTTCTCCTAATCTGAACATAATGGGCTTGATTGGTCCCGGATTTATTTGTACTAAATCAATGTCTTCACTATAGCGTGGCTGTGGAGAAAGATAAAGTTTGTGTAATGCCGTTCCTCCACGAAAGGCTAACTGTGAAGAAAGGAATTCATCACTAAAAATGGCAACCAATGCACGTGAGATGATTAAATCCTGCTCGATTTGCGCATTATCATTCCACGGCACCTGCTTACTCCATTGTATGATAGAGGCTCTGTTAATCATATGTCATCAACTTCTATATTTGTATTTATTTTTATCTTCCAGCGCGTATTCTTCTCCTGGACATCAGCACTATGGCGCGTGCTGAGGAATACGTATTTGAACGTTCTGGTGTATTTGCATAACAAATCATATAAATCATTGGCTCGTTGTTCTTCTTGCAGCACTACATCTAAAATGAATCCAAGCCGCTGAATTGCCGCTAAAGAGGTGTATGCAAACAAAGATTCTGAAATCTTCGAAAAGTCTATCAATTCCGACAATTCTTCCAGTATGGTTGCCGCACGTGACAAGCCACCAATATGTTGTTCATATTGTACAAGATCTACAGCCGTCAGCTCTGCATTCGAATAGTATATGGTACCCGTTTCTGAATTTCTTGTTAGAAGAAACTCAGAAGGCATTTTGTTTCTATAATTCCACACCAACAGATTATTCTTTGTAGGAGATACTGAGGACTTAGGCAAAATTGTTGTGACAGAAAACCTCTGTGGACGTTGATGAGCTGAACCGAGAAGCTCTGCTGCATTGAGAAGACTTATATAATAGGGCTTATCCAAATAAGACATCAGTTGGTCAATGTAGTATATAGGAGGAATAATACCTTTTGCCGCATATTGGGGGGGCATAATTACATAGAACCCTCGATATACAGGTACTATGATTTTTTGCGTAGAAAGGCGGAACAAATCATTTTTGATAGATTGTTCTGTTATATTGGGGAAAAATCGTCTTACAGTACTAAAGGAAAATGTAGGTGTTCCCCCAATTTCTAATTCTCTTATCCATTCTCGAATTGACATATCCGTCCTTTTTGGTGCAAAAGTAATCAAAAAACGATTATCTTTGCACTATTTCGGGACAAAATTTAGAATCATGCCAAACAAATTAAATCTCATTAGTTTCAAGTACAAGTTCCAATAAAAGTAATAGGTTGATTTTATTCTAATTTGCTACACTCATAATTTACTTTATCATATCCAACTGTTATTATAAAATATTTAGTCCGATATAACAAAAGTATTCAATGGGAGAGCATTCTTTTTTTTATTTCTCCTCTCAATTGTATATAATTGCAAGATAAATCTTTTATAAATTATTTCGAAATGAGAAAGAATGAAATTACCTTACAGGAGATGTTCTCGACAATCGTTGAAGAACTTCGGGAAAGCGGGAGATGGGGAACGGCACACATCTACCAGGCCTCCTCAAATGCGTTCTCCGCATTCACCAACTACCAGGCGCTGCCTCTGCGGAAGTTAAGCCCTACGGTACTCAAACGCTTCGAAAACCACCTGCGACACAGGAACTGCAGCTGGAATACGGTATCTACTTACATTAAGACAATCCGCTCCACCTACAACAGGGCTGTGGATATGAAGTGCGTACGCTATACTCCCCGGCTCTTCGAACATGTATATACGGGTACACGGGCCGATAGGAAGAAGGCTTTGGAAACATCGGATATCAGCTATCTGGTACGCGAAACGGAAATGGGGATGCAGGAAAAGGCATTTCCCAATAACCTGCAGAAAACCAGGATATTCTTTGTACTCATGTTCATGCTGCGAGGCATTCCGTTCGTCGATTTGGCCTATCTGCACAAGAGGGATTTGCAAGGCAATACACTATCGTACCGCCGCCGAAAAACGGGACGCGCCTTGACAGTGGCGCTTACCCCCGAAGCCATGCAGATGATACGTCTGATGGCCAGCAGGAATCAGGATTCGCCTTATCTATTTCCCATACTGCACAGCGAGGAAGGCACCGAAGCGGCATACCGGGAATACCAGTCGGCACTCAGGGGATTCAACCAGCGGCTGGCAGTACTCAGGCAGTGCCTGGGAATGCAGTCGGCACTCAGTACCTATGCAGCCAGACACACCTGGGCCACAATGGCTTACCATTGCGAGATACACCCCGGAATCATATCGGAAGCCATGGGACACTCCTCCATCACGGTGACGGAAACCTATCTGAAGCCTTTCAGCAACAGAAAGATTGACGAGGCCAACCAGAGGGTAATTTCTTTTGTAAGAAGCGGAGCGTGTACAGTATAAAAGACGTTACTTCTTTTGATAGGATAGAATAGATTTGTCGCACATTTTCCGGAATCTTCAAAATGAGTTTTGAGGAACGGAATGGCGTTGTCTTTACGGAGCTCCCATCGGTGCTATCAATGGACTGTCATTCAACCTTTTGAACTGAAAGATACATACTTTCATTCTTTGAAAGCCTCATTTCATCCCTTTCCCACTGTCATCTTTCTGGACTTCCAATCCTCTTTCCAATATCCTAACGGGCTGATTTTTACTATTCTGAACAAAATCAGCCTATTCCCTCCTTATTCCCTGATTATTAATGGAATTAACAAGATTTCATTACCTGCGAAGTAACGGAAAAAACACATATAAAAATGTGAGGAAAAATACTGTAATCGTAGATTTTATTATTTTTCATTTTTTAAATTTATAAATTTAAAGTTTTCATTATGAACAAAAAGTTTTTAAGTGTAATCTTGTTTGGAGCCTTGATGACGGCTACTACAAGTACGTTCACATCTTGCAAGGACTATGATGATGACATCGATAATTTGCAGGAGCAATTGGACAAAAAAGCTACAGCTGAAGACTTGAATAGCAAAGTAAGCGCATTGGAAAGTGAAATTGCTGCTGCTAAGTCAAGTGCAGAAGATGCAGCGAAAAAAGCTCAAGAAGCTTTAGATAAAGCTACAGGAGCTGGTACTGTTACAGATGCTGACTTGGAAGCTCTAAAAACTGATTTAGAAGCTAAAATAGCTAAGTTAGCAGCTTTAAAAGATGTTGAGGAACAAATTGCCAACCTTAAATCTGAACTGACCAATGCTATTGCAGGTAAAGCAAGTCAAGAAGAATTGAAGGCTCTTGCAGAAAAGGTGGCTAAATTACAAAATGAGGCATTAAATCTGATCGGCCGTCAATTGACTAGTTTAGTGTTTAAGCCTGATTTCTATTATCAAGGTATTGAAGCTATGTCTGCGTCTACATTTGCGTATAAGGCTTTGACATTGAAAGTTGTTAATGCTGATGCGGATTTTTCTAAAGATGCGGCAACAATTGCAACTACGCAGTCTTATTTGACTCCAGGATTGACTGCAGATTATCACATGAATCCGTCTACTGTAGATATAAATAATATCGCAGAACTGACATTTATCTCCGATGATAAGAAATACACTAAAGCTGCAGGTGCAGTAGTGAAAGCTGAAGTTATTGGTAAAAGCTTAGCTCCAAACCAACCAGGTGTTTTGAGAGTAAAAGCAAAATTGACTGACGGTAGCATTAAAGACATTGACAAAGATGGACTCGTAACAGTATTGGCTTTGCAAGCTCATTATAAAGATGCCAAAGTAGATACTATAATTACTTCTGATTACGCTGCTGTAAAAGCGCAAGAAATCAAAGATTTAGTATTGGCAAACGCAAAAGTACAACCTAATCATGCTGACGGAGAAGGTCACTTGTATACGACTGCAGCTGAAGCTATTCAGAATGAACCTCAAATTCAAGTTGCATGGAACAGCGAAGGTGTAGATGTTGCTGAATATATTCAAACACACTATACAACAACTACCAATCAAGATATCGCTTGGGATAAAAATGCAAATGAAGGTCTTGTTGAGAAAGATGGTTTCAAGTATATTTATGAATTGGTAGGTTATTTTGCCGGACAAAATGAGACTTCAGAAAGTGCCCATGCAAATTGGAAGGGTGCTATATTGAGACCTCAAATAACCAAAGGTGGTAAGCAACAGGCATTTGGTGCTGAACAAAGCAAAGCAACCATAGGTCGTATGCCGTTGATTCGTGTCATCTTGAAAGATACTGTACAGAACCAAAATGTAGCCGTTGGTTATATTAAAGCTGAAATTACAACAACTCCGGAAGAGAATGAAATTACTGTTATTGATCCGTTCAACTTTACTGAAGGATATACCGTTAATTGCTCTCAAGATAATTTGATTAAGAAATTAACTTGGGATCAAGTGGAAGAACAAATTTTAGCTAAACTTGATATTTCTAAGGAAGAGTTTGAAAATACTTATAAACTTGACGCTACGGATAGCGATGCAAAGCAATTCACTGGGGCAAGTGCAGATGCAGTAGAAGTTGCGAAGAAGATTGGGGTAGTTTCTAAAACAACTGCTGATACGGAAGGCCATATGACAGAAGTATTGCAGTGGACAATAGGAGCTAATGACGCTTATGAACTTTTCACAGAAAAAGCAAGTATAAATGCTGTCGTTCGTTTTGTTAAGGAGAATAGCAATAAAACTGCACACTATGTGTATGTAACATTCAACTGGACACCGAGTCCACGCAATGTTACTCCAGCCGGTACTATTGCCAATACTACAAAACTTGACTATGCTTGGTTTGCAAGTGGTAGTACAGAAGCTAAGAGCGGTTATGATGAAATCCATCAGAACGTAAAAGTACCCAATAAGGGTGAAGGCGCAGATAAGTGTACTTATGTAAATGACCTTTTGAATGTATTTGAAGGCAATAAGGTTACTATCAGTGGAGTAGATGCAGTTTATGCAGATTTCCAAGATAATAAATTAACTAAAACATTCCAGTTCGTTACTCCGCGCATAAAGGATGTTTATGGCGTTTCTAAACATAACAAGTACAGATTATCTGTTTCTACGGATGGATTAACTTTATCTGCAACTAAGCTGGAGAACAATCAACCAACCGGAGCTTCTCAAAAGATAGCAGTAATTAGCAATTCTGCTGTGACATATCAAGAAACTGATTACGCAAAAGATATCTTGAACTATGCTGGTCGCACTGAAATGAAAGATGGTGAAACTCTTTGCGGTCGTGTTAAAGTTGTTGCAACAAACGAATGCAAAAAGGACTTGAAATTGAGCAATTATGAATTTGATGTGAAATTTATACGCCCTATTAATGTAACTTCTAAGGATAATGAAGGCTTGAAAGATGCTATTAATGACGGTGACAAGCTTGACTTCAGCAAGGTATTAGCATTTACGGACTGGCGTAATAACAAGGAACAAAATGAGTTCAGTCCGGAAGGATATAACTACTATACTTACTATGGAGTTGAGAAGATTGAAGTAGATGAAGCTAATATCACAACTAATTTGAATGGTGGAACATTGGGTGAAACATTGTTGAGCTCTAAGAGTAATAATATCGAAATAACATATACTCCGTCTACAGAGCCTATTGATGGTACACATATGGGTATTCTAAACTATAAGAACAATGGTAATGAAGTTGGTAACTACCAAATTCAAGTTCCTGTAAAAGTAACTTATAAATGGGGTGTTATTGAAGTTAATATTGTTATTGATGTTCACGGAACTGTCTAATCATTAGATTAAATAGAAATCTCCAATAGAAAGAGTGCCTTCAAAAGAGGGCACTCTTTTTAATCTATAAAGACGTCTACATATTGAAATTATGTGGTCAGTTCACTTGGAGTGAAGTGAAGAAGCTATTTCTCTTTCATTTTTTCGCTATATATTTTAATATAGCTCCAGCCTATTGATACCAATCATAATAATATGCCCCCAAAATCACCTAACAAAAATAGATAAAAGAATGAAAACGATAAAGTCTTTAAGTATACTGTTGTATGTACTTGTTTTGATGACAGCTTGTAAACAAGAAAAGAAAAGAGTAGAAAGTATTGCCCCCAAAACATCCTCTATCATGGTACTCTCACAGCGAGATACAGCAACTGTGACTGAGCTTGTAAACCGATTCATGACTTTAGCTCAAAATAAAGAGTATGCCGAAGCTGTAGCCATGCTATACAAAATGGATGCTAAAATACCTAATCAAGCACCAGAACCTTTAGATAATGAAGACATGCAACATATTAAAACATTATTTGAACTCTTTCCTATCTATAGATATAAAATTGATAATATACAATTTAAAGAAGCCGAAGATAATGAAGTAAGATGCACCGTTTACTTTACCGAAACTAGAAAGACCAATTGGTACTTTAAACCAGTACGCTATCTAGGGAATTGGAAATTATGCATGAAAGATTCAGGAATGGGTGATAAAGCCATCTGATAAACTTTTCAATTCCCATCAAAAACGCAAGAAAGGCCCTCCTTTTTGTAGGAGAGCCTTTCTTATATTATATTCCACAAATCGTTTTACTACATTTAGAAGAGATACGCCGCAGACACCTGCCAAGTCTTATTCTTGGCACCGAAAGCCTTACCCGCCTCCTCCCACGTAAATGAGTCGCCCATCGGGAGCTGATAGGTCACGCCAACCTGGAGATGCTTCAGCAGCTTCACACCGGCACCCAGATTAAGTGCCACTTGAGCCTTCTTGCGATCTACGTAGTCTTTCTTCTTAAAATCGAAGAAGAAATCGGGACCGGCAGCTATATAAATACCCAACAAGCTACCCAAGCCAATGGTATATTTCAGATTTACGGGTACTTCCAGTCCTGTTTGCTTCACCTCGTCCTTGCCGCGCTGAGAGAACAGCAAAGCACCGTCAACACCCAAGCCTACAATGGGAATGGTAAACTCAGCCATCGGACCAATAAAGAAACCGGTAGAATTATCCTTGTTTCCCTTATATCCGCCATCCCAATCTATTTTCGTCATATTCACACCACCCTTAACACCCCACTTCAATAGTTGGGCCTGGGCAGGCATAGCCATAAACATACAGCATACAGCTATCACGAAAGCACTAAAAATCTTTTTCATAATCAATTGTGTTTAATATTACGGGACAAATATATGCAAATTCTTCCTAAAGAAACAACATCTATTAGCATTTGTTCATTTAAGAGAACAATGAATCACAAAACGCATTACCTTTGCAACCTGAATCAAAGAAAGATACCACACAGATAAAATAAAAAGCTATGATAAAAATCAGAAAGACGCAACCCACAGACATTACAATCCTTATGGACATCTTTGAACAAGCGAAGCACATCATGCGGAAAGACGGAAATATGCTGCAGTGGAGAGGCAACTACCCTTCCAGGGAAATCGTCATAGCAGACATCGAACAAGGAAACAGCTATGTGTGCACCGACGATACCGAAGAAATTATCGGAACCTTCGCCTTTATCCGTGGAAACGACCCCACATATACGCATATCTATGAAGGAAAATGGGTGGAAGATACGCTTCCTTACGGCGTCATTCACCGGCTGGCAAGTACAGAACACAGCAAAGGAGTGGCCAATGCCTGCCTGCAATGGTGCTACGAACAAATACCCAACCTACGTGCAGATACCCACCGGGACAATCATATCCTGCAATACATACTGAAGAAGCACGGATTCAAATATTGCGGCATCATCCTTCTGGCCAATGGAGACGAACGGCTGGCATTCCAAAAAGTAGAAGGATAGACAAGGAAACCACGAATCTTTCATTTAAAGGAGTTATCAGCCGACAAGTCGGCTTAGGAGTTAAAGCCAATACTCGTGCGTATGTATTCACAGAAGTATCGGCTTTAACTTCTTCAACTCCTGACGGAGCGGAGCGAAGTGATAACTCCTCCAATTCCTTTAAATGAAAGAACCGGGCAAGAAAACTCAAATAATCATAACCCTTCAAACATTATCTGCCATATAATTGTATATATAGCAGGTTTCCACAATGTTGTGGAAAACAAAAACAAGATAACATATGAAGGATTATAAACGTATGACAGTCGGCGAAATCGTAGCCGACAACTTCAACAATGCCGGGATATTTGATAAATATGGCATTGATTTCTGCTGCCATGGTTCCGCACTGCTTCCCGAAGCCAGTAAAACTGCCGGAGCCGATATGGAGAAGGTGATAGAAGAAATAGAGCATCTGGCTCCGACAACCTCCGAAAATATTGATTTCAAGAGTTGGCCTCTGGACTTATTGGTGGACTATATTCTCAAAATCCACCACCGTAATATCCGTACACAAGGTCCCGAGATTGAAGAACTGCTGGATAAAATATGTCGCGTACACGGTGAAAAACATCCGTCACTCTACAATGTGCAGGCTCTCTTTCATGATTCCCTCTCCGACCTCAATGCCCATCTCGACAAAGAGGAACTGGTACTGTTTCCCTACATCTATGAGATGGTAAAGGCTAAGCTGGAAAATACTCCCCTGCCCGAATTCCACTGTGGAAGCATCGAAGCTCCCATATCCGTCATGATGGCAGAACATGACATTGAAGGAGAACGCTATCGCCACATAGAGCATCTGACCAACGGCTATACAGCTCCAGAAGATGCCTGCAACAGTTACCGCCTCGTACTCCAACAGCTTAAAGCATTTGAAGAGGCCTTGCACCAGCACATCCATCTGGAAAATAATATCGTTTTCCCACGCTCCATCAAAATGGAAGCAAAATTAAGAGAACAGCCATGACACAAATCAGAATCAAACGGGTATATGAAGAACCCGATGCAACAGACGGCTACCGTGTATTGGTGGACCGGCTGTGGCCTCGCGGCATAAAAAAGGAACATCTGAAATACGATGTCTGGGAAAAGGATATTACCCCTTCACCTGAATTAAGAAAATGGTTTCACGAAGACCAAGCGGAACACTGGGAGGGGTTTGCAGCCATGTATCGCAAGGAACTGGAAAATTCGGAAGCCGCCCTTAGGTTCATTGACACCATAAAACACCACCATACCATAACCTTACTATATGCTTCCAAAGCACCGATATACAACCATGCACGCATCCTGCAACGGTTTCTGCAGGAGCACTTAGACTAATTACTCACAATCTTTACAGTAAAAGCAAAGATGAACTGTAACTCTGGAAAGGCTGTTCAACGAATTGGTGCTACAAGGACACAAACTTCTTTTTCAAGTCGTCCACTCCCATTCCCGTAAAATAATCCTCGATAAAGTCCCAGCGCTGTTCATCCGTCAGCTTATCTGTTCCGAAGAAGAAAGAGAACAAGTCAATCTGCTCCTGGAATATCTGCTCGTTGGTATCCAGAATCAGATTGCGGTAATCATCGCCAAGCGCAAGTTCCTGCAGAGTTTCGGGGTCATTGAAACGGACAAATACGCAAGGCGTACCGCCACCCTCCACACTGAACGAAAGGCAGTCGAGCATAGAAAGCAGATTAAGCAGCATATTCAAGTCCGAGAAAGGAGTGCAATAAAACAACAGGCGGTCTCCCTTACTGCCCACTATACGTTGGCTAAACAGTTTTTGATAGCGCGACAGAAGCAAATCAAAGCCTTTGGTCACCGTAAAAGAGAGTTCATTGGAATCTTTCTTTTTCACACTGCTGATATAGCTCACACTGCGGCCTTCCTCCGTGCGGCTCTCCAGCAGGGAACCGATAAAGCGTTTGGCAGAGCGCACGTCCATGCCATGCTCGGCAAAGACAGCCCGCAGTTCTTCTTCATCAAAACGTCCTTTCGACTTTATCAATGCCGTTTTCAGCATCATTGTCAGGCTCTTGAACAAGGCATCCATCCGTTCACGGATGACGGAGGCATCTTCCTTCAACAGCACCTCATGCTTGCCTACAGATACGGCACGGGCACCTTCCCGCAACGTTCCATTATTCAGCTTCTGTTTGAACTCCTTGTAGCCAAGCTCCGGGAAACGCTCTTCCCAAAGCGCTTCCAGACGTACGACGTAAACCCCGTCCTCCCCTTCTACCTTTGTCAGATAGCTATGGAATTCACGGGCAAAGACATCACCCGTCTTGTCCTGGACATATCCTTCGGTCAACAAATTCTTGGGACTGATTTCAAGCAGATACCTGCCATAACGCTGCATCAAATCGTCTTCCAGCCAAAGCAAGGCAGTCTTGATGAGCTGTCCCAACTCTGCTTCATACTCCAGCTTGTTCTTTGTACGCGGCAGTTTCACCACAAACTCGAAATCGGACAAAGACACCATGATTTCCGGTTTCTCCCCTTTCATGCGGTACACTTCCATGAGCTTTCTCAGAATAAGCACCAGCTGTTCCTGGGCAATGTTCCCCGTCTGATGCAGACGCTTCATATAATAGAAGTCCCGTTCATGGTAGTCGGTAGCGGCAATGCCACGTATCTCCGTATCACGCGCGGCACGCCCTATCTCCTGAATATAGTCGACAAACGTACTGGATGGCGCCACATGGTATACACGGTCTATATCACTGATGTCCACTCCCATACCAAAGGCTTTCGTAGCCACAATCAGTTTCTTGGTCCCTTCCTTGAACTCCTGCACAATGGCAGCTTTCTGTTCCTTTTCCTTCTTGCCATAATAGGAAGCCACCAGACGCCAGTCTGCCGGCTTCACCCACGTCTTCAGGCGCATGTCGATGCCACCCGCAAAAGGATAATAGAGCAATGTCTTGTGTCCGTCCAGGAAGTCCTCGACCCGCGCAGCCACCACGCGCTGCTTTGCCTTGTCGTATGTCTCCCCGTCCTCCATCTCCATCTGACGGATGTCAAAGCCAATATTCCGGCGCTTCACCGTACCTACATAAAGCACACAAGGCTCCATCTGCAAGGAACGGATAGTCTCGAATATCATGTCATTGCCCCCTTTGGGATTCCAGACAGCCGTAGCGGTCAATGCAAACAACGGGAAATTATAGCCGAGAGTCTGTTTCAAAGCAGTCAGGTAGCGCCCCAAGAACCAGTAGTCCACACGGAACTCCTTACCCCATGTCGTTACCGTATGCGCCTCATCGACCACCACCAGACCGATGCGGCGCTCGCCTACAAAATGCTTGATGTCGTAAGAGAGAAGCAATTCCGGCGAGAGATAGAACAAATCAATCTCCCCCTCACGCACCTGCCGGTAAACCTCCATCTTCTGTTCCGGCGATAAATCGGACGAGGCGTATGCCACACGCGCATACCCCAGTTCCTGCAGACTTTCCACCTGGTCTACAATCAACGCCTTCAAAGGGGAAACCACAATGGTAAGCAGATTATACTCCTTCCCCAAATAGATGGCAGGAAGCTGGAACAACAAGGATTTTCCGGAGCCGGTAGGGGCAGTCAACAATATATTGTCTACCTGCGTTTCACTTTTCCAAGCCTTTTCAGCCTCCAGTATAACGTTCTCTATCAGCTGTCCCTGCGAAATGCAGAGTTTCTCTTTTCCCTTGGACAAGTCATCGTAAATCTCAAGATTACGAAACTGTTCGTAGCCGTAAGTCTCCTTTAAAATCGTGTTTATGGTTTCGCGGCAGTTTTCAGGCAGATGCCTTTCCTTCAAATCCGGTAACCGGCGTGTCGTTGCTTCTTGTACATTCATTATTATTGTAGTGTGGGGGTATTAAAAAGAAAAGAAGTAATTCTTCAACCATAGTTATCGGTTTTGGAATTACTTCTCCCTATGTTTCAAAATATTACCAGACATACCGGTAAGTTTTTTCTTTTAAAGCGTATCAATATTCCTCCTCGTTGAAGAAAAAGTCCTCTTTGCTGGGATAATCGGGCCAAATATCTTCTATGCTTTCATAAATCTCGCCTTCATCTTCCATTTCCTGCAGATTCTCAATCACTTCAAGCGGAGCACCCGAACGCATGGCATAATCTATCAATTCATCCTTAGTTGCCGGCCAAGGAGCATCTTCCAACTTAGATGCTAATTCCAATGTCCAATACATAGTCTCTAGTATTAAAATTGTGAATATTAAGTCCTATTTCTATTTTTCGGCAAAAGTATAACAATTTATTTCACTTGCAACTATTATTCCAAAATATTTCACCTTTTTTGTCGTCTTGATTCATTTTACGGGAAAGAACGAACAAATAATCAGACAAGCGGTTCACGTAAGCCAGTAATTCCGAAGCGATTTCCACTTGTTCGGCCAGAGCAAGAATCCGACGCTCTGCACGACGGCAAACCGTACGGCAAACGTGGCAGACTGCCGCACCGCGACTTCCGCCGGGAAGAATAAAGGCTGAAAGAGGAGGCAAAAGAGTATCCAAACGGTCTATCTCCCGCTCCACCATTTCCACCTGCTCCGAGCTGATGATACTGGCTTCTTTCAGCTCCATTTTCTCCCGGTCTGTGGCCAGATGAGAGCCTACGGCAAAAAGTCTGTCTTGCACTTGCTGCAGAAAATCTTTATCCTTTCCGTCAAGCAGGTACGTGATGAGAAGACCCAGATTGGAATTCAGCTCATCCACCGTACCGTATGCCTCAAGGCGGATATGCGTTTTAGGTACACGGGTTCCGCCTACAAGAGAGGTGGTTCCTTTATCTCCGGTTTTGGTGTATATCTTCATAAGGAATTAATGTTTAGGGGTTAGGGATTAATGTTTAGCAGCCAGTAAGTGGAGCTAAGCACTAATCACTAACCGCTAATCACTATTGAAACGCCTAAAGATAATCAAAAGTTGACAATATAGTCTTGTTTTATCTTTGTTTTATCGAAGAATATGATACCAAGGTCATAAAGGTCGAACGTAATACCCGCCCGCCCGTCCTGCTTCATACGTTTCCAGAGGGCAGACATCTGCGGAGTGTAACGGATACCCTCAATCACAAAAACAGACTTTCCCCTGGTACGGGCAGAACAGATGCGGAAGACCTCCTCTACAAAATCGGGATGACGATAATCGTGTAAATAAAGGAAATCAACGGGAACGCCACTCTCCAGAAAGAGCTCGGAAAGGTCGGAAGCCGAAGTATAATCTGCTCCCTCCTTCCCCGCTTTCAGATAGAGGGCAGAAGCGGCAAGCGTACCGGCATCTACAATGGTCTCCGGCTGGGTATAGTTTACCAGACGGAACAGAAGGCGTTTTACTTTCTTCGATTCGTACTTCCAACGTTTATCTTTCTCCAGCTCCAGTTGCTTCTGTGCCTTGGCCAGCTCTTCATATTTATAATAAGCCGTACTTTCGTAAATTACATGCGTAATCAGGTTAAAGGCAAAAGGAGAATGTACACCGTAGCCGCAACGGTGCCGGAAACGGTACAGCCAGATAAAAGGCCGTTTTAGAGTAAGCAAAATACGATTCATTATTTTAATGCGCTAATGTACCTTCGAAAGTCACCCCTTCACCCGAAGAATAATTCTCCGTAACAGTCAGGAGTACCTTGTTATCCTCAAAGCAGAGCGTAAGCCCAAGAGCGCTTATCCAGTTGACATAATGTACTTTCAGTTGCAAAGCATCAGGTGACGCCCACGCATAACTGCCTGCCACCTGGAAAGGGCCTTCTATACCCTTAAAACGCCCCTTTGCAGCAACCGAATACGGAGGATAGCCATCAATTGCCGCTTTCGACCATTGCTTATAGCCAAACGGAAGACTGTATGTCTTTCCGTCTTTCTCCACCACAGTCATCACTACTTCTTGCTGCTTGAATTGCAGTTCGATGGATTGCCATCCGTATTTGTTCTCTCCGAGCAGGATGCGCTTGCCTGCGTATTTCTGTGAAAGGGAGGAAGCAGCCTTTCCTTGCACTAACGGCAGTTGATAAGAACGCTGTTTCTTCTGCAGGCGCTTGTAGTCCTTACCGGGCGCTAATACCTGGTCACCGACCTCCGGCAACAAGCGGTTCCAGATCAGACGACGCTGCCGACGACCGTCTATCAATGTACATTCGGTAATGACCACTACCATATCCTTATCCGGAACAATCAGAATGTATTGTCCCAAAGCCCCGTCAGCACGTACAGCACCCGGATATTCGCAAAGCCACATCTGATAGCCATAATCTCCTATCTGTCTGGTCATCATCTGCTCCACCCAGGAAGCCGGAAGCAACTGCTTGCCTTCCCAAACACCCCGGTTCAGCAGCAACAATCCGAATTTTGCCAACGACTCGCTCTGGATATGCAGTCCCCAGCCACCGGTATTGATGCCTTCGGGGCTTATCTCCCACGCAACGTCCGTGATATGCATCGGGATGAAAAGCTTCTGCTTCAGATAATCCAGCAAGGTCATGCCCGTCACCTTCTGCACAATGGCAGAAAGCATATAGGTACTAATCGAATCATATTCAAACTTCTTGCCCGGAGTTTTCACCGGTTTGGCAAGGAAGGTACGTATCCAGTCGGAAGTGAGGTTGCGCATATTCCAGTCGGGAGTGATACCCGACGTCATGGTAAGCAGGTCACGGACAGTCATGTCTGCCAGATTAGCGGAAACCGAATCCGGAAGAAGTTCCGGGAAGAAGGTACCGACACGGTCTGTCAAGCGCAAGCGGTTGTCTGCAATGGCAAGTCCTACGGCAGCCCCGACAAAGGTTTTGGAGCAGGAATACATGGTATGGCGATATTCCGGCGCGAACGGAGCCGGATAGATTTCTCCGATGACCTTGCCGTGACGCAGCACCACCACGCTGTGGATATCTGTTTTCGGCAATGCCATCAGTGAATCAAACAAGGCAGTGACAGCCTTGGAAGGGACTCCTTCTGCCTCGGGTGTGGAACGTGGCAACTCATTGATTTGTGCATGAACTGCCAACGCTCCCAGCAAGCCGAGAAACAAGAAGAAAAAACGTACTCTATTTTTCATAATTATCTAAGATATTTGTTCTACATGCACTGCAAATGTACAGCATTCGGACGCGAAAGACAAATAACTTGATAATTTTGTCGGAGGGGAACGTTCCTATAAGAAATGTATGGTCACCGCCTCTCCCTTGTTCAAATCCAACGGAAATGCCGGTTCTTTGTAAGTACGCGTGCGTCCTCCTACCTTCACTTCGGCACGGACAGCACTTGCGGGCATCTTTACTGTAAATTTACCCGGAACAAGAGCGGTAACAACAGCCCTCGTTGCCCGTCCATCCTTCCAGTCCAGGTCTATGGAAGCACCGCCGCGTACGCGCATTCCACGGAAGTTGCCGGCAGTCCAGCTATCTGGCAGGGCAGGAAGCAGATGGATAAAGCCCTCATGACTTTGCAGCAGCATTTCGCCGACTCCCGCCGCGCCACCGTAGTTGCCATCAATCTGGAAAGGAGGATGCGAACAGAACAAATTAGGGAAAGTGCCGCTACCATGACCTCCCGTCGCAGCATCGACAGCAGGATGCAGCAAACTCTTGAAGAGTTTCCAAGCACGGTTTCCGTCACCCAAACGAGCCCAGAAGTTTATCTTCCAAGCACGGCTCCAACCGGTACCCTCATCTCCACGACGGTTCAAGGTCATCCGGCAGGCTTCGGCAAGCTCGGGGGTAGCCTCCGGCGAAATCAGGTTTCCCGGATGCAGGCCGTAGAGATGGGAAACGTGGCGATGGTGCACATCCACTTCCTTATAATCCTCCAGCCATTCCTGCAAATATCCTTCCTTACTGATTTGCATGGGTGGGAATCTCTTCAGGTCCGCCTCAAGCTTCGCCACATAATCCGCATCACAATCCAGCAGGCGGGCGGCGGTAATGACATTGGTATAAAGCTCGGTGAGCAGTTGCACATCCATAGTGGGACCCATACAAATGCTGACGGGAGTCACGCTGTCACCCGGCACATAGAAACTGTTTTCCGGAGAAGAAGTGGGGGCAGTTACCAGCCAGCCATGCGAAGGCTCCTGCACCGTAGTGGAACTAAAGAACCGGGCGGCACCTTTCAAGACGGGATAGATACGACGCAGATAATCCTTGTCCTGCGTATACAGATAGTGTTCCCACAAATGGGCACACAACCAGGCACCACCGGTATTGGTGGCTCCCCAGGAGGGATGTTCACCGGGAGCGGTATAATTCCATACGTTGGTCATCATGTGGAGCACCCAGCCATCTGCCTCATCGCCATAGAAAGTACGCGCACTTGCCTCTCCCGAAGGGATAAGGCGCTCCATCAGCGTCGTCAGCGGCTGATAGAGTTCGGAGAGGCCGGCTTGTTCCAAAGGCCAGTGGTTCATCTGGATATTGATGTTCGTATGGTAGTCTCCATTCCAGGGAGTCGATACTCCATTTGCCCAGAGTCCTTGCAGATTGGGCGGCAGGCTGCCGGGGCGGGTACTGCTGATGAGCAGATAGCGTCCGTAGTTATAGTACAGAGCAGCCAATGCCGGCGACTCCTGCTGTGTGAAGCGGAGGATGCGCTCGTTCGTCGGGAGCGTATCATCCGGCGTGGCAGGAAGCGTCAAGGAAACACGGTCGTAGAGGGAACGGTGAGCGGTGACATGGCTGGATAATGAAGAATGGAGAATGGCACATGGAGAATTAGCGGGGGCGGTGAAAGGACGGAGCAAGCTGTCGCAGACTTCCGCATAGCGTTCGCCCGGGAAGTCGGTACCGGCAGCGGCATAGGAGGTAGCGGCAGAAAGTATCAACCAGGCTTCCTGCCCGTTCTTCAAGCGGATACCGTTTTCCAGGCTGACAGACGATTCACCACCGTTCTGCACGAGTTGCATGGCCACACGGTATTTCATACCGTCCAAACCGGGTTTACCGCTTTCCAACATGCCGTCCATCAAAAGGGTGTTCCCTTGGACAGTCACCGAGCTATGTTCCGCACGACTCAAACGGGCAGAGAAATTCAGAGCCCCTTCACGTCCGGCAACCAGATGAATCAGCATGACATCACGGTCACGGGAAACAAAATACTCACGGTGATAATCGACATCTTCCAGCCTGAAAGCCGTGTATGCCACCGCATCGCGTAAGTTGAGCCAACGGCGATAGTTGTTTAATGGAGAATTGAGAATGGATAATGAAGAATTGTAGGTAAAATCTATATCCAAATCGCCCAATACCTGATAGGTTCCATATCTCCCGTCAGTCTCCTGCTTCTTCGGAACGAAACTGCTGTACATCAGCTCCTGTGCTTCGCGGTTCTTTCCCTCAAACAGCAGTTGCCGGATGGCAGGCAGACTCTTCGAGGCATCCGGATTGCTATAATCCGCCTCCATTCCGCTCCATAATGAAATTTCATTCAGCACAATGTGCTCACGGAGAATGCCTCCGTCGGGCATCATGCCCAAGCGTCCGTTACCCAAAGGAAGAGTCTCCTCCCAGATAGCGGCGGGCGATGTATAGTATAGCTGATGATTACAACTGTCGGCAGGCGCATCGGCTGCACGAAGCAGCAACGAGGCTGCAAGCAGAAATAGAGTGGCAAGTGTCTTCATATTGTTTTTTGATTCTGATTTCAGGCTGCAAACTTACCGCATACATTTTGCAGCATTACTGCATACACTTTGCAGCATTGCTGCATACCTTTTGCAGTGACGCTGCAAAGCAATTGCAGTAGCGCTGCAAAAGGTATGCAGTACCACTGCAAAATAGTTGCACTGATTTTGCAGTGGTTACGCACTGATTATAAGTTTATTGCATTTCGAACGAAACTACACCACGGACGTCGGCAGACGAAGCGCAAACGTATGCCTTGAACTTACCCGATTCGTACTTCCAAGCTGCGGAAGCCTCATCGTAGAACTTCAAATCATCCGGAGTAAGGGTGAAAGTCACACTCTTCTCCTCGCCCGGTGCCAGAGCGACTTTTGCAAAATGTTTCAGCTCCTTTACAGGACGAAGCACACTGCATTTATCATCGCCTACATAAAGCTGTACAATCTCTTTTCCGGCAATGCTACCCGTATTCTTCACGGCAACTGTCACCGTCAGCGTACCGTCGGCAGCCATGGTCTTGGCAGAAGCCACCGGTTTGCCATATGTAAAGGTAGTATAGCTCAAGCCATGACCGAAGGGGAAGAGTGCCGGAACCTTCTTGGTGTCGTGCCAACGATAGCCCACCAGAATATCTTCCTTATACTCCTGCTTAATGCTGTCGCCCGGATAACTGAGTTCATCAAAAGCATGTGCACCACAATCCGTCAACTTGGCAGGGAAAGAGAAGGGCAACTTTCCGCTTGGATTCACCGCACCACTCAGGATGTCAGCCAGAGACTTGCCACCCATGGAGCCTAAATACCAACCTTGCACAATGGCAGGAACCCGGGATACCCACGGCATTTCCACCGCATTACCGCTGAGAAGCACCAGAACGAGATTCTTGTTTACACCCAGCAAAGCTTCAATCAGTTCATCCTGCCCGAAAGGCAAGCCGTATTCCAGACGGTCGCCGCCTTCACAATCCTGGAAGTGGTTCTTGTTCAATCCGCCTACCAGTACCACCAAGTCTGCCTTTTTCGCCATTTCCACGGCTTCTGCACGGAGTGAGTCTACCACATTCTGCGGAATTTCATCTGCACGGCCGTACATCGGACGACCGGCGGCATAGCCTTTCGCATAGGCTACCTTATCGCCATAAGCAGCACGCAAGCCATCCAGCGGAGATACCATATCCTTCACTTTCAGTTCGGAAGAGCCTCCTCCCTGATTCAGCAAGCGTACGGCATTATCGCCCACCACCAGGATATTCTTATACTTGGCTGCATCAATCGGCAGCAACGGGGCGCCTTTCTTTACCACCGGAGCATTCTTCAACAGCACAATGCCCTCATTGCCTATCTCGCGGGCAGCGGCATAATGCTCTTCCGTAGCTACCGAACCATAGGGTTTCTGACGGTTCATCGCCGTACGGAATATCAGACGAAGAATACGGGAAGCCTTGTCGTCTATCGTAGACATCGGCACCTTGCCATCCTTCAACATCTGGAGGTAAGGATTGGCAAGGTAATAATCGTTATAGGTAAATACACTCTCGGACGTCAGACCGTTGGTGTAAGAACCCATTTCAATATCCAGACCGTTGACGGCAGCTTCATAGGTGTCGTGGGCACCGCCCCAGTCGGTAATGACACAGCCGTCGAACTTCCAGTCATCTTTCAGAATCTTGTTCAGTGTGAAATCGTTATGGCAAGCGTGCTGGCCGCGAATCTTATTGTAAGCGCCCATAATGCTCCAGGCACCTCCCTCTTCTACTGCAGCCTTGAATGCCGGCAGATAGATTTCATACAGAGCACGGTCGCTAAGATTCACATCAATATGTCCGCGCCACAGTTCCTGGTTGTTCAGCGCATAGTGCTTGACACAAGCTGCCACTCCGTTCTTCTGCAACTCCTGGATGTAAGGTACGCACATCACACTGGCCAGATAAGGGTCCTCGCCCATATATTCAAAATTACGACCGTTCATCGGAGTACGGTAGATGTTGACGCCGGGGCCCAGCAACACATCCTTTTCACGATAGCGCGCTTCCTCACCGATGGCCTTGCCATACTTTGCAGACATGTCCGGATTCCAGGTAGCGGCCAAACAAGTCAAAGCCGGGAAAGCGGTAATGCTGTCATTGGTCCAGTTGGCATATCCCCAGTCATTCCAGTTGATTTCGGCACGGACACCGTGAGGGCCGTCGCTCATCCAAAGCTCGGGAATGCCGAGCCGCGGAACACCCGCACTGCTGAATTTACTCTGCGCATGGCAAAGGGCTACCTTCTCTTCCAGTGTCATCCGGCTGAGAGCATCCTTTACACGTGCTTCAATAGGTTGTGCATCGTCCATATAGACCGGTGTCTGTGCAGACACGGTACTGATGGAGCATGCAAGAAATAAGGTTGCTAAAAATTTATTCTTCATGTCTTAATTGGTTAATATGCTAATGTGCCAATTAGCACATCAAATTATCATTTAACTTTAATCGCCGTCGTCGCCTTCTCCAGTCCATCAGCCGTAGCCGTCACCTTGACACCACCCGGTTCACCGTTGTTCTGCAGTACCACCAGGCACTTTCCGTAGAAAGCCTTGCGGTGGTTGTCCTTGAACTTCTCCATAGAGATGGGGCTTCCGTTATCCACTCCAGCAATGAAGCCGGCACCTTCTACGGCAAAGGTCACATCGTTTTCGGCATTCGGACACAAATTTCCATCTTTGTCCAGAATCTCAACCGTAATGAAACTCAAGTCTTTGCCATCTGCCTGAATGGTACTGCGGTCGGGGCTGAGACGAATCTGCGCAGGTTCGCCCGCTGTCCGGATTTCCTGCTCGGCCACAGTCTTTCCTTCCTTGCGGGAAACAGCCTTTACCGTACCCGGCTCATACTTCACGCGCCACATGACGTGGAAATCGTCTTTTCCCTTGCTGCGCACACCCTGCGACTTTCCATTCACGAAAAGCTCCACTTCGTCGGCATTGTTATAATATGCCCACAAATCGATGTCTTGTCCCTCCGTCCAATTCCAATGCGGGAAAAGATGCAACACCGCCTTATCCGGACGCCACTCGGACTGATACATGTAGTAGACATCCTTCGGGAAGCCGGCCAAGTCGATAATGCCAAAGTAAGAGCTGCGTGCCGGCCAACCGTAAGGAGTAGGCTCACCGATATAATCGAAGCCCGTCCAGACGTATTGTCCACTGATAAAGTCGTTGTTCTTCACATGACGCATAGTACCTTCGTGACGGTTGCCCCAAGGAACATGACAGTTGTCGTAGGAGGAGCAAGAGAACGAGGCATCATAGAAAGGCTTGTCCCAACGTTCGGGCCAGATGAACATCGAATCACTCGGCATCTGGTAGTAACCGCGTGTCATCAGGCCGGAAACACTTTCCGTCACGATGAACGGCTTGCCGGGGAAGTTCTCGGGAACACCTGCAAACCAGTCGTCATGGTAATTGAAGCCGATAATATCAAGCGCACCGGAACGGAACAAATGATTGTTCGGGTTCGGCTCGTTGCAGCCTGCCGTCACGGGGCGCGTGGCATCGAGCTTTCTCACCATATCTGCCAGTTTCTTTGTCAGCAGTGAGTTGACGGACATTTCTCCGTCCTTTGCCAGCATATCCGCACTGTGACCGAAGTTCAAGACCAGATTGGCCTCTTCCAGACTCAAGGTGTCGGCTTTGGCATCCGTCCACTGCTCCAGCACTTCGTTGCCGATGCTCCACATGAAGATGGAAGGATGATTGCGGTCACGCACGATAAGGTCAGTCAAATCGCGTTCGTGCCATTCGTTGAAATAGCGTGAATAATCGTGGCGGGTCTTTTTCTTGCGCCACATATCAAAGGTCTCGTCCATCACGATGAAGCCCATACGGTCGCAAAGGTCGAGCAACTCCGGTGCGGGAGGATTATGGGAGCAGCGGATGCCGTTGCAACCCATTTCTTTCAGAATCTCCAACTGGCGCTCGATGGCGCGCGTATTCACCGCAGCTCCCAGGCAACCCAAGTCATGATGCATGCAGACACCATTTATCTTCACTTGTTCACCATTCAGGATAAATCCTTTTTGTGCATCGAAGCGGAAAGTACGGATGCCGGTAGGAGTATAGTAACGGTCGAGTACCTCGCCGGTCTGCTTATCCTTGAGGATGCTTTCTACCCTATACATATAGGGCGTATCAATACTCCAAAGACGGGGATTCTTCAAGTGTATCTCCTGCTCCACTTCTGCCGGAGTAAGAGGCATCAACTGCGCTTCCGACACAGCCTCACCCACCGCATTGCCGTCAGCATCCACTAACCGGGATTGCAGGACGACATCGGCCATCTGTGCTTCTGCATCGTACTGTAGTTTGGTGCGTATCTTCAACTGGGCACTGTTCTTCGACACATCTTCTGCCGTAACATAGGTACCCCATTGCGCTATATGAGCTGGATTCAGCTTTGTCAGCCATACATTACGGTAGATGCCGCAACCGGAATACCAGCGCGAATTGGGCTGTTCGGCATTGTCCACACGAACCGCCAACACATTCTCCTCTCCCCACTTGATATAGGGAGTCAGGTCATAACTGAACGAGATGTACCCGTAGGGACGTGTCCCCAATTCATGGCCATTG
Organism: Bacteroides sp. AM44-19; assembly: GCF_003603395.1. Taxonomy (NCBI): domain Bacteria; kingdom Pseudomonadati; phylum Bacteroidota; class Bacteroidia; order Bacteroidales; family Bacteroidaceae; genus Bacteroides; species Bacteroides sp. AM44-19. Next base: position 9,918 of record NZ_QTNB01000023.1, on the reverse strand, counting down.
ATATAAACGGTGGAGTTCATATAGGCACCATCGAAATCTATGCGATAGCGTTTGCCCTCATCGGCCTTATCGGCAGTAAAAGTCTTGCGATACCAGCCTATACCACCAGGCAGTGCACCTCCACCCGTTCCCGAAGGATTGTCTTTACTGAATTCTCCTTCAATGGCCCAATCGTGGGGCAAGTTCAGTTTCCGCCAGTCTGCGTCATTATAATCCGGACGGGCTGCCGCCGTATCGTCTCCCAAGCGAAAGGCCCAGTCGGCAGTAAAATCCAAGCTACGGTCATCGCCAGCTACCTCTTTAGGAGCATTGCAACCGGCCAGCAGGGACAGCCCGATGGCCAAAGACAATATGATTTTATTCATAGTAATAAATATCTAAAAGATTATCGAGTGCCTATTCCTCTCTCACAGCTATTCAGAAGTAGGGAAGTTCCTGGCACCGGGGAAGGCATCGTTCGGCACCGAGGAACGACGAGATCGGTACCGGGAAGATTTCTCTCCCTGGCACCGTCGTCTATCATTCTGATTATAATTTTACGGTTTGTGCTTTTCCGTCATACTTCACCGTTGTACCTTTAGCCTTTAAGTCGAACGGTTGCGGCTGGTCTTTGCTTACCTTCACTACATTGAAAGTACGTTCCTTCAGCATACCAGGGAAGTCACCCGTACGGTCGCCGATAACCAGTGTACCCTCAGCATCGTTATAGGCAAACGGTATAGTGGCATATTGTCCCTTCTCATAATTATAGTTCACACCTTCATCCTCATAGAGCGTAAATGCGCCGTCCTTACCCGTATAAACATAGAGGGTGATTTCCGAAGCCGGTTTTTCATCACTGTATTGCATGTCCGGACCATAAGGTACAATGGCACCTTCGCAAACGTAGAGCGGAATACGTTCATAAGGAGCATCCACTGTCAACTTCTGGCCACCGTTCACATACTTACCGGAGTAGAAATCATACCAACCGCAGCTTGCCGGGAAATAAACCTCGCGGCTGCGTGCGCCATATTCGTAAACCGGAGCCACCATCAGGGCAGAACCGAACATGAACTGGTCACCTATATTGTTGACGTTTGCATCAGCTGTGAAGTCCATTACGAGCGGACGCATGATGGTATAATCATTGAAGTAAGTCATACCAGCCAAAGAATAGATATACGGCATCATGTTGTAACGCAACTTCGTATAGTAAACGATGGAGTTGTAGCACGGATGTCCTGCCGGAGCAATGTTCCAAACCTCACGGTACGGATACTGGCCGTGTGCACGGAACAACGGGCAGAAAGCGCCGAACTGATACCAACGGGCATTCAACTCTCTCCATTCCTTATAATCGGTATTTTCACGTCCGGTCTTGTTGAATTCCATCTGACCAGCCACATAACGGTTCTCTACACAGAATCCACCGATGTCCATAGTCCAATAAGGGATACCGCTGACAGCAAAGTTCAAGCCGGCAGAGATTTGCGCTTTCATATCTTCCCAACGGGTAGCGATGTCACCACTCCAGGTGGCGGTAGAATAGCGCTGCAATCCTGCAAAGCCGGAACGTGTCAACAAGAAGACGCGTTTGTCCGGTTCCACGCCACGCTGTCCGTCATAGATGGCTTCGGCATTCATCAGTGCGTATGCATTGAAGAACTTGGCAGAGGGGCCGAGTGCTGTCGGACCGCAAAGGTCCTTGCGGTATTGCAAATCCGTACAGTCGCGTATGTTCGGTTCGCTGGCATCCATCCACCAAGCGTCAACACCCAGAGGATAGTAGTGGTCTTGCATCTGCTTCCAGAAGAGCTTGCGTGCATCGGCATCGTATGCGTCATAGAAAGAGCCCAGATAGCCAGGACCGACCCAGTCTTTGATGCTGTCTTTGATAGCCTGCTGATACATCCAACCTTTTTCGTCAAATTCCTTGAAGTGTTCGGTCGTAGCATAGAACTTGGGCCATACGGAAATCATCAGACGTCCGTTCATGGCGTGGATGGAGTCGACCATTCCTTTCGGGTCGGGGAAACGTTCAGGGTCGAACTCATGGCTTCCCCATGCATTCTGCTTCCAGTGCAGCCAGTCGATTACGATATTGTCGATAGGAATCTGACGTTCACGGAATTCCTTCAAGGTGGAGAGAACCTCCTCACGCGTATTGTACTTCTCACGGCTCTGCCAGTAACCCATCGCCCATTTCGGCATAATCTGGGATTTACCTGTCAATGTACGGTAGCCGCTAATCACATCGTCCATATCATCACCATAAACGAAATAGTAGTCTATTTCATTCTGCATTTCACCCCACCAGGAGAGTTTGTTCTGTTCTTCATCAGCCACCGGACTCAATACCCGCAGACCGCAGTAAGAAACACCGGCATCAGGCTTCCACTCTATCTTCAACGGAACGCGCTTGCCCGCTTCCAGATTGACAGCAAACTTATAACTGTTAGGATTCCAAGCCGTACGCCAACGTTCGGGAACCACCAACTCATTATCAATATATACTTTCATGTAGCCTGCATAGTAAAGGATGAAGCGGAACAAGCCGCTTTCTGCCGGTTCTATTTCTCCCTCATAAACTACGTCGGACCCTCCGAACGGGAACTCCGCAGGCAAATTAATCACCTTACTCAGATGTGCGGCACGGTCCAGATGTTCAAAATAAAGAGAATCCTCACGACGTACAAGGGTTTCCACGTCTTTCTTGCCCGGAATATATGTACCGGTCAAAGCACCTTCCTTGCCCTCTTTATCATAAAGTTTGAAGACATCACCCAGCTGTGAGTAATCGCGCGGGTCACCGAAACGGCAGAGCGAATAGCTGTCCCAAAGCACACCGTAGTTCTTATTAGACACGATAAAGGGTACAGACACCTTTGTATTGTACTGGAACAGTTCCTCATTCTTACCTTTATAGTTGAACTCATCCGCCTGGTGCTGGCCCAAGCCATAGAAAGCCTCATCATTGCCTGCCGACTGGAATACCTGACGTACTGTATATCCTTTCGTACCTTCCACTTCCACCGGAGTAAAGGTCCGCCCGTCAGAGTCTTCAGCCAGAATCTGCTTGCCGTCGGCATCCGTGAAGCGTACCTCACCCGTTGTCTTGGACACAATGGCACATAATTCCGATGTCTTGACAGTCACTTCATCGCCCTGCTCTTCGACCTTAAAGTCGGTCTTATTCTGTTGAGGGATCACAATGAGACTCTGCTCCTTTGAAAATTCCTTCTCAGGAGTAGCCGATACATGAATGAGCTTCTCGCCCATTACTTCTAATCTTACTTTACGCACATCCGTCGGTTGCTGCTGCTTGACTTCCACAACAACACCGTTCTCGGTCTTTTGGAATCCGCCTCCGGAACATGCGGCGAGCATCCATCCGGCAAGCAAATAAACTGAAGTGTTTTTCAATTTCATATTACTGTTTTTAAAGTGATTTTTCTCCGATATAAAAATAGAAAGTTTACTTCAAAAACGAGTCCTCCCGATGTTGAAACAATAGGGCGCTTTTGATTACCCTAAAAGACAATATGTTTCCGTAAGGGGTATCTTTTGTTATTTACCCTCTCTTTCCTGATAAACAGAGGGCAAAACACCGAATTCATCCTTGAAATATTTGCTGAAATACTTGGGGTTGTTAAAGCCCAACTGATACGCTATCTCCGATACATTTTGCTGACTCTCGCGCAGCATCTGCGCCGCTCTTTTCAGACGGATGACACGGATAAATTCAATGGGTGTCTTACCGGTTATCTGCAAGAGTTTCTTGTAAAGATGTACCCGGCTCATACCCAATCCCCGACTCAACTCTTCTACGGACAAGTCACACCGACCGATGTTCGCCTCCACATATTTGATGGCATTTTCCACCAGCTTTTCATCCAACGAAGTAATGGCTATTTCACTTGGTTCGGGGTCAATGAGCGACTTTGCCTTGCGCTTCTTGCTCAGGTCAATCAACTTGCGCATACGCAGAATAAGGATTTCCACATTGAAAGGTTTCGTCACATAATCATCCGCACCGATGGTCAACCCCTCCACTTTATCTTCCACAGCCTGCCGTGCAGTGAGTAATATCATCGGAATGTCACTCGTGCGTTTATCGGTCTTCACCCAGCGGCACAATTCATTCCCATCCATCTCGGGCATCATTACGTCGCTGACAATAATATCCGGCATCAGTTCCGATATTTTCTGCCAAGCTTCCCGACCATTGGAAGCTGACTGTATACGGAAATACAAGCTCAGACTATCTTTCATGAAGGCAACCAAATCTTCATTATCATCCACAATCAGGGCCAACGGCTTTTCTTTTTCATCTTCATTATCCTCCATATCGTCCAGCAAATCAACCGAAAGCGCTTCCTCTTCCATACCCGGCAAAAGTTCCTCATGCTCTTCCACCTCTTCTGTAAGCGGTGCAGGCTTGGGAGGACTTACACGTATATGTTTAACCGGGAGCTCAACCAGAAACACACTACCGGAACCCACATTGTCGACAACGCGCACCGTACCCTCATGCAGCGTCACAAAGTCGCGTACCAGGCTCAAGCCAATACCGCTACCCGTTGACTGGTGCTCCGGTTCTTCCTGCTCCACCTGATAGAAACGTTCAAAAATCCGCTCCTTGTCTTCATCCCTGATACCGACACCGGTATCCGATACCTTTATCAGCAATCTTCCGGACATCTCTTTCGACATTTCCAATGCCACATCCACGCGTCCCCCGTCCGGAGTAAATTTGAAAGCATTGGACAGAAGATTCATCACAACTTTACCAATTTTATCCTCGTCGAATGACATATTCAGCGATTCCATAGCCGAAAAGAATGTCAGATGCACATGTTTCTTTTCAGAAAGCATCAGGAAAGAAGTACAGATGCTACGCACATACGCCACTATATCTCCCTCGGACAAGGTGAGATGCAGTCCTGCCATCTCATTCTTACGGAAATCGAGCAATTGGTTGACCAGATTCAACAAACGCTGTGCGTTGCGGTACATCAGTTGCAGCTTGCCATGCAGCTTTTCGTCCGTAATCTCCTTCATCATACTTTCCATCGGCGATATAATCAGCGTAAGCGGCGTACGCAACTCATGGCTGACATTCGTAAAGAAGCGGAATTTCATCTGGCTCAACTCCTCCTTCTTCTTCGCATCTTCCTCTATCTGGCGGATTCTGAACTTATTGCGTTCCCTTCGTTGTACGACATACAGTGAAAAGAAGACAACTCCTACTATCAGAAGGGCATAAACAATATATGCCCACGGAGTCATCCAGAAAGGTGGAAGAATGACAATCTTCAAAGAAGCCTCTTCAGTACCCGCATATCCGTCACTGTTTGTAGCCTTCACTCTTAAGATGTAAGTTCCCGGAGCCAAATTGGTATAGGTAACGCGATGCATATCGGACATACTCGTCAGCCAGTTCTCATTAAACCCTTCCAATTTATAGAAATACTGTGTCTTTTCGGGCAGCACGAAATTGTCCGACGCGAACAGCACCGTGAACACATTCTGCTTATAAGCCAAGACAACTTCTTCTGTTTCATTCAAAGCTTCCTTCAAGATGACACGTCCTGCATACTCCTTGCCCACCTTCACGTCTTCATTGAACAACTGGAAACCGGTAAACATGACCTTGGGCAACGTACGGTTATACTTTATGTTGCCCGGCTGGAAGCGATTCAGCCCATACAGTCCTCCCACTACAATCTCGCCCGTATGCAGTCGTTTGAGGGAACGCTGGTTGAAGTCACAACTCTGCAACCCGTCCTTGTCATTATAGGTATAGCAACGGAACACAGGCTGCTCCGTCTTGCTGTCAACGGACAACACCACGTTTATCAGTTCTCCTCCGGTGCTGATCCATATACTTTTGTTTTCATCTTCCGTAATACCTAATATCAATAGTTTGGAGAAACCGGGTTTGATAGGCACTTCGTACAATTCATCCCGTTTGCTGTCATATACATTCAAGCCTTCACGCGTGGCTATCCATAACAAACCGCGACTATCTTCGTAAACTTGATTGATATTTTGGTTGGAAAGTCTGGTCTTACCCGATTTTGTACCTGCAAAATTTGTAATCTCGCCGGTCCTCAGGTCCATGAAAGCCATCCCTGCCGAAGTACCGATAATCAGATTATTGTCACAGCTGATGCAGAGGGATGAGATATAGTCCGACACAAGGTTTGAATTACCTGTAGAATAGGTGGTAAATATCCCCGTCTGAGGATTCAGGCATTGCAATCCTCCCCCCAACGTACCGATCCAGATATTTTTGTCCGCATCTTCTGCCAATGCCCATACATTGTCATAGACCAGCGAGTTACTGTCTCCCTTACGGGACCGGTAATGGATAAAGCGGTTTCCATCATAACAATTCAGTCCGCCCCAGAAAGTACCAGCCCACACTCTGCCGCTACTGTCCCGAAGAAGGCAGACTATGACATCACTCGAGATAGAGCGGGGATCTGCCGTATGCGAAAAAAACATACGTTCATCCGTCACGCTATTCCAGCGAATCAACCCGCGGTCGTTGGTCCCCACCCATACGATATCACCGCCTCCGTCCTCCACACAATTGATGTCGCCTACATCGGCAATGCCGAATTTGAAGACACTTTCATTATAGAAAGAGACGCCCTTCTTGTAGGTTCCCACCCACATCGTACCGGCCTCATCTTCATAAAGAGCCGTTATTGTATTGTTGGACAGAGTACGCCCGTTATTAGGATCGTTCGCCAGACGGATTTTCCGTCCCGCCGGTTCTATCAATTCAATGCCATCCTGATCCCTGCCTACCCATATACATCCGTATTTATCCTGTGCCACTGCACGTACGGTATTGTAGGTGTCCGTTCGGGGAGAACGCTGTTCCCAAACCTTCTGAGAAAGGCTATAAATCCACATCCCCTCCACACTGAATATCCACGCCCGCCCACTATGGTCGACAAACAAATCAAAGGTAGCATTCTTTACTTCCCTGCAATCTTCGGCAATGCCCGGATTGGTCCACTTGATATTTTGCTTTTCCTCATCTATACAAGCCAAGATACCGTTACTCAGAACCAGCAGGATTCCTTCGCCGCATTCTTTCATGTCGGACACTTCGGCTTTCGCAAGCAGTTCATCCGCTCCCTTTACTGCTACGGCATTTTTCTGTTCCTCTCTATAGCTGTAAACACCTTTACCATTAATATAGATCCAGAAAGTCTTTTCCTTATCAATATAGATAAGCGAAGGATTTCCGGTCAGACCGACGTTCCACATCCAAGCTTCCACATTACGGTCAAAAACATCGGAAGCCGAGTTGTAAATGGCATACCCACTTCCCGTACGTATCCACAAATTACCGGACGCATCTTCTTGTATATCCTCGACATAACTATCGGGAAGAGATTTCTCATCATCTTTCTGGCTGCGATAAATCTTAATATTGTAACCATCATAGCGATTCAGCCCCGAAGCTGTACCAAACCACATGAATCCGTTTGAATCTTTATAAATAGCATTAACCTGATTATTGGAAAGTCCGTCTTTCACTTCCAAATGTTTAAACATGTAGTCGTGTGAAGCAGCAGAGAAACATACCATCCAAACCCACAAGAGCAGTAGTTGCAGTCTTTTCATACTATCAGAGCTAAGGGAAGTTATTTTTATTGCAAATGAAGTGAAAAACGAACAGAAAAGCAAGAAAAGGCAAGGATTTTTAAAGAAGGAGAAGCATATCCCTCGCGGACATACTTCTCCGTAACCAATCAAAAAAACTATATCAACAATCCTTGTAACCTATAAAACCTATTTGTATGATACTTTTAAAAACTGTCTTTTATTCTATCCACCACTCAATCAATAAGGGTATTGACCGGCTGCGGCTCCCTTCATGATGCCCTCAATGGCATAAGCCTCCTTCGCCGTACCCGTACCACGGTTCATGTCACCGCCGGTTTCCCAATAGAAGGGGACGCAACCGTGGTTTTTCGCCTCGCGGGTGACTACCTCATTCCAATAGGCGCGGCTCTTGTTGTGCATCTCCTGGTCAATGTCGGGATAGGCAGGTTCGGCAGTACCCTCTATCTTGTCTTCTTTTGTACGCTTCATGGCGCTGTATTCACCCACAATCACAGGAATTCCCTTATCTGCATAGGCCTTCTTCATCTTCTGGAACTGTTGCTTCACATAATCTTCTTCGTTAGCGGTGGCATTGTGAATGGAGCCGGACACATGATTGTCCTTACCCCAATAAAGGAATACATTGCTCCAGGTTTCGTCATGGTTCATCATGGTGAACTGATAAGGATCATAGAAGTGAACTTCCACCATCAGACGGTCGGGTACTTCATCCTTGGGCATCGTATAGTCATTCACCGTCTTGTCAATATTGGTATAAGGGCCTTGCACAATCAGACAACGGCTCGCATTATTTCCTCCGGTGGCACGCACGGCATCTATGAAGGTCTGTTCATATTTCAGAATGGCATCTATGGCCGATGTCCCAACGTTCCCCTGGTCTTGCTGTCCGGGTTCGTTACATCCGGCAAAGAGCAGGTGTTCGTCATAAGCATTCAGTTTATTGGCAATCTGTGTCCAGATAGCTTTCTGCTTGGCATCTACTTCGCTGCTGTAACCATGAGTGATACTCTCTTCGAGCCAACCGCCATCCCAATGGATATTGACAATGGCATACATATCATTGGCTACACAGTAACCCACCACTTCGCTCACACGGTCGAGCCATGCAGCATCTATCTCATAGGTCGATGGATTCACAATGTAATAATCCCACGCACAAGGGATGCGTACCGCATTAAATCCCAATGCCTTCAGCCCTTTGACATATGCCTCGCTTACTTTAGGATTTCCCCATAACGTTTCGCCCGCTATCTTGTTCTTGTTATCACAAGCTTCCAGCGTGTTGCCGATATTGATACCTGCATACATCTTGGCGGCAAGTGTCCTGGCATCGCTTTCCATATTGCCGGTTTCGCCCGCACCCTGCTTTACGGTCACAGTCTCCGTCAGGCTACCCAAAGTAAAAGAGATATGGCCTTCGCGCGCTCCCAAAGGATTGGGAGAGACGGTAAACTTGAAAATCTTGTCTTCCATGGCACGGGTATTGACCGCCTTTATCCAAGAAACATCGGAAACGGCTTGTACGTCACCATTGGTTTCCACCACCACAGAAACATCTCCTCCCGCAGCTGGCAGGTCGAAAGAGGTAGAGTTGGATATGATTAATCCGTCCGCAGCCGTTTGTTTCACTGTGAAGCTCCCTACTTCGCTGCCTCCGGCTTTCACCGTTACCTTGGCTTCACGGTCACTCGTGTCCGTATTGGCTTCTGCCATAACGGTATACTTCAAAATACTACTCGAAGCAGAACTTTCGGCAGTAACCTTACACCACTCCGGTGCACTGCTGGTAACTTCCAATGCAACGTTCGACTTGATGTTCAGCGTACTTGTTCCTCCGGTCTTGGAGAAAGTCATTCCATCCGTCAGAATGTTCGCGGGAATCGTTATTTCCGGAGTCACAGTATCATCATTGCCGGAACATGCGGCAACGAAAGAAGAGAAAAGCAGTGCCGACAGCACCAGGCAAATTTGGAATTTTTCAATGATATTCTTCATCATGTCTTTACGTATTAAAAATAATGGTTAAATCAGTGAGAGCAAAAGTAGCGGAAAAGGCGGAAAACACACCGATGCCATGTTATCTGCAACGGTATCATTTGTTTCCGAATAGGGCTCAAAAGTTATCATTGAATGACATCAGACACATCCGGCTTGCTTGAACCGAAAGAATACTTTATTTTTGTGTATAAACACTTCCTTCAACTACCCTGATTCATATATCTGATAAACTATTTAAAATAAACACATAGCGAAAAAGTAAATTAGAGCAAAGCGTAGCGAATTAGC
>NZ_QTNB01000022.1:0-42633 GCF_003603395.1 Bacteroides sp. AM44-19 | reverse complement strand
ATTGGTTTTTATGAATATACCAATTTTGTTCGGTTAAACATACCCATGGGTGGTACACGTTTCAAATGCTACCCGGGTCCCTTTTCAAGTGTTAGCTACATTACGGATATTCCCAAACTTTTCATTACTCTTTTTTTGCTCTCTGTAATACGTAACATGAGAGGGTGCTCTCCGTTTGATAACACTTTACTCTTAAAACAAATCACTGAAACCTTGATACTCATTGCTTTAAAGGTTGTGCAGCGGTTTACACTATGGTTTACACTAACCTTGATTTTGTCCCATTTCTACTGCTAAAATCAGGAAATGTATAAAAAGAAAAAGTGCCGATAATCATTGGATTACCAGCACTTTACTCAGTCGGGATGACAAGATTCGAACTTGCGACCACACGCCCCCCAGACGCGTACTCTACCGGGCTGAGCTACATCCCGAATTGCGGGTGCAAATGTACGGCTTTATTTTAAAATAGCAAATATTTATAGTGCTTTTTTTATTGAATGAACTTATAATTTGCAGTTTCAAGGCTTTCGGCCAACGTGCCCTGCTCTCTTTTTACTTGTATGCCTGCTTCGCAAGGCAATGGCTTTGAGCGGGCAGGCATACTTTGAATGAAGTTATTGCAGGTTTAGGCTGTTTCTTACGGAAGTGATAGCCGGACTTTCGGGCGTTACGGATTTCCGGGTACAATAATCGAATTCCGCAGATTTTTCGCCGCTAAATGATTTCCACTTCAGTTTCAATTTAACGGTCTTGCCTTCTGTATCAGGCAGGGCATCCAACTTGAAAGCAACCAGTCCGTCCGCATACCTGCCGTAAATGTCGCCCTTGGCATTGTGGCGGAATTCTACTTCATACGGGTTTTCCGGATTCTCGCTCAGCAGCAGATTGACAAAGTGCTTTGTTTGATAGTCTCCTTGCTGAGTTCTAAAGCGAAGGGTCAGATAACCGTCTTCTGCGATGGTTACCCAATCGTTCACTATTTCCACCGGGTCGGTGCCGTATACGGTATCGTTCTCTTCACCCAAATCCGGGGCGATGGGTTTGGTAAGGATACCGTCTATCCAGTTTATATGTACAGCTTGGGTGTAGATATCGCTGGGCTCGTCCACTTCCTTGTAGTTTACCAAAGCGCGGACTTCCTTCTCGCCGTAGGGAGATTTCGTCATGTTGGTAGGCAGCAGAGTGGTCTTGTCATCCAATTGCAGAAAGACTGTCTGGTCTGCATCGGTCTTTACCGTTACCAGGGCATTGGGGAATCTCATGGCATAATTATCATCGTCGTCCAGGCACGATTGGAGGCTTAAGGAGCTGATGGTTGCAATAGCGATTAAAATTTTCTTGTTAAAGATTGACTTCATTTTCATAGTGTACTCTTTTAAATTAAACATTTGGAATAGGTCTTGCTTTTATAGAAATAGCATATTTGCGAAAACCCTGCATGCAGCATTGTTAATTAATGATAAGAGCCGGAGTAAGCTGGTGCGGAATATTATTCCCCGATACATGAAAGATATTTGTATATCAGGTGGAATATGATTACCTTTGCTGTATGAGATGCACATCTCGCGTGTGTTGAGATGTATGTCTCGAACTGCATGAGATGTGCATCTCGTGCATGTTGGGGAATAGCTGTCCGGCCGTATGGAAACTGGCTTTCTGTTTAGGGGAAGTAAACTTCGGGCGGGTTGCAGACAGTCTGGTTGCAGTAAGAAACATTATGTTCATTGTGAAAAGAGTATGAGTATAGTCTATTTGGTTCGAAAGAAGGTTTTCCGCACGGCGGAAGGGGTGAAGCAACTCTATTATGCTGTGCAGCGTGTGTTACAGCGGCGTGGAGGTGTGACGGCAGAGTTGCTGGCGCAGCGTATGGCATCCAGAAAAGGGATGAGTTCGGGAGACGTGCAGAGTGTATTGATAGATTTGCCGAAGTTTATAGAGGAAGCGCTGATGGAGGGAGAGTCGGTGACCATTAAGGGGCTGGGTTCCTTCCATGTGGCGGTGACGAGTGACGGGTTTGAGCATCCCGACGATGTGATGCCGGGCAAGGTACGCTTATCCCGTGTCTATTTTCGTCCGGATAAGTCGCTGGTGGCGAGGCTGAACAGCGGGATGGATTTCTACCGTTATCCGCTTAGCCGATATTTCCCTCACGATATGTTGCGACCGGAAACGCTGCGAAAGGAGCGGGCCGAGGGAAAGACGGGAATTCCGGATGAAGACCCGGTTGGGATGGAAAATGATACGGAGGACTTTTCGGGGGAGGAGTGAGCGATGAATGTGGAAGAATTCAGAGAATACTGTCTCTCCTTGCCGGGAGTGAGCGAGAAGATGCCTTTTCCTAATGTGGCCGACAGATACAGCCGCGATGTGCTTTGCTTTTATGTGGGCGACAAGTGGTTCTGCTTTGTCAATATCGAAGTGTTCGACTTCTGCTGCATCAAGTGCCGCCCGGAGGAATCAACGGAGCTGCGGGCAAGGTACGAGGGGGTGAAGCCGGGGTGGCACATGAACAAGAAGTATTGGAACAGTGTGTATTTTAATCAGGATGTACCGGACAGCATTATCCGAGAACTGGTGGCACGCTCCTATCGGCTGGTTGTGGAGAGCCTGCCGAAGAGGGAGCGGGAGCGTTATACCCCCATGCACTCCCTATAAAAGTCGAACATTTCGAAGATAGTCTCCTTGTCTGCCGTCTGGTTGAGACAGATGTTACCCACTTCTTTCAATAGGGTGAAGTTGATGACTCCGGCGGTATTCTTCTTGTCATGCTTCATCAGTTCGTACAGCTGGTCGTACTGTTTGCAGTTGAAGGTGAAGCTGCCATAATTCTCTTTGACGAATTGGATGGTCTGGCGCATCTTGTCCTTCGGGAATCCGGTCTTTATATAAGAAAGGTAGAGTTCGCAGACCAGCCCCCATGCCACTGCATAGCCGTGCAGCACCGGACGCCTTTCGGCAAGGGCGAGGCTTTCGAAGGCGTGTCCCACGGTGTGCCCCAGGTTCAAGGCTTTGCGGATGCCATGTTCCAGTGGGTCCTCTTCTACGATGCGTTCCTTTACCTGCACGGAACGTCCTACCATGGACTTCAGCAAGGCATAATCTATCTTCTCCGTATCGAAGGCCAGCAGTTCCGCCAGATGTTCCGGGGTACTGATGAGGCCGTGCTTCAGCATCTCCGCATAGCCGGAGAAGAAGTTATGGGCATCGAGGCTGCGCAGGAACTCGGTTTCCAGCAGCACGCAGGCGGCAGGAGCAAAGACGCCGATTTCATTCTTCAGACCGTTGAAGTTGATGCCCGTCTTGCCTCCCACGGAAGCGTCGACCATGGCGAGCAGCGTAGTGGGAACGTTGATGTAGGCGATGCCCCGCTTGAAGGTGGAAGCGGCAAAACCGCCAAGGTCGGTCACCATGCCACCGCCCAGATTGATGAGCAGGGAGTGGCGGCTGGCCCCTTTCTCACTCAGGGCTTGCCATACGGCAGCCAGCGTTTCCATATTCTTGTGCACATCTTCTGCCCCGATAATAATCTCTTCCGCTTCTTCCAGGGCGGGGATACCGTCCAGATGCGGGCGGCAGAGGCGGTGGGTATGCTCGTCGGTAAGGATGAAAAGCTTGTCATGGGGACACTTCTCTATGGCATGCGTCAGGCTGTTTGCCAGTCCTTCGCAAAGGATTACTTCTTGTTTACTCATCTTGTTAATTACAAATTACGAATTACCAATTACTGATGTTACGGATTATGAAGGAAAGGGGGCCTTCTTCATTATATTGTGGCACAAAGATAGCTCTTTTGGCAATAAAACGTTATCTTTGTCCCGTGAAATTCTATGGGTGGCAAGGTGTTTCCGTCATCTGCCTCCCGCTATTTGTAATTAGTAATTTGTAATTGATTGATAGAAATGAGAGCATTACTTCCCGTTTATTGCCGTCCGCTGGGTTATTTCATCATAGCTTTGGCGTTGTTCCTCCCTTTCATATTCCTATTGTGGGGAAAAGTGACAGATGCCAACCTGCTGTTTTACAAGGAATGCTCCAAACTCCTGATGATGATGGGGGCACTGATGATAATCTTTGCCTTGACGAAGAACGAGAATAAGGAGATAGAGCAGGTGCGCAACAAGTCCACGCGCAATGCCATCTTTCTGACCGTTCTTTTTATCTTCGGCGGTATGCTCTACCGGGTGGCGCAGGGTGACCTCCTTTCGGTCGATTCTTCTTCTTTTCTCATATTTCTTATATTGAATGTGCTTTGCTTGGAATTTGGTATAAAGAAAGCGACCGTTGATAGATTATTTAAGCGGAATAGTCGATAAACGGAGCAAATCGTCATGTGGGGCATTAAACCTTTTGCCCGGAAGTCTGTCAAATGAAACAGTGAATAAAAAGGCATTGTTCATTTAAAAGAATAGACACATGAAGAAGATTATCACGGGGATGGCGTTGCTGTTGACAACAACGCTGTCTGCATTCTCACAGACCAAAAACATTACGGTATCGGGCCGTGTCGTGGAGGACACCAAGGAGCCTGCGATACAAGCCACCGTGCAGTTGCTCACCTTGCCCGACAGCGCGCAGGCGGCGGGCACGGCCACCACGGCACAAGGCTATTTCACCCTTCCCAAAGTCAGCGCGGGCAAGTACGTGCTGAAAGTTTCCTACATCGGATTCAAGAACCAATATCTGCCCATGCATCTCTATGCCACGACGGCTACCAAGAACGTGGGCACCCTGACGCTGGAGACAGACGCCGTGATGCTGGCCGAGGCTGTGGTCACGGCCGAAGCGCCGCAGGTGCAGGTGGTGGAAGACACGCTGGTCTATAACTCCTCTGCCTATCGCACCCCCGATGGAGCCATGCTCGAAGAGCTGGTGAAGAAACTACCGGGTGCTGAGATTGACGATGAAGGTAATGTGAAAATAAACGGCAAGGACTTGAAAAAGATTATGGTTGACGGCAAGGAGTTCTTTGGCGGAGACGTAAAGACCGGTTTAAAGAACCTGCCGGTGGACATGGTTGATAAACTAAAAACCTATGATAAGAAGTCCGACCTTGCCCGCATCACCGGTATTGACGACGGTGAGGAGGAAACCGTGCTCGACCTGACTGTAAAGAAGGGCATGAACCAAGGTTGGTTTGGTAATGCCGACGTGGCCGGAGGTACGGAAGACCGCTACATGGGCCGCTTCATGCTGAACCGCTTCGTGGACAAGACACAAGTCTCGCTTGTCGGCTCTGCCAATAACGTGAACGACCAGGGCTTCTCCGGCGGTGGCGGCGGTCCGCGCTGGCGCAGAAACAACGGACTTACAGCGACGAAGATGTTGGGTGTGAACTTCGCCACCCAGACGAACAAGCTGGAACTGGGCGGTAGTGCACGCTACAACTATCAGGATGGAGATATCGCAAGCATCGGTTCTACCGAGGACTTCCTGCCCAACGGCAATTCCTACTCCAACTCGAACAGCAGGCAACGTAACAAAGCCAAGAATTTCAATGCCGATTTCCGCCTGGAGTGGAAGCCGGACTCGATGACGAACATCATCTTCCGTCCTAACTTTTCATACGGTAAAACGGACAATCTTTCTGGTTCGGAGAGCGGTACGTTCGATTCCGACCCTTACAGTCTGGTGACCGACCCCAATAACTGGCTCAATCTGGAGAAGATTCTCAATCCTGATGATGACCCGTTGAGAAGTATCCGTATAAACGCCATCAACAGCGGTTCGCTGAGTGACAACAAGAGTGTGTCTACGGATGCAACCTTGCAGTTGAACAGAAAGCTGAATGACAAAGGGCGCAATGTCACGTTCCGTGGCAGGTTCGGTTATACCAATAATGACAACAACCAGTATACGGAGTCGGAAACACACTACTTCAAGCTGCTGAACTACCTGCAGACGGGAGATTCCGTACTGATTCGTAACCAATACATCGCTACCCCGACCAAGAACTACAATTACAGTGCACAGCTGACTTACAGCGAACCGATAGCCCGTGCCACTTTCCTGCAATTCAGCTATCAGTTCCAGTACAAGTATAGCGAGAGCGACAAGACAACGTACGATTTGCAGGGCTTTCCGGATTGGGGATTGTCAACCCAGCTTCCTGTGGGGTATGAAGAGCATGCGGTGGACAGTCTGGGCAAATATGCGGAATACCGCTACTACAACCACGATGCATCCGTGTCTTTGCGCTTTATCCGCGAGAAGTATCAGTTGAGCGCAGGTATGTCGTTCCAGCCGCAGCATTCTGTATTGTCCTATAAGCGCGGCGACTATATGATTGATACCACCCGCAATGTGTTCAACTTCGCTCCGAACCTGGACTTGCGCATCCGTTTCTCCAAGGTGAGCCAGCTGCGTATGACATACCGCGGGCGTAGCAGCCAACCGAGTATGGAGAATCTGTTGCCGATTGTGGACAACTCCAATCCGCAGAATGTGCGTATCGGTAATCCGGGCTTGAAGCCTTCCTTCACGCACAACATGCGATTCTTCTATAATACGTATAATGCCGAAAAGCAGCGCGGTATTATGTCGCACGTCAACTTCTCGGCAACGCAGAATAGCATCAGCAATAGCCGTGTGTACAATTCGGAGACTGGTGGATGGACTACAACTCCGAAAAATATCAACGGTAATTGGAATGCGTTCGGCATGTTTGGCTTCAATACGGCACTGCCCAATAAGAAGTATACCATCAACTCCTTCTCCAATGCCAACTATCAGAACAATGTGGCTTATCTGACGTCCGGTAAGGGAGCAGATGCCGTGGAACGGAAGAATACAACCACCAACCTGACGCTGGGCGAACGTCTGAATGCCGCCTATCGTAATGACTGGTTTGAATTCGGCTTGAACGGAAGCATCTCCTATTCAATAGAGAAGGATAAACTGACGCCTGACAATAATCAGGAGCCCTATACCTTCTCCTACGGTGCCAATACGCAGATTTCCATACTGTGGAACATGACGCTCTCTACCAACATTGCCAACCAGAGCCGTCGAGGATATACGGACAGCAGTATGAACCGTAACGAGCTTATCTGGAATGCACAGTTGTCGCAGACTTTCCTGAAAGGGAATGCCACCGTCAGCTTCGAGATGTACGACATTCTGAAGAAGCAGAGTAACATCAGCCGTTCGCTGACTGCAAGCGGCCGCTCGGTGTACGAATATAACGGCGTGAACAGCTATTGCATGCTTCACTTCATCTATCGTCTGAATATTTTCGGCAGCAAGGCCGCCCGCGATAAGATGCAGGGCAGACGCGGCTTCGGCGGTCCGGGCTTCGGTCCGGGTCATGGTCCTGGCGGTTTCGGAGGACGCAGGCCGTTCTAAAGCGGAGGGGATCACCCCCCTAATCAGCTTGTCATTCTGATACACTCTCAATTCTGTGGCAGGTTTCTTTTTGATTATTTTTCAGACGCGGATGACGCAAATAAGAATATTAAAAATCTGCGTCATCTGCGTCATCCGCGTCAAAGCGATAGCAAGTATAAGTTTTCAGACAAGTTGGGGGAAGAGGGACTTTTATGTTAATCTCTGTAATCTTCGGTGAAAGTTTCTGTGTTTTTCCTACATTTGTTTCACACTTAATTGTCTGTGAACATGCTTGATTGGAACTTCATTGCCAGCCAGATTGCTACGATAGCCTTCGACATTGTTTATTTCGGTGCCATCATCGGAACGATTGTCGTCATTATCCTCGACAACCGCAATCCGGTGAAAACCATGGCATGGATACTGATACTGATGTTCCTTCCCATCGTGGGGCTGGTGTTTTACTTCTTCTTCGGGCGTAGTCAGCGCCGTGTGCGCATGATAGGGAAGAAGAGTTACAGCCGCTTGTTGAAGAAACCTATGGCGGAATATCTGGCGCAGGACTCATGTGCGCTTCCCATCAATTACAGTCGTCTCATATCCTTGTTCCGTAATACCAACCAGGCTTTCCCCTTCGATGGAAACCGGGTGGAAGCCTATACCCTGGGGCTCTCCATGCTGCAATCCCTGCTGCGCGAACTGGGGAAAGCAACGAAGCATATCCACATGGAATTCTATATCTTTGAGGACGATGCCATTGGGCGCTTGGTGCGTGATGTCCTGATGGAAAAGGCGCGTGCCGGGGTAGAGGTACGTGTGATTTATGATGATGTGGGTTGCTGGCATGTTCCCAACCGTTTTTTTGAAGAGATGCGCGAGGCCGGTATCGAGGTACGCAGCTTTCTGAAGGTACGTTTTCCGCTTTTCACCAGTAAGGTGAACTATCGTAATCATCGGAAAATAGTTGTCATTGACGGGCGCATCGGCTTTGTGGGGGGTATGAATCTTGCCGAACGCTATATGCGCGGATTCTCATGGGGCATCTGGCGGGACACACATCTGCTGCTGGAGGGCAAGGCTGTTCACGGATTGCAGACCGCCTTCCTACTCGATTGGTACTTTGTGGACCGTACACTGATTACGTCTACCCGCTATTTCCCGAAAATAGAAAACTGCGGTACTTCCTTGGCGCAGATTGTAACGAGTGAGCCCGTAGGCCCATGGAAAGACATTATGCAGGGACTTGTCATATCCATTTCCAGCGCAAAGAAATATTTCTATATCCAGACTCCCTACTTCCTGCCCACCGAAGCCGTACTTGTTGCTATGCAGACAGCCGCCTTGTCAGGTGTCGATGTGCGTCTGATGTTGCCCATGCGTGCTGATAACCGCTTGACGCATCTGGGTTCCTGCTCTTATCTGGCAGATGTGCTCTATTCGGGAGTCAAGGTCTATTTCTATAAGAAAGGCTTCTTGCACTCCAAACTGATGGTTTCGGATGATGAGTTGTCCACGGTAGGCTCTACGAATGTGGATTTCCGCAGTTTTGAACATAACTTTGAGGTGAATGCCTTCATCTATGACACAGAAACAGCGCTTCAGATGCGCGAAATCTTCCTTCAAGACCAGCGCGACTGCGTACAAGTATTCCTGAAGAACTGGGTGAAGCGCCCCTGGTATCGTAAGGCTGCAGAGAGTGTGGTGCGGCTGATGGCGCCGCTGTTATAATGAAGAATGATGAATGAAGAATTTCTTGAAGTGTATTCATATCGTACCATTCTTCATTCATCATTTAAATATCGTGAAGTTCACGCTCCCGTATACCCTTCTCTCCACAAAGTGCGGATGTTCCTCGAAACTGTTTTTCTTCCCGTGTTCCAAGACGAAGAGTCCGTCTTCTTTCAGCAAGTTGTTCTCGAAGATGAGATCGGGCAAGGTTTCCAGCCCGGCAAGCTCGTAGGGAGGGTCAGCAAAGATAAAGTCGAACTGCTCGCGTCCGCTTTTGAGGTATTTGAATACGTCACCGCGTATGGGTAGGCACTTGTCCGTCTTTAATTCCTGCATAATTTTGCAGATGAAGGCATAGTGGTCGCGGTCTTTTTCCACGCTGATTACTTGGTCGCAGCCTCTGGACACAAGCTCGATGCTGATGCTGCCCGTACCGGCAAATAGGTCGAGGGCACGGATGCCGTCCTCAAAGTCCATGTAGTTGGAGAGCACATTGAACAGATTCTCTTTGGCAAAGTCTGTGGTGGGGCGTGCCTTGAAGGAGTGGGGCACGTCGAAACGTCTTCTTTTGTATATTCCGCTGATTACTCGCATAGGGTTATGGCTTGCAGGTCAAGATTAGTGGCGGGATTCATGATGAATACCTGCCGGATGAATTTTCGCAGTTCGGGCAGTAGCAGTTCTTTGTCGTTTAGGTCACCGGTCAGGTGCAGCTCATCGCGTTCCTGCTCGAAGCCGAGTTGTTTCCATATATATAATAGGTAGTAGACACGGTCGGGTGTGCTTCTGCATTCAAAGGAATTGGCAAGAAGGAGGCGTCCGCGCTCGTAGCCGTATACGTCTACGGCATCTTTTCGCAAGTGTGCATACATCTTCCGGTTGTTGCCCAAGCGGCTCTTTGAGGAGAAGAACTCAATGAAGGGGCTGGCTTGGGAATAGAACTTGACATCGGGATACTGTTCGCGAAGGAAGGAGCAGACACTCTTATCCATGCCGAACAGTACGACAGTGCTGTTCTTATGCAGTATGTTGTATTGTACGGTTTCGTTTTCCCGTTTAGGATGGTTGTGATAGAAAATGATTTCCGTTTGTTCGTCCTCGAAGAACTCCAGGGGAATGAACGTGAAGCGTTTGTCTGCCATGAGCACATTGACACGGCGGAAGGGGCGTTCCAGCCATGCCAGTTCGCGGAAGGTCTGTTTCAGATTGGCAGTGAGGGAGAGGGACTCGTCCACTGCACGGTCGTAGTAAGAGAACTCACCGTCGCCCAGAGGGTTGAACACAGAAAAAGAAAATCCATCCGTACTGAGACGGATGGATAATGTATACTGTTCCGATTTATTAAAATCAGTCGTTTCTATCATACGTTTGTCGGGGTGAGATTATTCCCAGTTACCGGCGTTGTTGTTAGCTGTTTCCAAGCTACCAATCATCAGACCGCAGTACTTGCCAAGTTTGGTTTGTACGTCCTTGATGTTGGCAATTTCTTGTGCATCCAGACCGTTCAAATAAACTTCGTACGGAGTCTTCACTTCGAGCAGACAGAAAGGAGCACCGGATTTAGCTGTATCGTTCTTGATGGCCATTTCGAACTGTGCACCGTTTCCGAAGGGAACATATCTCATAGAATCGGGGTTGAAGCCTTTCGGGAAGATAGTATCCAATACGGCTACCCACATAGTGTCACGCTTGAAGTTTTCCAATCCCCATTTCTTGACGTCAGCATAGTTACCTGTCTTCTTTGCCTTATTGATGATGTTGATGGCTTTCTTTTCAGTCAGACCGTCTTCCAGCTGCTTATCGTTCAGTTCTCCTTGCTTGAAGATGAACGGAAGTTTCTGGTTTTTAACAAAGTCAATCAGAGAGTCGAAGCTTGCAGTATATTGCTGGTCATGTAAAGTACGATATTCCAATTGTGCTTTACGGATGTCAATCAGACGTGCAATGACGGCTGCGTCTCTGTGCTTCTTTGCTTTTTCAAAGTTGATAGGACCCATAATGCTGGTGTAACAAATATAAATTAGCACCAAAGCACATAAGCCTAAAATGACATTAAATACTGTTTTCATGATAAATATGTTTTTTAGTTGTTATATTCGCACCGCAAAAATAAAAGAAATTAATTTAAAAACGATAGTTCCCTTTACTTTTTTCTGTTACAAAAATGATAAATAACTATTTAGAAAGGCAAATTAAGGAAAATTTTCCTTACCAACCAACTCCTGAGCAAGAAATTGCTGTAAAATCTTTATCGGAGTTCCTTCTGTCACCCCGTAGCGAGGTGGTTTTTATGCTTCGTGGTTATGCGGGGACGGGTAAAACATCGTTGGTCGGTGCCTTGGTGCGGACGTTGGATAAGTTGCAACAAAAGTCGGTATTGCTGGCACCGACCGGACGGGCGGCAAAAGTTTTCTCGGCGTATGCGGGGCATCCGGCGTTTACAATTCATAAAAAAATTTATAGACAGCAATCTTTCTCCAATGAGCTGAGCAATTTTTCTGTGAACGATAATTTGACAACTCACACTTTATATATAGTGGATGAGGCCTCAATGATTTCCAATGAGGGACTGTCCGGTTCCATGTTCGGCACGGGCAGATTGCTGGACGACCTGGTGCAGTTTGTCTATTCCGGCCAGGGATGCCGCCTGCTGCTGATGGGCGATACGGCACAGCTGCCGCCAGTGGGGGAGGAGCAGAGCCCTGCCCTCTTTGCCGATGCCTTGAAAGGCTACGGGCTGGAAGTGGTGGAGGTGGACTTGACGCAGGTGGTGCGTCAGGAGCAACAGTCGGGCATTTTGTGGAATGCCACCCGCCTGAGGCAGTTGATAGCGGAAGACGATTGCTACAGCCTGCCAAAGATAAAGGTTTCGGGGTTTGCCGACATTAAAGTTCTGCCCGGAAATGAGCTGATAGAAACGCTGAGCTCTTGCTACGACCATGACGGGCTGGATGAAACTATCGTGGTGTGCCGCTCCAACAAGAGGGCGAACATCTACAACAAAGGCATCCGTGCGCAGATTCTCTGGCGTGAGGATGAATTAAACACCGGTGATTTGTTGATGGTGGCGAAAAATAACTACTTCTGGACGGAAAAGGAGAAGGAGATGGATTTCATTGCCAACGGTGAGACTGCCGTGGTGCGCCGCGTGCGCCGTACGCGAGAGCTGTATGGCTTCCGCTTTGCAGACGTGACGCTGGTCTTTCCCGACTATAACGACTTTGAACTGGAAGTGAACATGCTGCTCGATACGCTGCATACCGACTCGCCTGCGCTGCCCAAGGCAGAGAACGACCGGCTTTTCTACTCCGTCCTCGAAGATTATGCCGACATCACCGTGAAGCGCGAGCGGATGAAGAAGATGAAAGCGGACCCTTACTACAATGCCCTGCAGGTGAAGTATGCCTACGCCGTGACTTGCCACAAGGCTCAGGGCGGACAGTGGAAGAATGTATTCCTCGACCAGGGCTATATGACGGACGAGTATTTGACGCCCGATTACTTCCGTTGGCTCTACACGGCCTTTACCCGTGCCACGGGAACGCTCTACCTGGTGAACTATCCGAAAGAACAAATAGTTTGAAAAAGAGAGGGATAACGATGCAGTATTCCGGTATTTTGTGTATTTTTGTAGGTAGAACAACGATAACTGAACAATATTATGAAGAAGCTATACTCTCTCTTTGCCTTGATAGCGCTGCTGTTCGCCACTTCCGGTTGCGAGGACGATTACCGGAGCATGGTACTTTTCGAAGGCGTGGAGCCTATTTATCAGATTGGGACATGTGACAATCTGGTGTCTTTCCTTTCATTCTATCTTTCGGAAACAGAAGGGGAACGGTGCTGGGTATCGACGGCGGCGACGGTTCCTATCGTGTAATCAATGAACATGAGTCGGTGGCTTCCGTGACTTTTACCGATGATGTCAACGGTTATCAGCGTATCAAGATTCATCCGTTGGCAGAGGGGGAGACGATTGTGAAGGTGATGGATGGTTCCGGTGAGAGCACCCAGCTGCGCATTACGGTGAGAAGCCGCCGGCAATATACAATGACAAAGATGGGCTTTGAGTATGGAATCAGCGACGGTGCGCCTACGGAACTGCTGGGCGAGGTGTCTGAGGAGCTTTCCAATCGTCCCTGGTTGGAGAATACCGGATATTATGTATTGGTGCCGGATAAGGAATGCTCCAATTTTTTGGAGAAAGGTGTATTGGAAATCTACCGGACGGGGAAAGAGGACAAGCCTCTTGTGGGACGTTATGACACGGTTCCGGTGGAAGATGAGGACGGAGATACATACGCATTGTGGCAGTTTACCTGTAATGGAGAGCAGAGGCTCTTTACACGGACTGTCACGGGGAATGAAGGTAGCAGTGTGGTTAAATGTGTACTTGCAGAAAATGTGACGCCTTTCTGCTCTTCCGGTTTGTTGCCCGAGGGGGTACTGGTTATTTACCGCGAGAAGTTTACGGTTCGGATGGAGTGATGGCGTTTTAGTGTAAATCTTGTCAAGAGCAGATTTACGAAAGATTAACGGACGGGAGGCTTAGGCTTCCCGTTTTTGTTTCTGTTGCGCATCATCTGTTTGTTCTGTATGCATCATTCGTTTGCTTCGAATGCATTGTCTGTTTGTTCTGGACTAATCATCCGTTCCCTCCACTTCACTGTCCCAAACCTTAGGGCTTTTCACGGAAACCCCAGGGCTTTGGAGGGTAAATGCCAGCCATTTCACTTGCTAAGGTGTGGCATTTAGGATGGTAAGGTGTGGAGTTTGGGGAGCCGGCATGTGGCATTTCAAATGGAATGCCGTGGAGGGTAAAAAGAAAAGGAGAAGCAATGCTTCTCCTTTTCCGGTAGTTTAAATTTGAAATATCTAAAAAATGACATTACAAATATACAACATCGCAGAGGCGATGTCAAGTGTTTCGCCGATTATTTTCGATTACAGTCCAGCCAACTCCAAAACTTTGTCAATGGCAGCGTTCAGTCCGTCAGCATTCTTGCCGCCGGCAGTTGCAAAGTGGGGCTGGCCACCGCCACCGCCTTGGATAAGCTTGGCGGCCTCTTTCACCAGGTTTCCGGCTTTCAGTCCGCCTGCCACGAGGTTGTCGCTCAGCATGACGGTCAGCATAGGCTTGCCTTCGGCTTCAGTTCCTGCCACGAAGAACAGGTTTTCCGTAATCTGGCCACGCAGCTGGAAGGCGATGTTCTTCACTGTTTCTGCCGGCAGGGGAGCACAGAACTTGATGACTTTGACGCCATTGACTTCCTGCACGTTCTTCAGCAGTCTTTCCTTCAGCTGTGCTTCTTTCTCTTTCATGAAGTCCTCTACCTGCTTCTTCAGTCCGGTGTTTTCGTCAATATACTTACGGATGGTTCCGGCAAGGTCGGGTGCGTTGTTGAAGAGTGCCTTCAAGTCGCGCAGCGTGTCTTCGATGGTGTTCATCAGTTCCTCCACGCGTGCACCCGTGTAGGCTTCGATACGGCGCACACCGGCAGCCACGGAACTTTCGGAGATAATCTTCACCATACCGATGTTTCCGGTAGCGGCCACGTGCGTACCTCCACAGAACTCTACGGAAGAACCGAACTGGATAACGCGTACATGGTCGCCGTACTTCTCGCCGAACAGAGCGATGGCGCCCAGTTCCTTGGCTTCTTCGATAGGAATGTTGCGGTATTCCTTCAAAGGTATGTTGGCGCGAATCTTTGCATTAACGATGTGTTCCACCTGGCGGATTTCCTCGTCCGTCACCTTCTGGAAGTGTGAGAAGTCGAAACGCAGGGAGTCGGGCGTAACCAAAGAACCCTTCTGCTCTACGTGCTCGCCCAATACTTCGCGCAGCGCGGCATCCAGCAAGTGGGTGGCAGAGTGGTTGGCGGCGCAAGCGGCGCGCTTGTCGGTATCCACGCACGCCATCATCGGAGCTTCCAGATGCTGGGGCAACTTCTTGGTGATGTGGATGGGCAGATTGTTCTCCTTCTTGGTATCCACCACTTCGATGGTTTCGAACTCGTTCACCAATACACCGGTGTCGCCTACCTGACCGCCGCTTTCGGCGTAGAACGGAGTCTTGTCCAGTACAATCTGATACAAGGTCTGGTTCTTCTGCTTCACTTGGCGGTAGCGCAGCACGGATGTCTCGTATTCCGTATAGTCATATCCCACGAATTCGGTAGTACCTTCTTTCAGTGTAATCCAGTCACCGGTCTCCACGGCGGCGGCATTACGGGCGCGCTGTTTCTGCTGTTGCATTTCGGCATCGAACTCCTTGATGTCGGCAGTCATGCCGTTTTCGCGGAGAATCAGTTCCGTCAGGTCGAGTGGGAAACCGAAGGTGTCATATAAGGTAAAGGCATCCTTTCCGCTGATTTCGTTCTTGCCGGTGGCTTTGGCATCTGCCATGGTCTTTTCCAGCAGGCGGATACCCGTCTCCAGGGTGCGGAGGAAGGAGTCTTCTTCTTCTTTGATAACTTTGGCAATCAAGTCCTTCTGCGCATTCAGCTCGGGGTAAGCGCCGCCCATATTCTCGATGAGCACGGGGAGCAGCTTGTACATGAATGCCTGCTTCTGTCCGAGGAACGTGTAACCGTAGCGCACGGCACGGCGCAGGATGCGGCGGATGACGTAACCTGCCTTGGCATTGCTCGGCAGC
Organism: Bacteroides sp. AM44-19; assembly: GCF_003603395.1. Taxonomy (NCBI): domain Bacteria; kingdom Pseudomonadati; phylum Bacteroidota; class Bacteroidia; order Bacteroidales; family Bacteroidaceae; genus Bacteroides; species Bacteroides sp. AM44-19. Next base: position 26,921 of record NZ_QTNB01000022.1, on the reverse strand, counting down.
TGTCCGTCGGTGATGGAGAAGGCGATGGTACGGATGTGGTCGGCAATTACACGCATGGCGATGTCCGACTTCTCATCTTCGCCATACTTCTTGCCTGCCATGTCTCCGATGGCTTTCAGTATCGGTTGGAATACGTCGGTGTCGTAGTTGGAGGTCTTTCCTTGCAGTGTGCGCACCAGTCGCTCGAAGCCCATGCCGGTGTCGATAACCTTGGCGGGAAGTCCTTCCAGACTGCCGTCCGCCTTGCGGTTGAACTGCATGAACACGAGGTTCCAGATTTCAATCACCTGCGGGTGGTCTCTGTTCACTAGCTGGCTGCCGGGTACTTTGGCTTTCTCTTCTTCCGAACGGGAGTCCACATGGATTTCCGAACACGGGCCGCACGGTCCCGTATCACCCATTTCCCAGAAGTTATCGTGTTTGTTGCCATTCAGAATGTGGTCTTTCGGCAAGAACTGCTCCCAATAGGAAGCGGCTTCGTTGTCGCGTTCCAGTCCTTCTTCGGCGCTGCCCTCGAATACGGTGGCGTAGAGGTCTTTGGGGTTGAGTTTCAGTACATCCACCAGATACTCCCATGCCCAGGAGATGGCTTCCTTCTTGAAGTAGTCGCCGAATGACCAGTTGCCCAGCATCTCGAACATGGTGTGGTGGTAGGTATCGTGACCCACTTCCTCCAGGTCGTTGTGCTTTCCGCTTACGCGAAGGCATTTCTGCGAGTCAGCAACTCTTTTGTATTTCGCCGGGTGGTTGCCCAAAATGATATCTTTAAACTGGTTCATTCCCGCATTGGTGAACATCAACGTGGGGTCATCCTTAATCACCATCGGGGCCGAAGGCACTATCTGGTGACCTTTACTTTCGAAGAAACTCTTGAAAGAGTCTCTGATTTCGTTTGCAGTCAACATACTCTCTATTGATTTATCTGATTCTAATTTGATTTACCTTCTCTTGTCGTTTTTTGCCCGTTTCTTACTACTAACTACTTGCTACTTAGTCTTAATATTCTTGAAAAAACTGTGCAAAGATAGCTTGTTTTTATTACTTTTGTCGCATTGACAAGCGAAATATTTCCTAAGATGCGCAAAGTTTACTACATTTATAATCCCCAGACGCAGACGTACGACCGTATTTATCCTACCGTGAGGCAGCGGGCGCTGAGCATTCTCCGCCGTTTGTTCATCGGTATGGGGCTGGGTGCGGGCAGTTTCATCGTATTGCTGCTTATCTTCGGCTCTCCGTCGGAGAAGGAGTTGCGAAAGGAGAACAGCAAACTGCAGGCGCAGTACAACGTCCTCTCCCGCCGGCTGGACGAGGCTATGGGAGTGCTGCAAGACATACAGCAGCGTGATGACAATCTGTACCGGGTGATTTTCATGGCCGACCCTATTCCTTCTGCCATCCGTCAGGCTGGATACGGCGGTACCAACCGCTATGAGCATCTGATGGATATGGCTAACTCCGACTTGGTTATCAATACCACGCAGAAAATGGATATGATTAGCAAGCAACTCTATATCCAGTCCCGCTCCTTTGACGATGTGGTGGAGATGTGCAAGAATCATGATGAAATGCTGCGCTGCATTCCTGCCATACAGCCGGTTTCCAATAAAGACCTCCGTAAGACCGCTTCGGGTTACGGTACGCGTATCGACCCCATTTATGGTACCAGCAAGTTCCATGAGGGTATGGACTTTTCGGCTCCCCAGGGCACGGATGTCTATGCCACGGGAGATGGCACCGTGGTGCAGATGGGCTGGCAATCGGGCTATGGCAACAGAATTGTGATAGACCACGGCTTCGGTTATCAGACGGTGTATGCACACTTGCGCGATTTCCGGACGAAGTTGGGCAAGAAAGTGGTACGTGGTGAGGTCATTGGCGGGGTAGGCAGTACGGGCAAGAGTACTGGTCCGCACTTGCACTACGAAGTACACGTTAAGGGAAAAGTTGTGAATCCCGTCAACTACTACTTCATGGATCTCAGTGCCGAGGATTATGACCGCATGATACAGATTGCGGCGAACCATGGTAAGGTGCTTGATTGACGGATGATTTATAGAGAAAGGATTACATCATGCTGAATACAGATAAGAATTTAAAGTTATATTACTCCATCAGCGAGGTGGCTGCCATGTTCGATGTCAACGAATCACTGCTCCGTTTCTGGGAAAAGGAGTTTCCGCAACTCAATCCGAAGAAGGGGGGGCGGGGAATACGCCAGTACCGTAAGGAGGACATTGAGACAGTGAAACTTATCTATCATCTGGTGAAGGAGCGCGGAATGACCTTGCCCGGCGCCCGCCAACGGATGAAAGACAATAAAGAAGCTACGATACGTAACTTTGAAATCGTAGATCGCCTGAGAGCTATCCGCGAAGAACTGGTAGGCATGAAACTGGCATTGGATGAGTTTACTTACGAGGATGTGGAGAGCTTGAAGGAAAATATTCAAGGACTGAAGTAGAATAAATACCACTCCGTTTATTCCTCTACTCTCGTCACTTGTTTTATATTCTGTATCTGCTTCAGGTTATTGCAGATAGTGCGCACGTCGTCCACATCGTGTACATAGAGTTGTATCTTTCCTTCGAAGATACCATCGTTGGTTTCGATGGTCAGTTTACGGATATTCACGTTGAGCTGGCGGGAGATGACTTGAGTTACTTCGTTCAGCAATCCCATGCTGTCTATACCTTTTATATATATGGTGACGAGGAACGACAAATCCTTGTGAGTGTCCCACTCGGTGGCGATGATACGGTTTCCGTAGCTACTCTTAAGGCGGGTGGCAACGGGGCATTGGCGCTTGTGGATGACAACACGGTTTTGCTCGTCGATGTATCCCAGTACGTCGTCACCCGGAATGGGATGGCAACAGTCGGCCATAATATAGTTCTTTGAGATGGTCTCTTCCGTCAGCTTCAGAATCTGCTTAGTGTTGATTTTCTCTTGCGGTGTTTTCTCTTCCGGTTGTTCTTTGGCATCCTTGTTGTCCTTGTTACCGAAGGAGAAGGTCAGGAACTTCTTCCAGTTGCTGTTCTGCTTTTCCTTGAACACGTTCTTGTCGGCATCGCCCAGCACAACCCGTTTGTTGCCGATGGCAACGAGCAGCTCGTCGCGGGTGTGGAAGCCGTGCAGCCTGGTCAGCTTGTCCAGAGCAGCATCATCCATACGTATATCCTCGTTTTTGAAGAATTCGTTCAGTATGGTTTCACCTTCTTTCTGATAGGCTTTCGCCTCTTTGCGCAGGATGGCGGCAATCTTGGCGCGGGCGCGGGCAGTGGTGGCATACACTTCCCACTCCGGCTGTACGCGTTGCGATTTGGAGGTCAATATCTCTACCTGGTCACCGCTTTGCAGTTTGTGGCTTAGGGGAACCAGTTTGTGGTTTACCTTGGCGCCGATGCAGTGGCTGCCGATGTCGGTATGCAAGGAGAAGGCAAAGTCCAGTGCCGTAGAGTTCTGCGGCATGGTCTTGAGGTCGCCTTTCGGGGTGAAGACGAAAATTTCCGATGCGAACAAGTTCAGTTTGATGGTATCGAGAAAATCGATGGCGTCCGGTTGTGGGTCGTCCAGAATTTCCTTGATGGTACGCAACCATTTCTCCAGTTCGCCTTCATCTTCGCTGCCTCCGCCTTCTTTGTATTTCCAGTGGGCGGCAAAGCCTTGTTCGGCAACGTCATTCATGCGTTCACTGCGGATTTGTACTTCAATCCATTGCCCGTTGTTACCCATAAGGGTGACGTGCAGGGCTTGGTAGCCGTTGGCTTTGGGATGGCTCACCCAGTCGCGCAGGCGGTCAGGGTGGGGCTTGTATATCTTGGATATGGAGACGTAAATGTCGAAGCAGTCGTTTAGCTCTTCCTCTATATTGCGGGGCTCGAAGATGATGCGGACAGCAAGCAAATCATAGATTTCCTCGAAGGGGACATGCTTGGTCTGCATTTTGTTCCAGATGGAGTAGATGGACTTTACACGGGCAAGGATACGGTATTTCAGTCCCATTTTGTCCAGTTGCGCCCGTATCGGAGCGGTGAACTCATTGAATACCTTGTCGCGCTCCACGGCGGTGGCTTCCAGTTTCTCTTCTATCTCGTGGTACTCTTCCGGATGTTCGTACTTGAAGCTCAGGTTTTCCAGTTCTGTCTTGATTTTGTACAAGCCGAGGCGGTTGGCGAGCGGGGCATAAATATAGAGTGTTTCGCCTGCAATCTTGAACTGCTTGTTGGGCAGCATGGAGCCGAGTGTACGCATGTTATGCAGACGGTCGGCTATCTTGATGAGGATAACCCGGATATCGTCGGACATGGTGAGCAGCAGCTTCTTGAAGTTCTCTGCCTGCGCCGAGGCACGGTCGCCGAAGATACCGCCGGAAATCTTTGTCAGCCCGTCTACAATCTGGGCGATTTTGGGACCGAAGATGTTTTCAATATCCTCTACGGTGTAGTCGGTGTCCTCCACCACATCATGCAGCAATGCCGAGCATATGGAAGTAGACCCCAGTCCTATCTCATTACAGACAATCTTTGCCACAGCAATGGGGTGCATGATGTAGGGCTCGCCGGAACGACGCTTGATGCCCTTATGCGCCTGGTTGGCAAAGTTGAATGCTTTGGTTATTATTTCGACGCGCTTGCGGTGCTTGGTGGCCAAATAGTCGTTCAACAGTTCTTGGAATGCCTGTTCGATCATTTCCTCTTCGGCTTTTTCCTTTTCCTTCTGACTTATATTTTCTTCCATATACTGCTTTCTCCTTTCTTCACTTCACTTTTTGCAAAAATAAGCAATTTTCAACACCGGGCAAGCGTTTATGTCTTTATTTATAAATCTTCAAGCGCTTTCCTGCGGAGATTCTGGTACTGCGCAATCCATTCCAACTTTTTAACTGATTGACAGTGACACCGTATTTCCGTGCAATGCTGCCGAGATTCTCGCCACTGCGTATCTTGTGGTAGGTGACATTCCCCGTAGCGGTACTGCCTTTGCTGCTACGTGCCGTCGAGCGTGTATTGGAAACGGCCACGACTCTGCGGTTCTTGAACAGCTCGTTACTGCGGTGGGCATAGATGGTGTCTTGCTTGTCAATGAAGGCACTGATGTAGTTGATGGGGAGGCGTAGCGTCTGCGGCTTGCTCTCTCCGGGGATGATGCTTTTCTTGAATTGGGGATTCAGGCTCTTTATCTGGTCCAGGCTGATGCCGCATAGGTCGGAAATCTGCTCGAAATGAAGGTTACGGCTTACTTGCACCGTATCGGTTGCTTCCGGAATGTCGGTTTCCATGGGGCAGATGTTGTGCTTGCAGTAGTAGGTCATTACGTAGTTGGCGGCAATGAAGGCGGGCACGTAGCCGCGTGTCTCTTTGGGCAAATAGTTGTAGATTTCCCAATAATCGGTTTTCCCTCCCGAGCGGCGGATGGCTTTGTTGATGGTGCCCGGACCGCAGTTGTAGGCGGCAATCACCAGGTTCCAGTCTTTGTAAATGTCATACATGTCCTTCAGGTAGCGTGCTGCCGCCCAGGTCGCCTTTATCGGGTCACGGCGTTCGTCTACGAGGCTGTTGCTTTCCAGTCCGTATATCTTTCCGGTGGCGAGCATAAACTGCCATAGTCCGCAGGCTCCCGCGCGGGATACGGCAGAAGGGTTGAGAGCGGATTCTATGATGGGCAGGTATTTCAGCTCGAGCGGCAGGCCGTAGGCATCCAGCGCTTCTTCGAAGATGGGCATATAGAAGTTGCAGGCGCTCAGCATGAAGGCAACCTGGTTGCGCAGACGTCCGGCATACATGTCGATGAACTTGCGCACAATCTCGTTGTATGGCATTTCCATGACGGTCGGCATGCGCGACAACCGGTCTATGTATACAGAGTCACTGAACATCGGGTTTACGGTAGAGGTGCTGCAGTCTTTTCCCAAGTCTATGTAATTCTTGGCTTTCCAGTCATTGAGCAGGCTGTCCAGCGGATAGGTCATGCTTTTGGGCAGCTCGATGGATTCCTGGCGTTCCGTGCCGTTTTCGCGGATAAGCACTTCCACGCTTTCTTGCGCATGCATGGCCGGAGCGGTGAAGAGGGCGCAAAACAGAAGCGAGGAACCGAGAATAATTCTTTTCATATATATGGCCTTGTGTGTCATTAGGTAATAATTTATGCTTTAATTTTCGTTTTTAGAATCGGAAACTGCATTGCACGCCGACGTTCTTATTAGAGGAACCAGTCATCTGGCTGTTGATTATGGCAGGTTCCACTTTCATGCTGAGGTCGGGGGTGATGTCAAAGTTGGACAGCTCTGCGTCTACGTATGCGTCGACAACGGACAGCAGGTATACACCGATAAAGGCGAAGATGCTCAAGTCGCGGTATCGTCGGAAGGTATCCTTACGCTTCCGTAGTGTCTCCGTCAGCTGGCTTTCGGTATAGTTATAGTTGGGAGGCAGCAAGTCGGTAATGGTACTGGAGTTGAAATTACCATTTACGGCATCTTTGTAGGCGGCCGAATAGTCCTTGTACATCTTGCTGTTCCATGTAAGGGCATAGGCACAACCGGCAAATCCTCCATAGAAGATGGGCAGTTTCCAATACTTGCGGTTGTAAATTTGTCCACCGCCGGGAATGACGAGGGCAAGCCAGGTGGCTTTTGTGGGATTAGGTACCCACCTTTTGGGGTCGATGGCCTTTTGCAGACTGTCTGTAGGCACGGGCTGTTCCTTCAGGTCGGGGCTGGCAGTCATTTCCAGCATCTTCCGCTTGTTTTCGGCTGCAAGACTGTCGGCAACAGTGAGGCTGTCCCGGTTCACCACGGTGTTGAGTGTATCGGTCTGATGCCGCTGCGCACGCTTGGAAGCGGCACGTGGACGGTCTTGACCATACATAGCAATCCCTGCCATCTGTAAAAAACAGAGCAGCAGGGCAATGGCTAACTGATATATTCTTCCTTTTTTCCTCATTTATTTCTTCAGCGTATCAAGAATGCCGATGATACGTTCCAATTCTTCTTCGTTATTGAACGGGATACTGATTTTACCTTTTCCTTTCTCCGAGCAGGTTAGCTGCACCTTGGTACTGAAAAAGCCCGAGAGCTGTTGTTTCAGCATATTGAATTCTTCGGGCAGTTTGGCGCGCTTGGGGGCAATCTTACGACCACCGCTCTTCACGCTTTCGCCTTCACTCAGTGACTTTACGATTTCTTCCACTTTGCGTACGGAATACCCGTGCTCCAGGATTTCTTCGAAAATCTTCACTTGCAGTTTGGGATCGCCAAGCGTTACCAAAGCGCGGGCATGTCCCATGTCTATCTGCTTGTTCTGCAGTCCCATCTGGACGGGGGCGGGCAGTTTGAGCAGGCGCAGGTAGTTGGCAATGGTGGTACGCTTCTTACCTACGCGTTCGCTGAGGCGTTCCTGCGTCAGTCCGTATTGTTCCAACAGATGCTGGTAAGCGAGGGCTATTTCTACGGAGTTCAAGTCTTCGCGCTGTATGTTTTCGATGAGCGCCATTTCCATGACGTTCTCGTCATCTGCAGTGCGGATATAGGCAGGGATGCTTGTCAGTCCGGCAAGCTGCGAAGCACGGAAACGACGCTCGCCGGCGATAATCTGGTATTCGTCGTCGCTAAGCTTGCGCAGGGTGATGGGCTGTATGATGCCGATTTCGGAGATGGAATCGGCTAACTCCTGCAACGCAACCGGGTCGAATTCATGACGGGGCTGGTTGGGATTGACCGTAATCTTCGACAGCTCTATCTCATTGATAGAGGAGGAGCCTTCGGTCTTTACTTCATCCATGGAGAAGAGGGCGTCTAGCCCGCGTCCTAATGCATTTCTTTGTGCCATCTGTTTATTTACTATTTGACGATTTACAATTTAACCATACGGGATGATTTGTTTGTGCATTGTAAATATGGTATTTATCACTAATCATTAATCACTAACCACTATAATCACTTCTTTTCGTTTCTGCTTATCAATTCCTTGGCAAGTGCCATGTGGTTTTTGGCTCCGGTTGAGTCTGCGTCATAGAGAATGGTGGGCAGGCCGTAGCTGGGAGCTTCGCTCAGTTTCACATTGCGCTGGATGACGGTGTTGAATACCAATTCCTGGAAGTGGCGTTTCACTTCATCGTAAATCTGGTTGGCCTGGCGCAGACGCGAGTCGTACATCGTCAGCAGGAAGCCTTCGATTTCGAGGGCAGGGTTCAGCTTGGACTTGATGATTTTAATGGTATTCAGCAATTTGCTGATGCCTTCCAGTGCAAAATATTCCGCTTGTACGGGGATGATTACCGAATCGGCGGCAGTCAGTGCGTTGACCGTAATCAGACCCAAAGACGGGGAACAGTCTATCAAGATATAATCAAACTCATTCTTCAGCGGAGCGAGTACTTCTTTCAGTATCTTTTCGCGGTTTTTCAGATTGAGCATCTCTATTTCGGCACCTACCAGATTGATGTGGGAGGAGATTACCTTCAGTGTGTCTATCTCCGTGTCATGAAGGGCCTCGCGTACGTCTGCACGGTCAATAATGCACTCGTAGATAGTACATTCCGACTGCTTGATGTCCACACCCAATCCTGAGGAGGCATTGGCCTGCGGGTCGGCATCTACAACGAGCACTTTCTTTTCAAGCGTGGCGAGTGAGGCTGCGAGGTTGATTGTCGTCGTAGTCTTGCCTACACCACCCTTTTGGTTAGCCATAGCAATTATTTTTCCCATAATCTCAATATTTATTGGCAGCGAAATAAGTGATAATTCCGGATAGCGCCTACAAATTTGGAGAAAGATTGCAAAAACGGTTGATAAGTCGGCTGTTTTGTTAATAACTCACAGACGTTTACCGCTGTTTTTCTTCTTGTAAATTGCGCGTAAAGCGTTCTTTCTCTGTTTAGTGGGCAAATATACGTATTTATCTTGAAATGAAGCTGATTTTTTGTCTCGCTTGCAGAAGATTAAGATTTGTAAACCAATGGAAGACATTGGCTTGGACTATTCTCTCTACTTGCATGAGATGTACATCTCGTGTTGTTTGAAACGTGCATCTCATGTTGCTCGAGATGTACATCTCATGCAGATGGACTACCGTGTGGAAGATGGTCGGGGGATAAGTTGTTCCCGGGCAGAAGGAGAGGAGCTGGTGTCAGACCAAGGCTTTGACGAACTCCCAGCAGAAGTACGCACTCATCACACATTTCACTACTGTGCCCAGCAAGAATCCAAGCAGCGAGCCCAGCCCCGATTTCAAGGCCTGGTCTGTCTTGCTGCCTCCCATCAGTTCGCCGGCAAAGGCTCCGAGAAAGGGGCCGAGGATGATGCCCCAAGGCATGAAGAACAACCCTACGATGGTGCCTATGAGGCAGCCGCGCGTTCCCCACCGACTGCCTCCGCTGTATTTGCTGCCCAGCATCGGGACGAAATAATCCAGTATCTGTACAAGGACGACTGCTGCCAGCCATAAAAGTAACTGCGTGGTGGAAAACTGCGCCTTGTCCGTGAAATGTAGAAGCAACAAGCCTGCATAGGCTACGGGCGGTCCCGGAATCATAGGCAGGATGCAGCCTGCCAATCCGACAATCAGGCAGAGGATGCCCAAGATGATGAGAAGAATGTCCATAGGTGTATCGTTTCTGTTGGTGAAGATGACAGCGGTTGTTCCCTGCTACTCGAATCGGTTGTATATGACAATGGGGCGGGAGCGGCGTGTGCTCATCGACGGGAACCATATATCGTCGGCTGTGAGGCCACATTGCTTGATGGCTTCGGCGCAGTATTCCAGTCGTCCGAAGTCGGCATCGACATTGTTTGTACCGAATGTGAATTTGATTCCACGTGCTTTGGCGCGACGGATAATCTCGAAACTGGGAATCCGGTAGCGTGCATTGATTTCCAGAGCGATTCCATGTTGTTGCAATACATCCAATACGCGTTCAATGCGTCCGTCCGTCCAGTACTTGTCGTAATCATGCGCCATAGTATCGGGCAAGAAGGTAGGGTTGGCATAAATGTCGGCAGGCTCGTTGGTCAGAATAAGGACTGTTTGGTCGACAAGGTGGTCCATATACTGTTCAAGCGTAATGTCATCAAAGAGTGCTTCTTCGGCCCGGTAGATGCGCGAATTACGTCCCTTGTGGTCTATGATGGTCATGGCGTCGGTAAACAGGTAATCGAAAATCCCCAAGGCTTCCTGCGAGAAAGTTGCCGTCCATTTGCGTCCCTCACCTTGTACACCGCACAGGAATGGCATCCCTTTTACTTCATTAAAATAGTCGTACACTTCTTTGTCATCGGCCAGCATACGTCCTACGCCTCCTTCTCCAGCATTGGGGGCGACACCATAGTTGATACCGTAATTCATGGACATGGCGTGTGCCATTTCCTTCGTCAGCCCTCCTTTCAAGTGAACGTGATAGTCTATAACTGGGAAATCGTGCTGCTGTAGCCTGATTATCTCATCCGTGCGCTCGTCTACCGGAGCAAGCGTGTCGGCTTCGTTGCGTGCCTCCTTGGCAAGCTGTTCGATGGCGAGATTCCGGAATGACACTTCGCCGTGTATGCCTTGCAGGGCAATGGAACCTTGACTCAGCAGTTGCCGGGCGTGCTCCTCTGTGCGATATGGGTGTCCGGGTTCGGTATAACAAACAACTTCGGTCCCGTTAATGCAGACAATGATGTTTTGTCCGCGTACGGTTATCTCGAAGTCAAACCATTCTCCATCTTTTGCGAGTGAGCGATAGAGGTTGCGCACCGAGGCGAGTGAGCCGCTCTTGCGTGTGCCGTCGATGTCTCCGTTACGGAATATCACTTCATAACCGGACTCGCCGTCCGTATGAAAGAGGAGGCCTGCTTCGGAGCCGGGTTGTGTGAGGGCTTCTCCGGTGAGTCGGAAATTTTGGTATTCTTTGTCGTTGAAGAGCTTCCGGCCTTCTGCAATGACCGGGTCTGCCGTGTGAAGCGTAGATGTCCCGTCATTCCATTGGTCAAGTGGCTCGGGAGAACTGCTCCTGCCACAGCTTGTCAGGGTTGTTAGAAACAGAATAATTGCGGCAGCTGCCGTCTCGATGCGTGCAGCAATGGTAGAATGGCAAAAAGTGTTCATTATAGCATGGATTTTATGAATGATTATATTCCAACTATTGTCGGTACAAAGTTAGCCTTTTCTGAAAATATCTTTGAATACAAAAGAATTATTATCTTTGTAGTATTCTGTTTAAAGCCTTTTTAGCTACTTTTGCACGATAATAAAAAAGAAAGTTATGGAAAATCAGAGACCTTTGATATTGATTTCCAATGATGACGGCATCATTGCGAAAGGTATTAGCGAGTTAATCAAATTCCTCCGTCCGCTGGGCGAGATTGTGGTAATGGCGCCGGATGCACCCCGCTCTGGAAGTGCGTGTGCGCTGACTGTAACGGAACCTATCCACTACCAGTTGGTCCGTAAGGATGTTGGGCTGACGGTATACAAGTGTTCCGGTACGCCGACCGATTGTGTGAAGCTGGCTTTTCATACGGTGCTCGACCGCAAGCCCGACTTGGTGGTAGGCGGCATCAACCACGGCGACAATTCTTCTGTAAACCTGCATTATTCCGGTACGATGGGCGTTGTGATAGAGGGATGCCTGAAAGGAGTGCCTTCCATCGGATTCTCCCTTTGCAACCATGAGCCGAACGCTGATTTTGAGCCCGCAGGTCCTTACATCCGCGAGATAGCCCGGCTGGTATTGGAGAAAGGACTCCCTCCGTTGACATGCCTCAATGTCAACTTCCCCGATACCAAAGAATTGAAGGGTGTGAAGATTTGCGAACAAACCAAGGGGCAATGGAGTAATGAATGGGAAAACTTTGCCCATAGAGGAGATGCCCATTACTACTGGCTGACCGGCGAGTTTGAGAACAACGATGCCGAAAATGAGAAGAATGACCATTGGGCGCTTGATAACGGTTATGTGGCAATCACCCCGACCACGGTGGATGCAACGGCATACGGCTTGATTGATGAACTGAAAGCATGGTTCTGAATTAATTGACAATTATCAATTGATATGAAGTATTACTTGATTGTCGGTGAAGCTTCCGGCGACCTGCATGCCTCCCATCTGATGGCTGCATTGAAGGAGGAGGACTCGCAAGCGGAGTTCCGTTTCTTCGGAGGTGACCTCATGGCTGCAGTGGGCGGTGTGATGGTGAAGCATTACAAAGAGTTGGCGTATATGGGGTTCATTCCCGTATTGCTGCATCTGCGCACCATCTTTGCCAATATGAAGCGCTGCAAGGAGGATATTGTTGCGTGGCAGCCGGATGTGCTGATTTTGGTGGACTATCCGGGCTTTAATCTGGATATAGCCAAGTTTGTCCATGCCAACACAAGGATTCCTGTCTTTTATTATATTTCTCCCAAGATTTGGGCATGGAAGGAATACCGCATCAAGAATATTAAACGGGATGTGGATGAGCTGTTCTCCATCCTACCGTTCGAGGTGGAGTTTTTTGAAGGGAAGCACGGGTATCCGATACATTATGTCGGCAATCCGACAGTGGATGAAGTGACGGCTTTTCTTGCTTCCAGCTCAGAGACATTCGACGACTTTGTCCGGGCAAACGGACTTTCGGCCAAACCCGTTATTGCTCTGCTGGCTGGTAGCCGCAAGCAGGAAATCAAGGACAATCTGCCCGACATGCTTCGTGCGGCAGCTTCTTTTCCCGATTATCAACTGGTGCTGGCCGGTGCTCCGGGTATTTCCCCCGAGTATTACAAACGTTATGTGGGTGGGGTGGACGTGAAGATTATCTTCAACAAGACATTCCCTTTGTTGAGGCAGGCAGAGGCTGCACTGGTCACTTCGGGGACGGCAACGCTGGAAACAGCTCTGTTTCGTGTGCCGCAAGCGGTATGTTACCATACTCCGATAGGGAAGGTTATCGCTTTCCTGAAACGGCATATACTGAAAGTGAAGTACATTTCCCTGGTCAATCTCATAGCCAACCGGGAGGTGGTGAAAGAGCTGGTTGCAGATACCATGACGGTAGAGCAGGTACGCTCGGAGCTGAACCGCATTTTGTACGATAAGGAATACCGCCGTCAGATGCTCGAGGGATATGAGTATATGGCATCCCGTCTGGGAGAGGCAGGGGCACCCAAACATGCTGCCCGCAAGATGGTGGCATTGTTGAGGAGGAGCAGGGAGGAATAGTCGAAAAATTAAGAATTTGTTAAAATGGGGAAAGCCGGTGCAGTAAATGCCCGGCTTTTGTATTTTCTATACAGAAACAAATGAAAAGAACTTTGATTATGAAAAAGCTACATTGGTTATTTATGGCAATATGTTTGGCAGTGATGCCCGCTTTGCAATCATGTGATGATAACGACGGATATTCTTTGGGTAATTTTACCCCGCCTTTGTGGGCTACTGTGCGTGTTACGGGAAATGCCTTTTATTTAAACTGCGATGTCTGGGGGACACTCTGGCCGGTAAATACGGACATTGGGTGGTATGATGCTGTGGATGGGCAGCGTGTGATTACCGTGTTCAATCCTTTGTGGGACAACTATGCAGGATATGACCATGCTGTGAAGCTGCTGCGTCTGCAGAACGTCTTGACGAAAGAGGTGGAGATGCTGATTCCCGAAACCGAAGAGGAATTCGGTAATGACCCCGTGCTTATATATAAAGGTGATATTACCATCAGTGGTGGCTATATGAACATTTTTTTCATGCAGAACCTGCCATCTTCGACTGATAATAAACACCGCATCAGCCTGGTGCGTCCGCAAGAAGATGATGCTTTGTATGGCGAAGATGGATATGTCCATTTGGAACTCCGCTATAACGACTATGATGACTTGACGGGACGTCGTAGTCCTGGTGCTGTCTCCTATAACTTGAACAGTCTGGACATCCCTTCTGAAACCAAAGGCATCAAGTTGAAACTCAATTCAGAAGAGAATGGAGAGGTGGAAGTAACCTTTGATTTGAAAACTGCGGGGAGTAATGAAAAGCTGACTACTAATGTGGATTTGTCCAATATGCAGTTGAAGTAAGAAAGAGTTTGCGAGAGTATATAGTTAGAAAGAGCACCCGGGATTTTGATGTTATTCATCTTGCCCGGGTGCTCTTTTTATATTTGTTTTATGTAAGTTTGGTCATGTGAGTCGTCGTTAGAACATCGTCAAGGCATATAGATAAACAACTGCTGCAGGAATTGCCATCAGTGCACTGTCGAAACGGTCGAGCATCCCTCCATGCCCCGGCAGAATGTTACCGGAATCCTTGATGCCCAATTGGCGTTTCATGAGTGATTCGGTCAGATCGCCCCAAGTGCCGAAAATGACGACAACGATTGCCAGACCTACCCATTGCCATCCTGGCATAAAAGGAAAGAAATGTGCAAAGCCAAGAGAGGAAGCGATGGAGAATATTCCGCCGCCGATGCTGCCCTCCCAGGATTTTTTAGGTGAGATGCGTTCGAACAGACGGTGTTTGCCTATCAGCGAACCTACGCAATAGGCACCTGTATCGCTCAACCAGATAAATACGAAAATGGAAAGCGGTAGAATAGGGTTGTAGGTCACACTGCCCGTTTCCGGGGAATTCTGAAAAGCAAGTACGTTCAGCAGGGCAAAGGGGAGTGCCACGTACAATTGGCTTAGCATGGAGTAGGCCCAGTTACCCGTCGGATTCTTTTTCTTGAGGTAAAGTTCCGTAATCATCATGTAGAGCAATAGTCCCAAATAAGGAAGGAATACCCGTGCTCCTACAGACTGCTGGGTACAGAAACTCATCAATGCAAGGAAAAGGTAGGCTCCCCCCAATGCAGTGATGGTCTTGTTTATGCTTACTTCGCCGCTCTTGCTGACTAATTGGGCAAACTCATGTACGCTCAGTGCGCTGATAATGGTGAACAGTATACCGAACGAAAGGGGGCTGTAAAGAATACAGCCCACCAATACTATGACGAATAACACGCCGGTAACGGCACGTTGGATAAAGTTATTTTTCATGCTTTTCTTCTTCTTCCTTAACTTCCTTTTCTGCTTCTATGGCTTTTTGCTCTTCTTCTTGCTCCGCTTTTTTCAGCTCGGCAGCAGTCTTGTTTGCACTGATTTCTTCCGAACGGGAAGCCCATGGACGTTTCCCAAAGATGTGTTCAACGTCTTCGGCAAAGATTACTTCTTTGTCAATCAGCAGTTGTGCCAGCCGGTTGTGCCCTTCTTGGTTTTCGGACAATATTTTCTTGGCACGTTCGTACTGTTCGTTGACCATCTGCTTCACTTCTTCGTCAATCAGTTCCGCAGTCTTTTCGCTATACGGGCGGTTGAAGGAATATTCCTCATTATTATAGTAACAGAGGTTGGGGAGTTTTTCGCTCATACCCAGATAGGCAATCATACCGTACGCCTGCTTGGTCACGCGTTCCAAGTCATTCATGGCTCCGGTGGATATTCTACCTAAGAATAGGTCTTCGGCAGCACGTCCTCCCAAGGTGGCACACATCTCATCGAGCATCTGTTCCTTAGTGGTGATTTGCCGTTCTTCCGGCAGATACCAAGCCGCGCCCAAAGCGCGTCCACGGGGTACAATGGTTACTTTAATCAGTGGATTGGCGTATTCCAGTAACCAGGAGATACTGGCATGGCCGGCTTCGTGTATGGCAATGGAACGGCGTTCGGCCTCGGTAGTGATTTTGGTTTTCTTTTCCAACCCACCCACAATGCGGTCTACAGCGTCCAGGAAGTCTTGCTTTCCGACAAACTTTTTGCCGTGGCGGGCGGCTATCAAAGCTGCTTCGTTACATACATTGGCAATGTCTGCCCCCGAGAATCCGGGAGTCTGGCGTGCCAGAAGGTCTACATCCACACTATTGTCTATCTTGATGGGGCGCAGGTGTACACCGAATACTTCCTTACGCTCATTAAGGTCGGGTAGGTCTACATGTATCTGGCGGTCAAAACGTCCGGCGCGCAGCAATGCCTTATCCAAAACGTCCACGCGGTTGGTGGCGGCCAAGATGATAACACCACTATTGGAGCCGAAACCGTCCATCTCGGTCAGTAACTGGTTCAATGTGTTCTCGCGCTCGTCGTTGCCACCCATAGCGGCTGCTTTGGCACGGGCACGCCCTACAGCGTCAATCTCGTCGATGAACACGATACAAGGCGCTTTTTCCTTTGCTTGGCGGAACAAATCGCGGACACGGGAAGCTCCCACGCCGACAAACATTTCCACAAAGTCGGAACCTGCCAAAGAGAAGAAAGGTACGTTGGCTTCTCCGGCCACGGCCTTTGCAAGCAGGGTCTTTCCGGTTCCCGGAGGGCCTACCAGCAAGGCGCCCTTGGGTATCTTACCTCCCAAATCGGTATATTTCTGGGGCTCTTTCAAGAACTCGACAATTTCTTCTACCTCTTGCTTGGCTTCAGCAAGTCCTGCCACATCCTTGAATGTAATCTTGATGGGGGAACCTTTTTCAAACAATTGGGCCTTGGACTTTCCTACGCTGAAGATGCCTCCACCTCCGCCCATGCCTCCACCACCGCTCATGCGGCGGGACATGAAAATCCAGAAACCGATAAGGAATGCAAAGGGGAGAATCTGCCACAAAATGGCACCGAAGTAGTTCCGCTTTTTTTCGTAGTTAATGGAGCCGTCAAAGTGGGCGTCGTCTCTTTCCTTTTGCAGGAAATTACCTAGGCTCTCGCGTGAGGGG
Organism: Bacteroides sp. AM44-19; assembly: GCF_003603395.1. Taxonomy (NCBI): domain Bacteria; kingdom Pseudomonadati; phylum Bacteroidota; class Bacteroidia; order Bacteroidales; family Bacteroidaceae; genus Bacteroides; species Bacteroides sp. AM44-19. Next base: position 10,231 of record NZ_QTNB01000022.1, on the reverse strand, counting down.
GCCTCGGTCGTAATAAGCGGATTCTTGCCTACGCGGCTGGAGTCCTGACGAAATACGTTTCCTACGTGCTGGGGTTTGACGTATGCTTCGACGGAATTGTCGTCGTAGCCGATGACTTTGCTTATATAACCGTCTCGTACATATTGCTGGAATTCATCATAAGAGATGTTTTTAGTTGCCGTACCACTTTCATTGGTCAGGTACAACCCCAGCAACATCATCGCTATAATCATATACAGCCAGTTCAGGTTGAACTTGGGCATATTCACTTTATTGGGTTTCTTGTTGGTATTATTGTCCATACGTTTTGATTAATCGAGGTCAGGAATTTGAGTTAATTTGGCGTCTGCCCATAGGTGCTCCAGATTGTAGAATTCCCTTGTTTCAGGCAGGAAGACATGCACCAATATGTCCGAGTAGTCCATAGCTACCCATTCGGCATTGCGCAGCCCGTCTACGGCAAAGGGCTTGGTATCGGCACCCTTGCGTGTGAAGTCCCTGATGGATTCTACAATGGCTGTCACTTGGCTGGGAGAGTTTCCTTGGCAGATGACGAAATAATTGCATATTGTATCGTCGATTTTTGTCAGATCTGCGATGACGATTTTTTTTCCTTTTTTATCTTGAATACCTTCTGTTATCTGTTGAATCAGTTTCTTCGTTTCGTTCATTATACATTATTATATTAAAACAGTTGACAAATATACGTTGATTTCTCATATCAAACACGCAAAAGAGGAAAACTCTTTCAATTTTTGATTTTTTTTAGTTATATAATCCTTTGGATTACGGTATCTTATCAGTTTTTTGCGAAAAAAATACTTGTTTTTGTTTTGATTTATAGAAATCTTTGTATCTTTGCAACCGCAAAACGGAAATAATAACAATTGGGCTATGGTGTAATGGTAACACTACAGATTCTGGTCCTGTCATTCCTGGTTCGAATCCAGGTAGCCCAACGAACTTACCTTATTTAAGTCAAAAAACCACTAAAATCGCAAGTTTTAGTGGTTTTTTGTTGCTTTTCGACCATGTACGAAAATTTCAGTGTAGGCATTCGGTGGCAAATTCAGTGACAAGGCTTCTGTAAGCCGGAAATATTCTGTAAATTTGTAGCATTTCAACATTAAAGCAGAATTTTATGGCAAAAGAATTAGCACTGAAGTACGGCTGTAACCCTAACCAGAAGCCGGCTCGCATTTTCATGCAGGAGGGGGAGTTACCTATTGAGGTTTTGAATGGACGTCCGGGGTATATTAATTTTATGGATGCCTTGAATGGATGGCAGTTGGTAAAGGAACTGAAAGAGGCGACCGGTATGCCTGCTGCAACTTCATTCAAACACGTCAGTCCGGCGGGTGCCGCCATCGGCTTGGAACTCAACGAGACAATGAAGAAGATTTATTTTGTGGATAATCTTCCGCTCTCTCCGCTTGCTTGCGCATATGTGCGTGCCCGCGGTGCCGACCGTATGTCTTCCTATGGTGACTTTATCGCTTTGAGTGATGTGTGCGACGAGGCTACTGCACGTTTTATTAACCGCGAGGTCTCGGATGGCGTTATTGCTCCGGGGTATACGGACGAAGCACTGGCTATCTTGAGGGAAAAGCGTAAAGGAACTTACAATGTGATTCAGATAAGTCCCGGCTATAAGCCTGCCCCGATTGAACATAAGGATGTCTTTGGTATCACGTTTGAGCAGGGACGTAATGAGATAAAGCTGAATGGAGATGAACTCTTTGCGAATATTCCTACTCGGAATAAGAATTTCCCGGAAGCAGCGAAACGTGATTTGATGATAGCCCTTATCACTTTGAAATATACGCAGTCGAATTCTGTATGCTATGTGAAGGACGGTCAGGCTATCGGTATTGGTGCCGGCCAGCAGAGCCGTATCCACTGTACTCGCTTGGCGGGCAACAAGGCCGACATTTGGTATTTACGCCAGCATCCGAAGGTGTTGAATTTGCCATGGGTAGAGAAAATCCGCCGTGCCGACCGTGATAATACGATTGATGTCTATATCAGTGAAGACCATGACGATGTGCTGGCTAACGGTGTTTGGCAGCAGTTCTTTACGGAGAAACCTGAAGTGCTGACCCGTGAAGAAAAACGGGCTTGGTTGGATACATTGAAAGGTGTTTCTTTGGGTTCGGATGCATTCTTCCCTTTTGGAGACAATATTGAGCGTGCCCATAAGAGTGGAGTAGATTACATTGCCCAAGCGGGTGGTTCTGTACGCGATGACCATGTGATTGAAACTTGCGATAAATATGGCATTGCCATGTCGTTCACGGGTATCCGTCTGTTCCATCATTGATAAGGGGTATAAAAGTAGGCCCGCCCCCACGGCTGCATAGCTGTAGGGGCGGGTTCCTTTTTTATTAAGTCTTATCTTGTTACGTTATCCTTGGTTTTTGATGTTCTCGTCCACCACTTTTATCTTTTCTTTCACAAGCTCGATGTCTGCTTTCAGCTTTTCCACCTTGCGGTTGATTTCTGTCAGCAGACTATTTCCCTTCTTGGAAGAAGTGGTCAGGAAGCCGAGATTGTTTTCATATGTCTGGAGCTCGTTCTTCATATTGTCGAAGGCACGTACCAGCTTCTCACGTTCCCGGTAAAGGGCTTGTGGACTACCTTCCTGAATGGAGCTGATAGTCGACTTGAAATTGCTTAGCTTCTTGTTGGAGGCACTGATGTTGAAGCGTTCAAACAATTTGTCTATCTGACTATGGTATTGCTTATAGATTCGGTCTTTCTCTTTGAAAGGTACATGTCCTACGCCGTTCCATTCTTTCATGAGGTCGCGTACCAGTTGGGTAGCTTCCTCCGTATCCATTTGGTCATCGATAGCATTCAGTTTCTCGATGATGTTTTTTTTCTTTTCCAGATTTTCCTGCTCTACGCTGCGCTGTGAAGAAGTGGCTTTGTTCTTTTGTTCGAAGAAGTAGTCACAAGCGGAGATGAAACGTTTCCATACGGCATCCGAATATTTCTTTGCTACCGGACCGATGGTTTTCCATTCTTTCTGAAGTTTGGTCAGTTCATCGGCAGTTACTTTCCAGTCGGTACTGTCCTTAAGAGCTTCTGCTTTTTCGCACAAGGCACGCTTCTTTTCCAGGTTTTCGTTCATACCTTCCTTCAGGGTCTTGAAGAACTCTCCCTTTTTACGGAAGAACTCGTCGCACGCTTTGCGGAAACGTTCGAAAATCTTCACGTTCATTTTTTGCGGAGCGAAACCGATGGTCTTCCATTTGTTTTGAAGTGCGATGACTTCTTGCGTTTTGCTCTCCCAAGAAGCAAAGTTTGTCAGTTCTTTGTAGTCGATGGCTTCTATGATTTCGCAAATTACGGTCTTTTGGTCAAGATTGTGTTGTTCCACTTCCTTCAACGCTTCGAAATGTTGCTGGTGACGTCGATTTACGGTTGTAGAGGCAGCTTTGAAACGTGCCCAGATTTCGTCGCGTAGTTCCTTGGCTACCGGCCCTGTATCACGAAATTCTTGATGTAGCTTCTGTAACTGATGGAAAGCTGAAACTACATCCGCTTCATCCGCCAGCTTTTCGGCAGCTTCACAGAGATGTGTCTTGATTTCCAAATTCTTCTTGAAATCGTATTCGCGGAATTCATTGTTCAGTTTCAGAAGGTCATAGAATTTCTCAACATACAATTGGTAGTTTTTCCAAAGCTCGTTGACCTTAGCTTGCGGAACGAGTTTAACTTCGTTCCATTGCTGCTGTAGTTTCTTGAACTCCGTATAGCTCTTGTTGGCGTCATCTGGAGATTCAACCAGCTCCTTCAGCTCTTCGATGATGGAAAGCTTTACCTGCAGGTTCATTTCCTTCTGCTTCTCCAGTTCGGCTGTGAGTGCGCTTCTTTTTTCTTTGATGACGGACATGATATTCTTGAACTCTTCTTCCACACTGTCTGTTTGTGGAACAAAGTTCTCCGCGGCGCCTCCGTTTTCAATGAACAGTTTTCTGGCCGCTTCCTGCTCAGCATTGTGCAGCTTGTAGAAAGATTGCTTCAAACCGTCTATTTCAGGTTTTGCCACGTTCTCCACGTCTGCAACCACCTCTTTGAGTTTGGCAAGTATTTCCTCTTTCGTGAGCTTCTGAACTGGCTCTACCGGCTTTTCCGAAACGATTTCTTCAGCGGGAGTTTCTGTTGTTGCCGGTTCAGAAACCTCTGCTGCCTTCTTTTCTTCTTCTAATTCCACCGGCTTTTCGGGGAGATTAGTGTCATGAGTGTCCGTCATTGTATTTACTTTTTTAGAAACGGGTTCCTCCCGTTCGGGTTACATTAGGCTACAAATTAATGAAATAAAATGATTACTTCATACAATTTGCCTTGATTTTTTTCTATTTTCTTGTTTTTATGACAGTAAGACAGTGATACCCATGTACAGCATCATGCCTATAATGTCATTGGTAATGGAGATAAACGGGCCGGTGGCAATGGCCGGGTCAACCTTCAGTTTCTCTAAAGTCATGGGGACTAGCGTTCCGAAGATGGAGGCGAACATGACGACTGCAAAGAGGCTGATGGAGACGGAATAAGTGACCGTAGCCGTAGCTCCGAACCGGATAAAATTATAGATGTATACCAGCAGGGAGATGATGGTGGCATTGATGACCGCCACTACTGCTTCCTTGGCTACCTGCTTGAAGGTGTCTTTGGCATCCAGTGAGCTGTTGGCAAGGCCTTGCACGATGATGGCAGACGACTGGGTTCCCACGTTTCCCCCCGTACCACCAATCAACGGAATATAAAGGGCCATTTCCGGATGGGCGGCGAAAGTCGTGTCGAAGTTACCCAATATCATGGAGTTGCCTATACCACCTAACATACCGATAAGTAACCATGGAAGGCGGGCAGAAGTCTGGCGCATGACATTATCGTCCGTTTCTACATCTTGGGACAAACCGGATGCCAACTGGTAATCACGTTCCGACTGTTCGCGGACTTCGTCCATGACGTCGTCTACGGTAATCTGGCCTACCAGACGCCCGATACTGTCTACAACAGGAGCTGCCACCAAGTCATACTTTTCGATGATTTGTACCACTTCGTCAATGGGGGTATCTACATGGACGGAGATAGGATCTTTCCGCATCACATGCTTTACCTTGGAGACAGAAGGGGAAGTTATCATTTTCTTCAATGGGAATACCCCTTGCAGACGGTCTTCGTCGTCGATGACGTATACGTAGTAAATTTCATCCAGCTTTTCAGCTTGCAGGCGCATTTCCTTCAGGCACTCCGGCATACTCCAGTTTTCATTGACAGTCACCATTTCCGTACCCATCAAACCACCGGCAGTGTCTTCATCATATTTCAGCAGGTCAACGATGTCACCGGCTTGTTCTATATCTTCGATGTGCGAAAGTACTTCCTCCTGCTTGTCTTCATCAAGTTCGCGCATCAGGTCTACGGCATCGTCCGTGTCCATATAATCCACGAAACGCTTGGCAATGGTCTCCGAAGGAAGAAGTTCCAGGAATTCTTTCCGGATGTCTTCGTCCATTTCAACCAGTACGTCCGCTGCCGTTTCGTTGTCAAGGAGGCGGTAAACGAAGCGGGCTTCCTCCAAGCCGAGGTCATTGCACAGTTCTGCAATATCCGCCGGGTGAAGATCGGTCAAAAGTGTTTTGACGTTTTCCGCGTCTTTCTGTTCTATCAGGCTTTTGACTTTGTCTATGTATTCTTCGTCTATTTCCATGATTGTTCGTGTTTAATCACTAGCCATTAATCATTAATCGTTCTCAATGCCTGTTCCACTTGGTTGGTCAGCTGAATAAATTCCTGTACGGACAGTTGTTCCGGGCGTTTATTAAATAATACGTCCTCCGTCAGTGGACAGTCTTTGCCGAGTATCGGTTTTATGGAGTTCCGCAGAGTCTTGCGTCGTTGGTTGAACGTGGTTTTCACTACTTGCTTGAACAATTTCTCGTCGCAGCCTAAATCGTGCGTTTCATTGCGCATCATGCAGATGACGGCACTTTTAACTTTTGGGGGCGGGTTGAAGACATGTTCGTGTACCGTAAACAAGTACTCCACTTTGTACCATGCTTGTATCAGTACACTTAGGATTCCGTATGTCTTGCTGCCCGGCCCGGCGGCTATGCGCTCGGCTACTTCCTTTTGTATCATACCCGTACAGCAGGGAATCAGATCCTTATATTCCAGCATTTTGAAGAATATCTGGCTGGAGATATTATAAGGATAGTTTCCCGTCAGCACAAAAGGTTGCCCGCCAAACAACCGTTGCAGGTTCATTTTGAGGAAGTCGTCCTCAATAATGTTGTCTTCCAGTTGCGGATAGGCTTCCCGTAGGTAGGCCACTGACTCGTAGTCCAGTTCTACTACTTTGACGTTGCGTTCTTTGGGCAGAAGAAACTGGGTCAGTACTCCCATTCCCGGACCAACTTCGAGGATGGGAATTTCGGGACAGACATCTACCGTGTCGGCAATGTCTTGTGCCACTTTCAGGTCTTTCAGGAAGTGTTGCCCGAGAAACTTTTTAGGTTTAACTACTCTCATGTATCAACTAAATCATTACTTTTGCTCCGTAAACGTAGGCTGTAGTGTGAACAACAACCTATCTTTACACGGAGCAAAGGTAGTTCTTTTCAATGAAGAATGAAGAATGAAGAATGAAGAATTTGGGAATATCGTATGAATAAGCTGCTAAAAAAGACGTTGAAAATCATCTTACCCATTTTATTGGGTGGTTTTATCCTCTATTGGGTATATCGTGATTTTGACTTTTCAAAGGCAGAAGAAGTTCTCCTTCATCAGACGAACTGGTGGTGGATGTTGTTGTCCTTGTTCTTCGGTGTGATGAGCCATGTGTTACGAGGCTGGCGTTGGAAGCAGACTTTGGAGCCGCTGGATGCTCATCCCAAAACAAGCGATTGCGTTGATGCCATTTTTGTATCTTATGCCACCAATCTGGTACTGCCCCGTGTGGGAGAGGTTTCGCGTTGTGGAGTACTTGCCAAATATGATAATGTTTCCTTTGCAAAGTCCCTGGGGACGGTGGTGACGGAGCGGTTGGTAGATACGCTTTGCATTCTGCTGATTACGGGGATTACTTTTTTGGCGCAGATGCCTGTCTTTTTCCGTTTTTTCGAGGAGACGGGCACCAAGATTCCTTCGCTGGTGCATCTTGTGACTTCCCCTTGGTTTTATGTGGCTCTTTTTTCTATTATTGGTGTTTTGGTACTTCTCTATTTTCTGTTGCGTATGCTTTCTTTTTTTGAAAAGGTAAAGGGAGTAGTCTTGAATATATGGGAAGGTGTGATGTCGCTTAAGAATGTGAAGAATGTGCCTTTGTTTGTTCTTTACACTTTACTTATTTGGCTATGCTATTTCTATCATTTCTATATAACTTTCTATTGCTTCCAGTTTACGGAGCACCTTAGTTTCCTTGCCGGGCTGGTGATGTTTGTCGGCGGAACGTTTGCAGTCATTGTTCCCACGCCCAACGGGGCAGGACCCTGGCACTTTGCTGTCATCACTATGATGATGCTTTATGGGGTAAATGCTACGGATGCGGGTATATTTGCTCTGATAGTGCATGGCATACAGACGTTGCTGGTGATAGTGTTAGGCATCTACGGGTCGTTGCACCTGGCATTGGCGAATAGGGCAAAGAAATAGACGTTTCTTGTGGTGGGTTCCTATATTGTCACTTCTTGTGTTAGAGGACAGAGACAGTACTTATAGAGAGTACTCCTTTAAAAGTACTGTAATACTTCTTTGCAAGTACTTCAGTACTTCCTTATAAGTACTGAAGCCTAAAGGTTGTTGGAAGATTGGTTTCTTTAAACGATATTGTTGCTTGGATATAGAAGTGGGAGAAATTCCTAAATATGGTAGCTATATTAGGTGCAGATGTTCTATCGCAATATGTGAAGATGTAAAAGCCATGTTTAAGATAGCTGATGATTTAGTACTTTAGAAAAATCCCGGTTTATTGTACTTTCCGGGAATAAACCGTTATATTTGCGAAAACTAACTTTTTAGAATTATGAGTACAATCTTACAGTTAGCTCCACAGAATGTATGGAAGCACTTTTATTCACTGACCCAGATTCCCCGTCCGTCAGGACATATGGAGAAGATTACCAAATTCCTTATTGATTTTGGAAAAGGCTTGGGGTTGGAATCATTTGTCGACGAGGTCGGCAATGTTATTATTCGTAAGCCTGCCACTCCGGGTATGGAAAATCGCAAAGGCATCATCCTTCAGGCGCATATGGACATGGTGCCTCAGAAGAACAACGATACTATTCACGATTTTACAACAGATCCCATTGAAACCTATGTTGAGGGTGATTGGGTGAAAGCCAAAGGAACCACGCTGGGAGCAGATAATGGTTTGGGAGTAGCTGCCATTATGGCGGTGCTCGAAGATAATAACTTGAAGCATGGCCCATTGGAAGCTCTGATAACCAAGGATGAAGAAACGGGAATGTATGGTGCATTCGGTTTGAAACCCGGAACTATGCAAGGGGAAATTCTGCTGAACCTTGATTCTGAGGACGAAGGCGAACTCTATATCGGCTGTGCCGGTGGTCTTGATATTACTGCTACTTTGGAATATAAGGAGGAGACGCCTATGGCCGATTTCGTTGCTCGTAAGATTACGCTGAAAGGTTTGCGTGGCGGTCACTCCGGTTTGGAAATCAATGAAGGGCGCGGTAATGCCAATAAATTGCTGGCACGCATCGTACATGATTTGCTGATTGAGTTTGACTCCCAGCTGGCAAGTTTTGAAGGTGGTAATATGCGTAATGCTATCCCTCGCGAAGCACATGCAGTATTGGTGTTCAATCTTGAGGATATGGACGGTTTGGAAGATTATATGAAGGAATACGAGGCACAACTGAATGACGAATATGCTCCGATTGAAAGTGGTATTACCCTGAGTATAGAAGAGGTAACTCTACCCACTGCCGTTGTTCCTTCAGAAATCCAGGATAATATGATTAACGTGTTGATGGCTTGCCAGAATGGTGTGATGCGTATGATTCCTACTGTTCCCGATACTGTAGAAACTTCCTCCAATTTGGCTATCGTAATCATTGCAGACGGTAAGGCCGAAGTTCGTATTTTGGCGCGTAGTTCTTGCGATACGATGAAGGATTTCCTGGCAGACAGCCTGACAGCTTGTTTCGCTATGGCAGGTATGAAGGTGGAATTGAGTGGTGGCTATTCCGGATGGCAGCCTAATGTGGATTCTCCTATACTGCATGCCATGAAGCTGTCCTATAAGCAGCAGTTTGGTGTGGAACCTGCCGTGAAGGTTATTCACGCAGGTCTGGAATGCGGTATTATTGGTGCCAATTGTCCAGGACTCGATATGATTTCTTTCGGTCCCACTTTGCGTTCTCCGCATTCACCGGACGAGCGTGCGTTAATTCCTACTGTTTCCAAGTTCTATGATTTCTTGGTGGCTACATTGGAGCAGACTCCTGAAAAGTAGAGAATACTTTATGTAATGAATAGGGGCAGGGTGCTTTATTAAGTATCCTGCCTTTTTTGTCTGTGACAGTTTGTCCCCTTTCTGCCAGAATGTCCCAGACTTATTACAATGGTATGTCAATATCCTTGCACTTTCTCCCTAAAAATTGACCTAAGTCAAGAAATGTGTTATAAAACATGTTTTCTATCCGTTTTTTGCTTGTTATCTTGAACAAAGGCTCTATTTTTGTGTTGTAAAACATGAAAACAATAGAAAACTAGTAGATTTTTTAAGGATAACAAGATTGATTTTAGGAGGATAACAAAATGAAAATGTTAAAGAGTTTTTTTAAGCATGTCGGCGAAGCCGATAAGAACATTTGGGGTTACGTAATGCTTTAAGCATTCCCCCCCTTTCGTGAAGTATTGAATTTTAGTTTTCAGGTATTAGTTTAATTTTTTAAGATTATGAAAAAGAAGATTGCAAATTCATTTAAGCACATTCTTACCGCAGCTGGTAAGAATTGGATGGAGGCAATGAGATATTATAGCCTCCAAATGTGAGTACACTAGCATTTAAGTATAGCACAAGGGATATGTTTGCAAACATATCCCTTGTTTTTTTGTAGGAGTAGAATAAGATTTTTTATGTCCAAAAGTACATTTGTTTGAACTTTATTCACTTCCTTTGTTATTAATACAAAGACTCACTAGTGTCCACTAAAAATTTTTTGGTCACTAGTCGGTTAAAAATTAAATA
>NZ_QTNB01000021.1:0-56806 GCF_003603395.1 Bacteroides sp. AM44-19 | reverse complement strand
CCTGCGGTGGAAGCAACCTGAAAAGGTGGAAGCAAAATTTGCTTCCACCTGCCTGAAACGCCTGAGTTTTGCAGTAAGCTGCTATCCCCTACCATAATACTGCATGCAGATTACATGAATCGGCAGGTTCGGTTTTCCTGCATTTTCGGGCTTGTCCTTACTGTGAAGTCAACAGATATGGAGTTGGACTGTAGGGGCATAGTAGGAGTTATCGGGAGTCAAAGGCCGACTATGAATAATGCACTCTAATGTCTTTTACACCGTTGTATAATACGTTTGCGCCTTGTGCGCAATAGGTTCGGGCTACGTACTTCATCCGCAATAGCTCTGGAGTTAGTGACGCCTAACGGCCATGAACAACCCTGCTTACGGTCGTCAAGCGATCGCTTTATGGCCGAAAGCAGGGTTGTTCATGGCCGTTAGGCGTCATAAATTCCCTATGCCACAGCAGACAAACAAAGGGAGAAGAGCAAAGGAATACCTATGTTTTAGATAAAAATCCACAAGCTTTCACTCGTGCTCTCCATAGGTTATGAGAGCAGGCTTCGCGCTCTGTGCGATAAATTCCCATTTATCAGCAGGCATACTCACTTACGAAACTTCAATTACTTATATAAATTGTTTCAGCCAAAGGCAGTACGGACATTTGCAAAAATATGGAAAGTCTTATTATGAAAAATTGCTATGGCATCGACTTCCGTTCGTGGCGTAAGGAGCTACGTACACGCGAGAAAACCAAGCAGACACCCTGCAAACTGCCGGACAGAGTAAGCCGGAGTTTGCAGGGTGTTCTGTTTAAAGTATATCAAATCTCTGTTTTAATTTTGCTTAAAAAGATTTTATTCAGCTTCTTTTCGGTCTGTCTTCCTCTCTTTATTCGCCACATAGCCGCTATGCTCCTCAGAAAAACATCCTCAAAGACAATGCAGACAGTTACTAAATATTTGAAGGAGTTATCGGGAGTTAGAAGTGATAACTCTCCTAACTCCTATAAATGAAAGAGACGTGAGCCTTTCCCCAAAAAAAATAGAGAAACATAGATACACTTAAACAAAAAACAATTATCTTTGTCACAAATCCGCTATAGCGTAGTGGGTTTATTTACATATTAGTAAGAGCATTATTGAAATTATCTTCTTTATTCAAACTTCGCAACTTTGAAAATTACAGATGAAGATAACAACAAGGATGCTCACGTCTATGTTTATATGGTTTTCTCCCATCAGGGGGATGGTATATACACAAACGACGTGGGTGACTGTTGTATATTCATCTGTAGGGCAATGCGAAGGCCTGAATAAAGGATATACAAACATAGTTACTCACGTTTTTTTTATTGTTTAACCTTTAAATAATTTGTGTATATGAAACAGAACACACCAGACGGTAGAGAAGCATACATCACTCCGTCTATCGAAGTTATCAAAATGGAGAATGAAGGAGTCATTGCAACAAGCGGCGAACCTTACCATCCCATTACGCGCTCCTATTCGGGCAGCACCTCTACCCATAGCTACAATTCGGCATCCAGCAGCGACTTGGAAGACCTAATCAATGACATCTTAACCGTAGAAAACTAAGGGGGACTTCATTATGATGAAATTAAGAAACCTTATGCAAGTTGCCTGCATGGCAACTGCTGCCTTGACCGCATTCAGTTGCAGCCAAGAGGAATTTGAAAACAGCGGGTGGAAAGGAAACATCACCGTTAACGCAACGTTTGAAGGCGCAGGTACCGACACCCGTACTACCGTAAACGATAAATACAAGATTCTATGGCAAGATACCGATGCCCTAGGGTTGTTCTGTAGTAATGCAGAAAGTAATTATAGCAATACAAAATTAGAATATGCAAGCGGTGCTGGTCAAACTTCCGCCACTTTCAACGGCAGCAAGCCAAGCGGAGAAACGGCTGTATTCTCCATCTATCCTTACCAACAAAACATGAGCGTAAGCGGCAATACATTGACCATGACTCTACCTGCCACGCTTACAAATTATAACGGCAGCAGCAATGGCCCGATGTATGCCAAGGTGACAAATCCCGACAATCTGAGCGCTCTGTCCTTCAAGCACATGGCAGCCATGATAAAACTGACCGTCAACAAGATTCCGGCAGAGGCCACTACTTTCAAGATTATTGCCTCCAATAACATTGCAGGTACTTGTACGGTAGACTTAACCGCAGCAGACCCGATACTGACGGTAGCAAGCAATGGAAGCAAGGAAATCACTGCCTCCTTCACTGCTTCAGCTGATATAAAGTCTCGCAACTTCTACATTCCTTTGCCCACAGGTACTTATAGTTCCATCACTGCCCAACTGACGAATGGAAGCGACAAGGTATATTTTACCAAGACGCTTAATGACAAAATCTTAGGGAGAAGAGACATATTGGTAGTACCTCCTTTGGATTGCGTTGTGGTAGAGGCTACAACCCCCAGTACGCTTAGTACAGCTTTAGCTGATTCAAAAAATCTCCCACAAGAAGCACCGACAGCAGCAACCGTAACCGACATTGCAGTCAGCGGCAGCTTCAATACCACTTCTGGCAGCAACGACGGCATCGCCATCCCGGTTTTACAGAACTCGGACATCAACCTGGCGTTCAATACAGCCCCGACAACCAGCACTTCTGCCCCGTTAAAGCTGACCGACAAGACCAATACCAGCGTAAGTACTCCCGCCGCCACTGCCACCAACAGTGTATCCTTGGCTGTGCCGGAAACCACAGCAGAGCAAGAAGCTCCTTCTGTAGCCATCACCATGCCAAGCACCACCGTTACATTGGCAGCAGTAGGCAATAAAGCCACTTACAATGAAGTGACTGCCACTACCGCCCAGCAGACATTGATTATCAATGCAGGCGTCACCGTAAAGAAGCTGACCGTAAAAGGCGGTAACTTGAAGATATATGGAAAGGTAGAACAATTGGTACACGATGCCGGCGATACCACAATCTATATAATAAAAGGAACTAAAGCATCACTTCCGGCAACAATCGACAGCAAATTTGTAGTTCAATCCGACGTGGCAGTCCTAAAGACCGCTTTCGCCAACGGCGAAGATTTTAAATTGTCCGCCGATGCCGACATCACAGGGCAAAGCGTCAGTGTACCCGCCGGAAAGTCCGTGGTTCTTGACTTGAACGGATATACACTGACTGCCGACAACAGCGCAACAGGCAAAATCATCGTCTTGGGCAAGATGACACTGAAGGACAGCTCTACCGAGAAGAAAGGCAAGATAGTTGCCAGCCAGGATTATACAGCGGCTTCTTATAATGGCAGTCTGATTGAAATAGCCGGTGAAGATGCCTCCATGACCATGGAAAGCGGCAACATCAGTGCAGTCAGAGAGACTCCGGACAGTAACGGCCAATATGGCGTCGGAGTGACGGACGGTGGAGACTTCACCATGACAGGCGGCAAGATAGAAGCCGGATGGTTTGCAGTGGCAGGCAACGGCAATTACAAGACGCAGAACTCCATCATCAACATCACAGACGGAGAACTCATTTCTACTGCTGACTATGCAGTCTATCTGCCCCAATCCGGCACAACGACCATCAGTGGCGGCAAGGTTTATGGTGCCGCAGGAGGTGTATGCATCCAACGAGGCACTCTGAATGTGGAAGGTACAGCCTTGATTACCAGTAAAGGCACAGGTAGCACCGGCAACTGGGGCGACGGTACCGGAGGACTGGACTGCGCCGCCATCAACGTAAGTGGAGCATATGGCATTGCCACAGTAAACATCAAAGGCGGTACACTGATTGCCGAAGCAAAGTCACTCATCACAGAAGGCACCACTTATACACCGGTCATCAACGTTACCGGCGGTACATTCTCCGACCCAAGCGCGCTGAAGTACATGAAGGCAAATGCAAATGTGAACATAAAGTTGACCGCCGACAAGACCTGCCCGGGATTCAAGACCACAAGCGGACAAACCTTGACGATGGACTTAGGCGGCAAGATTCTTACACTTGCTGACCCGACCGTAGGTTCCACCGGCACCGAAACGAACAGCTGTCAATTACTCGAAGGTTCAAACGTTACTTTCAAGAACGGAACGCTGAAGAGTGACAACAACAAAATCATGATTCAGAACTACTGCAACCTGACATTAGATAATATGACAGTAGAAGACACAAATGCCCAATACGTAGTAAGCAACAATTGTGGCAACATAAGCATCAACAATACCACTATCAACGCAGGAAGCAATGCGAATCAATTTGCATTCGACGTATGCGGCTATGCAAAGTACACTGCTGGAGTCACGGTTACGGTAAGCGGTACGAGCGTCATCAATGGAAAAGTGGAAATTTCCAAGAGTGCAGGAAATACCGAACTTATGAAGCTGAATATCACAAGCGGTACTTTCAACGGTGACTTAAAGGTAGATACATCCGTGGGAACCGAAAATGCCCAAAGTATCATCTCTGTTTCCGGAGGTACATTCTCCGACCCAAGCGTACTGAAGTACATGGCAACCAACGCAACTGTGGATATAAAACTTCTCTCAAATATCAACATCGCCAAGACGGAGCTTGCCACAGGCTACATATTGAATGCTGCAAACGCAACGGCAAACTTAAACCTGAATGGCCACGACATCATCAATTCCTCAGAAACAGCTGATGCCACTCCTTTCACACAAATCTTTACTGTACAGAACGGAACACTAAACATTTCAGGCAACGGCAATGTGAAGTGCGATGCATCTGCTACAGCGAAAGACGATGGTTATCGCATGGTAATTGAAGCCCGAGGATACGGGACAGTAAATATTCATGGCGGTTCTTACTATAACACCCAGAAACTGAACACCCAGATAGACCTGATTTATGCAAGAGAGAATGGGAAAATCAATATCTATGGAGGAACATTTGAATCCGGCAAATATGGTACACCCAACAACGACACGGATGGCAGATACTGGGTACTGAACTTAAAGAATACAGACAAGAACACTGCCAGCATCCAGGTGTCCGGTGGAACGTTCATCAATTTCAACCCGGCAAATCCGAATATGGACGACAATGAGTCCTATTTGGTAACAGGCTACGAGGTTACCCGTGACGGCAGTGTATATACAGCAGCCCACAAAGTCGGTGATGGGAGGAAAGAATATATTGTTGGCCAAACAAGTCAGGAGAACCGATAAGCCAAATTCTAAGAAAGGAAGCAATATATCCTCGCAAACCAAACGAAGAGATATCGGAATCGCCTTATTACTATCTTTTAGATGCGGCGGACAGCGGATTTTCTTTTATAGATCTGCGTCCTCCGCGTCTAAAGAATGACAACAAGACAGTTGAAAAATCTCTCAAATCTTCCTCATTCACACAAACATTCATTATTTTTCTGAGTAGCCCAAAGTATCATGAATAACAACTAACAATCAAAACATATGAGAATACAGATATTGGATTATCAAGTAGGACCGCACACCTTTCGCATGGTGAAACCTTCCGACTTCAATATATTCAAGGCGCTGCCTTCACTGATTCCGTTCATCACGACAATAGACACGACGCAAAAAGTAATCTTTGAAACAGAGATAGACGATGACGAAACAACGACAAAACGAACCATAGCGAAAACTCCCGATGATATATGTTTCAACTGGGAAGATGCCGATTGCATCATTCGCCCTTTGCCCCACAGCTCACACCTTGTATCCATCACCCCACGGAAAAGCGGGAAAAACTATTGGATGGAGTGCAACGATAACTTCAGGCAATGCTTCATCCACCTACCGGCCTGCAGGACAGAAACACCGGCTCCGGAAAACGAAACGAACTTCGTACTGAACAACTTCTTGATGATGCTCTATGCCTTCAATGCCGCCCGCCACCATACACTGCTGATGCATGCCTCGGTTGTCGCTACTGAAACAGGCAAAGGCTACCTCTTCTTAGGGAAAAGCGGCACGGGCAAAAGTACGCACACCGGGCTCTGGCTGCAACAGTTCTCGGACTGCCATCTACTGAACGATGACAATCCGATAGTACATGTGGACAGCCTCGGCAAGCAAGCCACTGTTTTCGGTTCTCCGTGGAGCGGAAAGACACCTTGCTATCGGAAAGAATCCATGACCGTAGGCGCCTTCGTCCGCTTGGAACAAGCACCGCAGAATGAAATAGAGCAAGAGAGAGCAGCACATGCTTTCGCCACCCTCCTCCCCTCCTGCTCTTGCCTGAAGCAGAACAAGGAAATCTATAACGCCATTGTCGCCACTGTGACGGAACTTGCCACGCTGGCACCCGTCTATCATCTGAAATGCCTGCCCGACCGTGAAGCGACGGAACTTTGCAGAAAGACGGTAGAAGGATAAGTTATGAATGATGAACTGAACAGCCGATGAAGAAAAGCATTCCCAACGAGATATTGCTTCCCGAAGTGGCGCGTCTCATCAAAGAGGGACATACAGTAACCATCACCGTGCGGGGCAACAGCATGAATCCTTTCTTAGTGGACCGCCGTGACCGGGTGACACTGGGCGATTTCACCACAGAACAGCTGCAACCGGGCGTCACCGTACTGGCACGCGACCTGACGGAACGCATCGTCTTTCACCGCATCATCCGTCGGAACGGAGACATACTCATCCTGCAAGGCGACGGCAACCTCGCCCAGACCGAAGAAACCGACATCGGACGGGTAATGGGCGTCATGACCGAAGCCATGCGAAAAGACAAACGGTACACCGCCGACGGCAAAGTCTGGAAGCTCTACTCCTACTGGTGGATGAAGCTAAACCCCGCTCGCCGCTGGCTGCTCGCCCTGTTCAGAAGAATATAAAACAAAATAACCATGAAAATCAAACAAGGATTTATCCTGCACCGGATAGGCGATGACTACATCATCATGCAAGACGGCTCGTCGAACGTGGACTTCAGCAAAGTCATCAGCCTGAACCAAACTTCCGCCATGCTTTGGCAAGAGATAGAAAACAAAGAGTTCGATACAGACAGCGTGACAGAAGCCCTGACCAGCCGCTATGATGTAGATAACGAATCGGCCCGTCGCGATGCGCAGAAGTTTATCGACTCCCTCGACCGCGAAGGAATCATAGAATAAGGACGGATATGCAACACGCTTTCTTTTCATTGGTACGCTCCGGCCTGTGGGGCACTCCGGCAGACCGACAACTCTTCCGGTCGGTCTCGCCGGACGACTGGGAAACCGTGTACCGCATGGCAAACTCACAAGCCCTGCTTGCACTGACTTTTGACGGCATAAGCAGTCTGCCGGCCGAACTGCGCCCTCCACGCGTCCTCTATCTGAAATGGGCTGCCCGGACTGCACAGATAGAACAAGCCAACAAACGCCTCAACCAGCTTCTGCCCGAACTCAATACCCTTTACCGGGAAGCCGGGCTGCATCCCGTACTGCTGAAAGGGCAAGGCATCGGCACCAACTACCGCACTCCCTTGCACCGGCAATGCGGAGACATCGACATCTATTTAGGAAAACAAGGGCAACCCATAGCCAACCGCCTCCTGCTGCAACAAGGCGCCATAGTCGAGGGAGAAGCGTCCGACAAGCATGCTAGCTACAGTTTGAAAGGAGTACACATCGAGAACCACCGCATCATCCTCCGGCTGAACAGTCCGCTTGCCAACCGGTACTTTCAGCAGATTATCAGAAAATGGTACCCGCAGGAAACAGACTATGCCCTATTCTCCGAAACCGGGAAAGAGGACTCGAAGGCCGTCAGTATCGCCATACCTCCGGCCACCTTCAATGCACTTTATATCTTCCTGCATGCCTTTGTACATTTCCTGAACAGCGGAATCGGCCTGCGCCAGCTATGCGACTGGACTTGTCTGCTTGCCAATCGCCACAAAGAAATAGATGCCACCACCCTGCTTCGCCAGTTGCAGGACCTCGGACTATTGCATGCCGCACAAGCATTCGGCTACATTGCCGTCACCCGACTGGGATTGCCCGCTAACCGGCTTCCTTTCCCCTTGGAAGGCACCAAGCAGATAGGAGAACAATTATTGGAAGACATCCTGTCTACCGGTAACTTCGGGCAACATGATAACCGCATCAAGCCACGCCCCAAAGGATATTGGGCAGGAAAGTGGTACACCTTCTGCCGCGCCACCCGACGCTGCAACGAACTGCGTCAATTTGCACCGTACGAAGCACTCTGGTATCCCGTGACTCTGATAGGGGGAACGATAGCTATACAAATAAACCGATCAAAAGGAGTAAAAGACAAGAAAGCAAGGACAAAGAAATAAAAGAACCCGGAAAATAAAAGGAATGAAAAAGCAACAGAAGGACAAAAAAGTGAAAAAGGACAGACGTGAAAAACTTAGGTATATTCGAGAGGTATCTGCCGAACAACGCGGACGTATCCTGCTAAGTTGCCTCACCGGCATTCTGGGCGTGGCCTTTGCCCTAGCCTTTATCTATGCAACCAAACGGGTGATAGACACCGCTACCGGAATAACAGACGACAACCTGACGCATATCGCCGTTCTCACCGTTGTCCTGCTGACTGCCCAATTACTGTGCGGAGCTGCTGACACTTGGATAAGTACCCGTATGCAGATAGAGACGGGCAACGCCCTTCGCCACCGCCTCTTCTCGCGCTTACTGCAAAGCCGCTGGAACGAATTGGAGCGTTTCCATACCGGAGACGTAGTGAACCGGGTAGAACAAGACACCACCGCCATCGTCACATTGCTCACCTCTTCTGTCCCGGCATTCATCGTCACGAGTATACAACTGCTGGCAGCCTTTCTATTCTTCTACTTTTTAGACCCTTCACTGCCATGGCTGATTGTTGCCATCCTGCCCGTCTTTCTATCAGGCAGCCGTTTCTATATGCGACGAATGAAACGCTATACACATGATATTCGGAACAGTGACGGTCGCATCCAGTCCGTCATACAAGAGAGCCTGCAACATCGCATAGTGATTAAAACATTGGAACAAGGCGAACGGCATCTGGACAAACTCGATGACTTGCAAGACATGCTCCACAGCCAAGTCATGGGACGTACCCGTTTCTCGCTTTCTGCCCACATGTTAGTGGCCCTTGCCTTTTCCGGCGGATACCTCACGGCTTTTCTTTGGGGAGCCGTTCACCTCAGCGCAGGCTGTATCACCTTCGGAACGATGACCGCCTTTTTGCAATTGGTAGGAAAAGTCCAGCGTCCCGTGTTCGACCTCTCACGCCTGATACCTTCCGTAGTCAATGCCCTTACCGCCATAGACCGGCTATTGGAATTGGAAAGACTGCCGGCAGAAGCGGATGGTGACAGCATATTCCTCGCCTCTACCCCGGAACTGGAACTGAAAGACGTGACTTTTCGCTACACTCCCGATGACCGTCCGGTATTCAGCCGCTTCTCCTGCCGTTTCCCCGCCGGTAGCTGCATAGCTATAGTCGGAGAAACAGGAAAAGGAAAGACAACGCTCATCCGGCTATTGTTGGCACTGGCAACGCCACAAGAGGGACAGATACTCTTGATACCCGCCAAACATCCACTTGAAACCAATCATACCGTCTCTCCGCAAACCCGCAAGAACTTCGTATATGTCCCGCAAGGCAATACCCTTTTCAGCGGAACTATCCGTGACAACCTGCTGATGGGAAACCCACAAGCTTCTCAAGAAGCCATATATCAAGCCCTGCAAACCGCCACCGCCGACTTCGTCTTCCACCTTCCCGACGGCGTAGACTCCCCACTCAGCGAACGAGGTGGTGGACTCAGTGAAGGACAAGCCCAACGCATCGCCATTGCCCGCGCTCTGCTACGCCCCGGAAACATTCTTCTTTTAGATGAAGCCACTTCTGCCCTCGACCCCGACACGGAACGGCTGTTAATAAAAAACCTGCGCAGAGACTGCGCAGGCAAAACATGTATCTTCGTCACCCACCATCCGGCAGTAGCGGAGGCATGCGAATCTATTGTCCGATTATAATCAGAGAATAAGCCCCAACGGGTATCTGCCTTTGGTTAACAAACTCAGAACAGCTTCGCAGGATACTCGCCCGCATCCACCAAAGCCTGAATCTTGTCGACTACACTCTGACGGTCTTCGGGATAAGTCACACCGAACCACTTGCTGGTTGTATCAAGCACTTCGCAGGTAGCAGTGCCATCGTTAATCAGCTTATCCACCATCAGCGGGATGAAGAATTCGCTTTTCAGGTTCTCCATATTCTTCGGGTCGCTCAAGAAACTCTTGAAAAACTCTGCACTGTAAGCAAAATAATCGGGAGTGAAACCCCAGAAGTTCATGCTGACCGGAGTCGTCTCGGGAGTGGCAGTCCATTCACCGTTATCGTCGATGTACTTCACCTCACCGTCCATGCGCTGAATCTTGGTACGTTCCACTACGGAAGTCAGCAGGTTGTTCGCATCCGTTCCACACAATCCACGGGATACGGTACCGCTCTCGCTCAACGTATTGCCGATGCGGAAGCCTACCATGGAATATACGTTTTTGGAGCCTTCGGGAAGGGCTGCAAGGAATTTGCCCATTACCTGGAAGGAGTCACGACCGTAGAAATCGTCGCAATTGATAACAGCAAACGGTTCCTTTATTACATCGGCACCCATCATTACAGCATGGTTGGTTCCCCAAGGTTTGGTACGGCCTTCGGGGCAGGTGAAGCCTTCAGGAAGGTCATCTATGGACTGGAATACCAGTTCGCAGGGAATATGGCCTTCGTATTTGGAAATAATCTTGTCGCGGAAGTCCTGTTCAAAATCTTTACGGATTACGAAAACGAGCTTGCCAAAACCGGCATTGATGGCATCGTAAATAGAATAATCCATGATAGTTTCGCCATTCGGTCCCAATCCGTCCAATTGTTTCAAGCCACCATAACGGCTGCCCATACCGGCTGCCAATAAGAATAAAGTTGGTTTCATATTAGTTATTATTTAAAAAGGTTAGTGTATCACAGTTGATAACGGTTGCAAATGTACAAAAATTTATGGCTGACAGAAGGGAGTTTTAGTTCATTCTTTACCACTATCCGTTCAAAAACGTACATTTAGAACGGATAACCGATGGCAAAATGCAGTGCCATACTATCCTTGAACTTAGGAATATTGTAATATCCCGACTTTCCGGTATCATACGGGTCGTGAAGCCCGATACCCAAATCCAGACGGAAAACAAGGAAGTCCAGGTCATAGCGTAAGCCGAATCCCGTACCCAAAGCAATCTGTTTCGGGAAATTCTTCAAGGTGAACTCACCGTTCGGGCGATTTTCGTCCTTACGCATCAGCCATACATTGCCGGCATCCAGAAACACCGCTCCATGCAAGTCGGCAATCATACGGAAGCGATACTCGATATTGGCTTCTATGCGAATATCACCCACGTGGTTGATATAGGTATATTTCCTATCCGTCTCGGGAGGATAGCCGCCCGGACCTATACTGCGTGCAGAAAAGGCGCGCACACTGTTGGCACCGCCGATATAGAACTGTTCCGTATAAGGTGCGGTCGTAGCGTTGCCATACGACCATATCACCCCTCCGGCAATACGCGAGGCTATCATCTGATTCTTGTCTATCCGGTAATGGTACCTGAATTCCGAGTTCAGCTTCAGGAACTGTGCAAAAGGTACCCCGAAAAGCTTCTTTCCTTCCTCACTGAACGGCTTGCCGAAAATACGGTAGACGGCAGAAGTCAGGTTACCGGCCGACGCAACGGTGGTCTGCCACCAGATGGGGTTACGCTTGCCGCGCACGGAAGCGTTGTCATAAGTATAGGTGTACTCCATGGCAGGAATGAACTGGTCGCGCAAACTAACGTAGAGTGCCGGATTCTCGGCACGCAACGTATCGAAAGCGGCAGTAGGATTGCGCAGTACATTGAATGTCAACCGGAAAGGAGTTATACTGTGCCTGGAAGTCGATTTGGGCTGGAAGTCATAAGTGACATTACCGCCAAAAGCCAACAGCTTATAATACTTGGCACGGTTCATCTGGTCGGCATATAAACGGAAAGTCGTTGTAGCCGGGAAGTCATACTCACGGTCGCCCATCCTAGGAAACACCACGCGCGGAAAGATAAGCGAAGTGGAGATACCCAGTTCATAACTGTTCATCAAGGAAGAACTTGCCTTGCCCGTCTGCCATTCGTACGAACCGTTCAACTTCACATTCCAGCTTTCACCGCCACCGAAGACATTGTTCTTCGTCACCGTAAAAGCGGCACCCGGTCCCGTCTGGTTATTGCTCTTCATGGTGACATTAAAATCCAACTCCGCATCGTAGGGTTTATCGAGCGCGGCAATGACCCTCACATCCAATGTATCAGACACAAACGCCGTATCACGCGGTATATACTGCATCTCCGCATAACGGAAAATACCGACGCTTGCCAGACGCTCCTGAATACGGGTCTGACGGTACAAACTATACAAACTCTGCATAGAACGCTGGCGGGCAATACCTGCGCTGTCCTGTATCTGACGTTTCCGCCGATAACCTTGATAGTTCAACCAACGGTAAAGCATGTTGGGACGTACCGGTGGTTTGTTGTAGTAATGTATGGTCAAGCCTTTGTAATCCATGCTGTCATTGGGTTCCTGCCCCTGCTTTCCAAGAAGATAGACGGATTTACGCCCCACACGGAACTGCTTCTCGGCTACCTTTGGCATACCGGGAACGGGAATCAAGCGCATCTGGACATGCCCATTGGGAACCATCATGGTATCGGCCTGATAGGTCAGGTAGTCGGGACGGAAATAATAACAGCCCACATTACGCAGCAGGGTACTGATACGGGTACGCTCCCCATCCAAATCAGCCACATTGAATTGTTCTCCCGAACTGATAAGGGAACGTCGGCGTCCCAGCTCCATAATGCGAGTGGTACGCTCGCTGAAACCACGATAATATACCGTATCTATAAAGTAGGGGTTACGCATGTTCACCGTATATTGCGACTTTGCCTTCAGCGAGTCCTTCGGGTCGATAAATGTCTTGTAGCTGACGCTTCCGTTGAAATAGCCATAATCGCGCAACAAGTTAACCGCCGCCTTCTGGCGTATATCGGGATTCACCGTAGACATAAGCACCGGAGTGGCGGCAAATTTATTGAATATCCACTTTCCGAATCCCTTCTCATACTTCTGGAAACCATTGTAAATCCACAGTCCGAAAGGAAAGGGATAGCGGATAGTAGAGCTTCCCAGCAACGAATTGTTCGGTGCCGTAGCAAGGGCGGCTTCCACCTCTTCCATAGCAATCTCACCAACAGACGTTTCACTGCGGTTCAATACAATCATCGGCTTTTGGCCGGTATAGAGTATCTCCCCCTCGGGCAAGTGCTTCGTGGTGGAGCAACCTGCCAGAAATATCAATCCTGCAATATATAATATCAGTCGTTTCATATCACATTCCTACTTTTTCATATCGCTATTTTCAGCCTCCGGTTTTATCTTTTTCTTCCTGAAGATGAAGAGTTCACTCAATCGGTCCATCTTCCGGCGCAGCACAAGGCCGACACCCGTTTCGGTTATCTCACCGTCGAGTATGCTTTCGTAGTTTTTATTATGGAATACACGGACATATCGAGTACCCGACGCATCAAGACGGTATTCCAGCGATATATTGTCAATGAATGATTCCGCATCGTTCGTGGCATTGGCCCCGGTGGACACTTTTCCACCGATGACTATCTGTACGCGGTCGTTGAAGAAACGCTGGGAATAACGAAAACTGAAGTCTTTCTGCGTGTCACCCGTTTCAGCAGAGGTACGGTCTTCCACACCTACACTGATATTGGCCCCTTTTATACCTCCCGCCAAGGAGTTTATCTGGCTCTGAAGTACTGAGTTCAAGGCGGCTCCCATTGACAAACCTCCTCCTTTGGCACCACTGTTCAGGTAAATACCCGTGGCAAGCATGGCAATGGCCTGCTTGCTACGCTCTTCTGCACCCATTGCCTGCAGCTCATTCTCTACTGCGGCATCTTCGGGCGCCGAAATATCGAATATCAAATCGGGAGCGTCAAGCCTGTTCTTGATGGAAATGGAAACATCGAAGTTCACCATGCGCGAACCGTCCCCGTCACCATCGGCCACAGAAGCACGCATACGTTCCGTAGCCTTCAGGCTCAGCGTAGGATTCATAATATTCCCCCGCCAATCCACATAACTGCCGGGATTGAACTGGAACTCCTTCAACGGGATGATAGGCAGCGAATATTTCATGACGCCACCCGAAAGGGTATAGCGTCCGGTAAGGCTCATATCCCCTTGGGGAGTATACTGCATATTCAAATCACCGCCACCTTCCAGTTCGATGTATTTGCTACGGTCGGGACTCAAGTCGGCACGAAGACGGACAGCATCGTCAATATGGACGGACATATACATTTCCAATCCTCCCAAAGACATGGCAGGAACCTCATCTGCTTTTACCGACGTCGTATCGGTGAACGAGGTAAAGGTAACCAGCCCACTGAGACGGTCTTCCACCGTTAAAGGGGAATCGGTCAACACGTAGGTTACGTTGGTATTGCCCAGCAAATTCATGTTTCCACGCATCGTGAGCCCGTCAAGCGGCCCCTTCACCGTGGCATGCAAGTCGACGAACACCTTTCCATACACCAGACTTTCGCGAGTACGCGGTGCATCCAGCAACGTATAGTTCTCTGCCAGCAGATTGAGGTTGGCAGTAGGACGCTCCATATTCCGGAAATCAACCTTACCGTCAATCGTAAACGGATTCTTGCTGGTGGTATAAATGGCAAACTTATCAAATATCAACTGATTGTCCTTTATCTGTACCGGACGGTTGTCGAACCAGTAACGTGCTCCCGCCTGGCGTGCATAGACAGACACACTGTCCAAAACAATATCACCATGCATTTGAGGCTTGTCCAGCGAACCATAAATATAAAGCCCTCCATCAATATCTCCGGTAAAGGCCACCGTTTGGTCAGGGATGAATGCATTGGCCATCTTCAATGGAAAATGCTCGAAACGGGTGGACACTTCCAGGGTATCCTTTCCGTTCTTCTGCGTCAAGATACCGTCGGCGGTCATCACTTCTTCATTATCATATGTAAAATAGGTATTCAGATAGTGCGTATTCTTGTCGCCCGGCAACCAGGTAGCCCCCAGGCCGATGTCTCCAACCGGTTGGCGTTCGTAGGTCAGTTTCTCTACATTGGCTTCGGCGGACACCTGCAGGGAAGTGGCAGTCTGTATATAATTTGCTTCGGCGGAGAACAATCCCGTAAGCCGGGGCATATAAGGAAGTACCTCCGTAAGTTCATCCAAGCGCAATCGGCTCAGTTCTACGTTTATATTCTGCAAGGAAAGGGTATCATTCTTGTCGGATTGCATACGGAAACACAGACCATCGTCGCTGTCCATATCAATATTGGCATAGACGCGCATATTCTTATGCAGATAAATCCAGTTACTATTGTCCGCAAAGTGGAATTTACGGAAAGCGATAATCGGCTCGGCAGGAATAAGGTTCAGCAGCACACCATTACCGCGACCGTGTCCTTCGGTCAACGGACGGGCATTAATACCGAATAGAACACCGGTCTGCCCTTTTCCATTCACATAATCCACAGTCAGTTCCGCATCTTCATTACGGACTTCACCCGTCAGTGTGCTACGGAACACAAACTGCGGGTTCTTGGGACCGTTTATGACACCACCTTGCAACTTCATGCGGGCAGTATCCTGCTTTACTGTAAAAAATATCGTATCGAGCTGCAAGGAGTCCATGCGCAATCCGTGAACAGCTGTACGTCCATTGATGCCGACTTGCGGAGTAAATCCGAAGCTCAGTTTGAAATCATTATAGGAAATACCCTTTGCAGCCAGGAAATAGCTGACGGGATTCTGGTTACCGGCTTCCAGATGCATGCCCGCTGAAGGAAGGACTTGGCGCAAAGCGGCATGGTCCAAACGCCGTTCATCAATCTGCTTTGTCAGGATAGAGACAAATTTATCCGACTGTTCCATCAACTTCTTCAACGTGCTGTGAGCGCGGAAACGCAGATTCAAGTCACCGGCATCAAGCCTCAACTTGAGAGAATCATGACGTGCCTCCGCTCCCATTGTAAAGGCAAACGGGTGTTTCAATGGTCGGGGCACCAAACCCAGCTTATGCAGATTCACCTCTTCCACATTTAAATCCAAAGCGCCATCCAGATAGCTGCGGTCAAGACGCATATCCGCATTTCCCTGCATCTTGAGAAGGACATTATCGCTGGCAAGACGGACGGTAGCAACGGATGACTTGAGTCCGGCATGCACATCTACACCGGAAATGTCCCAATGGCCATACTGTAGTTTTTCCAAGGAGGCATTCAAAGCGGCCACAGTTTTTCGTGATGCCACATCCACCCCTTGCCCCTTAGCGGACATCTTTGCCGTAAGAGTATAGATAGAGTCCTTGGGCAGGAAGTGATGCACCTGCAAGTTGTTGATGGCAAGGTCGGCATGGTAGGCTTCCGTAGCAAGATTATAGGCGGCGTCCAAATTCAAGGCGCCTTCCTTCTCCTTCAGTTTCAGGGCGGCAGTGCACTGCGCCCCCTCCATACCGAGACGTGCCGCAAGGTGCATACTGTCCGGCACAATGATGGAGCCATCGGGAGCAATGTCAGCTAGTCCGGTCAGGAAGTTCAAGTTCTGCGTATGCATTTCGAAGTCCATGCTTCCATTGCGTTTCACACTGTCGGTCAAGCTCCAGAATTCTCCTCCCCCACTCAACGAAAAGGCTCCGGGCAGCTCAGCCGTAAAACGGGAAATCTGCATCTGCTTCAGGTTTCCTTCCGTACCGGCATGAATCACCAACGGACGGAACGGATAGGCTTCCTTGAAAGCTTCCGGCAAGCCACCGGCAAAAAGCAGTACATCCTGTTTGCCGATACGGGCATTGAAACGGGCTGTCAGACGGCCGGTGGTAGGTATATTTATCAGTTCCCAGTAAGTCTGTGCCGTAAGGTTCATCTCACTATGAGGTGTCAGCAACTTCAAAGAAGGGATACGGATAACGGTAGAATCGGCAAACAACCGCCCGGTCAGGGAGGTGACGCTCAAACCGGAACGCTCATACATGGAAAATTCCCGGATAACGGCATTCATATCTCTGCCGTAGTACATCACAGAATCAATGCCCAGGCGAATGTCGCGAAGAGCAATGTGCGAGGGGTCGAAGCCTATCGCACTCCCCGGGCCAGCGGTATCATAATTGACAGAAGTTCCAGTCAGCAGGAATTTTCTCCAGCCATAGAACTGGTGTTTCAAGTCGGCAGCAGCGTCCGCAATCTCAGCATCTCCTATATGGGCTTTCAGCCCCATGGAGTCCAATGGCATCTGTAAATCGACCGAGACGTTCTTCAACTTCAGAGTATGGAGTGTGACTTTCCAGTTTAACGCAGTGTCAGTAGTGTCCTTGGGAGTCTCAGTGGTATCTGCAAGCATCACCTGCACATGGGTATCGCTCAATTCTATATTATTGAGGATGGCATCTTCTTTTGTAAGGTCTATGCCATGGCTTTCGAAAAAGAAATGCCCCAGTACTCCTTTGATGCACATACCTTCCATTAAATTGGAGGAGTTGACAGCAACTTGTTTCAAGGTAATGTCATCCACCTCCACTTTCCCTTTGAGTAAAGGCCATGCCTGTACCCGTACGTTCAAACTTCCAAGATTCAGCAAGGTATCGGGATGCTGCACATCAACAGCACTGTCGGCAGGCTGTACCACCAATACACCGCGGACCAACAAATTCAAAGGAAAGCGAAGGTCAATCCGCTCCACGGATATGTCCATACCCGTAGCACCTGATGCAATTGCCGTAGCCTGCTTCCGTATCAAATTCTGTACGGGAGGCACATAAAGCAATATCATCAATATTATAAACAGTATAATAGGAGTAAGCAACACCCACAGTGCTGTTCTCAACCATTTTCTTCTCATCGGAACGTCAATCTTTCATCGTATTTAAAAGTCCTACAAAGTAAACAATTTCTTTCGACATTTGGTTCCCGACAGAGAAAAATCACGTATTCTTCTCTGTTCCCCCATTACGGAAAAGCTGTTGCCTGAGTAATGACATCCTCTATCAAAACGAGGGCGGCAAGGGCGTGTTCTTTCAACTCTCCGGTAAAAGGCACTCCATGAGAAGTTTCCAACAGTTTCAGCAATGCAACCAGTTCCGCTGCTCCAATTAAAGTAAAGAGGGGAATCATTTTGTGGGAGACAGCAGCCATCTCGTCCACATCCTCATTCTCCACAGCCTTCTGCAAACGCTCCGCATTGAGGCGGGTTTCAGCCACAAAACTTTCCAGAATGGACTTTGCCGCCTCGGGGTCATCGACCGAAAAAGCAGTGAGCGAAGAGAATTTATACCCCGGGCAAGCCGAAGTTTCCGAAACTTCCATAACCTCCATCCCTTTGTCCTCCATATTCAATTCATGTAGCAATTCACTGACGGTAAACGGCTTATGCAGGCATCCGGCAAATCCATGCACCGTAAATTCCTCACGCTGCATGTCACTGCGGGCAGTGACAGCAATCACCGGAACAGACTGTGCCTGCGGTATGTTCGAAGCACGAAGCAGTTTCAGTAAATCAAAACCATTAATAGCAGGCATCTGCACATCAGTAAGCAGAACATCAAAGGTTGCAGTGCGCAAGGCATCCAGCAGTTCATCCAGTTGTAAACAAGAGACAGAATTTATACCACTCTGCTGAAGCATGGCGGCAGTAAGGGTAAGCTGAATACGGTCATCATCGATAAGGAGGACATTCTTCAGTGAAGAATGAGGAACGGGGAATGAAGAATTGCCATTCGGCGTGGCAGCACATCCCGATTCTTCATCCTTCATTCTCCGTCCTTCACTCCTTACGGGATAGATAGGAATATATATGGTGAAAGTGCTTCCCTTGCCTGGCACACTGTCTACATCAATCGTGCCTTCAAGCAACTGTACCAGCATACGGACAATGGAAAGTCCAAGTCCAAACCCCTCTTTACCCTGAGCACCCGGTAAGCGGGTAAACTCCTGGAAGATACGTTCCCGGTCGGCAGGTTCCATACCTTTACCGGTATCAGCAATGGCAACTACCAGTCGACGGTCCTCGTAACGGGCAGTCATGGTAACACTGCCTTGGTCCGTAAACTTCACGGCATTGGACAGCAAATTGTTGATAATCTGGCGCAGACGCAAGGGGTCGCAAATATAGGTACCGCCCAGCTCCGGGGCAATGTCGCAATGAAGCGCCAGTCCTTTGGCAGCCGTAAGTGGTTCAAAACTGACGTGTATCTCTTCAAGCAGGCGGGAAGGATGAAAGGTGACCCGGTTGATTTCGGCCTTGTTCAAATCAAGACGATGGAAGTCGAGCAAATCAACGACCAGCTTCAGCAGATGTTCCGATGAGGTTTTCATATTGTCCAGATAGAACCGCTGACGCTCATCCACCGTCAGACGGGAAAGCAAGTCGGCATAGCCCATAATAGAACCGAGCGGGGCTTTGAAATCATGGGTAATGGCAAGCATCAGTTTTTCACGGACAGCGAGTAAATCCTCGGCACGACGACGGGCCTCTTCCAACTCACGACGGTAACGGTTGCTTCGGGTTATGTCGCGGCCGATGATAATAAGAAAAAAAGCGGAAAGCAACACCGCACCTACGGCAATGCCACTGATAATCTTGGCCGAACGGCGTCGGACCGCTTGTTGATACTCGGCTTCCGTCCGTGCACGCAGCAGAGTTTCCGTCTCGTAATCTTTCAGCAAGCTGTCAATACGAGCGGTCAGCATATGGTCCAAGCGTTGCAGATAGCGTTTACGTCGCTGTATAACAGTGTTTACAGCTTTTTTCTGCTGGGCCACGGCACGCAGTTTCTCATGCAAAGAATCGGCCGGATTATAGGGTTCAATCACCGTATCCGTTGCAAATTCAAGGGAGGTCTTTACCTGGATAGCCGTATCTTTCTTTGGGGGGACAAACACTTCACCCAAACGACGGAAAAACCCCTTCTTCCGAGGGCGTGTCACGACGGTATCCCGATGTGTAATGATACGGTGCTGCACACGCTGCTGGGTCACTACCGAGTCCTGCTGGGCAATTATCTGCTCAATGTCACTGGTGGATACCATGCTGTCATTCGCCTCACTCAGCGTGCGCAGCATTTTTATCGTATTGGTATCCTTCTCGCGTATCAAAGCAAGCACGCTGTCTGTCCATTGTACATCGCGGTCATCAGTAAGAATAAGGTTCTCCATTTCCCGGTGTACGAAAAACAAGGAAAAAAACAATACCGCCAGCAACAAAGTGTAGCCTACGGCAATCTTTACTTTGGAGACATTATTCATACTATCAAATCCTTTCCCTGGTCTGTTTACGGAACCTCAACCACAGCATCACTCCCGCACTGGTCAGTCCGAACGGGAAAGCCATCCAGACTCCCGTCAGCCCCCAACCGAAAACGAAACCGCAAAGGTACCCTACGGGCAAAGATATAATAAAATAGGATATAAATGCAATAATCATCATCGGTTTCACATCCGAGATGCCGCGCAGGGCATTGGCAAAGTTAATCTGCAACCCATCGCCGAACTGGTAAATCAAGAACGGGAAGAAGAGAGCGGCAACCATGCCGGACACTTCCGCATTGTCCGTAAACCATCCCCCTACCTGACCGCGAAGCGCAAAGACGATACCCAGCAACACCACCTCCATACACAGGATGATGTGAAGGCCGGCATACGCCGAGCGGCGCACATTCTGCCCGTCTCCCTGCCCCTTGAAGTTGCTGACACGCACGGCAACCGCAGCGCCCATGCCATAATACATCATGAAGGTGAACTGAGAGATAGTAAGCATTATCTGATGCGATGCTAGGGCAAGTGTCCCCAGCCAGCCCACCATGACGACGCTCAGACTGAAGGAAGCGGTCTCCATACCCATCTGCATACCCACGGGCCAGCCCAGTGCATTGAGCTTCCTGAACATCGGCATCGACCACCCCAGCCGCATGAAGCCGAGCCTGTAACGGATAAACCGGCGGCCGCGAAGCACAATCGCCGCAAAGACCACCACCATCACAATGCGGGAGAACAAAGTGCTGATACCCGCACCAAGCAGTCCCATCTCCGGAAAGCCCAGCTTTCCATTGATAAGTATATAGTTTCCTACGATGTTAAGCGCATTCCCTCCGAGCAGAATCCACATGGCCGTCTTGGTATCGGTGATGCCGTCCGTAAACTGTTTGAAACCGTTGAACAGCATGACAAAGACCAGTGAAGCAAGCAACACCAGATAGTAAGGCTTGATTAGAGGCAACAATTCTCCGGGCTGTCCCAGCCGCTCCACATTGAAATAGAGAACAGCCATGACAAGAGTCAGCAACAAAGCCACCAGCACATTGGCAACCAGGCTACACCGCAACGCCTGCCCTGCCTCGGCAAAGCGGCGGTTACCGTAGAAGCCCCCTACAACCGGTGTCAGCCCGTAGCTGAAGCCCGTACTGAAAATAATGCAAAGAGTAAACAGATTGTTTACGAAAGAAGCGGCACCCAGTTCCTCCGTGCTGTGATGCCCAATCATCAGCGTATCGGCAAAACCAAGCACAATGACTCCCAACTGCCCCACCACAATGGGTAGCCCCAGGAGAAGCAATGCTTTATAGTGCTGCTTATACGTATCAAATAATTTTTTCATACTAAAGGTTTTCTTTTTGGTAATAAAGCACAATCCCGTTTTCATCGCGGAAGGTCTGTTGGGCGACCCTATGAAGCTGTTCTGCCGTCACAGAGCGGTAATTGTCCACTTCACGGTCTATGTCTTCCGCCTGCCCGGTCAGTTCAAACCAGGCAAGATTCGTGGCAACATTCAGATAATTGATGTTGCCGAATATCTGTGTAGACTCAAACTTGTTCTTTACTTTCTCCAATTCCTGCTCTCCAACAAACCCGGATTTCAACTCTTCCAACTCTTTCCGGACAGCAGCCTCGGCTTGTTCCAAAGATACGCCTGCAGATGGTTTTCCACTGATATGCAGCAGGCCGGCATCCCGTGTACCGGAGATATAGGCATCGAGACTGGAAAAGAACTTCTGCTCCTGCACCAGCCTGCGGGTCAAGCGACTGGAACGTCCATTGCTCAGAATATCCGACAGAATATCGAAGGCATAATAATCGGCATCCTCACGGCTACACATGTGATAAGCCATGAACAAAGCATCCAGAGGAACATTCCGTTCCACCGTCTGCCGGCGTTCTGCCGTCTGTACAACTTCTTGCGGTAATTGCCTTACGGGCACATTCCTACGGGGAATGGGAGCAAACCATTTTTCTGTCAGCCTAACCGTTTCTTCCCACGAAATATTTCCGGTAACGGCCAGCACTGCATTATTAGGTGCATAAAAACGAAAAAAGAATTCCTTTACCTCATCCAGCGTGGCATTGGCAATGTGAGAGAGGTCTTTCCCGATAGTAGGCCAGCGATAAGGATGCGTTTGATAAGCCAAAGGACGAAGCAGATGTCCCACATCACCATACGGCTGGTTCAAGCAACGTTGTTTAAATTCCTCCATCACCACCGCACGCTGCACTTCAAGACTTTGCTCACTGAATGCCAGTTCCAGCATGCGGTCGGACTCCAGCCAGAAGCCGATTTCCACATTCGATTTTGGAACCGTCAGGTAGTAATTGGTAATATCATTATTGGTCCATGCATTATTCTCCCCGCCTGCCAATTGCAAAGGAGCGTCATAATCAGGAATATGCACCGAACCTCCGAACATCAGATGCTCGAACAGATGGGCAAAACCCGTATGCTCGGGATGTTCGTCACGGGCACCCACATCATAAACAATATTCAAGGCAACCATCTGCGTGCTGGTGTCCTCATTGTGCACCAACCGCAGACCGTTGTCAAATATCTTTTTGTTTATCTTCATAAAATGGAATGACAGAATCTATCATCAATCTATCACTGTCACTTTTTTAATAACCACATCCTCTTCGGGCCGGTCGTTACGGTCAGTCTTGACCTTCTGTATTTTATCAACAATATCCATACCTTCCAGCACTTCACCGAACACGGTATATGCACCGTCCAAATGCGGAGTACCGCCCACGGTAGTATAAGCCTTCACCTGCTCGGGGGTAAACTTGAACTCCGGTTCCTTGGCAACCTGAGCCTCTGCCTGCGCAATCAAGGAATCTTGCAAATCCATCAGACCGTCCTGGTCATTATTCTTACGCATCTTGTAGATTTCCTTCATATGCTTCTGCGCCAACGCGTTGAAAGCATTGTTCAGGCGCATCTGATTCATCTGCTGTTCCATCCCCAGCAAGGTAGAGTCATTATACACTTTTCCGGTCACAATGTAGAACTGGCAGCCGGATGATGCCTTGTCGGGGTTCACCTCATCACCCTGGCGTGCAGCCGACAAAGCACCTTTTTTGTGAAAATACTTCGGATAAACAAATTCGGCAGGAACGGTATAACCCACGTCGCCTGCCCCCAGCATCTTGCCTTTCGGAGCCTTCTTCGATTCCGGGTCACCTGCTTGTATCATAAAGTCCTTGATGACACGGTGGAACAGCGTACCTTCATACGTGCCGTCTTCCACCAGCTTGATAAAGTTATCACGGTGTTTCGGGGTTTCATTATACAGTTTCACGGTGATGTCACCCGCACTTGTTTCAATCTTCAGCTTCGTTTCTTTTTCCATATCTTCCTCTTTCTTTTGTCCCGGCTTGCAAGCAGCCAGACCGCAAACCAGTATAGTTAATAATACAATAAGATTTCTTTTCATTTTGTTTTTTATTTAATTTAAGTTTGCAAATATACTAAAATCAGACAAAAGCACTTACCTTTGCCTACATAAAAGAGATAAAAGGCTAAAGCAATGACATCCATATTAATTGTAGAAGATGATATTACTTACGGCATGATGCTAAAAACATGGCTCGGCAAAAAAGGTTTCCAAGTAACCTCCGCCAGCAGCATTGCCCGTGCTCAAAAACATATTGAGTCGGAAACCGTAGATTTGATATTGTCTGACCTGCGCCTGCCCGACAAGGATGGCATTGACTTATTGAAATGGCTGGGCGAACACGGCCTGCAAATACCGCTTATCATCATGACAGGATACGCTGACATACAGTCGGCCGTCCAAACCATGAAACTGGGAGCCTGCGATTACATTGCCAAGCCTGTGAACCCGGACGAATTACTGAAAAAAATAGGCGAAGCCTTGAATGCATCATCCTCCGCTTTGAAACAGATGATGCATTCGTCCCGAACAGATGATGCGTTTACCCCAAACAGACCATCCGTTTCACCCAAACAGACGATGCATTCCGACAAGATGAAAAATCAGCCTCTGAAGGGTGCAGAAGGCTCATTGTCCTCCTCCGACTTCCTTGAGGGAGAGAGCGACGCAGCCAAACAACTCTACAATTATGTGAAACTGGTTTCACCTACCAATATGTCTGTACTCATCAATGGTGCCAGCGGAACGGGCAAAGAATACGTAGCTCACCGCATCCACCAGCTCAGCAAGCGTGCCGACCAGCCGTTTGTAGCCATCGATTGCGGTTCTATTCCCAAAGAATTGGCCGCTTCGGAGTTCTTCGGGCACATAAAGGGCGCCTTTACCGGCGCACTGACCGACAAAACGGGCGCTTTCGTCGAAGCCAACGGCGGTACCATCTTCCTGGATGAGATAGGTAATCTGAGCTATGAAGTGCAAATACAGTTGCTGCGTGCTTTGCAAGAGCGCAAGATACGTCCGGTAGGTTCAAACAAAGAGATAAGCGTGGACATACGTCTGGTATCCGCCACCAACGAAAATCTGGAGCAAGCCATCGAAAAAGGGGCGTTCCGTGAAGATTTATATCACCGTATCAATGAATTCACCCTACGCATGCCGCAACTCAAAGACCGCCGTGAAGACATCCTGCTCTTTGCCAATTTCTTTCTGGACCAGGCCAACCGCGAAATGGACAAGCAACTGACCGGCTTTGATGACAAGGCATCCCGCGCCCTATTGGAATATCCCTGGCCCGGCAATCTACGCCAAATGAAGAATATGGTACGCCGTGCAACCTTGCTGGCACAAGGCAAATTCATTACTATCAACGAACTGAATGAACTGAAAGAACCCGCACCGGCCATCATCGGTATCCCTCTCCGCAATGAGGAGGCAGAGAAGCATCAAATCATCGAAGCCTTGCGGCAGACGGGAAACAACAAGAGCCGCGCTGCACAACTGTTGGGCATTGACCGCAAAACGCTGTACAACAAGTTGAAGCTTTATAACATATCCGACTAAAAGGTGTGGAATTATTCCACACTCCCCTCCACACATTCCACACTTTTCCACACTATGCCACACTTTGCATAGAAACATATATCACTAACTATCAGAACATTATCCAACACACACTCTTTCTGGCACACCATTTGACCTATATTAGACGTAAGCAACAAGCGCTACAACAAGCAAGCACTTAGACTTAACAATAAGATATACCAACCTAAAAGCAAATGAATTATGAAAAAATTAGTATTAGTAGCAGCCCTGTTTATGTTTGTTTGTGGCGGAACGTTCTTGGCTCAAGCTAAGGCTCCGGTAGAACAGCCGAGTAAGACAACAACCTTGTCTAACGACACTGTGGTAACGGATACTTTGCAGAAAGCCGAGAACGTCCAAGACACAGCAAAAGTGGCCCAATAACAGTAAGCACACTACAACAAAAAAGCCGTTTCCTCCTTGTCTATTCTGGGAAACGGCTTTTTTAATTATCAATTGTTAATTAAAACATCACCAATGTCTTTCCGGATAAAGGTCATTCCACCATGCCGGACTATCCTGCAGCCAACGGGCAAACCAAGCCATAATTGAATTGTGCCACAATTCACGTTTTGCATAATCAAGTACAAAATGGTTTTCACCGTCCACGGTAATAAATTCCACCGGCTTGCCCAATATCTTCAGCGCATTATACAACTGGATACTTTCACCGATAGGCACGTTTGTATCTACCGTGCCATGCAGCAACAACAGAGGGGTATTAATCTTGTCCGCATTGAACAATGCTCCATGCTTCGTAAACAAATCGGGATTATTCCAAGGATAGCTATCGGCTGCCGCAACAGAGTTATAGGAATATCCCCAATAACCCTCGCCCCAATAGCTCGTTACATTGCTGATGCCAGCATGCGAGGCAGCGGCAGCAAACATGTCCGTCTTAGTCTGCAGATACATCGTCATGAATCCTCCATAAGAGGCACCCAGGCATCCGATACGTTTATCGTTGACAAACGGATGGGCTGCACAGAATTTCTTCGTACCTTCAATGATCTCATCGGCCGTACGCTCACCCCATGCATTGACATGGCGTGCAGAGAACTCCTGGCCGTACCCGATGGCACCACTGGGCTGGATAACATAAACCACATAGTCACGTGACGCAAACAACTGTGCACAGTACGGGGAAGTTATACCGCGAGTCGTAGGAGTCGTTCCTCCATAATAGTACACGATAAGCGGATACTTCTTGTTCGGGTCGAAAGACGGCGGAAGGCAAATCATTCCCTTTATCTCCGTACCGTCCGAAGCTGTAAAGTTCCACTCTTCCATCTGTCCCAGCTCAATCTTGTCGAGGACGGGCTTCATGGGGTTGGCAAGCAGGGTAGAAACTTTTTTCTTCGTGTCGTACGTATAGGCTACGCCCGTACTGGTGTTTCCTCCACCCACATAGGCAGCCACAACCGGATTGTCATTGGCCAGCGTGAAGGAAGTAATCACATCTTCTTCAAGCGGAAGCATTTCAAAGCCGCCCGTCTTCGGAACATAACGGTATATATGCCTGCAATCCCCATCAGTCGTATCGAAATAGATACATCCGTCCACACGGTTCCACTGCACGGGAGACACTGTAGGATTGAAATCGCGCGTGATAGCCTGCACTTTCTTTGTAGCCAAATCCATAATGAATGCTTGGGTATCAAAGTCATTGGCTATGGGATGTTCACCGCAATTCTTGCCAATGCCTCCGAAAGCAGACGGACTGCCCGTCACCAGAAGCTGCTTCCCATCCGGAGAGTAAGAAGCACTTCCCAGATAAGCATCCCAGGCGGCCAGTGTATCTGCCTGCAAGGTGGCCAAATCAATTTCGAACAGAGAAGAGAGGGAGAAAGGGCATCGAGTGATGTCCGGCTTGGAAGTGCTGCACAACAGTTTCTTGCCATCCGGAGAAATATCGTTCAGGTAGACATTGTGGCTACCGTAGGTCAGGCGCTCGGAAAGTCCCGTCGCCACATCGTATTTCATGAGATAATAGCGGTCACGAGAATTGGGGATACGGTCGTCCGGATGCAAGAGACGTTTCAACGGGCCACTCACCTTTTCGCCCTCGTCCGTGAGCATATAGATAAGGTAGTCTTCCGTAGGAGACCAGCTGAAA
Organism: Bacteroides sp. AM44-19; assembly: GCF_003603395.1. Classification (NCBI taxonomy): domain Bacteria; kingdom Pseudomonadati; phylum Bacteroidota; class Bacteroidia; order Bacteroidales; family Bacteroidaceae; genus Bacteroides; species Bacteroides sp. AM44-19. The sequence continues at coordinate 29,342 of NZ_QTNB01000021.1, read as the reverse complement.
TATCCTTCGGGAACGTTCTTCAGCAGCACTTCCTCACGCATCGTGGCGGGATCGAACACAACCAGGTCGTTCTGCTCCTTGCCCACAACCGTATAGTAGAGCTTGTTGCTGTTGGGCATCCAGTTCATCTTTTCATTGGCATTGGGCAATATCACCCGGCCGGTCTTTACCTCGGTCAGCTCACAACGGGTCCTGGAACGCTTCACGTCGTAATTGTCCGAATAGCGGGTCAGCAGGTACTTGCCGTTGGGCGAGAGAGAAACCCTGCTCACACGGGAGCCGAAATTGGTGTTGAACAAAGAGAAACGTCTCTTCATGTCCGGCGCCATCCGGCAGGCTACATCGGCAAAATCCTTTTCCTTTTCAAATTCGCACTTCAGCATCGGCTGCATCTTGTCGTCCGCACTTGAAAGCAACTTGATGACTATTTCATAATCCGCTTCGGGGTCCATACGCAGACTGACAGCCGTAGGACGGACCTGCGACAAGCTGTCCTCCGCTGTCTCCTTGACTTGCTTGGATTCACCGTTTACAAACACCTCAAAACGGGCAGGAGAATATACATTCAGCTTGCCCTTCATGAAACGCTCCGCACGCAGATTGGTAGCAAACAGATAGAACAGATTGTCCTTGTCCGCCTTTGCCACAGTTACATATCCAGCCGTATCAGCAACCATACGTTCATACCGACCTCCGTCGAAGTCGAGACTGACCTTCGTCTTCAGAAGATTGCCGGTAGTAAACTTGTCTCCCTTGAAGTTGATACTATCGCCCTGGAGGGGAGTGCGCACCGTAACGGCCGGACGCACGTTATACTCAGCAACTCTTTCCTGAGCTTGGGCAGCCAATCCCGCAAGGAGCAGCAAACCCGACAAAACTGTGATTTTCTTCATTACTGTAAGATTAAATCGTTTCAAAACCATTCCATAAATTTCCGGGAGGAACGGGCGCCTCCACTTCTATCAGTTCTTTGGACACCGGATGCACAAAACGGATATACCGCGCATGCAGACAGATGCTGCCGTCAGGATTGGAGCGGGGCGAACCATACTTCAAATCTCCCTTGATGGGACAGCCCATCTTTGCCAACTGACAACGTATCTGGTGATGGCGTCCGGTTTTCAAATCTATTTCCAACAGATAATAGTTCTGCGACCGCCCGATGAGCCGGTAATGCAAAATCGCTTTCTTGCTGCCCGGCACCTCCTTGTCGTATGCATAACTCTTGTTCTGTTTCTCATTTCGCACCAGATAGTTCACCAATTCCCCCTCTTCCTCGCGGGGTAAGTTCTTCACTACTGCCCAGTAAGTCTTCTTCACCTCGCTATTCTTGAACATCTCGTTCAGACGCGACAGTGCCTTACTGGTCTTGGCAAAAACAACAAGACCGCTCACGGGGCGGTCCAGCCGGTGGGCGACACCGATAAAGACATTTCCAGGCTTGCTGTACTTCTCTTTCAGGTACTGCTTTACAGTTTCCGAAAGCGGTGTATCACCCGTTTTGTCTCCCTGAACTATCTCGGAAGCGGTCTTGTTGACTATAATGATATGATTGTCTTCGTATACGACAGTCATCGGTTGTTAATGTTTAATGATTAGTGATTAATGACTAACACCCAACTTCTCATTAATCATTAAATTACATATTCATCCCACCATCTACCTGAATAACCTGACCGGATACATAAGAAGACATATCAGAAGCCAGGAAAGTAGCGATATTTGCCACGTCTTCGGGTGTGCCGCCACGGCGCAAAGGAATCTTCTTGCACCATTCAGCCTTCACCTCTTCAGACAAGGCGTCGGTCATGGCTGTCATGATGAACCCCGGAGCAATGGCATTGGCACGGATGCCGCGAGAGCCCAGCTCCTGAGCGATAGACTTGGCCAAAGCAATCATACCTGCTTTGGAAGCAGAATAGTTGGCCTGGCCGGCATTGCCGTGAACACCTACCACAGATGCCATATTGATAATGCTACCCGCCTTCTGGCGCATCATGATGGGTGTGCAGGCATGGATAAAGTTAAATGCCGATTTCAGGTTGACATTGATAACCATATCCCATTGCTGTTCGCTCATACGCATCATCAGACCGTCACGTGTGATACCGGCATTGTTTACCAGAATATCAATACGTCCAAAGTCCTTATGGATTTCTGCCACTACATTGGCAGTGTCTTCAAAGTTTGCTGCATTGGAGGCATAAGCTTTTGCCTTTACTCCCAAAGCTTCCAATTCTTTTGCCGTAGCCTCGGCATTTTCATCAATCACCAAGTCAGTGAATGCGATGTTTGCTCCTTCTTGAGCGAACTTCAAAGCGATAGCCTTGCCGATGCCGCGTGCAGCACCTGTCACAATGGCTGTTTTTCCATCTAATAATCCCATATTATTTAAAAATTATTTATAAAATGTATCTTACTTCTTTCCCAATGCACCAAGTACCAGACGGGTCACGTAGGCATCGCGTACCGCGTCGTCCAGATTGGCCCCTATATGACCGCGAATATAAGGTGTTTCAATACCTTTGACACTGTAATGCACAATCTCGGCAGTCATATCCAAGTCATCTATCTGGAAAACACCCTTCTCCATACCTTCACGCAGAACCTCCTTGAAAAGCTGGGTCTCTGTAGCATCGAAACGTTTGCGCACTTTCTCCACTCTCCAAATATCCCGAAAGAAATTGGCACGAAGAGTACCATTCCGAAAGACAACCTCTTTTACCGCATCCAGATGAGTGTAAATCATTTCCATCAGTTTCTCGTCCGGCTGAATATCTTTCTCTACCACGTGCTTCATCATATCCGAAAGAATATCCAGCTCCGACTCGACAACAGCCAAGTAGATATCTTCCTTGCTCTTAAAATAGGTATAGAGCGTTCTCCTACCTTTCTTTGAAGCGAGGGCAATATCATTCATCGTGGTATTTTCAACACCCATCTTTGCAAACAGCTGACGGGCAACGTCCACTAATTTAGCTTTTGTCTTCGATACGGTCATAGATTAATTGCACATTGCTTTATTATTTGAGCAAAAAAGCTTATTTATTTTCGTTCTGAATATCAAACACTTACAAATTATAACGTTTCAATTCATACTTATTTATTTTAAGTTGAGCACGACAAAGATAACAATTCTTTTTCATCTAACAGCATTTTCCTACAAATTCTTCCCTTGACCTACAAGAGTAAAAATCAGTGCCACAAGTAGTTCTTACTCACTTATAAGAAGCTACCAATGACAAAGAATATCTTAATGAATATACTCCAAGCTATTGAGAAGTTCATTTTTCTTCTTTTTTCTTATATTCGGATGGCAAATATCCAAACTCCTCTTTAAAAAACTTGGCAAATTGTTTGGGCGAAAGCCCTACTTGATAAGATATTTGTGAAATATTCATTTGACTTCCTTCCAAAAGTTTTCTACCTCTTTTCAAGCGCAGTATCCGCATGAATTCCAAAGGAGATTTTCCTGTAATTTGCATTAACTTTTTATATAACCCACTACGACTCATTCCTATTTGAGCACTAAGTTCCTCTACTGAGAATTCTGAATTATCCATATTCTCCTCGACTATACGAATGGCTTTCTCTATCAGTTGTTCATCTAAAGAACTAATGGTTATTTCCGATGGAGAGATGTCCCTCGTTTTAAATTTATCATGGTTCTTCAAAGTCCACATCAACAACTTTCTTATACGTAATAAAAGTATTTCCAAGTTAAACGGCTTTGTAATGTATTCATCAGCTCCCTCCTTCAAACCACTAAGAATATGTTCTTCAGCCGTACGGGCCGTAAGTAAAATAATTGGAATATGAGAATAGCGGATATCAGTCTTTATTTTGCGGCATAATTCCATTCCGTCCATTACTGGCATCATTATATCACTGATTATCACATGGATTGATTGTTGCGCAAGTACTGTGAGAGCTTTCTTTCCATCAGACGCTTCATATACCTGATAATATTCTTGCAAACAACCGACAAGAAAACTACGAAAGTCATCATTGTCCTCTACTATCAGTAAAGAGTTCTTTTCTCTGTCCACTGAAGACATATCAGCATGAAACTGTTCTTCCACATCAAATGCTGATGTATCTTCTGTACAATTCAGTTTTAATGTCTTGGCAATCGGTAGGATAACTGTAAAAATAGTCCCTTGGGGATGATTATCCTCTACTTTTATCTCACCACCGTGGAGAGTAACATATTCTTTCACAATATGCAGACCGATACCACTCCCAATATAAGTAGTAGAAATGTGCTGTTCCTGAAAGAAACGGTCGAAAATCTTATCCTTATTCTCATTTTTGATACCGATACCGGTGTCACTTATTTGAATATGTATCTGTTCCCCATCACCGGCCAATATCTTGTCAATAGCAACTATCACACTACCATTATCATGATTGTACTTGATGGCATTTGACAGAAGGTTGGATATGATTCGCTGCACTTTGTTACGGTCAAAATCCATTTCTATTTTTGAAGTGTTGATACAAACTTTCAACTCAATATTATGCTTTTGCGATAACGCCTTGAAAGACTTGCATGTTTCGGCAATAAACTCAGTTATGTCTCCGTAAGACAAGGATAATTGTACCTTTTGCTGATCAAGTTTACGAAAATCCAACAACTGATTTACCTCATCAAGCAGAGTAGAAGCATTTCGATACATCAAGTCCAAATCGTCCTTGATTGGACCGGCTTTTTCCGAATGTATCAACTTCTCCAAGGGAGTTATGATAAGTGACAATGGAGTCCTTAAATCATGGCTTATATTTGTAAAGAAACGTATCTTTGCTTCATCCATTTCATGCTGCTGGGCTACTTCAAGTTCCCATTTTTGTTGTACCAGAATCCGTTGATGCCTAGAACGTAGGCGCCTAAGCAAAACTACACCTCCTGACAAGAACAGTACCATATAAATAACATAGGCTACCGGAGACAGCCAAAAGGGTGGACGTACCAGAATTGTCATATAAGATATTGGATTCCTACTACCGTGCAGTTCATTAACTTTCACTTGCAGATTGTATATCCCTGGAGACAGTTTGTTGAAATGGATTCTATTTCCTTCAAAGCTGACCCATTCCTCTTTAGCATCCATCCGATATGCAAATTGAAGCTTATGCTGTGTTCCATAATCCATTGCAGAAATTTCCAATGCAAAATTACTATCAGAATAATCCATTGTAATTTCATCAAGCAACTGAATATTCTTTTGTAACAAGATTCGCCCGTCATGCATTTTTTTCTCTACGTCTACACGCTGATTGGCTAAATATAATCCGGTAAAAATAACTTTATGTTGGTTGGGATGATACAAAGCCTGATTAGGGTCTATCTTTAAATATTTTCCCGTACCTCCCATTAAAACTTCGCCTTTCCGGTTACAATAAATTGAGTAGTTGTTAAATGTAATATCCCCAATACCATCTTCATTAAAATAGGAATAACACCGATATTGCAGCTCTTGGGCAGTAGGGTCATCAACCACAATAATGTGAGTAATGCCACAATCTGTAGCTATCCACATATTTTTATTATGGTCTTCTACAATACCACGTATATAAGGATGAGATACACCATCATTTGTAGAAAGACGAGTAAGCGTTCTACTTTTTTCATCATAAATTCGAATTCCATGTCTGGTTCCAATCCACAACAATCCCCGTTGATCACGGTATAAGCAACTAATATGCATTTTTATCAATGACACTTCATTATCATTCCCTTTCACTGGAGCAAGTTGCTGTGTTTGAGTATTCAACTCATATAATCCCGTACTAGTACCAATATATAACATCGCATGGTCACTTGAATAGACCAAGTCTGTAATAGTATTGGTGTATAAACATGAATTCTCTTTTGTATAAGACGTTATTTTCCCTCCGTTATCTATACAATACAGACCGTGCATAAACGTTCCAACCCATAAATTCCCATATTTGTCATCAGCAATATGCCGGACATACTCTATTGGTTCCAAAGTCTGTTTAAAAGGGAAAAAGATTCCATTCTGTTCATAAAATATGCCACCCCCATAACTACCGAACCACATCTTGCCTTTGGAATCAAGATATGAACCTATAATAAGATTAGAGGGAATATTACTATTATGAGTATTAAACAACTTATAGTTTATTTGTTTGCTGTCATAGCAAGCCAATCCCTTTCCATCAAATCCAAGCCACAGTTTCCCATTCCTATCTTCTTGAAAACAACTGATATCTTCCTGCTCAGGAGTTTTACATATTTCAAAGGCGGTATTATTCAAATCAGTAAACGCAACCCCCTGCTTCGTCGTTCCAACCCACAGAATATCCTGATTATCTTTATAGAAACTATTAATGTGATTGCTCGACAAGGAAAAAGGAGTTCCTGAATCTCTATGAATGTGCATGAGATTATCGGCCTGTTCATTCAAGATGTATATGCCTTTACTATTGGTACCTATCCAGATATTACCATTCCCATCATCTATGATAGCTTTTACAATATCCGATTGTATAGTCTCTTTGCCAGGAAACTCAAACATCTTTCTATTTTGAATATCATAACACTGTAGATTGGAGGTATATATTGTATAAATCCATAATCTAAGCCGGGTATCCATATATATACGATGTTCTCCAGAGCGAGGAAGTTCTAATTGAACAATTTTCCGAACAGTTTTTGTTTCCCAGTCCACTTGTGCGATTTCTCCATTAGAAAATAACAAGCAAGAATACGATTGTCTGGAAACTATATGCGATAGTTCTTTATCTGGAAAAGATAATTCCTGAAGTTTTTTATCCTGAAAATCATAATAATATAGCTTATTCCCAGTCATGCACCATAAATTCTGCTCATAGTCAACATGTATCATTTCTATTTTATCATTTATTCCCAGTGGTCTCAACCGCTTTTCTATGTTACTTTCCAATTTATCCAACTCTCTATTGTAGTAGAAATATTGATCGGGAGTACGTACCCAAATAGTACCTGATGCGTCCTCCGATATATTATTAAAACAATTACTATAAGTATCAGAATCAGTAACCCAATATTGCTTGCATTGATAGCCATCATAACGATTTAAGCCATTAAGTGTCGCAAACCACATAAACCCGTATTGGTCACGTAACATAGCTATAACATAGTTATCTGAAATTCCAGACTTTACATCAAATGTTTGAAAAGTTAGCCGGGCATTAATCTGTGTGATATAGACTATCATACAAAATATGACTGTCAGTAAATGCTTCATATGGTAATAAGATGAATATGTTTGTATGCAAAGATAGGAAATTGCTTTAAATACATACAGTACAACTACTTCCCATTTGGGTAAAAACGCTTCCCGTTTGGGTAAAAATACGAACCGGACAGACTGAGAAACAAATTAGGAGTACTTCAGGTTATTGTTTCCTTACTTTTGTCCACAGAACGGCGGATTTGTAATTCGTGCTGTTTTTCTTAGATTCAAACATGTGGCGGGTATAAAGGTTGGTAACAATACCCGCCAGTGTTTTGAGCTACGAAAAATAAAATGGAGTGTCAACCTTTAAATTGATTTTAGTTATGGAGAATGGATAGGATATGGAGCAAAAAGAGATTTTACTCTCTTTAAAACAACAACGTTTTACTTTTAATAACTTTATAAATCTAATAAATTATCTGAGAAATATGAAGAATGTATTCATGGCAGGAGTTTTTATAACTCTTTTATTCTGCGGAAGCCCTTCTTTGTCGTGGGCAACTTCCTCCCATACTGTAGAAACAGTACAACAAAAACAAAAAATAGCAGGAGTAGTGGTTGACCAGAATGGAGAACCCATAATTGGAGCCAATATATTACAGAAAGGCACCAGTAATGGTACAATTACCGATATCAACGGTCAGTTTATACTGAATTGTCCAATAGGAACTCCACTGACGATATCTTACATCGGATTCTTGCAACAAACAGTAAAGGCAACTGTAAATATGAAAATTGTTTTGCATGAAGATAGCAAAACGCTGGATGAAGTAGTTGTCGTTGGTTATGGCTATGTAAAAAAAAGCGATCTTACCGGGGCTGTGGCACAAGTAAAAAGTGGAGATTTACTAAAAAGTTCCCCAGTAAGTCTAGAAAAGGGGCTACAAGGGCGCCTGACCGGTGTGAACGTGGTTTCAAACGATGGAGCTCCCGGTGGAGGAATCAGCATCCAGATTCGAGGTACAAATTCATTTCAAGGTTCTACTGAACCTTTGTATGTAATCGACGGAGTACCCATCGCAGACAGCAATGATGACACAATCAATTTTGACTCGAGCTCGCCCACTTACAATAATGCCTTGTCCTCGCTTAATCCTAGCGACATCGCATCTATTGAAATCTTGAAGGATGCCTCGTCAACAGCCATTTACGGTTCTCGCGGTGCCAACGGCGTAGTCCTGATTACCACCAAAAGCGGTACCGGACTAGATGTTAAAGACCAAATTTCATTTTCATATAAAACAACAATTAGCAATCCTGTGAAAAAGATAAAGGTACTTGGAGCACGTGATTATGCAACATACAGGAATCAATCTTACATCAACACCCAAGAAGTTTCCAATTTCCCTTGGGAACAAACCGACCTGCCTTTCCCCGGAGTTGAGAATGCAGAAGGCACTTATTTGCAAGGACCTGACGACTTCAGTAACGATCCGTACTATTGGCAAGATCAGATTTTCCGTACAGGAGTGACACATGACCTCAACTTAAATATTGCAGGACAGACCAAAGGATACGATTATGCTATAAGTGGAGGATATCTGAACCAAGAAGGTATCGTTGAAGGTTCGGACTATACACGCTATACCATAAAGCTAAACTTGAATAGACAAGTGAAAGATTGGCTGAAAGTAGGTACATCCATATCGGGTTCATTTGCAAATTCAAGTATTGTCAAGACTGCTACAAACAACCAAAATAACGGAACGGAAGGCATTATCCGCTCAGCATTGACTTATCCAGCAACACAAACCCAAGACGATTTGGATAATGAATATAGCATGGTAGCAGTGCCTACTCGATACGCTGATGCGTTGAACGAGAATCGAAACATATCTTTTAGGACTTCCAACTATTTAAATATAACGCTAACAAAAGGCTTGATTTTCAGAACTGTTCTTGGATATAACTATACTCATAATGATGCCAATAAATACTGGCCGAGAACTATGGCCGAAGGTAAATATGTGAACGGAAAATCATACGGTGGAGATAATTGGCGGTCATCATTGGTGTTCGACAATTTGTTAATGTTCAACCAAACTTGGGGTAAACATAATGTAAGCGCAACCGCAGGAACCTCCTGGGAAGCGTCCAGCAACTATAACAAAGTAGTTACAGTACAAGGCTTCGGTACGGATGCTACCAATGGTTGGCTGCTTCAAGATGCAAGTGAGATGTTATCAGCCACCTCTGGCAAGGGGGACTCACGTTTATTTTCACTGATCGGACGGCTTGCCTATAATTATGCAGGCAAATATTATCTGACTTTTACCGCACGTGATGACGTCTCCAGTAAATTTGCCAAAGGCAAGCGCGCAGCCTTTTTCCCCTCTGTCGGCTTCTCATATCGGCTGTCAGAAGAGAAATTCATGAAAGGAGTATCTCATATCTTTGATAATATAAAACTTCGCTATAGCTACGGAGCTTCCGGCAACCAGGCCATCAGCTCTTACCAAACTTTTGCCATTATGGCTGCAGCCAATTATCCATTCGGCACATCGGTTGAAAATGGATATGCAACGAATGTATATAATCCAGGAAATAAGGATTTAACATGGGAAACTACTTGGCAGCATGATGCAGGCATTGAATTGGATATATTAAAGCGGATATCATTGGAAGTAGATTATTATTATAAAAAGACCACGGATCTGTTGCAATACAAGCAAGTTCCCCCAAGCACCGGCATCTTACAGATACTTTCCAATAGCGGTTCTGTTATCAATCGCGGACTTGAAGCCAGCTTAAATGTAAGAGCAATTCAAAACAAAGACTTTTCATTGTCATTCGGTGGCAACATATCATTTAACAAGAATGAGATTTGCGATTTTGGCAAAGACCCGATGTTCCCCAACTCTATCTATAACAGCTTGCGCCCGTATGCTATTGCTGATGGTCATTCTATCGGTTCATTTTATGGTTTTGTCACAGACGGTATCTGGAACTCACGCGAGGAAGTCATTAATAGTAAGCAATTCCAAACCCAATATCCAGATTACACAGTGAACGGTTCTGATGCGGCTACAGAAGAAATAATTCGTAGAGACTGGATCGGTGAACTTAAATATAAAGATCTTGATGAAGACGGTTTTATCACAGACCAGGATCAAACATGGATTGGAGATGCAAATCCCAAGTATTTTTATGGATTCAATATGGACCTGACCTGGAAGAATTTCGATTTCAGCATTCTTTTTCAGGGTGTGGAAGGAAATGACGTATTCAATATGAACTCATTACGTTTTTATAACCTGGGACAGACCCAGAACGTTCCATACTACGTATATGAACAATCATGGAGCATAAATCCCAATAGCGGAATTGCCCCTAAGATATTCAATTATTCAGGACGTGACATTCGTTTTTCCAGATTATATCTAGAAGACGGCTCTTATTTAAAATTACGCACTCTATCCATAGGATATACAATTAGAAAACCATTTCAGTTCATAAATAGCGTACGGTTCAACGTGGTTGCCAATAACTTGTTGACCTTCACCAAATACCGCGGATATGACCCTGAGGTTAATTCTTTTGGCTCCACGCCTTCTTTAAGGGGTATTGATTCTGGAGCCTATCCCCAGCAGAGAAGCTTTACTTTGGGACTTAATGTTATTTTTTAATTAATAAAAACGAATCATGAAGAAAATACTATTGATAATGATATGCTCGATGGCAGCATTTGCAACAAGCTGTTCATTGGAAGAAACCCCTTATTCTATCACATCAGAGAAATTAGGTCAGACTGAAGAAGGAGCAGAACAACTAGTAACCGGTATCTATGCGACTTTTTGGGATAACTGGTGTATGGAACAGACGTATATGGCCTGGATGGACTACGACAACGATCATTGTGGGGCTCCAGCTTGGGTACTCAGTTCTGCAGGTAGCGGCGATATCACCGGACACTATGCCTATAATACAAACAATGATTTGTGGAGTGTCTTTTATAGAATGATCAGTCGGGCAAACAAAGCTAAAGAAGCTCTGGAATCTACAGATTCTTATCAGACAGAATCCGCTGTCAGGCAGTTGTATGGTGAAACGCTTTTTCTACGGGCATTCGCTTATTTCCATCTGGTAAGAATGTATGGTGCCGTCCCATTGAGATTATCTTCGGAAGCAGAGACAGATTGTCCCAGAGCTTCCGTAGAAGCAGTCTACAACACAATTGTCAATGACCTGGAAACTTGCTTAGAATACATGTATTATACATCAGAAGGCAATGTCGGCGCTTGGGGGCATGCAGATAAAACTGCTGCAGCACTATTACTGGCACGCGTATATTGCACTATGGGTTCCAGCGCATTAACCTGCAAAGGAAATACAGAAATAATTGTAGATATCAAGGGAGTGGATAAAAAATATACCTGCAATGCAGTTGAAGGAGCTGAAAACATAGATGCCCAGCAGTGTTATCAACGTGCAAAAGAGCTTTGCGACATGGTCATTGCACGAAGAGGTGTTGATTTTGATTTAGTAGAAGGGTATCTAAACCTTTGGGGTGGTAACAATAGGAAAAACAAAGAATTTGTATGGGGAGCAACCAGTGTAAGTGACGTAGACTTTCAAACATCAGGTTTACATAGCTATTACACTCCGGCTCCTTACGGTGGCAGTGGCGCATGGATATATATGGCCCCTAATCTATATACCCAATTTGACAAAGAGGATGACCGTATTGTGCACGGTGTATGGCATTACTTCCTAACAAGCTACACCTCCACAAAATGGGTTTCTTTTCCCTCTCTCTCGGACGAATATAATGCAGAGAGTCTACCGGACAATCTAAAAGCTTTTGTTCCTGATTTTAACGCGGAATATAAATACGGAGTGCCATGTCTGACTAAATGGTATAAAGGTGATATCTCTAATCCAACCTTCTTTAAACAGAAAGAAGCGTCACAATCAGAACAAGATGTAATTTTAATTCGCTATGCAGAAGCATTCCTGCTCAGAGCTGAAGCAGAAGTAGAATTGGGGGATATAACAGCTGCAATGAAAGATATTGATGTCATAAGAAAACGGGCAAAAGCTACAACCTTATATACAAATAAGGTGACCGATAAGATAGAGGCAAGAAGTCTAGTCCTGAAAGAACGTGCTTTGGAATTTTGCCAAGAATTCAATAGGAAATTTGACCTTTTACGGTGGGGACTATATTTAGACGTTATGAACGACACACAATTCATTGTCTGCGGCTCAGCCAACCGCTCTACCATTCGCTCAAAAAAGAACTTACTATATGCAATTCCGACTGCAGAAATTGCTGAGAACAAATTAATAGGAGCTAATAATTACGGTTATTAAGAGAAACAAAACATGAAAAGAATTATATTTCTAATGTTAGGATGGGGACTATGCCTGATAGTCCAAGCACAAACAACAAATTTTAGCAAATTGAACTTTGGTTGTGATGGCAGCAGCACTACCTCTGGCAACCAATGGTCAAAGACCGTAGTCGATTTATTGGGATTTGCATCACACCATAATGTTGCAGTTGGTTCGTCTACCTTTGCATGCCATCCTGATACACAAGATTACAACAGTGACAACTTTGCCGGAATTTCAGATGGATGGAAGCCTACAAAAGATAAGAAAGAATTGCAAATGAGACATAATAATGTATCCAAAGTACATATTCAGAAATTTATCTCAGAAGTAAAGGACGGTGTTTATCCCGCACCCGATGTTTTCGTTTTTGCAATGGGCTCAAATGATACAAAACTTGATGGAGTTGCAGAAGCATTATCAGCAAGAACGCTGGACGATGTTAATGTGACGACCATGGCAGGAGGGGCAAGATGGGCAATTCAAACTATACTTGAGAACTTCCCGGAATGCCGTGTATTCGTATGGTTGCCTATACAGACCGGGGACAAGGCAAAAAATGAAATGCATCGGAAACGAAATGAAGTGTTGCGCCAAGTCAGTCAAGCTTTATCCGTTCAGGTTATTGATTGTTACGGCGAAAGCGGTATTAGTCAGTTTTTCGAAAATTCCAACACCCGTGGGCGCTATCTAAAGGATGGAGTACATCCGGATATAGAAGGGCAACGATTGATAGGACGTTACATTGCTAAAGAGATTCGTAACAACTTCTTTTAAAAAGAACAGAATAATAACATTGGAAGATTCTTAGATGAGCTACCAATATTTACAAAAAGCTAAAGAGAATGAAAAAGAATATATCAATCATTTATTTTCTGCTGTTTGTGTATAGCATAGCAAACGCTCAAGATTCTTTGTATTTCAGAGCAAACGCCTATAAAGAACAGCTGGACAATTATTACAGCATGGACGAGAAAGATTTTCCTAAACCAGGAAGCATTCTTTTTATCGGCAGTTCCTCATTGGGCATGTGGAAAAATACCGGCAGTTATTTCCCCAATCATAGGGTTTTAAATCGTGCATATGGCGGTTCATGGATCAGCGACTATTTATACCACTATCAACGCCTGGTAGTAGCCTACAAACCGGCACAGATAGTGTTGTTATGCGGTGCGAATGATCTTTATAATGGCGTATCCATCGAACGTGTTTTCGAAGACATTAAGTGCTTCTGCCGTTTATTGGATATTCATCTTCCTGGCGTTCCGGTTATTCTCCTTTCTTTTCATCCATCCCCTTCTATGCCCGACTGGATTCCAAAGGAAAGAGAGGTGAACAAACTGATACAAGACTACTTCAAAGACAGCCACCAAGTTACCTACGTTGATATAACATCACGTCTATATGACAAGAATGGAGCTTTACCTGAAAAGTTCTATATTAGTGACAGGCTTCATCCCAGCGTACTTGCTTATAAAGAATTTGCCAAAATAATAGAACCTTATCTCATTAATAACAAATAACCCTGATTAATAATCACATACAATATTTTATTTATTAAAATGAAAAGAATACTTTTATGTTTGAGCGTTCTCATATGCACCTTTACCAACGCTCAGGAAACCGTCTACAAGACAATTGAAAATTTAACCTATGCAACATCGCAAGATGCATATGCTCAAGAACGGTGCAAGTTAGACATCTATTATCCTGAAAATCTAAAGGATTGCCCAACTGTAATATGGTTTCATGGAGGAGGATTGACTAGTGGCAATAAGTCCATTCCAACCAAATTAAAGAAAAGTGGCATGATAGTGATAGCTGTAAACTACCGTTTACTTCCCAAAGTAACAATCTCGGAATGTTTAGGCGATGCGGCAGCAGCCATAGCCTGGACTTTTAAAGAAGTAGAAAAATACGGAGGAAACAAAAAGAAAATATTTGTTTCCGGCCATTCGGCAGGCGGCTACCTCACTGCAATGATTGGATTAGACAAAAAATGGTTAAAAGAGTACAGTATAGATGCAGATTCCCTTGCAGGTCTGATTCCCTTTAGCGGCCAAGTCATTAGTCATTTTTCCTATCGTAAAATGAACGGTATTGATAATCTACAACCTACTATCGATGAATTCGCCCCATTATTTCATGTCAGAAAAGATGCCCCCCCCTTGATACTTATAACCGGTGATCGGGAGTTAGAGCTTTTTGGACGTTATGAGGAAAACGCTTACATGTGGCGGATGATGAAACTTGTCGGGCATGAAGACACTTATCTTTATGAAATCGGCGGGCATGGGCATGGTCCTATGGGTGAACCTGCTTTCTATATATTACACCAACAGATAAAACGGATATTAAATACTCCCGCAAAACAGTGATATAATACAAATCAACAGAAAGATTTTTACCATAGGTTACACAATTTAACAACATGAAGAATATGAAATGATTTTTCTCTTTTAACAGTTCCAACGTCACTCTTCTTGATATTACTTCTATGATGTATGGAACTAATGGCAAACTTAGAGAAGAACTCTATCTAAAAGACCGATTACATATCACTCCGGAAGCCTATCGCATGATAGCAGATAAGCTTGAGCCATTATTAATAAGAAATAGGAATTCACTACTGTCCCGTAAAAGTGGATAAAAAGTTCTTTGAAATTATTGAAATATAGTCAATTACATGGTTTTTTGAAATGAAACGGACTTGATTTTGCAACTTTGCAGTCTAATACAAATGGCTGCTATGTTCCAAGACAAATACGTATTCTCTCAATTAACCGCTTTTCTGAACAGGACTCAGTTCAACAACTATGTTCGCAAGTATGATGGCAACAGATATGTGAAACATTTCACTTGCTGGAATCAGATGCTCGCGATGATGTTTGGACAACTGAGTAACCGTGAGAGCCTGCGAGACTTACTCGTTGCTTTCGAGGCGCATAGAGCCAAGCAATATCATCTTGGTTTAGGCCGTGAACCGATAGCCAAGACAACTCTTGCGACAGCCAACCAGAACCGTGATTACAGAATCTTCGAGGACTTTGCATTCTATATGATGAAGGAAGCCTGCGAGAAGCGGACGACCAACATCCTTGACATTTCCGGAAAGAAATATGCGTTTGATTCAACAACGATTCCGTTGTGTCTTGCAACATTCCCATGGGCAAAGTTCCGAAGCAAGAAAGGAGGGGTGAAAGCTCATGTCTTATACGACATTGAAGCACAAGTTCCTGCCTTCTATACTGTAACCACTGCATCAAAGCACGATTCCACAGCAATGTCTTCAATCCATTATGAACCAAATGCTTATTATATATTCGACAGGGCTTATGACTCCTTTAAAGAACTCTATAGGATACATCTTACAGGCTCTTTCTTTGTTGTCAGAGCCAAGACGAACTTAAAGTATAAGACAGTCAAATGGAAGCGAAGAATGCCAAAGAATATAATGACAGATGCGGAAGTGAAACTGACCGGATATCTCTCCGAGAAAAAATATCCTGAGTCATTCAGACTCGTCCGATATTACGACGAAGAGGATGACCGTGAGTTCACTTTCTTGACGAATGCAAAACAACTTTCTGCACTGGATGTCGCCAATCTTTATAAGAAAAGATGGTTAATCGAGCTATTCTTCAAATGGCTCAAGCAGCATCTCAAGATAAAGAAATTCTGGGGCACAACAGAGAATGCTGTTCGCATACAAATCAGTGTGGCTATTATCACGTACTGTCTTGTGGCTATTGTCCAACATGATATGAAGTTGAAACGTTTAACCTATGAAGTTTTGCAAATTCTCAGCATATCATTGACTGACAAAACCCACTTGCGTGACCTGTTCGATAAGACTAATTTCAATGATGTCAAAGATCTAAATGATCCCCTGATTCCGGGGCTTTTTGATTAATTGTTTAACTCGTCCCATTTTAACGGGACACTAATGATAGGAATTAATAAACAGTCAAAAAAAAAGGAGAAAACACACTCATTATCAATATTTTAAATATTTCATCAGAGTTATACTAAAAAATATCATGCATTTTATTTGCATATTAAATAAAAAGCCGTACCTTTGCACCCACAAAACGATAACATCGCGGAGTGGAGCAGTTGGTAGCTCGTTGGGCTCATAACCCAAAGGTCATTCGTTCGAGTCGGATCTCCGCAACTACAATGAGGATAAAAGGTTTTATAAACCGTTTTATCCTCATTTTTTTAATTCCCATCAAGGACAGAAAAAAATGTTTGCGCAAATAATGTTTGTGCAAATTGCTTCCACACTTCCACCTCCTCTCCACATCCCTTTATTCATCGGCATTACAGATGCGGTGGAAGCAACTCAAAAGTGTGGAAGCAAAATTTGCTTCCACACCGTTTCACAAACAGAAATACTGACACACAAGAAGCTAACATGAAGTAACACAAGTTATTAATTTCTTGTATCACATCTTATTTATATCGTACCTGCACGAAATCAATATCCTGCAAACACGGTATTAATTCCATCTCCTCCCCCTTCAAATGCAATCAGAACAAATGCGTACAGCCACACAAAGCCAAGACTTCAATACTGTTTTCCTCTGTGCTTTATTCAGAGAATGAAGGTATTTATTACGTCGGACATAAGGAATCAACAGTATGCAACGGCCATGATGCAATCGCCTAACGGCCATCAACAACCCGCTTAACAGCCGTCAGCAGATCGCCGCACGACCATTAGGCGCTGATAAGGCAATGAGTAAAAGGGAACACTCCCCTATACACAAGTAAACAAAGCCCTATATACAACGGATTGAAAGCAGCGGTTTCCCTTAGAATATCCTGATGAAAAGCAACCCCAGCCCGATGGCAACGCCAGTCGAAACAAGTCCGGGAAGCATGAACGAGTGATTCAGCACATACTTGCCGATACGGGTAGTTCCGGTACGGTCGAAATTAATGGCCGCTACTACGGTGGGATAGTTGGGAATAAAGAAGTAACCGTTTACGGCCGGGAACAGAGCAACCAGTATCATAGGCGAAATGCCCAAAGCGATGCCCAAAGGCATCAGTGCGCGCACAGTGGCGGCCTGGCTATAAAGCAGAATCGACATGGCAAACAAGGCTATCCCGAACAGCCACGGCATTTGCCTCACCACTCCCTCGATGGACTGGGTCAACTGAAGCATGTTTCCCTGAAGAAAAGTATCTCCCATCCAGGCAATGCCGAATATGGCAATCACCGCCTGCATGCCTGCCGGGAAGACGGAACCTTGCGTTGCCTTCATGCCGTCGGTGCGAGTCAGCAGCAAGATGAGGGCGGCGGCAGAGAGCATCACGATTTCGATAATGGCGGACATGCCGAGTCTCACCGTCTCGCCGTCTATCACGAAGGCAGGACGCAAACTGTCGAACGAACCAAAGAACACGATAAAAACAGTGGCAAGGATAAAGATAAGCACGGACAAGACGGCATGCCGTTTATTGTGTATATCCTTTATCTCCACCTTCTTGACATCAAGATAGCCTTCGGTCAACCTCTTTCTGTACTCCGGGTCGTCTGCCAGCTCCTTGCCCACCTTCATGGAGAACAAGGCGCCCACAAGTACCCCGATAATGGTAGCAGGAATCGTTATTTTCAGAATATCGAACAAGGTGACATCAAATCCCGCCAGCAACCCAAGCAGTGCGACGGTGGCAGCCGAAATGGGACTTGCCGTAATAGCCTGCTGCGAAGCAATCACCGCAATGCCCAGTGGCCTCTCGGGACGAATCTTGGTCTCCGTGGCAACCTCGGCAATCACGGGAAGCACCGAATATGCCACATGTCCCGTGCCGGCAACAAAAGTAAACAAATAGGTCACAATAGGGCTCAAGATGGTGACCTGCGAAGGATTCTTCCGCAACAACCGTTCTGCCAGCTTTACCATATAATCCAGTCCGCCAGCCGCCTGCATGCAGGATGCGGCAGAAATGACGGCGGCTATCATCAACATAACGTCAATGGGAGGTGATGTAGGCTGCAATCCGAAACCAAACGTCAGAATTGCCAGACCTATCCCTCCCATTACACCCAGTCCAATGCCGCCCAAGCGGGCGCCTATAATGATAGCTACCAATACGAATGCCAATTGCAAGGCCATATACTCTACACTTTTTGATTCATGTGCAAAGATAAGTCATTTCGTATTATGGCTACTCACCTACTTCTATTTTAACTGCTTGTTTTAACTCCACACTCAAAGAGGCATCATCCTTTAACGGTGTCCAGAACACCCGGCGGCATTCATTCTTCTGCAAAAGACAACGATGATAGCGACTGCCGGACAGATGCTCCGTATCGATATGGAAGGAACCGGTATTGACATCCCAGTCGGCTATCTCGTCCAGATTCAGATAAAGGTTGCGCACTGTGCCGCTGTTGAGATGCAAGCTCTGCGCCTGCGCCGCAAGCGCAGTGACATGGCAATCTTCCAGCCGGGCAAGGTATCGCGTGCGGAAAGAGAGCGTATCGCAACGGAGTCCGTAGAAATTGGCTTCCATATCTTCCACATCTACCACAACCGCTTGTACCTCCGCAGGCAACCGCAATTCCATCCCTTCTGAACGAACCCTTATCCAAATGTCATTCTGAAGATGCTGTTCCAGCTTATCCTCCGGAAAGTCAAAGGTGACGAGCAGGGTATCGCCAACGGAAGTCATCGACATAAAAGCCTCCATATCCCCTGCATAGGAGAAACTGCCCTGCTGCAAAGAGTCTCCGGCAGTTACCTCCAACGGCACTTCCCCGAACGAGAACATACGCTCTGCCTCCACAATACCTTCTTTTTTCTGTTTCCACACCACCGGAGGCTGTGTCAGCTTCAACACCCTGCACGAGGGCAGCTGCACCGTTTTCCGTTCTCCGCCGATTTCCATAAAATTATCTTTCTGAGTGACATTGCGGTCCACCACATAGAACATGAGTCCGCATACCATTGCCACACCGGTAACCAGCATTCCTATCATTATATAAGTCGTTCGTTTCATAACTGTCTTCTTTTATTTTTGTTTCTTGATAAACTCCTGATACATCCCGGACAACTCCTCGGCAGAGATGCCCAGCGTGAAAATCTGCTTGAAGAAATAATCCACTTCCTCCTTCAGAAAATACTCTTTCCTCAACGAAAGAATCAGCTTACGTGCACCTACCGACACAAAATAGCCGATACCCCGCTTGTTGTAAATCACTCCTTGCGTCTGCAAGTAGTCGTACGAACGCATCACCGTATTGGCGTTGACCTCTACCACAGCCGCATATTCCCGTACCGAAGGAATACGTTCTTCCTCCTGATATTGCCCGAGAAGTACCTCGTCGCAAATGCGGTCTGCTATTTGCAGGTAGATGGCTTTACTTTCCTTAAAGTTCATAGTTACCAACGATTAATGATTTCGGACTCCTTGAAACGGAAATAGGCAAGCACCCAGTTGAAAAGGGCGAAAAACGAAGTTATAAAAATCAGCCAGCCGCCCGATGCCTCTCTGTCAATATAGGGCTCAGTCATGAAGAAGTTATTAGGCAGAATGGCCTTCAGGCACAATACAGCTATCAGGATATATGAAACGAAGATGCAGACACCGGCCGCAAAAGTCTTGATAAGTGCATTTTTGGGCCAGACCGTACTACCCAGCAGGAAGAAAGACTGTAGGAAAAAGTAGCAGCTCAGGAATATCCCCACCACAGCCGGTCCGCTTCCTATCGTCTCATAGAAACAGTTCGTGTTACAGCAGAATTCCCACAACGGAAAGGAGTGAACGACATGCAGCTCCGGGTAGGCCAGAAGATAGAAGACGACTCTTGTCAAGTCCGCCAGCTTGAAAGCTATCAGAAAGACCAAGATAAAGCCGCAGGTAGCCACCAGCCAGCGGGCAAAGAATTTCTCGAACATGGTGGCAGGTGTCATGAGCACAACGGTACGACTCGTCTTGCTTTTCATCCTTTCCATGGTAAACGAGGCGCTAATGCATCCCCAAATGACAAGTCCCCAAAGAAAGAATCTGGACTCAAACTCCCAGATAGGGTCCATGCCCACAGCTCCCGCTTCCAGATTGTGATACTGATAGTATCCATTCCAGACAAAGACTATGGCCAACATTCCGTAGACCATCACCGAGCGGAGTATATAGGTCTTCCAATTCTCCACCATCTCTTTGCGGCATACGTTCACAAAGCGATGCAAACTAAAAAAGGTATCGCGTATCATTATTCATTTGTTTTAGTGTGAAACATTTCCGCTATCTTCCCAGGCTCTGCAAGTACGGCGCCAAACAGCAGTTCAAGATTAATCTCCGATTCCTCACCTTCCGTATTGGGCAGCATCAAGAAATTGCCTTGTACGGAGGGAAGCGTGTACAAGGCAGTCGCAGCCAACTCCCGGTCGTCACTCTCCAAGAAGAACAGCTTACTGCAAATGCTGGCAGTGGATTCGTCCAGCAATACGCGGCTGTTGTCCATAATCAGCACATGGTCCAGTACTTTGTCAATGTCACGCACCTGATGGGTGGAAATGACAATCGTCTTGTCGTCCGACATACCCGAAGCCAGAAATTTGCGGAACTGGCTCTTTCCCGGAATATCCAGTCCATTGGTAGGCTCATCCATCAGCAGCAGGGAAGTATTGGTGGCCAGCGCAAAACTCATGAAGATTTTCTTTTTCTGCCCCATGGACAAGGCTCCCAAATCAGCATCCATATCCATCTCGAAGAAATGTAGGTACTTCACCATGTCTTCCTTGCTGAAACGGGGATAGAACTTACTGTTCAGTTCAATATAGCTGACCAAGGAAATAGGAGGCAGCTCGAACTCCTCGGGTACCAGAAACATGTCCTGCAACGTGACGGGCAACCGGCGGCGCATGTCGGTATCATGATACATCACTCTCCCACGTTTGGGAGCCAACAAACCGCTCATCAGATAGAGCAACGTAGACTTGCCGGCTCCGTTCTTACCCAACAGACCGTAAACCCGGCCGGCTTCCAGCGAAAGTGAAAAATCGCTCAGGACTTCTTTCCGCCCCTTGCGATAACTAAATGAAATGTTTTCTACTTGTAACATACGCTTGGATGAATTAAATATCTTATTGTTTATGTGTATTAGTATAATAGTACACCGCAAAAGTAGACATTCTTTTCAATACGACAAGCGTTTCAAGAAAAAAAATGCTCAGAAAAAGGAACAATTCTATTCTTTGGTTCGAAATTAGCCTCACACGCAAGAAGATTAGGACACTTCTGTATCCATTTAGGACTCTATATTTCCTGCCACTTGCTTTACATTTGCAAAGGAGCTAAAGACATGAATATGAAAAACGAAGAAAAGATTTACCAACTTAACACATACAATATAGCAGAATATACAAGTACGGACTATACCGACAACGATATTGCTATACTTGGAGATTTCAAGAACTTGCTTTTCAACAAGTATTTCAAGTTGAATGCAAACATCTATGTGGTCTGTGTAAAAGGAAGACTGCAGATAAACATCAATACCCAAAAATATGCTATCTACCCCGGTGAGATGCTGATTTGTATGCCCAATATGATTCTGAGCAATTGCACAACCAGTTCCGACTTCAAGGGCGCCATGTTCTGTCTGTCGACCCAGATTACACAGAAGTACCTTCATAAAAGTAGTGACATATGGAACAAGGCTTTCTATATCAGCCAGAATCCGGTAGTACGCATTGACAAGGACAGAGTGCAACTGTTCGATTTATACTATAAGGTGATACGTGCCCGAATGAAACAAGCGGAGCAGCCCTACTACAAAGAAGTCATCAGGTCGCTGATACGCACCATGCTGTATGAGCTGCTGGCAGATTTAAACCAGTTGAGCACCCCTCCCGAAAGCCAAATGGTGAAGCGGAGCAACATTCTATTCAAGAGATTCCTCGACCTGCTGGCCTGCACCGAGGTGAAAAAACGTTCTATTTCCTATTATGCGGGTAAGCTGTGTGTTACTCCCAAATATCTTTCCACCGTCTGCAAAAAGGTCAGCGGAAAGACAGCCTTCGAGTGGATAAACGATTATGTGGTCGAAGACATCAAATATTTTCTGAAGTATTCCAATAAGTCTATCAAGGAGATTTCCGAGCATCAGGATTTCCCCAACATCTCCTTTTTCGGGAAGTATGTGAAGACACACTTAGGCACTTCACCCACGGACTACCGCAAGCAATCACTGCCTCCAAGGGGGACCCTGCAACAAAAAAGGAGGAGCTAAGAATCACTCTCCACTCCTCCCGACACGACAAACAACTAAAATTATTGCTATTTGATGCCGTCCAATGCCTTGTTTGCTGTGGCATTGGTGGGGTCGATAGCCAGAATTTTATTCCAGTACTCTTTCGAAGTAGCATAGTCACTCTTCAACAGATAGTAGTAGCCCAGATAACTGTAACACTCTATCAATGCAGAGTTGTACCTCGGTTCGTTTTTGGCAAGCAGTACGTCCACCACCTTCTCGTAATAAGGTTTCGCCAATCCCTCTGTAGTTTCGGGGTCCATGGCAGAGTGTGTGCGGGCGCGCCACATATCTCCCAAATAACTGTCGGGAGCTTGTTCGGCAACAAGTGCGAACACAGAGTCGGCAGCCTGCAATGCCGCCATGCGGTCGGCAGACTGAACGGAGAGAGTGTCCGAGGACGTACCCTCTCCGTAGTACAGACGCCCTAACTGGAATAAGTTTTCGGACGTCTTTTTATCTTGTGCCAGCGAGTCATAGTACTTTTTATAAGCAGCAATGGCTTGGGTATAGTCGTTTTTCAATTCATAAGCATCGGCAATCTCACGCCACAAATCCACCTGACTCTCATCCTTCTCCAATGCCTTACCATATTCCTCAATGGCCTGGTCATATTTCTTCAGAGCACTCAACAGAGCACCGTGATAGCGGTAATCCAAGCATGAATAATCGGCATTATCCGAAGCATTGAAGAAAGCATCGGCAGCCTTCTCTGCCTCGTCATAACGCTTGAGGTCGACATTGTTGTACATCACAAGCCGGTTGAATGCGGCATGGCGGGCATTCTTCTGCAAACCTTTCTGCGCCACCGCCAAGGATTTCTCGAAGTCGTGGTTCAGGAATAGTGCAAAAGCATATTTCAGGATGTCATCTTCCGTAGCCACGGGAGTATCGATGAACTTGGCATAGGTGTCGGCAGCCTTGCCAAAACGGTTGGTGGCGTAATACACTTCCGCCAGCTCCTTGTCTGCTTCCAGGCAATCCGGAGCTATGGCCTTCAGCTGGTTCAGCTTCTCTATGGCCTGCGAAGGACTGGCAGACTTGTATGCCTGCGCATATTTCAGATACGCATCCTTATAATTCGAATCAAAATAGATGGCTTGCTCATAAAGCTGGCATGCCTTTCCGATATCTTTTCGGGCAAAAGCGATGTCACCCTCGAGTACAGAAACTGCCGGAGCCTTGTTGTCGGCCTTTCTTGCCATCTCCAGATAGGTTTCCGCCTCTTTCAGCTGTCCTACATCCAGATAGGCACGGGCCACGGAAGTCACAAGCTCCACATTTTTCTTGTTCTTGCCCTTCAGCAGTTCTCCGGCTGCGTCGGAAGCCTGCTCCGGATTCGTCTTTATCAGACTTTTTACTTTATCCACCCCCGCCTGCCATTCGGGCACCGGCGTTTGTGCGGCGAGCGTACCTGCAAACAGCATCGCTCCCAAACAAAATACAAATCTACGTTTCATGTTAGCATTCATTTTAGTTATTCATCCTTGACGTTCACCACGCGCACCGGTTGGGTGGCGGGGACCAATCCCGACTTCAATATAATCCGCTGTCCCCGGTCGGAAGCGAGGAAAGAGGCAAATCCCCACGGAAGTGCGCTCCGCGGATCATTCAACAAGGCATAGATGCTGCGTGCCAACGGATAATCACCGTAATACAAATACGCCTGATAGGGTTTGTAACTGTTGTCCGGCATGGCCTTGTCAGCAGCACTGACGGACATCAGCCGCACCTCTTTACTGAAAGAGAGCCCCGTACTGTCATTCCGGTCGCTCAGCCAGTTCACGCCGATAATACCGATGGCATCAGGCGTGCGGGCCACGTAGTCAATCACCTCCCTATTGGTTTTCAACGCTTTCAACTGACTGGAAAGCGGTACACCCTTACAGATGGAATCGACAGCAAAACGTACGGTACTGGAGTTCTTGTTGTCAAACACAAGACTGATATCCCCCAGACGGGAAGCCGGATAGATATCTTTCCACTGCTTCGCATCACCCGTCAGGATGCGGCGGATGTCCTTCACACTAATCAATGAATCTGGATTGCCAAGATGGGTTATCAATGCCAGCCCATCCGTAGCAATCTTTATCTCCTGCGGAAAAAACTTCCGGCTATTGAAGGAATTCATCTCTTCGGGAGTCAGTCTGCGACTGGTTATTGCCAACCGCAGACTGTCCTTGAGCAAGAGGTTGACGGCATCGACTTCCGTCACATAACGGGGCACAATTCCTGCCAAGGGGAACAGTCCTTCGAACACGTCAATTTCTTCCTGCACAATAGGCTGGAAACTTTCGTCCGCAGCAATTGCAATCACACCGGAGGTATACGTATCCGTTTGTCCGTCCTTGGGCTTGCTTTGGCAGGCAGACAGCAGAGTCAGCAGCACCAGCAAGCCTGAAAGCTGAAGTTGTTTCACCGTTTTCATAACACACACACTTATTGTAATCTAAACATCACCGGTATCGTATATTTCACCGATACGGCCTTACCATTCTGCTTGCCGGGAATCCATTTGGGCATGGACATAATCACACGGACAGCTTCTTTATCCAGATAGGGGTCTACACCTCTCAGCACTTTCACATCACGCACCTTGCCGTCGGCACCTACCACAAACTGGCAGGTTACACGCCCTTGCGTACCGTTTTCCTGGGCAATGGTCGGATACTTCATATTCTTGCTGATGAACTGCATCATCTCGGCCTGACCACCGGGGAACTGGGGCATCTGCTCTACCATATCGAAAACCTTTTCAGGTTCCGGTTCGGCCTGCGTCACCACTTGTTTCAAGTCGGCGATGTCCTTGCCGTGTTCCTCGTCATTACCTTTCACGTCGGCAATGGAGATGGCAACTTTCGTTTCCGTCAGTTCTGTCTGGCTTTTTATTTCATCCTCGTCCCTCACTTCCTCATCCTTTTTGATGACGGGAGCGGTAAACTTAATGGAGCTTTTCAATGCAGGCGGCGGTGGGGCCACGGGCTCTATCCGCTTCATCTCTTCCTGCTTCACTTCCGGTTCTTCCAGCTGCGAAAGGGTAGTCACTTCGGTCATCACCTCTTTCTGTTTGGGGGTAGCCATCTTTATCAGCGTAGGGATACTGAAACCTATCAATGCAATTACAATTACCAGTATCACGGCAATGTTGTGCCGTCTGGGAGAGGTCTCACGCATCTTATAGGCTCCATATGCTTTGTTCTTACCACTGAACACGAGGTCACACCATGCTTGGGAGCTTAAATCTACTTTAGCCATATTCTTTCCTTTCTTTGGGTGTTACACATCATTCAGCAATGTTCTGGGACAATTCGCCCTTGCTTTCGTAGTTCTTCATCAAAAACTCGTCGGCTTCGGCAATATCCGTTATCACATACTTACCTATATTACATATCTGCATTTCATCGAGAGCATCAATCAGATTCTTGTACGAAGACTTGTCGGTAGCCTTGATGATGACTGTCGGCGTATCCTTTCCGCTTTTTATCCCGGAAAGCTGTTTCCGGTAGTCATCCTCTGATATCTTAAGATCCAGTTTCTGCTGCTTCAGTCTGTTCACCTCGTTCACAGCAACTCTATTACGTTGCAGAAGCATTGCCCGCAGACCATCCGCCTGATAGGTAGTTTCCTTCAGTGAAGTATAGTCCTTGTAGTTGGGCTCCCCTTCGTAATAATACAACTTGTTGTCATCCCCCAGCAACAGCGTGATGGCTTGGGAAGCCTTGACTTTGGTCTGCTGCTCCTCGGTGATGGTCTTGTCATTGCTCGGCATGCTTATCTCCATGGTCTGAGGTTTGCTCAGTGAGGTACAAAGCATAAAGAAGGTAATCAGCAACATGTTCATGTCCACCATAGGTGTAAAGTCCACCCTGACAGTCATTTTCTTCTGCTTGCTTTTTCCACCTTTCTTGTTGCCGCTTTCTTGTATTTCAGCCATAATGTTTCCTTTCTTGTTCTACTTGTAACTCGTAGCTTGTCACTCCTCACTTGTGGTCTTCAGAGAAGTAATCAGGTTGTACCGGTTCTCTCTGAGGTCCTGAAGTGAGTTCATCACATTTTTTATTACGGAATAAGGAGTATTGGCATCTGCCTTGATGGCAATGCGCAAATCACTGTTCACTGCACGGGCGTTGCGCACCCAGGCCTTGAACTGATTGTCAATACTGTCTGTCGGTATCCCCTCATTCTTCAATACAGCATCTTGCTGGTCTTGCGGCAAGTCGAGGTATTTCTTCATACTCTTCATCGGCACACCAAAGGTAGACGCCAGCATGAATTTTTTAGTTTCCTCCGGAGTGAAAGTCACTCCATACTCCTGCCCCATAGCTTCCAGCACTTCGCGCAAGTCGGACTGCTTGTCCAGACTCATAAATACTTTTCCGCTCGGATCGACCAATATCTGGAGTACATTTGTCTCCGGAATCTTAATCTCGGATACAGAGGCGGGAGTCGTTACTTGTACCGGCTCTTTCTTCACGAACGTAGAAGTCAGCATGAAGAAGGTCAGCAGCAGTACAGTTACGTCACTCATCGCCGTCATATCGATGAACGTACTTTTCTTTTTTATTTTCGCTCTGCCCATAATCGTTTCATTGAAAATTAAAATTGAGAATTCATTCGTTGAATAGATAATAGAAGCCTACGTCACAGCGCAGCTCCAACTATCAGCAGTCAACTATTTATGGGTAGCTGCAAAAGTCTGCACGATGGAGAAACCAACCTCATCGAGGCTGTAAGTCAACTTGTCAATCTTGTTTGTATAATAGTTGTAGGAGATAACGGCCAATGCACCGGTCAAGATACCGAAGGCAGTATTAATCAAAGCCTCGGAAATACCTTGCGACAGAGCCATGGAGTCGGCTGAACCTCCGGCTGCAAGAGCGGCAAATGAACGGATCATACCGATAACCGTACCAAGCAATCCCATCAATGTACCTAAAGTCGTGATGGTACCAATAATAGGAAGATTCTGCTCCATCATCGGCAGTTCCAGCGCAGTGGCTTCTTCCAATTCCTTCTGGATGGCAAGCAGTTTCTGGTCTTTGGACAGCTCTGTGTCATTCTCCATCTCGGCATACTTCTTCAAAGTGGCATTTACCACATTGGCTACAGAACCACGTTGTGAATCGCAGATTTGTTGTGCCTTCTTCATATCACCTTCAGCCAAGGCTGCTTTGATGTTAGCTACGAATTTCACCAATGACCCCTTACCAAAGGCAGCGCCAATGGCAATATAACGTTCAATACTCAGTGCGATGACAGTCAGCAAAAGCGTTTGAATTACAGGAACAATGAATCCACCTTTATAGATGGTACCGAGGAAGTTACCCGGCAACGGATGGTTGTTCGGGTCGTTGTTCATAAAGTTGGAGGGATTTCCCAACACAAAGTGAAAAATAAGCACGGCGATGATAAAACAGATTACGATTACCCAACCGGCGGATCTGATGCCTTTAAAAGAGGCTGCTTTTTTTTGAGTAGTTTCCATGATGAAAAGTTTAATTGTTGGTATTTAAATAGAGTTTTGAAAATAAAGCATAGGGATACGACTTCCCGCTTACGAACCGATAGGGCGTAATCATCCTTGCAACCTTAACTAACATATATGTACACTAAAGGTCACCTGCCTTCAGTCTCTTCAAGACAATAAGGAGAAAAAGGGGGAAATCAATAAGAAGAAAAGTTGGCTAAATCAAAATCCGCCGAAGCGTATAAATATAGTAATCACTGCCCGTCAATGCATAGTACGGGTCTTTATCTGAGTAGTATAATTTAGAGCGGCCTTGCACGAGTAGATTCTCGTGGTTGGATAACATCAAAAGAATGTTTCTGAGGAAAAGATTGTCTTCAATCACCCTGCGCAAACGCTGTTGATGAGAAGAGTAAGTTTCGGAAACCGGTTTGTTTCCCAGTTCGACATCCGTAGTCCATGCGAACTTGGTATTCGTGAACAATGAATTCTTCTTGTCAATACTATTGTCGGAAGTAGAAGAACATGAAGATAAAGAAGCGGAAACTTCAGCAGTTCCGGCCATTCTGTCATCCACCTGCACCAGGTCAATGGCTTTACCGCTAATGCTGCAAGTCAACATCACTAGCATGCATATCCAGAATGTCTTTACAGTTGTTTTCATGTCGTCTAATGATTCTACAATAAATAACAGATGTCTCTCTTATTTGTTTTACAGCTATGTTACTTTCTTTTGTAAAAAGATTAAATTGTTCACTGATTAAAGGATTTACTATACCTTTTAATACACTGTAAAGGTACGAAGAATATATGAAATACGAAAGTGGAAATAGGATATAAAATACTGATTTAAACGTTTTTAATCATTCATTTAGCACCTTAATTCGGGAATTAATCTGATGAATATATGATGAATAATTATATATAATAAGGTATAGTGATTAGCGGTAGAAACGGAATGTTAGAGGAGAGGTATATAAAACGAACAAAGCCTCCGTATCCTTATCAGACACGGAGGCTTCTTCTG
>NZ_QTNB01000020.1:0-58268 GCF_003603395.1 Bacteroides sp. AM44-19 | reverse complement strand
GTGGGGCACTTTTTAAATGTTGTTCCGGGTCCCTTTTCAAGTGTTAGCTACATCGCTGGCTTTGGCATAGCTGGCGTGCCAGTCCATGGAGAGGGCGCCGAAGAGGTGTTCGCCGCCGAGGGCAAAGTCCATGGTGCGCTGGCGTTCCAGGCGGGCGTTACGGTTGTCCGGCGTACCGGCTTTGGTCTGTATGCGTACGGTGGCGTTGCCGTCGGGGTCAAGGTCTTTCAGCGTGGTACGGTAGCGATTCTCCCAGTCGTTGCGGTTGTTGAAGATGCCTTTGAAGGTCAGTTTGTGGTTGGCATTGATGTCCCAGTCCAGTGCGGCAGAGTAGCTTTGGCGTTCGCGGGTGACGTAGTATTGGCGGATTTGGTAGTCGTTGACGTACGTCTTGCCGTTGTCATCCTGCTCCCATACAAATTCGGTGTCGTAGGAACCGGAAGGTGAGTTCTGATAGGAGGCCGATACAATCAAGCCGAGTTTGTCGTTGAAGAAGCGGTCGCCGTAGGTGAAGCCAAGGTTCAGTTGCGCCTTTTCGCTCACCCAGTTGTAGCCGGTTCCGGCGGTGGCGGCAATGGTACGCTTGTAGGGGGAGTTCTTGGTGACGAGGTTAATGCTGCCGCCGATGGCGTCGCCGTCCATATCGGCGGTTACTACCTTGTTCACTTCGATGGTCTGAATCATGTCTGCCGGAATGAGGTCGAGCTGTACGTTGCGCGTATCGCCTTCGGCAGAGGGAACGCGGTTGCCGTTGATGGTGACGGAGCTGAGGTCGGCACTCGTGCCCCGCACTTGCCCGAAGCGTGCCTCGCCTTGGTCGTACTGCACGTTGATGCCGGAGATGCGTTTAAGGGCGTCACCGATGTTGGAGTCGGGGAACTTGCCTACCTGGTCGGCAGAGACTACATTCGTAATCCCCATGTTGTTTTTCTGTGAGTTGATGGCACGGCGCTGTCCCTGGAAGGCGCCGCCTACCACCACTTCCTGCAACTCCACGCCTTCGTTCAGTACGACGTCTTTTTCCAGTGTACGGCCTGCGGGGATGGTGATTTTCAGTTCTACGGGAGAGTAGCCCACGTAGCTCACCTTTACTGTATAGGTTCCCGGGTCAAGGTTAGAGAAAGTGTAGAAGCCGTTGACGTCGCTCGTCACGCCAGTGTGTAGTTTCTCGATGTAGATGGATGCGCCCGGGAGGGTTTGTTTAGTAGCGTCGATGATACGTCCGCGTACAGTTCCTTGTTTCGTGACATTTGCTTTTTCGTCGGCAATGGCCGTATTGACGGTGGCGGTGAATAGGAGTAAGAATAAGAATGCTCTCAAAATCTGTTTCATGCTTGTTATTATCTGTTAATAATCTGCCGCAAAAGTAGAGGGTTGGCGTTACACAAGGTTTGCGGGAAATTGAAGAAAGGGTAACGATTCGGTTACAATGAGGTTACATAAATTCTTGGAGGTAGTACCCTTTCGGCGGTATCTCCCTTTGCCGTCATCTGGCAGACTGATGCTAAAGATGCACGAGATGTACATCTCGGACTGTATGAGATATACATCTCGAGCAACATGAGATGTACATCTCGTGCAGGGGAAGGTATAGGGGTTGGTGTCTTATCCCGTAGCCTGGCAGCGGATAAGTACCTTCTTCTCGTCTGCCAGAGTAGTGGCAAAGAGATAAGTGCCTCCCCCTTCGGCCAATTTCAGTCGTTTGCGCAGTTCGGCCACGGTGGCGGGGAAGTTGCGCACGGTGAGGTTCGCCTTTTTCTCGGCAGCCAGCATCTCTTTCACTTCTTTCTTGCCGAAGCCGCAGGAGGAGGTAATCCGGAACTTGCGGCCGGGGAAGTCCGGCAGGAAGTGGTCCGAGGTGTAGAGGTGGCTGTTGGGATGCAGTTTTTCCACCTTATACAATGAGGAGAGGCTGCGGAATGCACCGGCTTTCAGCACGGAGGCATTCGGTTCGTAGAGGTATGATTTCAGTTGAGGGGTGTAGGGGCATGCACGCTCCTTCTCCTGCCGGCGGGTGAAGACGAGGGCTTGGGGAGCCGGTACACCGGTGAAGTTGACGCAATGGATGGGGATGTCGTCTGCCGGCACTCCTTCGCCTTGTCCCAGCAAGAGCAGCAGTTCCTTGCATTCGTTGCCCACGGAGACGATGTGTGCCTGGTGGACATGCTTCAAATCGTTCAGGGCAAGGGTGAGGTCGAGCATGGGGGAGAGTTTTACCAGTACGTGTCTTGCCTTGCGTAGCAGCAGTTCTTCGAGGGCGGCTATATCGGGTTCGCAGTCGCCGATGGCTACGGTCTTTCCACCGTGTCCGTCGCGGCGGGCAGGGTCTATGAATATACAGTCCACGGGCTCCATCTCTTGCAGATGGCAGACGCTGTCTGCGTGGCAGACGGAGATGTGGTTCAGGCCGAGGACAGGGAAGTTGTGTGCGGCTATCTGGCAGAGGGTTTCCTGGCGCTCGACGTAAGTGGCATGCCCGAAGCGGGAGGAGAGATAGGCGCAGTCGATGCCGAAACCTCCGGTGAGGTCGGTAAAGGTGCCGGCTGATGCGGGGGTACTGTTCTGCGCGGGATGTTCTTGTTCTGTATGTAGCAGGTTAGTTATAATCTCCGCTTTATACTGTGCCGTTGCTTGGGAGGAGCATTGTTCCAGAGAAAGGTGGGCGGGGTAGAGTATATGCTCGTTCTCGGCCCATGCGGGTATCTTCTCTTTGGCAATCTGCCAGCCGGAAATCTGTGTGATGGCGGCGGGCATGTCTACCGAAGGGTAGCGGCGTGCCTGCAAGGCAAGGCTGCGCACGTCGTCGTGGCGATGCTCGCGGATGAAGCGGAGGGTGTCTTGGGATAAAGGCATGGCTTGGCTTATTTATTCTGATGCAAAGTTATCTCAAAAAGGACAAAGTGGGGCATAAATTCGCAGCTTTCTGTCTGATTATTTTTCAGACACAGATGACGCTGATAATACAGATTAAGAATATTAAAAATCCGCGTCATCTGCGTCATCCGCGTCAAAGCGATAGCAAATTTAAGTTTCCGGACAAGCTGGGGGTGAGAGTTAAGGGATGACCCGGTATCGCTCCTTTGCCGTCTGCCTGCTGACGCGGTTGAAGTGCCACCATTCGCTGGGTAGCGGGTGGAATCCGGCTTCTTTCATTACCTGCCGGAGCAGCAGCCGGTTTTCACGTTCTTGTTCCGTCAGCTTGCCTTGTGCCACGAGCACGGCTTCTTCTGTGATGTGGGCTTCCCTGCCCAGATGGTCTACCGGGGTGCCCATGGGCAGAGGGGTTCCTTTATCGTCGAGTATGCTGATGTCCACTGCCAACCCGTAGTTGTGCAGGCCGCCGCCGCGTGAGGGGTTGGAGACATAGATGTATTTGGAGGTTCCTTTCACTACGTTCCACATCTTCTGCTGTACGGACAAGGGGCGCGCTGCGTCGTAGACGATGAGGCTGTAGCCGGGGTACTGTTCTTTCAGCAGGCGTTGTGCCCGCTTCAGGCTTTTCATGGCATCGGGGTGCAGGTAGGCTTCTTTCAGGTCTTCGTACAATAGGGTTCCGGTGAAGTTGTCGGCACGGGTGTACATCAAGTCGATGGCGATGCTGCTGTCCGCTTCGGCGATGTTGACGAAACCGAGGGAGTCCAGGTAGCGGGCTGTCCGGCTTTTAGCCAGAGCCGGAGGGACGGGTGCCGCTATGGTGTCGGCGTACGGGATGGTGGTCTCCGTATCCGGGTCTTGTGTCTGCTTTGGCGCTTGTTTTCTGCTACAACCGCATAGTGAGCAGCCAAGCAGCAGATATAACAAGTAAAAGAAATATCGTTCCATCTTACAAGGCATTCTTGGCGGTAAGGATTGATTTCATCAAAGCTATGTCCGAACTGACTTCTCCCTGCATCAAGTATTTGTTTTTCCGTTGGCAGGTGGCTTCGTAAATCTCCTTTGCCTTTGCTGTGTCCTTGTCCCGGTAGAGTGCCAGGGCGCAGAGCAGCCGCTGTTTGGAAGACGTCACATCCTTATATTGCCGGATGTAGGTATCCAGCTCATCGGTATATAATTCTTCTGCCCGTGCGGTCCTCTTTGTCACCAGTGCGGTGAAGAGCAGCTCGCAAGCGTTTTCCTTTATCAAAAGTCCGATGACTTCGTGCCGGTGGCTCATTATTTTCTCAAATGCATTGTAGGCGGCTTCCCATTCTTCGCAGTCGAGCAGGCGCGAGGCGCTCATCAAGGCTATGGTGACCTGCAGGGCATCTTTGTAGTTGATGTCTTCCGTTTGGCTGAACCATTCGGCAGGCATGTCCTTAGGACGCATGCCCTCTTGCACCAGTGCGTTGATGCGCAGCTGGGTGACCAGTGCCTGCTTGCTCTTGCTGTCCTTGAGAAGCAGGCGCATGTTGTCGGCATCATTGCCGATGCCGCCCATCTTCATGGGGATGCCGTTCATCCCTGCAAGGAGAATGCCAATCAAAGAGAGCATCAAAAGGAAGAATTTCAGCAGGTAAGGCAGCCCGTCTACGGCCAGTAACGGAAGGACGGTGAGGATGGCAGTCAGTAGATTAGTGAGTACTCCACCCAGGTTGTATAAGACGGTCGGGATGTCTTCCAGAGGCTTGTCGGGTGGTGTAAGTAGGCATTGCCCTCCAGTTCCGGCAATACTGAAACGCTTGATGCACAACTTTCCGTCTTTCCGTATGAAGGTAAGGTTGAAGATGCGGAAGGAGACGAAGCGGTAGCCGGTTGCCAGTCCGCAGACAAGATGCCCGCCTTCGTGCAGAAGCACTTGCAGGAAGATGGAGAACAGCAGAATCAGTATGGCTAACAAGGAAACTCCTACTGTCTCCAGCATGCCGGTTTCGGCAAACTTGCTGTGTAAACCGTCGAACGAGTCTCCTAAAACCAGGACTCTTACACCTATTATTCCTACAAAGCCGATGCATGCCCCGACCATGAATCCTCCGGCCAATTTAAATACTTTCTTCATCCTGATATCTTGATAAATGTGTTTGCCGGCAAAGGTAAAGGATTTTATCTGAAATGCAACAGCTTGCCCCATGTATCATAAAAAGAAAGAGATTGTGATTGCCACAACCTCTTTCCGTCACCTAAACCCACTACGCAGGCTACAGATAGGGAATTATAGTAATATAGATACCCGTAATGATGGCTTCTTGCTTTTCTGTCCTTATCTTAGGGTATACTTTCCCAAATCTTTGTTATGTTCGTAATATTTCCGAGTATATCCTATAGATCCCATCTTCTCTTTATTGACAGTTTAATAATCTGCATTTTCGAATTCCACAATATGAGGCAGTATTGGAAATCGGTTATCATGATGCTGGTTTATTCTGTGCTTTTATCAGTAACCAACTACTGACTCGCTTTTTCAATATTTTTGCATATGATAGTTGCGTTCTTGGTATACTCTTTGTCAATCCCATTATGCTGGCAATGGTCGTTTTAAATTTCGAACATTCTGCTCCGTGCCAGCATGCAGGCCCCAACTACTCCAGCCTTGTCTTTTAGCTTGGAAACAGTCACCGTGGCGTCTTTGTTGACCAGATTCAATGAGTATTTCCTTATTGCCGTTTTGATTGGCTGCACTATATAGTCTCCTGTTGATGATAGTGTACCCCCGATTATTACTAGTTCCGGATTGAATATGCTTATTAATCCAGCTATTTGCCTTCCCAGTTTTTGGCCTATTTCTTCCACTATCTCAATGCATAGCAAGTCCTCTTTATTGACTGCGGTGATGATTTCATCCAAGGTGGGCGGATTTTCTGCAGTCCGTTTTGATAGTATGGAACTTTCTCCGCTACCGATTCTTTCCAACAGGATGCGGTGTAGTGCCGATCCTGAGGCTTCCGTTTCCAGGCATCCTTTTTTGCCGCAGTGGCACAGTATTTCATTATCGAAAACATTGACATGCCCGAATTCTCCGGAAAATCCAGATTTTCCCGTGTATACCTTCCCGTCTATGATGATGCCGATTCCGAGTCCCCAGCTTATGTTGACAAAGATGATGTCCTTTTCCCCTTTGACGCATCCTTGCATATGCTCTCCATAGGTCATGGCCCTTGTGTCGTTGTCTATGCAGACCGGGTATCCTATCTTTTCATTCAGTACATCCGCCAAAGGACGCTCTGAAAAGTTGAACATGCTGAAACTATATCCTGATTCCGGATTTACTCTTCCGGAGATGTTGATGCAGATGTTCATTATCTTCTTGTCGTTGATTTCCGTTCCCTTTATGAAGTTTCGGATGAGTGCACACAGTTCTTCCAAAGCTTCCTGTGTATTTTCGAACTTGTATGGTATGTTCATCTTGATTTCCACCATATCCCCCTTGAAATTGATCAGTCCGATGTTTATGGCAAATTTCTTAATGTCCACTCCAATGAAGTATCCTGATTCCGGGTTGAGTCCGTATAGGCTTGGATGGCGGCCGCTACTGGTCTCCAGTTTCCCATAGTCGTTTATATAGTTGTCCTCACACATTTCATTGATGAATTTGGTGGTTGTGGGCACACTCAGATCGAGTTCCTTGGCCAAATCGGTAATAGTGGAGCTCCCATTATATATATAATGTGTGATGATCCTTTTTTTTAAGAGTGCATTCTTGCTCCCGGTTTCCATTTCTTTTAATAAATTCTGTTTCATATGTATGTATTTTTATGTTATTTACTCTATTTTGCTTATTATATTAATAAATACGGATTTATTATTCTGAAATATTATGTATTTGATTTGTTATTATGTAAATTGTTTTGTAATTACGCGTTAATATATATTAATTGTAGGTTATATATTAATTAAATACTTTATTAAGTCTTGCAAATATAATAAATATATCTATATTTGCAGCGTGATAATTGAATAATAACAATTAATATCTAAAACAATGAAAAACATAATTGATTTTTTATCTTAAAAAAGTGTATTCGATAGGTTTAATATATAATGGTTGATCTTAATTTTATTAATAATGAAAACACGCAGGGATTTTTTAAAGAGGACCGCTTTGTTCGGTGCGTCTGCATTCATGGCCCCTTCATTGTTGGGGCGAGAGGGTGATGGGGATTGCTTCTTTTCTCAAGAGTCTGCCTCTTCCATGCTAGTTCCCATGGGCGATGCACTTAAAATTACCGGCACGTTCTTGGATGAGATATCCCATGATATTCCCCATCAGAATTGGGGGGAAAGGGAATGGGATCAGGATTTCCGGTATATGCAGAGTATTGGAATTGACACGGTCATAATGATCCGGTCGGGTTATCGCAAATTCATTACTTATCCTTCGGCGCATTTGCTGGGCAAAGGGTGTTATATGCCTTCCGTCGATTTGTTGGACATGTTCCTTCGGCTGGCGGGGAAATATCACATGAAGTTCTATTTTGGTTTATATGATTCGGGCAAGTACTGGGATACCGGTGACCTTTCGTGGGAGGTTGAGGATAACAAGTATGTGATTGATGAGGTGTGGAGCAGGTACGGTGAGAAGTACAAGAGTTTCGGCGGATGGTATATCAGTGGTGAGATAAGCCGTAAGACGAAGGGTGCCATTGATGCCTTTCATGCGATGGGCAAACAATGCAAGGATGTCTCCGGCGGTTTGCCGACTTTTATTTCTCCGTGGATTGACGGGAAAAAGGCCGTGATGGGTACAGATAAGTTGACAAAGGAGGATGCGGTTTCTGTTCAGGAGCATGAAAGGGAGTGGAATGAAATTTTCGATGGCATTCATGATGTGGTTGACGCCTGTGCTTTTCAGGACGGACATATCGATTACGATGAACTGGATGCTTTCTTTACGGTGAACAAAAAGCTGGCTGATAAGTATGGCATGAAATGTTGGACAAACGCTGAAACCTTTGATCGTGACATGCCCATCGACTTTTTGCCTATTAAGTTTGACAAGTTACGGATGAAGCTGGAGGCTGCCAAGCGAGCCGGTTATGACAAGGCCATCACTTTTGAGTTTTCTCATTTTATGAGTCCCCAATCAGCATATTTGCAGGCAGGACACTTGTGTAATAGGTATAAGGAATATTTCAATATTAAGTGATTATGAATTTTATGCTCAGATTGTTTTGCAGTTGTTGTCTGTTCTTGGTTGTCTCAATCATGCAGGCTGCAATTTATCCAGATCCCGTTGAAGGCGTGGTGACCTGTAAAGGCAAAGGGCTTGCTGGTGTTGTGGTGACAGATGGTTTTGACGTGGTGCTGACTGATGCTCAGGGCCGTTATGAGTTGCCGCGCAACCGGGATGCTCGGTTTGTATATCTTTCCACGCCTGCAGGTTATCTGCCGCAAGAGGGTGGTGGGCATATCGCTTTCTTTTTCCCGCTTAAGAAAGGCCGTTTAAAGTATGATTTTGAATTGAAGAGGAATCTGAAAGATGATATGAAGCATGTGTTTATGGTACAGACTGATGTGCAAGTCAGCTGTCAGGAGCATTTAGACAGTTATCGTTCTTATGTAGGTAAGGCACGAGCCTTTATGGAAAAGTATGCCAAGGAGCGTGATGCCTTCGTGTTGGATTGTGGTGACATTGTGGGTAATACTCCTGGTTTATACCCAGATTACATTCAAGTGTCTGGCGGTCTGGGATTGCCTGTTTACCGTATCATAGGAAATCATGATATGGAAATGGGTGTACGTTCTTTTGAACATTCATACAAGACCTATGAGGACTATTTTGGTCCCATTTATTATTCTTTCAATCGTGGAAAGGCACATTATATTATACTAGACAATTGTTTTTATATCAATAGGGATTATCGTTATATAGGTTACATTGATGAACGTACACTGCAATGGATAGAGAAAGATTTGGCTTTGGTGCCGAAAGATCATCTGGTATTTGTAATGATGCATATTCCTTCCAGCACTACCAAGGACATCAAGTTCAATGCCTTGCTACCCGACGAGACAAGCAATGCCAATAGTCTGTATGATTTGCTGAAAGACCATGAGGCACACCTCATTACCGGACATACCCATGTGAACGGTAACGTGGTGTTCAACGACCGGTTAATGGAACACAATACAGCTGCTGTATGTGCAGGTTTTTGGAAATCCATGCTTTGTTCTGACGGTACCCCCCAAGGCTTTGGACTTTATGAGGTAGATGGTAATCAGGTGAAGTGGCACTACAAAGCGGTAGATTATCCGCTGGAATACCAGTTTCAGGCTTATGCTCCGGGTAGTTCGAAAGAGTTTCCCGAAGAAGTGCTGGCCAATGTCTGGAATTGGGATGAGCAGTGGAAGGTAGAGTGGTTCGAGAATGGTACTTGTATGGGTGAGATGACCCGTTGTAAAGGTTTGGATCCGGCTGCTGTAGAAGCTTTTTCCGATCGTGAAAAGATGGGTGCACTCTGGGTGAATGCTTTTCCTACCAATCATTTGTTTAAGGCTGTTCCTAAAGATAAAAAGGCTCGCATAGAAGTACTGGTGACCGATCGCTTCGGTACTGTTTATAAGCAACTTGTAAAAGAATAATTTGAATTTAATCGATAAATTTTATACTATGAAATCTTCGGTCAATATTGGTTATGTAGTTTTCTTGTCTGTTGTGGCTGCTTTGGGAGGATTTCTTTTCGGATATGATACAGCAGTCATTTCCGGTACCATTGCCAAGGTAACCGCTCAGTTTAATTTAGATACCATGTCGCAAGGGTGGTATGTAGGCTGTGCGTTGATAGGTTCCATTGTAGGAGTGCTCTTTGCTGGTATTTTAAGTGACAAGCTTGGTCGTAAACGTACCATGATTCTGTCGGCCATACTCTTTTCCATGTCTGCTATCGGTTGTGCGGTATGTGCAGATTTCAATCAGTTGGTGGTTTACCGTATTGTCGGAGGTGTAGGTATCGGTGTGGTTTCCATTGTATCCCCTCTTTATATATCCGAGGTGTCGGTAGCTCAGTATCGTGGACGCTTGGTATCACTTTATCAATTAGCGGTTACCATTGGCTTTTTAGGAGCTTATCTAATGAATTATCAGTTGCTTATGTATGCTGAGACCCATGCAGGAGCTGCCGATAGCTGGTTTAACTGGATTTTTGTGAATGAAGTATGGAGAGGAATGTTGGGAATGGAGACTTTGCCTGCTTTGCTGTTCTTTGCCATTGTCTTTTTTATTCCGGAAAGTCCGCGTTGGCTGATTGTCCGCAATCGTGAAGAGCGTGCGGTCAATATTTTGGAGCACATTTACAGCTCTTCCAAAGAAGCGTTGGTGCAATTGAACGAAACGAAGTCTGTTCTTACTTCCGAAACCCAATCAGAGTGGTCCTTGCTTTTGTCGCCGGGTATTATGAAAGCCGTTATTATTGGTGTATGTATAGCCATCCTCGGACAGTTTATGGGAGTGAATGCAGTCTTGTATTATGGTCCTTCCATCTTTGAAGGGGCTGGCCTTTCCGGTGGTGATTCCTTGTTCTATCAGGTGTTGGTGGGGCTAGTCAATACCCTGACTACTGTACTGGCTCTTGCCATTATTGATAAAGTGGGTCGTAAGAAATTGGTGTATTACGGTGTTTCAGGCATGATTCTTTCATTGGTATTGATAGGCTTTTATTTTATTGCCGGAGAATCATGGGGCATTTCAAGCCTATTCCTGCTAGTTTTCTTTTTGTTCTATGTGTTTTGCTGTGCGGTTTCCATTTGCGCAGTCGTGTTTGTATTGCTTTCCGAAATGTATCCAATCCGGGTGCGTGGACTGGCCATGTCCATTGCCGGTTTTGCATTGTGGATAGGTACATACTTGATTGGGCAGCTTACCCCCTGGATGCTCCAAAATCTTACCCCCGCCGGAACATTCTTCCTGTTTGCTGCCATGTGTATTCCCTACATGCTGATAGTTTGGAAACTGGTGCCGGAGACCACCGGAAAATCATTGGAAGAGATTGAACGTTATTGGATGAAAACAAAAAATTGACCTTAATAATAGATATGATGAAAATTAGAAAAATTTTATTGAGTGGTTGTTTGGTGGCAACTTTATGCTCATGTGGTGGTTCTCAAAACGAGAATT
Source organism: Bacteroides sp. AM44-19 (assembly GCF_003603395.1). Taxonomy (NCBI): domain Bacteria; kingdom Pseudomonadati; phylum Bacteroidota; class Bacteroidia; order Bacteroidales; family Bacteroidaceae; genus Bacteroides; species Bacteroides sp. AM44-19. Next base: position 47,242 of record NZ_QTNB01000020.1, on the reverse strand, counting down.
TGAATCTTACTCTATCAAAAGATGCTCTGTTTGATAAAGTAAAAGGTGCTTGGGCCGGTCAGGTTATCGGCTGTACGTATGGAGGTCCTACAGAGTTCCGCTATCTGTCTACTATGATTCCGGATTCGATAGTGATGCCTTGGGGACCGGGTGAAATTAAAAAATGGTACGATGGTGGTGGCGGCCTTTATGACGATGTATATGTCGACCTGACTTTTGTGGAGACTTTTGAAAGATGCGGTTTGGATGCTCCGGCCGATTCTTTTGCCACAGCCTTTTTGGCTAAAGAATACCCTTTGTGTCATGCCAATCAGATGGCCCGTTACAATCTTCTTCATGGCTTGACTCCTCCCGCCAGCGGGCATTGGAAAAATAATCCCCATGCCAATTGTCTGGATTTTCAGATTGAAGCGGATTTTGCAGGTATCATGGCTCCAGGTATGGTAAATAGTGCTACTGAAATTTGCGATCGTGTAGGACACATCATGGCGTATGGCGATGGCTGGTATGGTGGTGTATATGTAGCAGCCATGTACTCTTTGGCTTATGTGAGCGATGATGTTGAGTATGTTGTGACGGAGGCGTTGAGGTCTATTCCTCGGGAAAGTCGTTTTCATGCATGCATGGCTGATGTTATAAATTGGCATAAACAGTATCCAGAGGATTGGAAAAAATGTTGGGAAGAAATAGAGAAAAAATGGGGATCCAATGATATTGCTTGTCCAGATGGGGTTGAGATGCCTTTCAATATTGAGACTTATGTGAACGGTGCATATATCATTTTAGGGCTTCTCTACGGGCAGGGTGACTTTGAGAAGACGATTGATATTTCTACACGTGCCGGTCAGGATTCAGATTGTAATCCGGCTTCTTCCGGGGGAATTTTGGGAACAATGATTGGGTATAATCGCATTCCTGAGAAATTCAGAAAAGAGCTGACTGTAGTCGAAGATATTCCTTTCAATAATACAGTGAGCTTTAATAAAGGATGTGAATTGAGTTTTGGGCACGCTTTACAAATGATAGAAAAAAACGGTGGAAAAGTTGGAAGCGATGAGGTGACTATCTGTTTTCAAGAACTGGAACCTGCACAATTGGAGATTAGCTTCGAAGGCTTGAAAGTTGATAAAAAAGTGGTAGTGGAGAATTGGATTGCTAATTTCCCGACCTTCGAATTTGAAGGTGTGGGGGCTGTCATTAAAGGTGAATTGAAAGGTGAGAATGTGCCCGAAGATTACGTTGCTGAACTGGAAGTGTATTTCAATGATAGATTGATTGAGGTATGCAAGCTTCCGCTGAAGTATAATCACCGTAAGCATGAGTTGTTCTTTAATTATGTACAGTCTTATGGCAAATATACCGTGACTTGTAAATGGGTAAACCCCGTTGAAGGAGCAGATATTTGGGTAAGAGATGTAATTTCTTATACAACAGATAAATAATGTGAATGTAAAGGGCTGGTTTAGATGCATGCCGGATAAAAAACGTTCCCAGCCCTATTTAAAAAAGAATGAAGATGATGGATTTTAAGAAATTGGCGAATCAGTATAAGGACGAACTTATGAATAATGTTCTTCCTTTTTGGTTGAATCATTCCCAAGACACCGAATACGGTGGCTATTTTACTTGTCTGGATCGGGAGGGGAATGTTTTCGACACGGATAAATTTATCTGGCTGCAAGGCCGGGAAGTATGGATGTTCTCCATGCTTTACAATAGGGTGGAGAAGCGTCAGGAGTGGCTTGATTGTGCCATTCAGGGTGGTGAGTTCTTGAAGAAATACGGGCACGATGGGAATTACAACTGGTATTTTTCATTGGACCGTGCAGGACATCCGTTGGTAGAGCCTTATAATATCTTTTCATACACTTTTGCAACGATGGCATTCGGGCAACTGAGTTTGGCCACCGGAAATCAAGAGTATGCAGATATAGCTAAAAAGACTTTTGACATTGTTTTGTCGAAAGTTGATAATCCGAAAGGAAAATGGAATAAGCTTCATCCGGGAACAAGAGATCTTAAAGGCTTTGCTTTGCCTATGATTCTATGTAACTTGGCATTAGAAATTGAGCATTTGCTTGACGAGGATTTTTTGGTGGAAACAATGGATACGTGCATCCACGAGGTGATGGAGGTGTTCTTGCGTCCGGAACTTGGAGGACTTATTGTTGAGAACCTAAATGGTGACAATAGTTTGGTAGACTGTTTTGAAGGACGTCAGGTTACTCCGGGGCATGCTATTGAAGCCATGTGGTTTATCATGGATTTAGGTAAGCGGTTGAAACGCCCGGAATTGATAATGAAGGCTAAGAACACGGCTTTGAAGATGTTGGAATATGGTTGGGATAATGAATTTGGCGGTATCTATTATTTTATGGATCGCAAGGGATTCCCTCCCCAGCAATTGGAGTGGGATCAGAAACTCTGGTGGGTGCATATAGAGACGCTGATTTCATTGCTTAAAGGCTATCGGTTGACCGGAGACGAAAAATGTTTGGAGTGGTTTGAAAAAGTACATGGTTATGTATGGACGCATTTCAAGGATCAAGAATATCCGGAATGGTTTGGCTATTTGAATCGTAGAGGTGAAGTTCTGTTGCCTTTGAAGGGTGGCAAGTGGAAAGGTTGTTTCCATGTTCCCAGAGGGCTCTATCAATGCTGGAAGACCTTGGAAGAGATTGTTCTGGATAAACAATATTAAAAACTAATTCAATTGTTCGATTTTAAATTCTAGTTAAAATGAAAAACAAGTATTTTTGTTGGCTGTTCTTGTTGTTCACTTTGGTAAGTTTAGGTGCAAGTGCCCAAGTGAAGGTAGAGGGTAGTGTGTTCGACGAGATGGATAATCCGTTGATAGGTGTATCTGTTTTTACAGAGAATCGCAAGACTGGTGCAGTGACAGATGTGGATGGTCATTTTACGATTACTGTGCCCAATACTAAAGTGTCATTAACCTTTTCTTATGTAGGATATACTACTCAAAAGATTGCTCTGAAAGATAGAAAGCTTTTGAAAGTGGTTTTGAAAGAGGATTCCGAATTGTTGGATGAAGTGGTGGTAGTAGGCTATGGCACACAGAAAAAAATCAGTGTAACAGGTTCTATTGCTCAAGTGGGTAACAAAGAGTTGAAGAAGGCTCCAAGCGGGACACTTTCTAATATGTTAGCTGGACGTATTCCGGGGTTGATTGCTAAACAAAGCAGTGGACAGCCTGGGCAGGATGGTTCAAATCTTTATATTCGTGGTACAGGTGCTGGTGACGGTAACGCTTTGGTAGTAGTGGATGGTGTGATACAAGATTATTTTCCCTCTTTTTCTCCAGATGAAGTAGAATCAGTTACTATTTTGAAGGATGCCACAGCTGCTGCCGTGTATGGCGTACGTGCTGCTGCCGGTGTAATTTTGGTAACGACAAAACGTGGTACTGTACAAAAACCGACTGTAACGTTGAATTCTTCCGTTACGTTGAGCCAGAATACTAATTTTCCGAAATTTTTGAATGGTCCGGATTATGCCTATTGGTATAATAAAGCTCAGTTGATGGATGGTGTAGCTGAGGAGAATTTACGTTTTTCTCCCGAAGATATTGAACGTATAAATAATCCTGGAGAGGATGAAGAGATCTATGGTAATACAGACTGGTTTGATTTGCTTTTTAAAAATGTAGCTCCTACATATACGAATACGGTTTCTGTTTCTGGTGGTAATGAGCGTATCAAGTTCTTTGCTTCTTTGGGAGCTTATAATCAGGAAGGTATTGTCGAAAACACATCTTATGATAAGTATAATTTCCGTTCAAACTTGGATGCTAAGGTAACTAATAATATTGATTTTTCTTTGAATTTATCTGGGTTTGTAGATGACCAGCGTTCACCGGGTGCTTCTGTTGGTCCGAATGCTTATGCGGGAGTATTCCAACAAGCGATGTTGTCTTATCCTTATTTGAGGCCTTATACCAAAGACGGTATGCCTATAGCAAGTCAAAATACAGCAGGTAATGGAAATAATAACCCTTTAGGTGCCAGAGACTTGTCTGGATATCAATCAAGTAAGACTACTAAGTTTCAAGGTGATATTTCTTTATGTTATAAGTTGCCTATCAAGGGGCTTTCAGCAAAATTGGATGCTGCTTTTTTGAAGAGTCATTCAATGAGGAAAGCTGCAATGACACCGTATAATGTTTATTCTTGGAATCAAACGACACATCAGGGTAATGTTGAAAAAGGGCGTATCTGTTCAATGGCATCTGTCTCACACTGGTACGGTTCCCAGCAGCGTTATACGATAAGACCTACCATTGAATATGCTAATAAATTTGGTAAGCACGATGTCTCAGGTTTGTTCTTGTATGAATATGCCAGAGAAGATTATGAAGGAATATCTGCTGGACGGGAGGATTTTCCGATTACAGATATAATGGATATGAGTTACGGTTTGAAAGTCAGCGAAAATTTAGTCAAGGGCAGTCATAGTAATGACAAACGTGCAGGCTATGTTATGCGTTTTAATTATGCTTATGATGAAAAGTATCTGCTTGAGTTTACAGGACGTGTGGATGCTTCTACTGCACTTCCGGCTCATAACCGTTGGGGCTTTTTCCCTGCCGTTTCTGTCGGTTGGCGAATTTCTCAAGAAGATTTCTTTAAAGAAGCCGTTCCTTTTATGGATAATTTAAAGATTCGTGCTTCTATAGGACGTTTAGGTAGTGATCGTGCTATTGAGAGCACTATGACTTATTTTTCTACAGCAACCTTATCTGCTGACCCCGTAGTCGTATTTGGTACTAATGCTTTGAAAGATATAGGTATGAGTGGGCCTATTTGTCCGGATTTGAAATGGCAATTGACTGATACCTATAATATTGGTGTTGAGTCTAATATGTGGAATGGCCTATTGGGGCTTGAATTGGATGTATTCTACATGAAGACCACTCGTTCTCTGGAAGGTCAGTCTGGGAAATTTCCACCTTCTTTAGGCAGTTACTTCCCGGGATATATTAACTATGGTTCACATGACAATCGTGGTTTTGAATTGGTATTGACGCACCATAATAAAATTCGAGATTTTAATTATCATGTACGAGGCAACTTGTCATGGGCTCGTAACAAAATCTTGAAAGTTACAGAAGATGCTAATGTGCCGATTTATAAACGTGCTACAGGGCAAAGTATGGGACGCTATTTGGGATTCGTTGCAGAAGGATTATTTCAATCGGAAGAAGAAATAGCTCACAGCGCTTTGTTTGAAGGGTCTACAAATACAAAACCAGGTGATATTAAATTGAAAGACATTAACGGTGATGGAAAGATTACTTGGGATCAAGATATGGTACCCATTGGTCGTAGTAGTATTCCGGAAATGGTATTTGGATTAAATTTAGGAGCTGAATGGAAGGGATTTGATTTCAGTATGTTCTGGCAGGGAGCTGCTATGTTCGATGTGAATTTATGCGGTATTTATGATAGTGGAATTCGTGACGATACGTTCTATACCCGTCCGTTTTATGCTGATGGAAATACCCCTTATTATTTGGTGGAAGGCTCTTGGCGTCCTGATAATCCCAATGCAAAATTTCCTCGTTTAGGGATTGAGGCTCGCGATAATGGTGGAAAATTCTCTTCTTGGTGGGTAAAAGATGGTACATATTTACGTTTGAAATCAGTTCAGTTAGGTTATACACTTCCTAAGAAATTGACGGAAAAGGCTGGATTTAGAACTATTCGTGCTTATGTGAGTGGTGGTAATTTGCTGACTATTTGTGGACTGGATTATATGGATCCGGAAATGCCTGGAGTAAATCAAGGATATTATCCTCAGCAGCGTACTTATGAATTTGGTTTAAACATTACTTTCTAAAAATTTAATCAGATGAAATCTATAAAGAAAATATTAACGGTATTCACTTCTACTTGTTTCATATTGGGTAGTTGTGATATTGATCCAACATTAACATCTTCATATCCTTCTGATATTATTTGGTCGAATGAATCTAACTTGATTACTTATATCAATGGTTATTATTCATTGGTGGGTGGTTATTATGGACTTGGAGGTGAAGCTTGTACTGATATGTTGAAGCAGAATAATCCTGTATCTGATTATAATCAATTCGTTTTTGGTTCGATGCCTATAACAACTACTAGTAATATGTTTGATACTTGGGGGGGGAGCCACTCCTCACAATTGTCTTTGACTCGTTTTTTGGAAAATCTAGAAAAGAATCGAACTAATTTTTCAGACTCGATTGCTACACTTGCTGAAGCACAAGTCCGCTTTTTCCGTGGTGTAACTTGTTTTAATTTAGCTAAATGCTATGGTGGGCAATATATAATCTATAGACAACTTCCTGTGTTAGGTGAGAAAAATCATCCGCTTTGTTCTTCTCAAGAAGGTTGGGATTTTATTTATGAGGATTTGAAGTTTGCCGCCGAACATTTGCCTACAAAAGATAAAGTGGAATTGGGATGCTTGAGCAGTGGTGCTGCTTATGGTATGTTGGCTCGTGCTATGTTATATGCTGAACGTTGGAAAGAAGCTTCTGATGCAGCAGCTCAGGTAATGAACCAAGATTATGAGCTATATGAAGATTACGGTAAACTGTTTACCAATTCGCGTTTGGTGCCGGTTGAAAATAAAGAAAGTGTCATAGAATTCGGATATCTGAAGGATAAGTTCACTTATTCTTTTGATTATTTCTATTGTCCGCCAAGTGATGGTGGTTATGCTGAGATTTCTCCTACAGAAGATTTGGTTTCTTCTTATCAAATGGCTGATGGTAGTGAATTTGATTGGGATAATCCTGAGATGGCTGCTAATCCTTATGAAGGGCGTGAGCCGCGTTTTTATGCAACAATCTTGTATAACGGTTGTCAATGGAAAGGGGAAACTTTATATACTTATGAGGGTAGTAAGGATGGTTTTGGCTTGGGAGGAGGTACTACCAGTACAGGCTACTACATGCGTAAGTTGATGAAAGAAGCCATTCAACCCAAAGGCACGAGTTTTACTGGTCAGGGAGATTTGACTTATTATTATATGCGTTATGCTGAAGTGCTGTTAATTTATGCAGAGGCCATGGCGATGCAGGATAAGTTGCCGGAGGCTTTAGATGCTTTAAATCAGGTCAGGAGAAGAGCTGGTTTTACTAAGGATTTAACGGCTGCTACCCAAACAGAATTCATGAAATTACTTCGCCATGAGAGAAAGATTGAACTGGCTTTTGAAGGCCATCGTTTTTGGGATCTTCGCCGTTGGGGGTTGGCATCTACTGTACTGAACGGTACAAGTATGCATGGAGTGAAGCCGATTAAGGTCGGTGATAATGAATTTACATACGAAGTTGTAGATATTGATGGCGGCAAGACCCGTGTTTGGGAAGAACGTTATGCCAGATTCCCTATACCCCTTGGTGAAATAGAACAGAATGAAGCAGTTCAACAGTTTGATGAATGGAAGTAAAAAATCAATTTATTTGCTGAATGTATTAACTTGAAAATAAAAATTAACCATGAAAATATTAAGTAAATTATCAGTAATCGCTTGTTTGTGTTGGGCTACATTGGCATCGTGTGAGTCTCCTGATTATGAAACAGGCCGTACTGCTCAAGTGAACGGACTGATGAGTGTTACCATACAGATTCCGGGAAATCCATCGAAATTTGCAGCCACCAAGACTGGACCTTATGAAGAAAATGAAGAGATTATTGTTAAGGTACCTACGACAGATGAAACCCCGTTGGATCTAACACGTCTTATCTGCATGGTGAATGTAGAACACAATTGTTATGTTACTCCTGCGGTTGGTGGTGAGATGGATTTTACAAATCCTTATCCTATAACGGTAGTGGATGCATTGGGAAATAAGCATCATAACACGATTCGTGTAGTGCCTACTCCTCCGAAGACTAAATATGCTAAATTATGGGAGAAAAATGCCGCTTTACTGAATATGTCATCTAATACTACCGGTTTGGCTTTCTATCAGAACTACTTGGCTATTCAAGAGTACAATGCTCCTATTAAATTGTATGATAGAAATAGCGGTGAGTTTGTGAAGGAAATCCCTGCAGCAAGTACCTTTATGATGAGAGCTCGTACAGATGATGCCGGTCATTTGATTACAAACCGTGAAAATGTTTATGGTGCAGGATTTATGGTCTATTACTATTCAGAGGAGACTCAAGAACATATTAATCTATTGAATTGGACAGCTGATGCAGGATGTCCCGATGATTTGGGTTATAACATGAGTGTGAAGGGGGATGTAACTAAAGGAGTAGCTTATATTTATGGTATGTGTCCTCATAATATGGAAATTTATTATTGGAAATTGGAGGATGGTCAATTGGTAACTCCTGATGCAAAACCGAATGTACTTCGTTATGGCCCTGCTGGTGGCGATTGGACCAGCGCTCCAATGATACAACGTGCAACTCTTGAAGATGATTCTAAGCATTATATTGCTTATAATCGCTATTCTGGCGCTACCGGCGATGACGCTGCTTATAAAGCTAAATTTAGTATGTTTACTCCGGCTTATGAAATTACGTCTTTGAATCAAGACAATCACGAGTATCGCATCTTAGGATTTAATGTGTTCAATATTGAAAACGAGACTTATTTAGCGTTGAACGACCAGCAAGCGGACACTTGGTCTGGTGGCGTTTCTACATTGAGTGTTTATGATATTACCGACCCGTCTAAGATGGAATTGGGACCTGATGATGCAGGTTATGATAAGTTCTGTTTATTCAGGGGTGAATGGTCTCCTTATGCTACAAGTTATAACTCTTGGGGTGATTTGACTACTGCCATTGTGCCTACAGATACTGGATATGATATTTATATTGCAACTTGTGTGATTGGTGGTGATACATCCCAAACAACAATACGCATGTATAAGATGACTTGGTATCGCCAATAAGAAGTAACATGTAGCTGGTGATTGATAGGCGGGAATTCGTCTTAAGAGTGATAATCCCGCCTATTTTTGTTTTTTGGGTTTTTATTAATTAGTTTATCGGACTTAGATTATGACATGTAAGAAAGTACTTTTTTCCCTTATGGCTTTATTGAATATTTTTACAGTATGGGGACAAAAAGAGACATTGAAATTCAATCAGAATAGAACATTTAAAATAGTACAGTTTACGGATGTCCATTATAAATATGATGATCAGGTCAATTCTCAGGTAGCACTGGATCGTATGAATGAGGTCTTGGATATAGAGAAGCCCGAATTTGTAATATTCACGGGAGATGTTGTGGTTTCTAACGAATCTTTTAAAGGGTTGGATATAGTGTTGGACGTTTGTATCAAACGTAATATTCCTTTTGCTGTCGTATTTGGTAATCATGACGACGAATACGATCATACCCGTCCGGAACTCTATGACTATATTGCGAAGAAGAAAGGCAGTCTAATGCCTACCCGTATAAGTGAGGTGGTTCCGGATTATGTGCTGACTGTGAAATCTTCAAAAGATAAGAATAAAGATGCGGCATTACTGTATTGCATTGATTCTCATTCTTATACTCAAATTAAGTCAGTTCCGGGTTATGATTGGATTAAATTTAATCAGATAGCTTGGTATCGTGAGCACAGTAAGAAGTTTGCAGAAAACAACGGAGGTATACCTCTGCCTGCATTGGCTTTTTTCCATATTGCTCTCCCAGAATATAAAGATGCATTACTGGAAGATAAAAACCGTTTGTTTGGTTGTAAGGGAGAAATGGTATGTTGTCCAACTACCAATTCTGGCTTTTTCACTTCAGTTAAGGAGTGTGGTGATGTGATGGGTATCTTCGTTGGACATGATCATGATAATGATTATGCAGTAGCATATAAAGAAGTGTTGTTGGCTTATGGTCGTTATACAGGTGGAAAAACTGTTTATAATGATTTGTCTTCTAATGGAGCTCGTGTCATTGTTTTGCATGAAGGTGAACGTAGGTTTGATACTTATATTCGCGTAGCTAATAATGAGATGGAATCTTTTGTCACTTTTCCCAACAGCTTCTATTAATAGAAATTATACTTTCAAAAAAGGTAATTATGAAATATTTATTATTGTTTCTTTTTTCTCTGTTTTGTACTGTGAATATGTACTCTAATGAGAAAGTGGGTTTAACATTGATACCTCCCGGCAAAATTTCAAATAAGATAAATTTGGATATACGTGGAGGAATTGTGAATAGGGGTAATTCTCTGCAAACTTATCAAGTTTCCCTTTTTTGGGATAAAGAGAAAAAATCTGCTTTATTGTGTGATACAACTTTGAAAATATCATCAAGTAAATCGGATGTTGTGAAGATTATGATTCCCATGAAAGATAAAGTGGGCAAGCATAAGGTGATTTTGAAGGTGTCTGATGGCAAAAGAGTATATCGTAAGACAAAAGAAATAGAAGTAATTCAATCGGACATTCGTTCCATTCAGCAGATTTCAGGTGCTTGGACCGGAATCTATCATTGGAGTGAAGAGGAAGGTAAGCACTGGAATCAAGATATCAAAAAGATGACCGATGACCATTGGAGAGAGATGATTCGTTCCATGCACAAGATTGAGATGGATATGGTGGTAATTCAGGAAGTATTTCGCCATCAAGCTTATATCGGAAGTTCTACTACCGTTGAGGATTATCCGGGGAAGGCTTTCTATCCTTCTAAATTATATCCCGGCCGTATGGACATTGCAGCTGAAGATCCTATCGAAGCCATTCTCTCGGAAGCGGATAAGCAAGGAATGCAAGTATTGATGGGGGTTGGTATGTTCGCTTGGTTCGACTTTACCCCCGAGTCCTTGGAATGGCACAAACGGGTTGCCAAAGAACTGTGGGATATGTATGGGCATCATGAGTCTTTTTATGCTTTCTATGTATCCGAAGAAAGTGGTGGGGGCCTAAATAACTGGGAACCAGATCCACAACGCAGTAAGGAAAGAAAAGTTGAAATAGTACATTTCTTCAAGGAATTTAAGGAGTTTTGTAGTGCTTTAGCTCCTGAGAAACCCATAATGCTTGCCACTAATAGTTTTGATGTCCCTGTTGGGATGGATACTTATCCGGAATTATTGAAATATCTGGATATTCTTTGTCCATTCGGCTTTGCACGTATGCCGGCAACCGATATAAGCGGCAAAGAGGCTGCCGATTTGTTGCAGAAGGTTTGCGATGAGGCGAATGCGCACTTGTGGTTCGATCTTGAGGCTTTTCTATTCAATCCGGACAATTCTTTGTATCCCCGTCCTATAGAGCAGATTATTCATGATTTGAATCTGTTTGACAATTTCGAGAAGATCCTTTGCTATCAGTTCCCCGGTGTTTTCAACGATCCGGAGATGTCTATCCGTGTGGGCGAAGCGCGTACAATCAACTTGTTCAATGGGTATATGAGATATTTGAAAGAACTGAAATATAGGAATAAAACACGTAAATAAAAAGAAAGTGATGAAGCGCTGTTATCTATACCTGTTTATCCTAATAGAGATGTGTTACCTGTCGGAGCTTTCTGCTAAGAGTTGTGGCAAGGTTTTCAAAGGGAATGATCCGGCCGTGAGATATGTTGGCAGAACGCTGGTTTCCTCGGACGGGTCGGTATCTTTCGATTGGGTGGGCACCTATTGGGAGACTCGTTTTACGGGCGGAAGACTCTCTTTGATAGTCTCTGAAACCGGAACAAGCTACTACAATGTGTTTGTGGATGATGAACTGCACCGGGTTGTAAAGGTGTGCGGGACAGATACTCTAATTAATGTGGTGTCGGGGATAGATAAGCGTCTTCATAGCTTGAGGATGCAAAAACGTTCTGAGGGAGAGTTTGGAAAGACAACCATCCACCGATTTGTGCTCTCTGCTTCGGGACAGTTGCAGGCAAGTCCTACTGTGCGTACCCGTCATATTGAGTTTATCGGCAACTCGCTTACTTGTGGGTATGGGGTGGATGGTAGGCACCGTGATGAGCCTTTTGGGGTGGAAACGGAAAACTGTAATCATGCCTTTGCAGCCATGGTAGCCCGCTATTATGATGCCGATTATACGTTGGTTGCCCATTCGGGCAGAGGAGTAGCCCGTAACTACGGTGATTCGGTGAGGGTGTCGAAAGTAACGATGAAAGACCGAATGCTAAATACTCTTGATGAAGACCTTACTGTTAAATGGAATTTCACGGGCTATCGACCGGATTTGGTGGTTATAAATTTAGGCTCGAACGATTTTTCTACAGAACCGCATCCTTACAAGAGAGAGTTTGTAAAAGCTTATATGCAGATAATAGCACAGTTGCGCGAGCATTATGGGAATATTCCTATTCTCTGCCTTTATCCGGTTGCTATGCAGGCTCCGGTGTTCAGTTATTATGAAACAATAGTGTCTGAATTGAATGATCCGAAACTCTTTCTGCTGAGGCTGGATGAAGGACTTTATAACAGGACAACAGATTTGGGTGCAGCCTGGCATCCCGGATACAGTGGACATAGGAAAATGGCTATGTGGATAATTCCTTATATCTCGACCCTCATGGGGTGGGAATTGGCTGATAAAATTATTGAGTAAAACAGAAAAAAAGAACAAGAGATGAGAAGACGTGATTTTATAAGATATTTAGGCTTGGGAAGTGTGGCTGTGACCATACCCGAAGCTATGCATGCAGTTCCTGCTGCCGCCACCACATTGTGTTCGGACAAGAAGACCAAGCCTATTTCGGGCTCTTGGTTTGAATTTCAACATTCGGCAGCCGAAGGCGGGTATTGGAATGAAGCATTGGCCCATTTTACTGCCGACCAATGGCGCAGGAAGGTGTTTGAAATCCGTGAGGTCGGTATGGAGTATTTGGTTTTGATGGGAGTGGCTCGTGCCGGCAAACCCTTCTATCCTTCTAAAATTGCTCCTCGGATTCCAATGGGGTGTGATGACCCGCTGGAAGCTGTCCTTTCTGCGGCAGATGAATGTGGTATCAAATTTTTTGTCAGCAATGATTTTTGGGGCGATTTAGATGCTTACAACATGATGTTGGACAAAGGAGTACAGACAGTTCGTTTCCAGGCGATGGAAGAGATAGCTGAGAGGTACAGTCATCATGCGTGTTTTTATGGGTGGTATTTCCCGAATGAAGCCATGCTGCAACCTTATTTTGTGGATGCTTGTGTGAACTATGTCAATGAGACTGCGGCATTTGCCCAACGCCTGACGCCCAATTGTGTGAACCTGATAGCCCCTTATTTTATCAAGGAAGCCCGTTTTGATGATCATTTTGTTCGTCAGTTGGAGAAGATGAATATTGATATCATAGCCTATCAGGACGGGGTGGGAGTGAACCATACTTCATTGGAAGACTCGGCCAAGTTCTATGAAATATTGTATAAGGCGCATGAAAAAGCTTGCAGGGCTCGTTTGTGGGCAGATGTCGAATTGTTTTATTTTGAGGATGGAACCGGTGGTAATTTGCTTCCTGCTGATTTTGGCAAACGCATTATCAGGCAGCTGGAAGCTGTGTCCCCTTATGTGGATAAGGTGCTCTGCTATCAATATTTGGGCATTATGAACAAACCTGATACAGATATTGTGGCAGGGCATCCGGATTCTATAAAATTATATGAGCAATATACAGAATGGTATAATCATTATCAAAAGAAGTGTGAATGAAAAAAGTGTTTCTCTTGACTTTATTGGTTCTGTTTGGTACCTTTGAAGTAAAAGCTGCTTTTAAAAAGAACGAAAAGAGAATTTTGTCAGAGCAAGTGCTGAAGGATAAGGTGAAAGGTGCTTGGGCCGGGCAAACGTTAGGGTGCAGTTATGGTGGTCCCACCGAATTCAAATTCCTGGGAACTATTATTCAGGATTATATTCCCATTCCTTGGAATGAACACATGGTGAAAAAATGGTACGATAGCTTTCCGGGACTTTATGATGATGTCTATGTAGATTTGACATTTGTCGAAGTCTTTGAAAGATGCGGTTTGGATGCTCCGGTGGATTCGTTTGCCGTTGCCTTTAAGCGAACGGAATATCCCTTGTGGCATGCCAATCAGGTAGCGCGCTATAACCTGCTGCAAGGAATGAAAGCTCCTCAGAGCGGGCATTGGAAGAACAACCCTCATGCCCATTGTATCGATTTTCAGATTGAGGCTGATTTTGCCGGAATTATGTCGCCTGGGATGCCCAATCAAGCGGCTGAAATTTGCGATAAGGTAGGTCACATCATGTCTTATGGCGAAGGTTGGTACGGGGGGGTGTATGTTGCAGCCATGTATTCTTTGGCCTATGTCAGTGATGATATGGAGTATATTGTGGAAGAAGCCCTTAAAATCATACCGGAGGAAAGCGATTTTCACAAGTGCATGTCCGATGTCATTCGTTGGCACAAGAAATATCCCAATGACTGGAAGCGTACTTGGTTTGAACTGCAGAACAAGTGGAGCGAAGAAATCAGTTGTCCCGAAGGCATCCACAATTCTTTTAATATCGGTACGAAAATCAACGGGGCCTACATCCTTTTAGGATTGCTCTATGGAGAGGGTGATTTTACAAAAACCATTGATATCTCTACCCGTGCTGGGCAGGATTCTGACTGCAACCCGGCATCGGCAGCAGGTATATTGGGAACCATGATAGGTTACAGCAACATTCCCGAATACTGGAAAGGGACTTTGTATGAGGTGGAAGACCGGCCTTTTTCTCATACAGACATAAGTCTGAACAAGGCTTACGAAATGACTTATAAACATGCTTGTGATATGCTCCGGAAGCATGGAAATGCGAAAATAGGGAATGCTTTTGAAATCAAGCGGGAGGATATTCGTCCTGTTGCGTTGGAAGTGGCCTTTGAGGACCTGAAAGTTAGTGGCAAACTTACTGTTGAAAAATCGATAGATGAGGTGAATCCATTCACTTTCGTAGGCACAGGTCTGGTGGTGAAGGGGTACGTCGCAGGTGCTCTTCCGACAGACTATACGGCCGAAATGGAGGTGTATATAGATGGGAAATTGCATGAGACCACTGCTTTGCCTCAGGAACTCAATCACCGGAAGTGCGAGTTGTTCTTCTGCTACGACTGTCCGGTGGGTAAGCACGCAGTGACTTTTAAATGGAAAAATCCCGTGTCCGGCGGAAAGATATGGATTACCGAAATTATAACCTATACAACGAAATGACAGCCATGAAAAAAAGAATGATTCTGGCAACCTTGTCTTCTTTGTTGCTATGTATGGCAGCTTGCAGCAATAAGCAGCTCCCCACAAGCGAGGATATCTTGACAGAAGCTCGTGCTGTGAAGACATTGAACGCTTATGATGAGATGAATTGTGTGGTGTATGATATGAAGGTAACTCCTGCCTCGCCTAAAAGTTCGATAGACCGTTTTGTCAGTGATGACTGTGTAGAAGGTGCAGGAAGTTTTGAAATCAGATACTCTTTTTCCGGCAATTCTTCCGAAGCGGAATCGGTGTATATCCAGCAAAGTGGTGGAGACTACCGCAGTGATTTATCTTTTCATCCTCTGGGACTTTCCATTTGGGTGAAGGGTAATAAGAACAACAAGGGTACATTCCGTTTTATGATAATTCAAGATGCAGGCATGTTCACCCAGGGGACACTGCACGACAAAGGGCGCTGGCAATTCTTTGAATATGTGGACAAAGAGGTGTTGACTCAAGAAGAGTGGACTCGGGTGGTGATGCCATACGAAGCCTTTACTTTTGTCAAGGGACATGATATGGGGGATAATAAACTGATGCTGAACCGCTTTGAGGGGTATCGGATAGAAGTAACCAATGATGAGGGTGTAATGTGTACCGGTTCGTTCTGCATTGACAATCTGGAGCAGTTGACTTCTTATGCTCCCGAGTTCAAAGGGGCTCCAAAGTTTTCCAGTGTGTTTATTCAATTGGACGGGGTATATGAAAACACCGATTGGGATAAGGAGTTTAAAGCAAGCCAAGAGGTGGGCATTGATACCTGGATTATACAGTATGCCGAGGGGTTCAATGACCGTGCAGAAGAAAAAACTTCTTTTTATGTTCCAACAAAACTTCCTTGGGTCACGAAACAATATGATATCATGAACCGGATGTTCGAGGCTGCCAAGCAGAATGGAATGAAGCTTATCGTAGGGCTTTATCCCGGTGATTATAGCAAAAAAGACACTGCAAGCCCCGAGCAATACGATTTCCTCGTAGAGCGGAACAAGCAGGTCTTTGATGAACTGTTTGCCCTTTGGGGAAATCATCCCTGCCTGGATGGTTGGTATATAACGGAAGAGTTTCACGATGGCTCCTATCCCGTGGGGTGGCAGCAAGAACCTTCACTCTCCATGCTGGCCAACTATTTGCAGACGGTGGCGGCTTATATAAAGTCGAAATCTCCCAAGGAAGTCTGCATCGCTCCTGCCTTGTGGCGTGGCATGCCGGCCGATCTTTGTGGGGAGTGGTTCGGTAAGATATTTGCCCAAACACCCGATATTGATGTTCTTTATCTTCAGGACATAGGCGGACGTTGTCTGGTGGACTTTGATGTGGATCTGCCCAATTGGTTTGCCGAAATAAAGAAAGCCTGCGATGCCAACGGAGTGATTTTCGGGGTAGACATCGAGTCGTTTAAGGAATGCTGGTGTCCGAAGATTACAATGCGTACCAAGCCTTGGTCAGAGTTGGAAGAACAATTAAGGGTTGCCGGAATGTTTACCGATCATATTACGAATTTCAGTTGGGCTACCTTTAAGCCGGGAACGGACACTTATGAAGGTTATAAGAGGTATATTGAAGGAAAATGACCTATTGCTGATGCAATAAAATAGCTCATTAGCGGAATTGGTAGTGTTTAATCAATAAAAAACAAATATTTTTTATGAATCAGTTCATCAAAGAAATACAAGAACAACCGGAAATGTTGGAACGTACTCTTGGCTATTATCATTCAAGAGAAGGAAAGGAGCGTTTGGATGCTGTCTGTACTCTGTGGACAACCGGTGACTATGACAAAATAGTACTTACCGGTATGGGAAGTTCTTATTTTGTATCGCAAGCTGCCGCGACCATGATGACCGCTTATAATATACCCGCTTTTGCTATCAATGCCGGGGAGCTATTGCATTTTCAGTCTTCAGTTCTGACAGAGCGCACTTTATTGGTTGCCATCTCACAGTCAGGCGAGAGCTATGAGGTGATTGAACTGCTTAAACAACTTGGTGAACGGCATCATTCACGGTTGACAGTGGTTGGGGTCACAAATGAGTCTGGAAGTTCTTTAGCGGCGATGGCTACTCTCAGTCTGCTATGTAAGGCTGGGAGGGAGGAAATGACATCTACGAAGACATTTATCACCACCTATCTGGTAGTGTATCTGCTTGCAGGAGCATTGGATGGTCGCAGGGTGGATAATGCTCTTTTAGATAGTGTCGTTCGGGAAGTCGGTCTTCAGCTTGAGAAAGGGGGGATTTATTTATCCCGTTCGGTCGCTTTTTTAAGTGGGCATCCGTTTGTTCAAGTGATAGGCAGGGGTACGGTTTTTGCAAGCGCTGCCCAAACCGCCCTGATGTTTATGGAGGCTACCAAGACTCCGGCTTCAGCTTTGTTGGGCGGTGAGTTTCGCCACGGCCCACTAGAGATGGTAGGCCCTGGCTTTATCTGTATCATTTATGCGCATTCACGGTCCGGTGTTTATCGGCAGAGCATCAGGCTTATGGCTGATGTTCTGTCTTTTAATGGTAAAGTGATCCTGGTGTCGGATATCTCCTCCGGCATTGAAAGTGTGAATTTGCTGGAAATCAATGTTCATTGCGGAGACCCTGATTTGTTTGCAATTCCGTCCATTGTTCCTGTTCAGCTGATAGTGAATGCTTGGGCGGAAGAAATGGAACTAGTGCCCGGCAGTTTTACACATGGTGCTAAAGTGACTTCAATAGAATAATGATGGGACGAAGAAAGGTAGCCATAGGAGTCGATATCGGAGGCACAAAGATCAGTGCGGGTATTGTTGGCGGAGAGGGATTGGTTTATGCTTCTCCCCGTACTATTGCAACTAATCCGAAAGAACCCGGCGAAGTAATTATTGCCAATTTGTTTTCTCTGTTGAAAAATATTCTGGCTGATGCTGCGGATTACGATATTCAGGGCATTGGTATCGGGTGTACCGGACCTCTCGATATAGGTAAAGGTATACTGCTGGATGTTGAGAATCTTCCCACTTTGAACTATTTTCCGTTGAAAGACACCGTTGAACAAGCATTTCCGTTGCGGGTGATCCTTGATAATGATGCCAATGCGCTGATTTATGCAGAGGCATTATGGGGAGCGGGTCGGAATGCCGGTTCAGTCCTGGGTTTCACTTTAGGAACGGGGATAGGATGTGCTTGGATTAATGGAGGAAAAGTATGGCGTGGGCATTCCGGTTGTGCTGGAGAAGTATGGACTTCACCTTATAAAGAAGGGATATTGGAAGATTATGTATCCGGCAATGCCGTCACCCGTCTTTATAAAGAATATACAAAGGAGGAGTTGCCGGCTTATCGTATAGCCGAACTGGCACGGTCCGGTGATAAAATGGCTTTGCAGGTATGGGATGCTTTTGCCCAGGCATTAGCTCATGCTTTGTCATGGACAGTGAATATTACCGATCCCGAAATTGTCATCATAGGCGGATCTGTTCTGAAATCTTCCGATTTATACTGGGACAAGGCAGAGTGGCTATTTCGTAAATTCATTTGTCGTTCAGCAGCCCGGCATACTACTTTGCTGCCTGCAGCCTTGGGAGACAATGCCGGATTTATTGGTGCGGCTGCATTAATATTAAAATAACAAGAAACTATGAGAAAACTCTTTTTTATACTGTTGATATGTAACATGTTGTTTGTCAATGCCCAATCTCTTGAACTGGAGAACTGGAAGATTATCAATTCTTCCGAGCTAAACGCCGGAGCTGCTGAGGTTTCGCAATTGTCTTATCCCACTGCCGGATGGTATCAGGCCACTGTGCCCACTACCGTGTTGAACGCTTTGGTGAAGGAAAACGTATATCCTGATCCGAGAATCGGCCTGAATAATTACCTGATTCCGGATGTGTCGGATGAATTTAATGCCCGGATGGATCTATCTAAATACAACTACCTGAAAAGTGGCCGTAATCCTTGGCAAGATCCATACTGGTATCGTACGGAAGTCGTTCTTCCCAAATCATATAAAGGCAAGAAGGTATGGCTGACCTTGAACGGCATCAACTACCGGGCAGATGTCTGGGTAAATGGTCGTCAGGTTGCTGATAAAAAAGATATTGTGGGTATGTTTCGTCGCTTTAAACTTGATATAACCGGATATGCCCGTGCCGGAGCCAACAATTGCATTGCGATAAAAATTTATCAGGTGGATCATCCGGGCGTCCCGACTCCCGGCACCCAGTTGAAAGTATTCGGTCCTGTACGCGGACATTCCTACGATATCTTTAAGGATGAGACATTGAAGATATCCGGTGGCTGGGATTGTGCTCCCGTGGTTCGCGACCGGAATATGGGTATCTACCAGAAAGTGATAGTGGAAGCCACGGACGAGGTGTTGATTGAAAATCCTTTTGTTATCACTACTTTACCAAAGTCCACTACCATGCCTATGAAGGTTGACACTGGGCTTGCAAAGGTCAATATTAAACTTGAAGTGAGGAATACTTCTGCAAAGCTTGTCGAGGGAAAGGTGAATGCTTGGATTACATTACTCAACGAAGTCAAATTTCCCACTTATACCAAGCATATGGAGGGATACCTCAAGCCAATCAAGCTGACGAAGAAAGTAGCCCTGCGTGCCGGTGAGAGAAAAGTAGTGGAACTGACCCCTGAGGACTTTCCTTCCTTGCTGATAGAAAACCCGTATTTGTGGTATCCGAATGGGTATGGCGAGCAATACTTGCATCACATGAAACTGTCTTTTAGCATCGGTGGAAAAGTGTCCGATACCAAAGAGTTTGATTTCGGAATCCGTGAGGTGGCAAGTGGACTGAACCGGGTGGGAGATGAATGTGGTCGTGTATATTATGTGAATGGCAAGCGGATATTCTGTAAGGGCGGTTGGATACAGCCGGACATCTTGTTGGAGGAATCTGAAAAACGTATCTATGATGAAGCCCGCTTGATGGCAGAGGCGAACATCAACCTGATTGGCAGTGAAGATATGCCGTCTCCTTCTGAAACCTGGTTTGAAAGTTTTGACAAATATGGCCTGATGTGGTGGCATGTTTTCTATCAATGTTTCCGTATGACTCCCGGAACTGAAACTGCTGACAATCCTCTGGATCATGGTCTGGCGGTGGCAGGAGTGGAAGATATGATGCTCCGCTATCGCAATCACCCTTCTATTATTTCATGGATAGGAGCCAATGAGGTCTTGATGAATGAAAGCTTGTACAAGCTGACCAAGGAGAAAGTGAGGAGTATCGATACTACGCGTGTTTATCTTCCGACTACCAGTTTTCATTGGGATGTAGACGCCTTGACTCCTTATCTGAAAGAAGATCTGCCAACAGGTACGACGGATGACGGTGCGCCCGACTATAATTGGGCGCCTTCTTCCTACTTCTTTGATAAAGTGCGTGAGGTCCATTTGCAGATGTTCCGCAATGAACTGGGGATGCCTTCCATGCCGACGTACAACAGCCTCCGGAAATTTATTCCTACCGCGGAGAGTACGGCTAATGTAAACAGCCCTATTTTCCCATTGGATAGCATTTGGGCTGAACATGGTGCTTGGGATGTAAGTAATTATTGCTATCGCTCTTATGACAATGCCATTCGCACAATGTTCGGTGATCCGAAGACGGCAAAAGAATATGCCGACAATGCCCAGTTTCTGAGTGCCGATGGTTATCGCGCTATGTTTGAAGCGGCTAATCACCGGATGTGGGATATTACTTCCGGTGTGATGATTTGGAAGATTAATTCTTGCTGGCCCGATGTGTGCTGGCAGATATACGACTGGTATCTGGCTCCCAATGCTTCTTATTATTTTGCAAAAAAAGCTATGGAACCGGTGCACGTACAGTTGAATGCGAATGATTTCAGGGTTTCTGTGATTAATGCCTCCCATCAGACACTGCAAGACGTGAAAGTGACGGCTAAAGTTATCAACAATGACATGGAAGTGGCTTGGGAGGACTCCCAGCGGATAACTGTTTCTCCCGATTGCTATCAGGAGATTGTTACGGTGCCCCGGTGTGGAAAATACTCTTATAATTACTTTGTGAAGCTGGAGCTGCATGATAAATACGGTAAACTTCTGTCCGAGAACCTATATTGGTTCTATTCCCAGCATATGGATTTCTTTTGGTTCACTTCTATGGAGAAACCGGAATTGAAGGAGGAGGTTGAAGTTACCAAAGAGGAAGGGGAATATGTCTTTTCTATTTGTTTGAAGAACGAATCGGATCGTTTGTCCCATTTCAATCATCTGACTTTGCTGGACGTCCGGGGTAAGGAGATTAATCCAGTATTCTGGAGTGACAATTTTATTACGCTCTTTCCGGGAGATGAAAAGGTAATAACGGCTCGTGTGGCAGTATCCGATGCCGGAGATACACCTCCTGTGTTCTTCCGGGCACGATGATGAATAGATTGAATTTATTTATAATATAGTGTTATGAAAAAAATTATAGTGATTGGCAGCTCCAATGTGGACATGGTGGTGAGAACTTCTCATCTGCCTGCTCCCGGTGAGACGATTCTGGGAGGGGAATTCTTTATGAACCAGGGTGGAAAAGGAGCAAATCAGGCTGTTGCAATAAAGAGATTGGGCGGCAATCTGATATTTATGGCAAAATTGGGGAATGATGTATTAGGTCGGCAATCTGTCGGTTATTTTAAAAAGGAAGGAATTGATACAAGATATATTGCTCTCGATGAAGATTCTGCTTCCGGAGTAGCTCTGATCAGCGTGGACGATCATGCGGAGAATAGTATTGTAGTGGCATCCGGTGCCAACATGTTGTTGAACGAACAAGATGTAGATAAAATGTTGGAGGAAATGTGTGAGGGAGATATCCTCTTGATGCAATTGGAAATTCCGCTTCAAACAGTGGAGTATGCTGCCAGAAAGGCTTTCGGGAAAGGAGTGAAGGTGGTGCTGAATCCGGCTCCTGCCCGCAGTCTTCCCAAAGAATTGTTCCGGCATCTGTACATGGTCACTCCGAACCGCATCGAGGCGGAGATGCTTACGGGCATAAAGATTGCCAATGATGCCGATGTTGAGAAAGTGGCGGAAGAGATTTGCGCGATGGGGGTAAAGAATGTAATTATCACTTTGGGTTCGAAAGGATGTCTTATAAGGGAAGAGGGCGTTTCTTATCGTATAGATGCTTTCAAAGTGGAGCCTGTTGACACTACAGCTGCCGGAGATACGTTTAATGGGGCTTTGTGCGTAGGATTGTCAGAGGGCATGGACTTGAAACAAGCTGCTGTGATGGCTTCAAAAGCTTCATCCATAGCTGTAACCAGAATGGGAGCCCAGTCTTCTATTCCTTACCGTGAAGAGTTGTAATCATTAAAAACAATATTAAATATCACGATTATGTTTATAGTTGAAAGTTACGGATTGGCGGTAGCGTTGTGCTGGGTCACGATGTTATGCTGGGGATCATGGGGAAATACTCAAAAATTGTCAGCCCAAACATGGCGCTATGAATTGTTCTATTGGGATTATGTGATTGGTATACTTCTTTTTTCTTTGGTTTGGGGCTTGACACTGGGCAGCATTGGAGAAGGGGGACGCGGATTTATGCAGGACTTGCAGCAAGTTGGTATGGAGAATTTTTGGAGCGCTTTTCTGGGTGGCGTCATATTCAATGCCTCGAATATAT
Source organism: Bacteroides sp. AM44-19 (assembly GCF_003603395.1). NCBI lineage: Bacteria > Pseudomonadati > Bacteroidota > Bacteroidia > Bacteroidales > Bacteroidaceae > Bacteroides > Bacteroides sp. AM44-19. The sequence continues at coordinate 24,419 of NZ_QTNB01000020.1, read as the reverse complement.
TGTTGTCGGCTTCCATGTCGTTGGCTGGTATGTCGGTTGCTTTCCCGATAGGGGTGGGGTTGGCGTTGGTATTAGGCGTATTTGTCAATTACTTTAGTGTACCGAAGGGGGATCCTGTCACTCTTTTTGGGGGTGTCTTCTTGATTGTGTTGGCCATTGTTTTTAATGGGATTGCTTCCAGTAAAGTTTCTGAAGTATCAGGTCAGACTGTCCGAAAAAGAGGAGTTCTGATCGCTGTCTGCGCTGGTATTCTGATGGCGTTTTTCTATCGTTTTGTCGCCGCTGCTATGGATTTGGAAAATCTGGAATCGCCTGCTGTTGGTATGATGACTCCGTATTCTGCCTTGTTTGTGTTTGCAATAGGTATCTTTATCAGTAACTTTCTATTCAACTCTTTGTTAATGAGGAAACCTTTTACGGGGGTGCCTGTGGCTTACAGTCAATACTTCAAAGGAAATATGAATACTCATTTGGTTGGTATTTTGGGGGGTGCCATTTGGGCGTTGGGAACAGCGTGCAGTTATATTGCTGCCGGAACAGCCGGTGCTGCCATTTCCTATGGGTTGGGACAAGGGGCTACGATGGTTGCCGCATTATGGGGGGTGTTTATTTGGAAGGAATTCAAAGGGGCTTCTAAATCTACTAATCTATTGATTGCCTTGATGTTTATTCTCTTTATTTTAGGTTTGGCGTTAATTATTACGTCCGGTGGCAATTGATCTTTTATTAATTAAAAAAATGTGTATATTATGAAGAGGATTTTTCTGCCAATCCTATTGGGGGTACTGATGATATCAGCCGTACTGCCGTCGGCAGTAGTTTTTGCTGGCAATGATGTTCCTGGCCGACAGAGAAAACAGAAGGTGAAGGAATCTGTTTTGAGGGTGAAGCCCATTACTGGTACTTGGATAAATCTGGCATATAAGGATGTACGTAATAGATATACCAATCCGCAGAGTTTTGATAATACGGATCCGGAATTATGGAAAGCTAAAGTGCGGGAACTGTCAGCTATGGGCATTGAATATCTGGTATTCATGGAAGTTGCCAATGAGGGTAAGGCTTATTATCCCTCTCAATTAATGCCCTGGTGGTATGATAAAGATAAACAGAGTCCTGTGGAAGCCATTCTTGATGAGGCTGCCCGATATGACATGAAGGTTTTTATGAGTACTGGATGGGCAAAAGACCAGGATGATAATTTGCAGGATCCTGCTATCAAACAACGCCAATTGCAAATTATGGAGGAACTGGCCGTCTTTTATAAAAATCATAAAGCCTTTTATGGCTGGTATTTGCCGGTAGAGGATTGTCTTTGCCCCATTTTTGCAGAACATGCTGTACAATCGGTTAATGCATTGACCAAAAAGGCAAAAGCATTGACTCCGGATAAGAAGACACTGATTTCTCCTTATGGTATCGGACTGTCTGATTTTGATAATCCGGAGTATGAGAAACAATTGGCAAAGCTGAAAGTCGACATCATAGCCTATCAGGACGAAGTGGGCTGTGTACGCGATAAATTCATGTTGCCTCGCTTAAAGAAGACTTGGAAACGGTTGAGAGACATCCACAACCGTCTGAATATTGAGATGTGGGCCAATTGTGAGACTTTCACTTGGGAACAGGGAACCAACGACCGTTCTTCGGCCTTGATTCCTGCCGCTTATCCGCGTCTTTTATCTCAACAAGTGGCTGCTTCTGTGGCAGGGGTTGACAGGATTATCTCATTTATGGTTTGTGGAATCATAGAAAGCCCCACGTCAACTTATCAGTTGGGGCAACCGGTGTGGTCACATAAAGTATACAATGACTATATGGCCTGGAAAAGGCGGATTGGCTGCTGGCAATTGGCCGAAGCTGCCTTTATGGAGAGATTGGCTAACGGGGCTACCATTGACATGGTGTTGGGAAAAGCGGATTTGAAGGCATTGCTTGATGGCAGGGTTGCCGAGGAAGACAGTAAAGATGCCCGTTGGGTGAAATTCGAGAAAGGTTATCATGAGCTTGTGGTAGATTTGCAGAAAAAGACCAGACTACGGAAAGTCATGCTTCGTATGCTGGACTATAATTTAGATGGAATAGGTATGCCGCTGAAAGTTTATCTGTTCACTTCGTTGGATGGAAAAGAATATAGATTAGCTTCTATCAAGGATACTCCCCATTTCCCGAACAATCGGCATGATGCATGGATTGAAAACTTGTTATTTGATCAATTGGATGAAAGCATCCGTTATATGAAGGTGGCTTTCGAAGCTTCGCAACAAGTGTATATGGATGAGTTGTTTGTTAATCCGGTGATAAAATAAAGACCAGTTGAGATGAGAGTGAGTTTGTGTTTATTAACGGTGTGGCTGTTTCTTGCTTGTGTAGGCCGCGGGGAAATTGTACCAATTCCTTCTTGGTCAAAATCGATGGCAAAGGAGAAATATATCCTAACCCCCAAAGCACCTGAGGTTCCACAGATTAATAGTCTATGGTGCAGCCTTGGAAATACAGAAAAAGTCTCTGTTCGTGATTTGTGGCATCAAAAGGATTTAGGGGAGTATAAAGGGGGATTTTGGACACAAGTCCCTTATCATGGAGTTACTTTTGTAAAAAAAATCACTCTTGTAGAGTGAACTGAAACTTTAAAATAAATAGTATGGAATTTGCTTTGGATAGATGGATTACCAAGCATAATGCTTGGATTGATGTTTTTGGACCAAACTACATGAGGTGGATATTTCGTGATGTGAAAATGACTATTTTGTTTTTGGGGCAGTTTCTCTTTGGTAAAGTGTTGCAGGTGTTTAAGGCAGGTGTGTTATTGGGAGCAGTGTCTTGCATACTATTTGTGCCAGGGCTAAAGGCAGAAAATTCTAGGCCATTTGTGATACCGGCATTACAGGAGTGGAAAGGCGGGGATGGCTATTGGCGCTCATCGTGTCGGTTGGTGTTGGACCCCCGCTATGCAGCAGAACTCAATCCGGTGGCAAACACATTTGCCGAAGATTTAGCAGTGATGTTTGGCAGGAAATATAAGGTGGCGGAAGGCGTTTCTGCCTGCTCGGGAGATATTTTTTTGACTTTGGCTGGAAAAGAAACAGAAGAGAATCGGGAGAAGTATTATTTGGATGTGTCTGATCGGATGGTGTTGACGGGTGCAACGACGCAGGCAGTGTTTTGGGGAACTCGGACCATTCTTCAAATGATGGAACAGTATGATGGGGCGGTGCCGCAGGGAGTGGCTGTAGATTGGCCCAATTATCCTAAGCGTGGATTTATGTTGGATGTAGGACGTAAATTTGTCCCCATTGGCTTTTTGAGGGATTATGTGAAGATAATGTCCTATTATAAAATGAATTGTTTCCAGATTCATTTGAATGACAACGGCTTTAAAAAGTTCTATGGCAATGACTGGTCGCAAACACCCGCGGCTTTCCGATTAGAAAGTACCGTGTTTCCGGGATTGGCCACGGAGGGGGCTCATTATTCAAAAAAAGAATTTGTTGAACTTCAGATGTTAGCCGAGCAGTATGGAGTGACTGTCTTGCCGGAAATAGATGTGCCTGCGCATTCATTGGCCTTTACGCGCTATAAGCCGGAAATTGCTAGTAAGGAGTACGGAGAGGATCACCTGGATTTGTTTAATCCGGAGACTTATTTGTTCTTGGACAGCTTGTTTGCAGAGTATTTAGGTGGAGAAAATCCGGTGTTTAGGGGTAAAGAAGTGCATATTGGTACAGATGAATACGATAATTCGGATCCTAATGTTGTTGAAAAGTTTCGCTTTTTTACTGATTATTACATTAAATATGTGGAGGGTTTTGGGAAGAAAGCGGTGGCATGGGGTGCATTGACGCATGCCAGAGGAGATCTTCCTGTGAAGTCTGACGAGGTACTATTGGACATTTGGTACAATGGTTATGCCGATCCCTTTGAAATGGCCGAATTGGGATTTGGATTGGTGAATGTGGCATGTAGCCAATTGTACATAATACCATTGACGGCACTCTATTACCACGATTACCTGAATATAGAGTGGATTTTTAATAACTGGGAACCCTATATGTTTGATGATAGAATATTTAGTCGGAATGATAGGCGTGTGAAAGGGGGAATGTTTGCCGTATGGAATGATTACATTGGAAATGGGATTACTTTCAAGGACATTCATCATCGTGCGTATCCTGCTATGCAGACATTAAGCTTGAAAATGTGGACCGGTGCTGTGGATGATTTGTCTTTCGCACGGTTTGATTCTTGCCGTCGTGCTTTGTCGGAAGCTCCGGGAGTGAATATTGGAGCAAAGGTAAAAACGATGGATGGGAAAGTGCTTCAAGTCTCGAAGTTGAAAAGGAATCAAAAGCTTTTGATAGAAGAAGTAGGGTATGATTATGAAGTGGCTTTTGATTTCACTGCAAAATCCGCAGATAAGGGCAGTGTGCTTTTTAAATCTTCCAATGCCATTTTGTATCAGAGTAGCCCAAAGTCTGGAAAATTGGCATTCTGGTCAGATGGTTATTTAAATGAGTTTGATTATATGTTTCCTATCGGTCAACGGGTACAAATTGTGATTAAAGGTGACCATACCTCTACAAGTTTATACATTGATGGAAAACTACATCAGACTTTGGATAAAAAGATACTTTATAAAATTGGCGAGGAGGTGGTGTACTACCAGTCCACTCTTGTTTTTCCATTAGCTTTTACTGGAAATTTTAGTGGGCAATTGTTAAATTTGAAAGTACTGCAAAAGTAATTCGAGTTCATGTTACAAGGATCCATTTTAGGTTATTCTTTGCCTTTAATTTGTTGTAAGAATTCATTGGTGGACACTAATGCTTTTTCATCTTTGAAGCATGTGGAAGTTGAAAAAGGATAGTGATAATTCCCTGATTTATATTCAATGGTTGTAATATATCCTGACGGAGATTATGGTGAAAATATTTTGCTGGGTCATACCAAAAGGCCTGGTTGGATATAATGATTAGTGCTAAAGTGCAATTATTAAGCCTGCTTTAAATTTCACTTTTAGCCATTAGCTTGTTACAACAGATATGTAATAAGATGTAAAGTGAAACTTAAAGTAGGGCTCATTGATTATTCTACATGTTGCTTTGAAGTACTTATGCAGAAAACAACTTCTATTATATTCATTCTTCTATGCTTCTTGTCAAGTTGTAGCTTCGAATCTAAAACAGAATTTCCAGCCTTTGATAAGGAGATTAGAGTAGATGGTGAGCAATCTGATACAGAATTGCTGATTAATATGGGATGGATTGACTGTGTTGATACATTCTTGGTAATGACGCATGTCGCCCAAAATGATTTTTGCCATGTATATTCCATTCCTTCGGGTATGAAAAAAATCCATACTTGGGGTTCATTGGGAAATGGTCCTGGCGAGTTCCTACAGCCAATAATTACATACGCTCACGAAAACACCTTCGGTTTGAATGATGTCAATATACAAATGTTGGCAGTGATGTCTCTAAAAGGCAACGGAAATGCTATTGAAATTGAAGAGCTGTCCAGAAAAAAAACTCCTTATAAGCGTGTGCAAGGTGAGCTCAATCCTGCAGATTATAATTTCGTACGACTGGATGAACAGCATTTTGTCTCCCTATTGTGCGGAAAGGACGGTAGTTTCTTTTCCTTACTGGATGCCAATCTGCAGCCTTTACAGAGGTTCGGCGAATCTCCGGTGGGGAACAAAATTTCTGTCCAGTCTTCACGGATGAATTTGAAAGGTTATCTGTCGGCGCATGACGGGCATATGGTGTTTGCGCCTAGCAAACTGCCGTATCTTGCTAAATACCACCTGGAAAATGGAACCATGGTAAAAGACTGGAACTTTTATTTTGATCGGTCTTTTTATGAATGTAAAGACTATAACCTCTTGTTTAGTAAGGCAAGAAGCTTTGGGCAGGTGTTGGATTTGGCAATGGATGACCAATATATCTATATTTTGTACTTAGATCAACTTTTAAGCGAGTATGACTATAATGACCCGCAAAAATCCATGGCGAACAAGGTGCTGGTTTTCAATTACTCGGGAGTACCCATAGCCAAGTTGATATTGGATAAACGAATCTATCAGATGGCTTTGTGTACAAAATTGCATAAGATTATCGGGCTGGGGAATCTGCCAGAACCTGCATTTGTTTCGTTTGATGTCGTTTTTTAGATATATAGTCTAGTATTTCCCTTATACACTAGAAATAGGATAGCGTATAATTATATGTTTTAATTTGTATATAACTGATATCCATTAAATTACTGAAGTGTTGATTTGATATCCTTTTTAGGCATTCTACCTTTGAAGCATGTGGAAGCCGAAAAAGGATAGCGACTAATTATAGCTCAGTAGATTTTTAGTGGGGAATTATTAGCTTACTTGCCAAACACGTACTTCGCAACCTTAGTATTAGCCTTGTTCTCATTTACGAAATCACGTTCAATATAGATGTCCGTTACTTTCATTGCATCGTCAATATGGTTAAGTGCTGCATGGACTATATATTTATCAATGCCAGCTTTATTAAGTGCAATGGTAGCCCAACTATGCCTTGCTGCGTAGTATTCCAAATCGTCAATTTCTAATATTGTACAAATTTCTTTTAAGCCGTAGTTGATAGCCTTATTGAAATCCTTCTCGTCAGCATAGTATTGATAGAAATTGAAGAGACGTTTACCAGTCTTATCCTTATACTTCTCAACAAGAGGCAGGATTAATCTGGGTATGTCAACCTTCATTTGAGCCTTATCCAATCTACGGTCTTTCGTCTTGGTACGATTATAGACGATTGTATAACCTTCCATTTCAGTGGCATTGTAAAGGTCTGCTGAATTGATTCCCATAAGACAGAATGATAGAATGAAACAATCCTTTGCCAAATTATAATGGCAGGTAGATTTGTAGCCTTTCTTCATATCTTTATAGGGTAGCTTCCATAGCTTCTTTATAATATCTGCGGATATGGCTCTCTTTCTTGTTGCTTCCTGCTTGGGTATTTCAAGTTCCATGAAGGGTGAGTTGGGGATTAGGATTAAATTCTTCTCCTTCTTATTGTATTTCTTCTTGGCTTCATTGAATAACTTCTTAATGCTTATCAAATATAGAGAGAGTGAACGATTGGAAGGTACCCGTTTACCCTGCTGCATTAATCTTTTAGTCCGTATCTCACGTTCTTTATTCAAGAATGCTTTAAAGCTTTCTAAGAAGTCAAGGGTAATCAAATTAATATCCAATTCCTCTTTACCTATGAAACGGACTAAGGCATTAATGGCAGTGGTGTAGTTAGGTGCACCTTTGATAGTGGTTGAGGCTATCCACTCACGACTGAACTTTATAAAGTCAATGGTTTGTTGCTTCTCTTGTTCTCCATTTAGGTAGTTCATTACATCGTCTAACGTGTAGTTGTTTAACTCAATTTGGAGTTTGGCACACTTGTCATAGTAGCTGTGGATTAAAGCGTCTATATCTTGTTTTATGGGTGCTGAGGCTTTAATCTTGTAGTTCTTTGTTAAATCATTAGGGGTTGCGAATAGGCTTGTTGATATACGTTTCATTCTTCTGTTAAGAGTAAATCTAAGCCTTACGGTGAAACAGTCATTTGTCTTTCTTTGTACTTTAACTACTTCTGGGTTGATTGTCAGCATATTACACATTGTTTAATTGGTGAAACAATAGTGAAACAACTGCTCTTTATTAAGGCTAATATAACCAAGCAACAGACCCTTAATCGGAGGTCTCCATGAACTAAAAAAGGCTCTATCTCGTTAGAGATGAGCCTTTTAGTTTGTGGACCAGCCTGGGCTTGAACCAGGGACCTCCAGATTATGAGTCTGTTGCTCTAACCAACTGAGCTGCCTCGTTATCAACACGTTAATTATCTCTGTGTAAGTTCTGAGGTCAACAATGGGTCAACACTGAACTTATTATGCAAATTTACTAAAAATCTTATTCACAATGAAACATTCTCCATTGTGATTTGCTTTGGACAAGAATAATCACTAATTTTGTGTTATTCTAAAACAGGGAGTTATGTCAAGAGATGTGGTAAAACAAGAACTATTGGCGAAACTGAAGCAAGAACACTGCTTTTGGTCGTACAATGAAAACTTAATCAAGGATATTCCAGATGATATGCTGATTGAGAAAACCTTGTTACATCTTGACTTGGAAGAAATAAACCAACTGTTTCTAATTTATCCTTTCAAGAAAATTAAGCAGGTGTGGCTGGATTATCTTGTTCCCCAAGCGGAATATCTCTACACGTTGAATCGTTTTTTTGCATGGTATTATTTCAAGGCAAAGAAGCCAGATGCTTATATAAAGTCTATGGCTACCCGCCATCTTAATAAAATGTTTGCATGAAAGGTTTAGCTCCACACACGCTGCAAGTTTTTGAAGCCGTTTCTAAGTTGGACTGCATCAAACCCTATCTCTTGGTAGGTGGCACAGCTTTGTCATTGCAAATGGGAACTCGACAAAGTGAGGACTTGGACTTTATGAAATGGCGTACCTCTAAAACAGAGAAAATGGAAGTGGCATGGTATCAGATAGAGAAAGAGCTCGCTGTAATAGGTGATATTCAGCATAAGGACATTTTAGATATAGACCATGTGGAGTATTTAGTGTCTGGAGTAAAGTTCTCCTTTTATGCCTGTCCTAAATATTCTCCTGTAAGTATGCCTGTGGAATATCTGAATAATCTCAGATTGGCAGATGTAAAGTCTATTGGAGCTATGAAGATGGAGGTGATGCTACGCAGGAGTAATTTTCGCGATTATTATGATATTTATTCCATCTTAAAGTCTGGTGTACCTATCAACGATTTGGTATCTTTAGCCCTTACCTACTCTGGACATAAATTGAAATCCAAGAATCTGTTAGCTATGCTCACCAACGGCTCTCGTTTTACAAGAGATTCCCATTTTGAGCAACTTGCACCGATTTATGCTGTAACTGCTCAAGAAATAGAAGATTATATAAAGTTTTGTTTATTATAAACTGCTGCAACATTCTTGCGAATGGGATTATATATAGAAGTATTCCTTGAAATTGTAGTAGCTTTATAAAAAGAAAAACAGCATAAGAGTTTCCTCAAATGCTGCTCTGTCTTAAGTAGATTGGTAATTAGTCAATCTTCTTGTAAGTGGTTGTTGTAATGTCATCCAATTCCTCGCTACCATCATCCATTGTGTCCCAATCCTCAAAGGCGAGAACCAACTTAGTAGCTGTAAGTTCATTAACAGTTAGGACATCTGAATAACCATCATCGTAAGAGATAGTCAGCTTATTGTCTTTCAAAGACCAACGACTTGTTTCTGTATATCCACCGTCCGCATAGCCTTCTGTGCAAGTACCGTCAGCTTTGAACTCCCATAAACCATTGGTATATGCTTCATCAGAAGTTACTACTTCCTTATCATTCTCCACTTTGTGAATCTTCTCCCAAGTGGTCTGCCATTTACCTATAAGGTTAGCTTGTTCAATGATTGTCTGTTCATCTTCATCATCACTACATGCTGTAAAGTTTACAGCCAACATGACCATTAATAAGGTCGTTCCAATTAATCTTAAAGTTTTCATTGTTGTTAAGATATAGCTCATCTTTAGTTATCTTAACAACAGTGTAAATGGTATTCTCTTCTCCCCAATCAGTTGTATAATAAGTAACGAACATATATCTGTTAGGGAAGTATTCAAATGTATCATTTTGAGTGTCATTTTCGCCTTTCTCTGTATAGGTGTTATCCTTATTAAAGGTAAGGATTTCTCCCTCTGCTCAATGTTCTTCAATTCGTCATTGACCGTTTCGATCAAGGCTCTTTTTCTGAGCAAAATCTTGTCGGCAATACTCATCAGTGAATTCTTCATATTGTTTTTAACTTTAGTGACAAGCTGTATGCCATTAAGAAAAGGGTTCTCAAACAGAGCCTGACCAATATATCCTTTGTCTGCACATAGTTTTCCTTTGATGTTCTCCAGAAACTTACCTTGCTTCAACGGTTCCCGGTCATCCACGTTTCCAGGCGTGAACATGAAATTGAGAATTTCACCCTTGTCATTGATTATCAGATGCAACTTGAATCCGAAGGACCATCCCATTGAACATTTTCCACGCTCGGCAAGTCCCTCAAATGTCTTATGAATAAGGATCCTTTGGTTACGACAAACACGTAAGGGAGTGGAGTCCTCGCTTGTGGAGATTGACATCTGTCCAAGTGTTCTTAACAGGTGCAGGTCTTTGGATGGGTTGTAGGCATGGAACAAATTCAATGCTGCTGCAACTTCTTCTACAGTGACTGCTTCTTCTGCAAACTCACCCATGTTTAATGATTCTCTACGCTGTGCCATTTTGTAATAGTAGGCAGTGTCAAAATATATCTTGGCTTCCTTTCTGTTGTGGAACTTCTTTCCTGTTGGTAGATGAATTATCATGTCAGTTTAAATATTAGTAAATTAATAAGATAGTTTCTGCAATGAAATATAATAGGTAGTAACCTTTCCATTCTTTTTTCTCCTTGTCTTTAGATAGTTATTAAGATTAGCCCACAATCCAATGTGAACCTTATTATCTTTCACTCCCTGTTTAAGAGCCTTTGTTCTTATCTGTTCATAAGTAAATTCTTTCATTTTAGATATTCTGAATAGTTTGTAGTCTGCTTATCTGTGTGGTGAGATTATCTGTTTGTGGTACTTATTTTGGGGTCAACAATAGGTCAACAACGAAGCAAAACAGCCTGTTTCTTGTCAGTATTTCGAAAATCCAAAGAGAAGAAGTCCTAATAAAAAAGCCCCATAAACACTTGTTTATGAGGCAATTCTTCGTGGACCAGCCTGGGCTTGAACCAGGGACCTCCAGATTATGAGTCTGTTGCTCTAACCAACTGAGCTACAAGTCCGATGCATCCTTGCTTGGATAGCGGGGGCAAAAGTAGCATTTTCTATTGAAATATGCAAGACTTTTGGATAAAATTCCTTATAACCTTTGTCCTTAGAACTTATAAGTTCGTTTTGGATTCTTGGGAAACCAGCCTTTTTTCACTCGTTCTTCCTGCTCGAATATCTCCTTGATGGTCCAGAACGAGGAAAATGCAAAGACGCCCAAAAGGGAGGCTATCATGATGTTCTCCGTATAAAGGGAGGCAATGATGCCGCCGATGCCGAGTAAAAGGAAAATCCACCAGCACTTGGTGCCCCAATAATATTCGGCTTTCACAACTATGGGGTGAAACAAGCCGATGATGAGGAATGTGCAGATACCTATGACAAGGCCCGACAGATGATATTCGTTCAAGAAATCCATTGTTGTTCGTTATTTCTCGGGGCAAATAGGAATCTCCTTCTTGATGCTCTGTTCCAGGGAAATCAAGGTCTCGGTAGCGGTTACGCCAGGAATCTCCTGCATCTTGTTGTTCAGCAAATCCATCAGATGCTCGTTGTCGCGGGCATATACCTTGGTCAGCATGGTGTACGGACCAGTGGTGAAGTGGCATTCTACGATTTCGGGAATCTTGCCCAGCTCAGCAACTACCGTCTTATACATGGAGCCCTTTTCCAGCTTGATTCCTACGTAAGTGCAGGTTCTGTATCCAAGGGACTTGGGATTTACATGATAGCCTGAGCCAACAATAACGCCAAGGTCAATCAGGCGCTGTACACGTTGATGGATGGCAGCACGTGACACGCCACATTCAGCAGCTACGTCCTTGAAAGGGATACGGGCATTTTGGGAAATGATTTCCAGAATCTGCCGGTCAAGATTGTCTATTTTTTCCATAATAGTAAATAAGTAAAGTTCTTGTTGTTATCAAATAGTAAGCAAATATAGGACTTTATTTTAATTTATCTATAAAAAGGGACGGAAAAATGAATAAAAGTGAGGGGTAACGATAAGGCGCGGATTACGCGGATTTCACGGATTTAGTTTACCAAATCCGCGTTATTCCGCGTAATCCGCGCCTAAAAGAAGTATCAAGAGGGTTTTGCCCCTCCCTTCGGATTGTTACATTACTTCTCGATACCCAGCAGTTCCACTTCGAATATCAAAGTAGAGAACGGCTTGATTTGGCTACCGGTTTCTCTTGAACCGTATGCCAGGTCGTAGGGGATATAGAGTTCCCACTTAGAGCCGACGGGCATCATGGTGAGGGCCTCTGTCCAGCCTTTGATTACCTGGTTGGCACGGAAAGTAGCAGGTTCGTTGCGCTTGTAAGAGCTATCGAATTCTGTTCCGTCAATCAGCGTACCTTTGTAGTTTACTTTCACCTTGCTGCTGTCGGCAGGAACGGCACCGTTACCCTTGGTGATGATTTTGTATTGCAGACCGCTCGGGGTAGTTACTACACCTTCTTTAGCCTTGTTCTCAGCCAGGAACTTTTCACCGGCAGCTTTGTTGTCAGCATACTTTTCTGCGGTTGCTTTTTCTTTGATGGCATCCATCTGAGTACGCATGTACTCTTGAGCTTTCATCATATCCATAGCACCACCCTTGCCGATGACACCTGCTACGAAACCTGCCAGCAGATTTTCGCGACTGATGCTCTGTGTAGAGTCGTTGCCGAAGATTTGTTGGTTGAAGCCTTCCACCCATTGCTTGCTGACCATCTGGCCTACTTGCAGACCGGCCATGTAAGCCACGTCTTTCTTATCGATTTTGGCTGCGCCTTCGTTGAAACCTTTCAGGAATTCTGACATCTGGGTTGAGTCAATTCCTTGCTGTGCAAGATACTGGTCCAAACCTTCTGTACGTGCCATACCGATGGCGTAAGACAATGAATCGATGTCCGTCTTCAAATCAGCTTTCGGACTTTGAGCAGTACAAGATGCCATACCGGCAGCTACTGCAAGAGCCATGAGAAATGTTACTTTTTTCATTTTGCTTTTACTTGTTGTTTATTTAGATAAAATTTTCTGTAATTCGACTTCGAATACGAGCGTGCTGTGGGGAGGAATCATCTCGCCGGCACCCTGCGCTCCGTATGCCAGGTCGCTGGGGATGTAGAGTTTCCACTTGGCACCTTCGGGCATAAGCTGCAGGGCTTCCACCCAACCGGGTATCACTTGGTTTACACCGAACGTGGCAGGCTGGCCGCGTTTGATGGAGCTGTCGAACAGCGTTCCGTCAATCAGTGTGCCTTCGTAGTGGCATTGCACCTGGTCGGTGGCTTTGGCATAGCGGCCCACGTTTCCTTCCGTGATAACTTCGTATTGAAGTCCGCTGGGCAGCGTAACAACTCCCTCGCGTTTTTTGTTCTCTTCCAGGAACTTTTTGCCGGCTTCTATGTTTGCTGCGTTCATCTTCTCCTCCAGTTCGGCGAAGTACTTGTTGACGATGTCACGGGCTTCTGTGTGGCTGATTGCCGTCTGGTTGCCCTCCAAAACGTCTTTGATTGCTTGTGCAAAGTCATCTACTGCAATGCCTTTGGCACCCATGCTTAAAAGATTCTGACCTATTCCAAGGCCGATAGCATAACTGAATTTGTCCATAAGATTCTTTTGTTGACGACCGGATTGGTTTCTTTTCCAGTCTATTGCAAATTTATGAGTGGCAAAAGTACGTCTTTTATTTGAATGATAAGGCTTTTAAGTATTTAATTTTTCTTATTTATATCACAACTTGAACATTCTTCTTATATTTGTCTTACTTTAATAAAGGAAAGGAGCAGAAAATGAAGAACTTGGTCATATTGTCGGGTGCCGGTATGAGCGCCGAGAGCGGCATCAGCACATTCCGTGATGCGGGCGGATTATGGGACAAATATCCGGTGGAGCAGGTGGCGACTCCCGAGGGGTATGCACGTAATCCGGAACTGGTCATTAATTTCTATAACGAACGTCGCAAGCAGTTGCTCGATGTGGTGCCGAATGCCGGGCATCTGGGCGTTGCCGACCTGGAGAGGGATTTCAATGTAACGGTCGTCACCCAGAACGTAGATAATCTGCACGAGCGTGCCGGCAGTACGCACGTGATACACTTGCATGGGGAACTGACGAAGGTTTGTTCCAGCCGCGACCCTTATAATCCGCATTTCGTCAAGGAACTGGCGCCGGAGGAATATGAAGTAAAGTTGGGCGACAAGGCGGGCGACGGTACGCAGCTCCGCCCGTTCATCGTGTGGTTTGGCGAGTCGGTGCCGGAGATTGAGACTGCCATCCGGTATGTGGAGCAGGCGGACATCTTCGTCATCATCGGCACCAGCCTGAACGTTTATCCCGCTGCGGGACTGCTGAACTACGTGCCCCGTGCCGCCGAAGTGTATCTGATAGACCCCAAGCCGGTGGACACGCACGTCATGCGTCCGATACATGTCATTCAAAAGGGAGCTTCGGAAGGGGTAAAAGAGTTGAAGGCGCTGCTTGCAGCTACCCAGCCTCCTTTGCTTTAGGACTTAATCTCCTACTTCTTAGGACTTAGCCCCTCACGGTATAGGACTTAATATGCAGAACATCCGGATGTCTTTCTCCAAAACACCCGGATGTTTTACCCCAAAACATGGGGATGTTTTGCCCCATTACATCCGGATGTTTTAGGTGAAAACATGGGGATGTTTTGGGTACTCACTCCTATACTGTAGAGAGCTGGGTATAGGGGAGATTCCCACAAGGTATAGGTCTTGCGGGAATAAAGTATATTTGCTCTCGAAACTTGTGCTATTTCTTTATTACGGCCCGTAATACGAACCAGGCATGATGGGCTATGGTACTCGCCAGTCCGTAATGTCGCGCCATGATGCGGAAGCGTTCGCGCAGGGATGCTTGCCGGTTCTGGGTGGTCATTCCCTCTTCCAGATAGTCGATGAGGGTGAGATGGGTGTTGTGTAACGCCCTTGCCTTCTTCATCACCCGGATGCACCAGTCGAAGTCGGCGGAGAAGCGGTATTGCAGGTCGTAGGGTTCTACAAGGGAAGCTTTGGCAAAGAAGGCCTGATGGCAGACCAGCATGCCCTGCTTGAAGCTTCGCCAGGTAAGCACTTCCGGGGCGGCGAGGCGGCGCATGCGGATGAAGTGACCTTCCTTGTCCACCAGTTCCGTTTCGCCATACAGCACGTCGGGTAGTTCGTTGCCGGAGATGGAACGCACCATCTGCTGCAAGGTGTCGTCCTCGTGGAAGCTGTCGCCGGCATTGAGGAAGCAGAGGTAATCGCCGGTGGCAAGGCGGATACCTTTGTTCATGGCGTCGTACAGTCCCTTGTCCGGTTCGCTCACGATGCGGGTGATGCGGTCGCGGTAACGGTCGATAATGGAGAGCGTGCCGTCTTTGGACGCACCGTCCACAAGGATGTATTCTACGTGGTGGTAGGTTTGCGAGATAACGCTTTGAATCGTGTCCTCCAGTACCGCTTCGGCATTGTAGGTCACGGTGATGATGCTGAATTTCGGGGTGGGGTGGTTATGCATTTCTTCCGGTCACTTTGTTGTAAAGGTCAATGTATTTCTTGGCGACGACGTTCTCCGAATAGTGGGAGATGGCTTTCCGGCAGGCTTGTTCCGAGAGGCTGGGGTAGTCGGGTTCGGTCAGCGTCCAGTAGATGCCGTTGGCAAAGTCTTCCGAGGATTTGTATTGTGCCACGTAGCCGTTGTGCAGATGGTCTATCATCTCAGGGATGCCGCCCACGTTGAATCCGACGCAGGGAATGCCGCATGCCATGGCTTCCATGATGGTGTTCGGCAGGTTCTCTTCCAGCGAGGGGGTCACGAAGATGTCCACGGCATTGTAGATGTTCACCAGTTGGTGTTCGTTGCTGACGAAGTTCAGCGGGTAGACTTTGAATGGAAGCAGGTTTTCCAGTTGTTGCGATTGGTTGCCGAAGACGACGACACCCAACTGTTCCCGGAGTTCGGGATGCTTGTCGGCCAGCAGTCGGCACGATTCTATCAAGTAGTCAATGCCTTTCCGTTTGTCCGTAATCTTCACCGAGCCGAACAACATGAGCTTTTTGTCTTGCGGCAGTAGGCAACGGCTGCGGGCTTCCTGTCGGTTGCGGGGCTTGAAGAGGTTGGTGTTGATGGGGTTGGGGATGCACGTCACGGCATGTCCGCAGAAGAGGGCGCTTGTCCGGGCACGTTCTTCCAGCCAGCGGCTGCAGGTGACGAAGTTGATGTGACGGTTGCGATACAATGCCTGCTTTTTGTGGAAGATGCGGTAGGAAAGGTCACGTTTGCCTCCGCCTCCGTGGATGAAGGGGCAGTTGTGGCATTCCTGCTGGTAGTGGGTACACTCGCGAGCATGGTGACAGATGCCGGTGCAGGGCCACATGTCGTGCATGGTCCAGACGACGGGCTTGCCCGAGGTGAGAATCTTCTCGATGTTCTTCAGCGAGAGCATCCCTTGGTTTATCCAGTGCAGATGGATGACGTCTGCTTGCTGGAATTCGGGCAGTGAGGTGATGTCTGTCCCCGTGTTGGCTATGTCGACGGCAAAGATGTTCTTCTTGTTGAAGCGGTTGGCGCTCCAGATGACGATGCGCTCCCAGACGAACTTCCACACCATGCGCCAGTTATGGTCCAGTGACACAACGGAGATTTGGTCGGTCTGCTTGTCGCGTACCAGCAGCTTGGCTTTGATGCCGTGGTTCTTGAGTGATTCCATCAGACGGCTGGCGGCGATGGCTGCGCCGCCGATGCGTTCGGATGTATTGATAAGTAGTACTCTCATGACTGTTGTTCGTTTCTTCTTTTTTGAATGTTTTTTCTTGTTACAGATGCCGGTCTTGTTTCATCCATTTCCGGATACGCTTTTGCAGCGTTTGCCATATGATGGTGAAGTTGCCGTACCGTAGGTTCAACGCCAGTTCCTCGAACGACCGTGCAATCTTTATCCAGGGATGCCGCCATGCCATGATGCGGTAAACGCTATCCTTGTAGGCTGTGTTCTCGATGACGTGGCGAGGGTGCTTCAGTGGAAACTCCACTTCGTGGCGTTTCATGGTGAAGATGCGGCGGTAACCGCGCGGCATGGTGTGCACGGAGCCGGCAAAGTGGGTGGAGTCGGCAGTGGCTCCCAGATTGTTTATCATGTTGCGGGTGGGCACGATGCTCAGACCCGAATTGAACAACATGGAAGCGTGGAAGATGGTTTCGTAATAGGCTTTCCCGTGTTCGCGGTGGCGTTGGCACATGTAGATGAAGTCTTTGCGGTAGCGCCGTGTGTGGATGAGGTTCTTCAGTTGCCGCATGTTCTCCTTGTCGTCCAGGAAGGTGTAGAATTCATCCCATTGGTCCGTCACCCGCCGCCAGCTCGCCCATCCCCAGATGGAGAAGGTGGTGGCGAAGAAGTAGTCGGAAGTGATGTCGGGTGTAATCTCCTCGTTGTTGAATCCGGCAATCATGCTGATGCGTGTGTCGTGCTCATACTTGTCGAGCAGTTCCTTGCAGAAGCCGAAGAAAGAGACGGCGGGCACGTCGTCATCCTCAAGCACGATACATTTGTCCGACAAGGAGAATGCCCACTTCTGTGCCATGTATTCCGATGGGTCGCAGCCGTAGTTCTTCTCCTGGTAATTGTGGTGTACTTCGCATTCCCAATCGATGTCTGCCACCACTTTGCGACAAGCTTCTATGCCCGGCATGTCACGCTCGCCGCGCGGGCCGTCCTGATAGAGAAACAGTCGTGCGGGGCGTGCTTTCTTCACTTGTTCGAATACTTGCGCCAGCAGTTTGGGGCGGTTGAAGAAAAGAATCAGTACAGATACATCTACAAGGGCTGGTTTCATGGCAATTTTGTTGGATTAGGAGGTGGCTATATGGTCATTTGGTATGTTGAAAGAAAGAACTGCCGGATAATGATTGTTTATCTTGTCCTGCTCTTCTTCTGTATACCGGTGTAAAGTGGGATAGTTGTACCGTAGAAAGTTTTCCAATCCATCAGGTGCTTTCAGATAAAGTGGACCGAATTTGATTGGTTGTAAATGGTTGAGACTCGTCTCCAAAACATGGTCGGTAGTGGTAATCACATTGTTGTAATACAAAGTTTTCCATGAGTTGAAACAACTTTGCATTATCACCATCAAACGGTAGATTGTCTTTTTAGAGAGTGTCATATCAACTATCCGGTTCAGAAGGCAGGCAACAGCTCCACGATTGGTAGGGTTGGATATTTGACATTTTCCGAAGTGTTTCCATAGCCATACCTCTTTTCCCATCAGGCAGCATTTCAGAAAGTTGACGGCTTCATATTGTATCTTCCTTAATAGCTTATTGTTTGGAATACGGTCAAAAGGGAATATATCGACAAAGATTCCCTGATGCATAGGTACATCTTTAAACATCTCTTCGACAAACAAGGTGTTGTTTTTCTTGACTTTGGCAAAGTAATAAGGACTATGAGGGTCGGTATGTATCCATGAAAGAAAGTATGGTTCTCTCAGTTCTTGGGAGGCTATCTGGAGAAACTTATTGTAGTCTTCCCGTTTCATACCTATATCTATGTCGTCATCCCAAGGAAGAATCGCTTTGTCATAGAGTGCCCCTATTGCTGTTCCGCCGATTACAAAATAGGGAATATTGTGTTTGTCGCAGATGCGCACAATCTCTTCCAGTATTTCGTATAGCACCTGATGTAGTTGGGTCAGTTCTTCTGGGGTATATTGCTTCACCATGGATACCATTTTTGATTGATGTCTGCAAAAATAATGATAATAGTTGAAAGGAGCACTTTCCATTTCAATCTTCTTTTGCGAAATCGGACTTGAGTTTTTCTATCAGTGTGTCGGACTCCCCGCTTACCACTTTCCGGCAGAACATCTTTCCAGACTGCTGCAATACCGGCAGGTCCTCGAGTGTCATCACGCGGATGGATGCACCGTAGTCTATGTAGTGCAAGGGGGTGAGACGGGTAAGTCCGGGGTATTTTCCCTCTAAAAGAAGCCCTTTTGAGGCAAAAGGGGAGTTGAATACGATGGTCTGTATGCACAGTTCGCTGGGTACAAAGCTGGTTCTGAAATACTTCACCAGTTTCTCCTCCGTGCACAACTTTTCATATACATATCGTGCGCAGGGCAGCGTGATGGCCCAATAGTCGGAACCGAAATAGACATCTGCCTGCTTGCCTTCCAAGGGTGCGAAAGGGGCTTTCCGGATGGGGAGTATCTGTGCCAGCTTGCGCGATGCTACGATGAGTTTGTTCTTCCACCATATACTCTTCCAAGGCAGGTCACGGAAAGGGTGGTAATGGGTTATCTTGTGCAACTGCTGTTTCACGGTGCAGTGTGTCAGGTTGAAACCGCCGATGAATTCAGTGTCTTGATGCTCCTCGAAATAGTGGTGGATGGCGTTGTTGTTCCATAACGGATAGTCTTGCCCGCTCAGGCATACTACGCGGGTATAGGGGATACCACTATGCAATACGGCGGCAAGCAATTCTTTCTGATATTCCACTTGTTCCCATCCTCCCCAGCTTATCCGGTGGCGGGGCACGAAAGTGACCTTGTCTCCCAAGGCTTCTTCAAAAGGGTGTATATCGGCATTGAGGTCGATGTGCACGTAGAAGTCTGCCCGGTCATCCAGTGCGGCAACCAGGCGTGCCAAGTGTGGGGCATCCTTGTAGGCGGATATGATGTAGGCTATGCGGCTCATGCTCTTTTTTTCTTTAAGAGGAATTCAATGCTTTCCCGGAAGATGGTAGATTGTAGTTTCCACAAAACCAGTGCATAAAGCCCAGCTACCATAATGATTTTGGCTGCCATATTTAAGTATAGGTTTTCTATGGGCTGAGTAGCATAGTGAGTTGACACTACGAGTACAATGGATAGGGAGAGATAAGGAGAGATGTCTTTCAGCATATCGCGCAGTCTTAATCCTATCTCCCTCTTGACAAAACGGAACCATACAAACAGCCAGCCGATATTGATAATGACGAAAATACGCAGCATCCATTCCAACCCGTATGGGTATATGGCACATACAGCTACTATTTGCAGCAGGCTCAAGCTGATGGTGCTCCACATATAGATAGAAGAATGTCCCCGGCTGATGAGCAGGTTGGAGAACAGATTGATGACGGGAATAAATGCTCCCCAAATACATAACAGTTGCAAGATATCGGCACTGGGCAGCCACTTCTCCGTGATAGTGATTATAATCAGTTCTTTCGATACCAAGCTCAATCCCAGCATGGCGGGGAAAGAGATAAAGGCGGTGAAGCGCAGCAGCTTTCTGAATACGGCAAGTTGTCGTGCCTTGTCGTCGGCAACCCGGGTAAAGACGGGTTGTGCAATGCCGTTTATCATGCCCGTAATCGTGGTATGTCCCATGCCGTTCCACTTGTTTGCCTGCGTAAAGTTACCCACTTCCCGTTCCGAATAGAACTTACCCAACAAGACGGAAAACAAATTGTTATTGATTATGGTGAAGATATTCGTAATGATTATCTTACTGCTGAACCCTATCATCTCCTTAATGGGTGTGAAGTCGAACCGGAAGCGGGGTCTCCAATGCGAGAAGTAGAAGTTAAGAATCGTCATTACGGTGATGAAAGAGATGCTTTGCAATGCAATCCCCCAATAGGCGAATCCGTTTGCCGCCAATGTGATGCCCACAATACCGGAGACTATCAGACTTGAAATAGAAATGACGGTAGTGTCCTTGATTCTGAGGTTCTTGAATAGATATGCCCTCGGTGCAATGCTCATGCTGGAAATGACGAATCCCAAGAAGGAGAGACGGGACAGCGGTATCAGCTCGGGCGTATCGTAGAAGTCGGCAATCAGCGGTGCGGCAAAGAAGAGTAATATATATATAGTAGTGCTGCACATCAGGCTGAACCAGAACACGGCGTTGTAATCCTTGTGCAAAGTCTCCTTCCGGTTGGTCAGTGCCGAAATGAACCCACCCTCCTGCAAGGCGGCGGCAATGGCGGAGAAGATGGTAAGCATCCCTACCATACCATAATCCGAAGCATCCAGCAGACGGGCAAGGACTATTCCGAATCCCAGATTTAACAACTGCTGTATGCCGTTGCTGAATCCTCCCCAGAAGAGGCCTTTGGCTGTTTTTTCTTTGAGTGATGTATCGGACATAGTTTATTGGTTGATAAGGCAACGAGTTAACAAGGCCACGAGGCTTTTCCTTCCTCCTTGTAGCCTTGTTAACTCGTTACCTTGTTACTGTTTTATTTCACCTCGCTGCCCGGCTTCACCTCTTTCAGCAGTGAAGTCACCGCCAGCGAGCCGTCATAATTCTCGGCAGAGAGAATCATTCCCTCACTTACCAGCCCGTTCTTGAATTGGCGTGGAGCGAGGTTGGCGATGAACAGCACTTGCTTGCCTACCAGTTCTTCCGATTTGTAGTGCTGGGCAATGCCGCTGACGATGGTGCGGTTTTCCAGCCCGTCGGCAATCTTGAACTTCAGCAGCTTCTTCATCTTGGGCACTGCCTCGCATTCAAGCACTGTACCTACGCGGATATCCAGCTTTTCAAAGTCTTCGAAGGCGATGGTCGGCTTGATGGGGTTTGCCTTGTAGGTGGCGGCTTCGTTTGCCTTCTTGGTGGCAAGCAGCTTGTCTACTTGTGCCTGGATGACGTCGTCTTCTATCTTTTCGAACAGCAGTTCGGGGGTGCCCAGCTGATGTCCGGCAGGCAACAGGTCGGTGTGTCCCAGCTCTGCCCAGTCAAAGCTGTCCATGTTCAGCATCTTGCGAAGCTTCTCGCTGCTGAAGGGCAGGAACGGTTCGAAAGCAATGGCAAGGTTGGCGACCAACTGCAACGAGATGTGGAGAATGGTGGCTACGCGCTCCATGTCTGTCTTGGCAAGCTTCCACGGCTCGGTGTCTGCCAGGTATTTGTTTCCGATGCGGGCAAGGTTCATCGCTTCCTTCTGTGCGTCGCGGAATTTGAATACGTCCAGCAACTTCTCCACTTCTGCCTTGACGTCGGCAAATTCTTTCAGCGTCTCGCGGTCGTAGTCGTTCAGTTCGCCTGCGGCGGGCACTACGCTGTCGAAGTACTTCTTGGTGAGTTGCAGGGCGCGGTTCACGAAGTTGCCATAAACGGCAACCAGCTCGTTGTTATTACGTGCCTGGAAGTCCTTCCAGGTGAAGTCGTTGTCTTTTGTCTCCGGTGCGTTGGCGGTCAGCACGTAGCGTAGCACATCCTGCTTGCCGGGGAAGTCAACGAGATACTCGTGCAGCCATACCGCCCAGTTGCGTGAAGTGGAAATCTTGTCGCCCTCCAGGTTCAGGAACTCGTTGCTCGGCACGTTGTCCGGCAGGATGTAGCTACCCTCTGCCTTCAGCATGGCGGGGAACACGATGCAGTGGAACACGATATTGTCTTTTCCGATGAAGTGTACCAGACGCGTTTCGGGGTCTTTCCACCATTTCTCCCATGTGTCGGGCAGCAACTCTTTGGTGTTGCTGATGTAGCCGATAGGGGCGTCGAACCATACATAGAGCACTTTGCCCTCGGCGCCCTCTACGGGAACGGGAATACCCCAATCCAGGTCGCGGCTCACGGCACGCGGCTGCAAGCCCATGTCGAGCCAGCTCTTGCATTGGCCATAAACATTGGGACGCCACTCCTTATGGTCTTCCAGAATCCATTGGCGAAGCCATTCCTCGTGTTTGTCCAGCGGCAGATACCAGTGCTTCGTCTCACGCATCACGGGCTGGCTGCCGCTGATGGCACTCTTCGGATTAATCAGGTCCGTGGGGCTGAGGCTGGTGCCGCACTTCTCGCATTGGTCGCCGTAAGCGCCTTCGGCATGGCAGTGGGGGCACTCGCCGGTGATGTAGCGGTCGGCAAGGAAGGTCTTGGCTTCTTCGTCGTAATACTGCATGCTGGTCTTTTCGATGAATTCTCCCTTATCGTACAGCTTGCGGAAGAAGTCGGAAGCCGTGTCGTGATGCGTCTTTGAAGTTGTACGGCTGTACACGTCGAAGGAAACGCCGAACTCTTCGAAAGACTTC
Source organism: Bacteroides sp. AM44-19 (assembly GCF_003603395.1). Lineage (NCBI taxonomy): Bacteria > Pseudomonadati > Bacteroidota > Bacteroidia > Bacteroidales > Bacteroidaceae > Bacteroides > Bacteroides sp. AM44-19. The sequence continues at coordinate 1,517 of NZ_QTNB01000020.1, read as the reverse complement.
TTTATAAGCGTATGATAGCGGTCCACCACGTCTTGCGGGGTGATGCCTTCCTTCTTGGCGCGGATGGTGATGGGCACTCCGTGTTCGTCGGAGCCGCCGATGAAGATTACATTTTCCTTTTTCAGTCGCAGGTAGCGGACATAAATGTCGGCAGGAACATAAACGCCTGCCAGGTGTCCGATATGAACCGGGCCGTTGGCATACGGCAATGCCGAGGTCACGGTGGTACGTTTGAATTTCTTTTCCATTGTGTTATTATGTATCTCTTTTGTTATGAACGCTTTTAGTGGCACAAAGATAGCTGTTTTCTGCAAAATATGAGTATTCTTCCAGATTCTTTCCAGATTTAGGCTTCATCTTTGCCATACAAAATGAACAAACTTGGTATTGATAATGTAAAAAAACGAAATGACTATGAAACTGGAAAAGTACTTCTTATTATTGGCGTTAGGCGTGTTTGCCTTTGCCTTGCAAAGCTGTGATGATGACGACAACGACGGAATCTCCGTGCCCGCGGAACTGAGTAATGCGTTGGCCAAGGAGCATCCCAATGCCCAGCGTATAGAATGGGAAACAAAAGGTGCATATTATGTGGCTGATTTCCATGAGGACAATTTCGAAAAGGAGGCCTGGTTCACCAAAGACGGTGTATGGCAGATGACCGAAACCGACCTCCGTTATGCAGACCTTCCCGCTCCGGTGAGAAGCTCTTACGAGAGTAGTACCTATTATAATGTATGGAAGGTGGAAGATGTAGACAAGCTGGAACGTAAGGAAATGGCTGTTGTCTACATCATCGAAGTGGAGAAAGGTAATCAGGAAATGGACCTCTATTATTCGGAGGACGGCATTCTGGTGAAGGAAGTGGCCGATGCACACAACGGCGGTTCTCCCGAAGATTATCTCCCTTCTGATATTTCCGCTGCCATCAAAGATTTTATAGCAGAGAAATATCCCAATGCCCGCATTGTGGATATTGAAAAAGAAAAGAACGGTATGACGGAAGTCGAAATCGTGCACGGAAGTATCAGCAAGGATGTGATGTTCACCGCTGAGGGTGCATGGGCCTATACTATCTGGGATATCAGTAAGAGACATCTGGAGGATGTAGTGAAGAACGCCGTTACGGCTGCCCATCCCGGTTATGTCATTGATGATGCCGACTTTATTGAGACTCCCGATGGCAGTTACTTTTTGGTAGAGATGGAGCAAGGGGAAAGGGAAATCTACGTAAAGGTGACAGCGGAAGGTGAAATACTGCCATAGTCTTATACTGAATACTTCCCTTTAAATCAGCGTATTGTATTTACCGCTTGTTTACCTTCTAATGTAAAGCAGTTTACCATAGGGTGTAACGGCCGTTACTCCATATTGTAACGGTCGTTACACCATAGTGTAAAGCCTTTTACCTCGTAGTGTAAATGAAGTTACCGTTTGGGGTAACCGGAGTTATCATGTGAGGTGTGTCTTTTCCTGATTTAGCTAGACGCTTTTTCTTTTTATAACCGATATCAGTA